>NZ_BAAANF010000002.1:74839-422138 GCF_039529655.1 Kribbella yunnanensis | reverse complement strand
CACGCTCACCCACCCCCCGATTCCCCCCTCCACGGGCAGTTGGTGAGTGCCGGCGGTCCGCCCCACCGCCCCCATCCCCACCCGCCCACTCACATCCCACCCCAATCCCCCATCTGATGGGTAACCCCACGAGATGGTGGGTTCTGCACTCGCATGCGGGTACAAAACCCACCACCTGATGGGTGAACCCACGAGATGGTGGCTGGGCTGCAGCCGGCCTCCGCCAGGTGCTTCGCGCGCGTCCGATCGATCGGAGCACGATCGCCGCCGGTCGGTAACTTTTGGGTGCCATTCGCGAAGAACTTACTGGCCAGCGCACCAGGCGGTCCCGGCCGACGGGTTTGTGGTGAGGGCAGGCAGCCCGGCGCGCGGTTGAGGCGAGGGTGAGCTGCCCGTCACGCGAGTCGCCATGGCGGCGAGGGCGAACTGCTCGGCGCACGGATGGGGGTGAGGTCGGGGTTTGCGTTGTCTGGGGCTGACGGGCTGGGGCTGGGGTGTGGGGAGGTGGGTTTGTTCGGCTCGTCGGAAGTTTGTCGGGCGTGGGCGCCGAAAAAATATCGGCTAGCGGGGTGGGGCGGTGGGTTAGCAGTCGGGGGTGTTGGGGAGTTTGGGGGTGCCGGTGGAGATGTAGATGTTGGTTACGTAGCCGCGGTATTTGGGGAGGTAGGCCCACCAGTCGCTGGTGTGGGGTGGGTCGGTGACTAGTTGGCCTTTTTTCTGGCAGGTGACCAGTACGTCGGCTGTGGTGGGGAGGGTGCCGATGACTGTGCTGGTGGTGTTGGGGGCGGAGCGGACTCGGACGCCGGAGCCGGTGGTGGTGAACCAGGTTCCTGGGGATTTGACGGCTCCTGGGACGGTCAGGGTGCGGGTTAGGCGGGTTACGTCGGTGTAGGCCTTGCCGTAGGGGGTGCTGTCGGGGTGGAGGGTGTAGACGGCGACGATGGTTCGGTCGTTGGGGCCTAGGGTTCCGGTGGTGTGGAGGGCTTCCTTGACGAGGTCTACGCCGGCTACGCCATTGGCGGAGGGGAAGCCTGACCAGCCTTGTTTGATGGCGAACGGGGGTTCGAAGACGGAGGGGATGCCGAAGTACTGGTCGAAGCCGTCGGTGCCGTAGCGGGTTGCTTGGTGCAGGTTGCCCATGACGAAGGTGCGCACGGGAGCCGGTGCTTGGTCGAGCAGGTAGCGGTAGATGCGGACGGTGTCGGCTGCGGTGAAGGCTGCGTAGCCCCAGAAGCCTGGGTGGGTGGCGGGCGGGCCTGCGGTGTTCGTCAGGCCTAGGCGCGGGACCATCCGGTCGATGATGGCCGAGCGACCCAGCTGATCCCAGTAGTAGGACGCGGCGGCGTCATCGCTGCGGCGCAGCATCACCTCGAGGCGGGATCGGTCGGCTGCCGGCATCTCGTACGTCGGTCCGCGGTTCCACAGGTAGTCGAGGGCGAGCAGGAGCTTCACTACCGAGGCCGAGCGGAACTGCAGGTTCGGGTTGAGCGACTCGGTGAACTGCCCGGTCTGCCGGTCGAACACCGCCACACCGGCCGAGACCCCCGGCGGTACGACGACAGTCCCCGTCGTACTGGCCGACGCTGGGACAACCGCCAGCGCGAGCACGCTCGAGCCTGCCAGGAGCATCGACAACCACCGACGGAAGCTGCGCATCTCCGCACGGTAGCCGAGTCCCGGTAAATCAGGAACAGGTTGCAGTCATGCTAAGAAGGTTTCTAACGGTGGATCGTTCAAGCACTGTGGCGGCGGCGGTTCGGGGTGGGTGACTGGCCGGTGAGGCGGGCGTTCTCGGCCATGCGGTCGAGGCGTTCGCGGCGGCCTGGCGGGAAGGTCAGGACGGTGACGACCAGGGCGAACAGGGCGGCGCCGATGATGATCCAGCGCAGGTTGTGGTTCTTGTCGGCAGCACCGGCTCCGGCGTCGTTGTTGTTGGAGCCCTTGGGTGGTGCCGAGGAAGCGGGAGGCGGGCTGGCGGTCGCCTTCTTGGCCGGGACCTGGACTTGGTAGACGGCGGAGTTGGAGCCTTCGCTGCCGACCAGGACGGTGTTGTCAGCCTCGCCCACGGCTACGGATTCGCCCTGGGTGAGGGGGACCGGACCGCGGGCCACGAGGGTGGGCTTGTCGTCGCCCCAGGCGACGGTCGCCACATCGACGTAGGTGCGGAGGACTGCGCGCTGACCGTCGGGAAGGAACGTGCCGTCGGTGAACGTGCCGGCCGGGGCGGCGGCGACCTTGGTGAGTTTGTTGGTGCCTTCTCGCGACGGCCGGCCCGGCGTGGAGTAGATCGCGCCGCCCTTGCTCGACTTGGTGACGATGAAGATCTCGTTGGTCTCGGGCTGGACCAGCAGCGTCTCGGCGTCGTGCGGGCCATCGGGGTACTCGAAGTCGTACCGGTGGTACCGGACGTTCTCAGCGTTCTCGAGGCTGGACGGCTCCGGGATCGTGTAGATCTCGATGGTGTCCCGGGACTTGGTGTTGTCACCGATATCGGCGATGTAGATCGTGCCCTCGCGGTCGACGGCGATCGCCTCGACGTCCCGCACCTCGGCCTTGAACTTCAGGACGACCTTCACGTCACCGTCGGTGTCGACCCCGAAGACCCGCGCGGAGTCGCTGGAGTCGTTCACCGTCCAGTACAGGTCTTCGTACTTCTGGCTCTTGGCCAGCCCGGACGACTCCTTGATGCGGGGGTCGCTGATCGTGAACAGCTTCTTCGGCGCGGGCGGCTTCGGGTCCGCGGCTACGGCGGGCAGCGCGGCGGCGGACAGTGCGAGGCAGGTCGCGGCCGCGAGGGCGAAGGCCGAGCGAAGGAGCTTCACGCACGTACCTCCGGTAGCAGGAGTTCGGCCAAGCGTGGACTGACCTGCCACTCGGCGATCAGCTCCGCGTAGTCGGACTCGAGGTCCGGCGTCACCGGGGCGTTCGTCCGGGCGGCTCGGAGCAGCAGATTGCGGGGCGTGTGCTGGCTGTCCACGAACTGCACTACCTCCACCCGGTATCCCACCTGTCGAAGGACCGCCGCCCGGAGCGAATCTGTCAGGACGTCGGCGAACCGCTCACGAACGATGCCATACCGCGTCATCAACGAGTAAGGCGCCGGTGGTGTGACGCTTTTCAGCTGCTTTTGGATGTCGTGATGACAGCACGGGGCTGCGAGCACCAGCGGCGCCTCCCACTGGACCGCCCGCGCGAGCGCGTCGTCGGTGGCCGTGTCGCAGGCATGCAGGGCCAGCACTACATCCGGCCGGACGTCCAGCTCGGCCGCCTGGATCGTGGCATCCACGAACCGCAGCTCGTCCTGCCAGCCCAGCGCCGTGACGACTCGGGTGTTCCGCTTCCGCGCGGTCGGGTTGTGGTCCACACCGGTTGTCCGGACGTCGTGCCCGGCCGCCGTGAGCAGGTGATGCGCGGCCAGCGTGAGGTAGGCGTTGCCGCAGCCGAGGTCGACCACCTGGAGCGGCCGGCCGGTCGCGATCCGGCCGGCCGAGATCGCCTCCTCGAGCGCAGGCTCGAGCAGCTTGCAGAACTCTTCGATCTGCTTGTACTTCGCCTGCCGCGACGGCTTCACCCGGCCCTGGTGGTCGCTGATCCCAAGCTCGATCAGGAACGGCGCGGCCGGATCGAGCACCCGCTGTTTCACCCGGTCGTGGCTGGTCGACTGCTCTCGGCTGTCCGCCTGCCGGTGCAGCAGCTCCTTGCCCTTCTTGGTGTAGCGCAGCCGCAGCGTCTCGGTGGTCGTCTCGACGTGCCACGTCCCGTACGGCAGGGCGAGCAGTTTGCCGACCGCCTCCGGCACCTCCGCGCCGACGAAGTTCCGGGTGTGGGCCTGGCGCTCGTCGTACTCGGTGAGTTGGAGGTGGCGCTGCCCCTTGAGGTCGACATACCGCAGCTCGAGCCGCTGGTACGGCGGTTGGTCGAGACCCCGGCGCCGGCCGGACGCGACCGCGCGCACCAGGCCGGTCCGGTCCAGTAGGGCGGCGTGGATCGCCTCCCACGCGCCCAGCTCACCCACCGCGTCCGCGGTCGGCGTGTCCTGGTGTCCGGCCGGATCCACCTCTGCCTGCATCGCGCCATTGTGTCCGACGCCTCCGGCTGATCACAAAAGGGTCTCGTCGGCAGGCGGTGGCGGCCATCGGACTCAGAGCAACTTCTGGTCGTCCAGCAGCAGCCCGAGACCCCGCAACCGGGTCGCGATCCCGCCCTCCTGGCGGCCCAGCGCACCGATCAGCTCGTCCTTGCCGGCACCGTTGCGGAACATGTCGGTCAGCAGTTGCTCGTCCTCCGGCGTCCAGGGCCGGAACGCCTTCGGGTGGTTGCGCCGGGCGGCCTTGATCTTGCGGGTCATCGAGCGGCTGTCCATCAGCTCCAGGGAGCGGATCCGCGACTGACGATGCCGCCCGGCCTCCTCGCCGTCCCGCCAGAACACGACGGCCCCGTCGTCGAACGTCATCAGATCGGCCGGGACGTCGCAGTAGTCGTCGTCCTCGAGCAGCACTCGCAGCATGGTGGTCTTCTCCGTGTCGTGGGCGACGGTCCGTGACCGCCGCCGTCGGCTTTGTCACCAGAGAAGATGCAGCGATTCCACCCGTTCCCGACGACCGATTCGCAACCTGTGGACAACCGAGAGGGATCAGACCGGGTCGGAAGGGTCCTCAGGAAAGCGCGGCGCCCCAGGATCGGGCGGCAGGCCCAGCGGCGTGGTCGCGGCCGGCGTCTTCTTCGCCAGCTCCTCCTCACGCTGGAGGCGGTCCCGCTCAGCACGCAGCAGACCCAGCAGCACCAGGTCCAGCAGCATCCCGCCTGCCGCCGCGAACTGCGTCCCGGCGAACTGGAACACCTGCGTCATCAGCAGCGACACCAACACTGCCAGCTCGAACAACCGGACTGCCCGCAGCCGCTTCTGGTTGCGCAGCTGCAGCCCGCCGCGCACGGTGAAGGTTGCTGACAGCAAACTCCCGACGATCACACCGGACACCGAGAGCTGCACGAGTCCATTGCCCACCGAGATCGCAATCAGCGGCGCACCGATCGCCTGTACGGCGAGCACCACGACCGCGACCGTCGGTGCCTTCGGATGTGTCGCCACCCGCTCGAACGTCCGCTGCAGCCACTGCCAGGCGGCATCCACCGGTGCTGCCAGCTCGACCTCGTCCGGCGGACACGCCTCGAGCAGTGCCGCGGTCTCCCGACGCCCCTGCACCCTGGGTCCGACCAGGCCGAGCAGCTCCGAGGCCTGCGCCCGCCGCTGCCTCGACAATCCGCCCGCGACGCCCTCGACCGTGTGGTCGATCACGTTGGCCAACTCCTCGCGCGGGTCGATCGGCCGCCGGGTCGACAGGAACCGGCTGGCCAGCACGATCAGCACGAAGACGACGTACACGATGGCGGCCGTCGGCTTGTAGAAGTAGTTGTTGTCCGAGGTCACGAACTTCCCGACCTCGTCGATGAACAGCCCGAACCCGACCCCGCCGACCAATGCGGCAGCCGGCCGGACGACCGGACCGACGTACCCGAGGAGTAGGGAGATCGCGACCAGCATCAGCACACCGCCGGGCAGGACGTGCGCGATGTGCAGCCCCTTGCCGCCGATCTGCGGGTAGCCGCTCAGGCTGAGGATCAGCCGGGTGATCAGCACCGTCGCCACGCCCGACACCACGAAGGTGGTCAGGTGCTCACCCGATCGGACGTTGCGGACCAGGCCCGCACGCATGAGGTACGACGACCGCGTGGTGGTGGGGGTCATGCGCCAGAAGGTTAGTTCACGTCAGACGAGCGCTGCCACGATGACCATGGCGACCAGCGCTACCAGAACGAGCGATACCACCAGGCGGCGTGTGCGGGGATCCACTGGCTCAGGCTAATGGACCCCCACCCACTACTCAGCACGGCAGGGGGTAATTCCCCACCAGCGTGCCCACCGGATCGACCCGCTGCTTGATGTCGCGGAGCCGCGCCAGGTCCGGTTCGGTGAAGCTGTCCTGCAGCGTGCTCCACGACGAGAGGCCCGACGGCGGCAGGTCACCTGCATGCCACTGCGACACCGCGTCCTTCAGCGCCCCCAGCGCTTGCTGCGCCGAGCCGAACAGCTCCGGCACCGGCAGGATCGAACCCGCAAGCAGCATGTACTGCGCGGTCGGGTCGGCCGACGCGACGCCTGGATGGATGACCTCGTCGCTGGCGCGCAAGTGGCGCAGCTGCACCTGCGAGATGAGCGACGGCTGCCCGGCGTACTCGAGCAACGTATCGATCAGCTCCGGTGTGACCTCGTCAAAAGTGCTGGTGGTCAGCAGGACCGCGGCCGGAGTGATCGGCTCCTGCGTGATCTCGACGACCCCACTGGACTCCCGCGGTCCGATGGTGTCGACCAGTACCGTCCCCGCGGCCCGGATCGGTGCCAGTGCCGTCTCGAGCGCCTCCGGGTCGTACGGCGCCACTGCGTCGATCATGCAGAACGACTTGCCCCGGACGACCTCCGGCAGCTGCAACGCCGGCGGGTAGTGGGTCAGATAGGCCCACAGCGTCACGTGTTCCGGCGCCTCCAGCGTGGCCTTCCCGTACGCCGCCAACACGGCCGGGGCCTGGTCGATTGCGAACATCAACCGCCCACCCACGATCTCCGGCGCCGGATGCAGTTCCACCTCGACCGAGGTGACGACGGCGAAGTTGCCGCCGCCACCTCGCAGCGCCCACATCAGGTCCGGCTCGGTGGAGTCGTCGATCCATCGGCGGGCCCCAGCCCCGTCGACGATCTCGGCCGCCCGCAGACTGCCCGCACCGGACCCGTAGGGCCGGGCGAACCAGGACAACCCGCCGCCGGTGCAGTACCCGACGACGGAGATGTCCCCGTTCGACCCCGGCAGACCGGTCAGCCCCGTCCCGTCCAGAGCGGTCTGCAGCGTCCCCCACCGAACTCCGGCCCCCACCCTGGCGATCTGGGCATGCGAATCCACCCAGACGTCGTCGAGCGCGTTGGTGCGCACGACGATCGTGTTGTCGAGCGCACGGGTTGCGCCGTGTCCCCCTGCCTGCGCCGCGACCTTCAGGCCGTGCGCCGCGGCGAATGCCACAGTGTGCTCGACATCACTCGGCCCGGCGGCCTCCACCACGGCCAGCGGTTGCTGGTCCACGGTCAGGTTCCACGCGGGCCGCACCTGCCCCCAGGCCGGGTCGGCCGCCGTCACCAGTCGCCCGGTCAGTACCTCTCGGAGTTCCTCGATCATGACTAGAACCCTCCGGCAGCCGCTCCCCCGGCGGTATCCCAACTTTCTGGGTGCTTCCGCATCGCCCGATCGGGCAACCCCCAGCTTCCTGGGATGCCAATCGGGCCCGGTCGAGGTCACACTGGCGTGGTGAAGGCCTATCACGCCGAGTCGGCCCGGGCCGGGTTGCAGGCCGCCGCCGAGGCGGGGCTGACCTGGGACGAGTTCTGCCTGGCCGCGATCGAGCTGCTGGACCGGGCGATCCCCAACGACGGTGTCTGCCTGGGACCGGCTGACCCGGCCACCAGCCTGCTGACCGGGCGGGTCAAGACCAGGATGGAAGGCACTGACGAGATCGCCTTCCTGCAGCACGAGTACGGCGTCGATGACATCAACCGGTTCTCCGACCTGGCCCGCCGGGAGGTCGGGGTGAGCATCCTCGCGGAGGCCACCGATGGCCGGCCGGACCGCAGCGAACGGCACCGGCTCATCCTGGAGCAGGCCGACCTCGAACACGAGATGCGCGGTGCAGTCCGGTCAGGCTCCCGGATGTGGGGGTTCTACACGCTCTATCGGTTCCGCGGCCGGACCGGCTTCTCGCCGGGTGAGGCCGAGTTCATGCATCGCCTCGAGCCGCTGATGGCAACCGGTCTGCGGCGCGGCCTCATCAGTAGCGAGCTCAACAGCCGCCAGGGTGCGCACGGAGCCGCGGTGGTGATCGTGAACGCGGCTGATCAGGTTGTGTCGGCCACTGAGGCTGCCGAGCGCCGGATTGTCGATCTGGGTGGTGAGCTGTGGTCGCGACTGCCCGTACCGGTTGCAGTGGTGGTGTCCGCGGCCCGCGGTATTCCTGGCCGACCACCGGAGCTACCGCACGTCCGTCTGCGCACCCGGTCGGGTGAGTGGGTGTCCGTGCACGCTGCGCCGGTCCGCGGGCCCAATGGCGTCACGTCCGATATCGCAGTCACCATCGAGACCGCCGGTGCGGCGGCGATCATTCCGCTGATCGTTGCGGCCTATGGACTGACCGAACGGGAGCGGGGCGTCGTACAGCAGGTGCTCAGTGGTGCGAGTACGGCGGAAATCGCGCAGCGGCTGCACCTGTCGCCGTACACGGTGCAGGACCATCTGAAGGCTGTGTTCGACAAGACGGGTGTGTCGAGTCGGCGTGAGTTGCAGTCGCGGATCTTCTTCGAGCACTACGCCGGCCGCATGGAGAACGAACTCGATGCGAACGGCTGGCTGGCGGGATGAAGACCTACCGCGCCGAGTCGGCGTACACCGGTCTGGAGACCGTAGCGAACGCCGGGCTTCGATGGGACGACTTCTGCCAGGAGGCCGCGGAACTGCTGGAGCAGGCGATCCCGTTCGACTCGTTGTGCATGGGTACGGCGGACCCGGCGACCAATCTGCTCTGCGGTGCGGTGATGCACGATCTCGAGCAGTTGACGAACGACGAGTTCTTCGCGGTCGAGTACGGCGATCCAGACTACAACCGCTTCGTCGATCTGGCGCGGCAGCCGGTCGGGGTGAGCATTCTGGCCGAGGCGACTGAGGGCAATCTGCAGCTGAGCCGCCGGTACCGGGATGTCCTCACCAGAGGCGACATCCCGCACGAGATGCGCAGTGCGCTGAGGTCCGGTGGCCGGATGTGGGGTGTGGTCACGCTGTACCGCACCAACGGGCGCACCGGCTTCTCACCGGGCGAGGCTGCGTTCATGCACCGGATCGAGCCGGTACTGACCCGCGGGCTCCGGCGCGGTCTGATCGTCGGTGACCTGCAGCGCTCGCAATTGTCGTCGACAACCGCAGTGGTGATTCTGAACGCTGCTGACCAGGTCATCTCGGCGACTGACGCGGCCGAGCAGCGGATCCAGGAGCTCGGAGGTGAGCTGTGGTCGGGGCTCCCGGTCCCCGTGCTGAGTGTGCTGGCG
This sequence comes from Kribbella yunnanensis, assembly GCF_039529655.1. Taxonomy (NCBI): domain Bacteria; kingdom Bacillati; phylum Actinomycetota; class Actinomycetes; order Propionibacteriales; family Kribbellaceae; genus Kribbella; species Kribbella yunnanensis. Next base: position 413,002 of record NZ_BAAANF010000002.1, on the reverse strand, counting down.
GCGGCGCGGGACGTGGCCGGGCAGTGGGTGCCGCAGATGCAGGTTCGCACCCAGTCCGGTGAGTGGCTCACGGTGAACGCGGCACGGGTGCGTGGGCAGGCGGGGCTGACCACGGATATCGCTGTGACGATTGCACCGGCCGGGCCGGCTGAGATCATCCCGCTGGTGGTGGCGGCGTACGGATTGACCGAGCGGGAGCAGGGCGTCGTACAGCAGGTGCTCAGCGGTGGGAGCACGGCCGAGATCGCGCGGCGGCTGCACCTGTCGCCGTACACGGTGCAGGACCATCTGAAGGCGATCTTCGAGAAGGTCGGGGTGTCGAGTCGGCGGGAGCTGACGTCGCGGGTCTTCTTCGACCACTATGTGGGGCGGTTCGGGCAGAGTCCTACTGCCACGGGGTGGTTCGCGGAGGGATGAGGGGCTCCGGGCGGTGTACGCCGCGGGGGTGGTAGCCGAGTGCATCGGAGTGACCGAGGTAGTCAGCGAGCAGCCAGACGACCGAGAGCCACATCTCGGTGCCTTGCAGGCCGGGGATCGCGCGGTCGTCGGTGCCGTTGGGTGCGAACGCGAAACCTTCACCGTCGACCCAGCGGGTGAGGATGCGGCTGAGCTGGTCTTCGGCCCAGTGGCGGGCTTCCTGTTCGCCGTACGACGTTTGTTTGCGGGCGAGCCAGAGTGGGTGGATCACGTCGAGGACGTTGCAGGCGTTGTCGTTGTCGCCGGTGAACATGCGGCGGTCGTTGCTGTGGGCAAGGATCGTGGCGACGACTTGTTCGGGGTACGGGAGGGGTAGGCCGAACTGAGCGTAGGTGCCGCGAGTGAGGCGATAGAAACCGTTCACCACTTGGAGCCAGCCGTCGTCGGGGTGCGGGCTTCCCCAGGTGCCGGTCTTCGGGTCGGCGTTGATGGTCAGCCAGCCGATGAGTTGGTCGAGGCCATTGGATTCGTTGTGGTCGTGGGTGTTGCGGGCGATCGCCGTACCTAGCGCGTCGATTGCCGCACCTGCGGACCAGGCATTTCTTGCCCAGGGCAAGTTGTCGAGCTCGGCGGTGGTGAAGGTGGTGTCGATGGGGTGCTCGAAGCTGCTGCCGAGGACTTGGAGGGTGTAACCGACGCACAGGATGTGGTACGGGGCTTCGCCTTGCAGGACTGAGAGTTTAGCGTCGGAGGGGGTCGTGAGACCGGCGTCCGCGAGGTCTCCTGGGGCAACTAGTCCGGTCTTCGGGTCCTGGCGAGCGCGGAGGCGGCGGACGAGGTCGTCGCGGGTGTGGCCGGCGGGAGCACGTCGTACGAGGAGGTCGGCGATCTCGATGGCGTCACACCACGGGCGGACCGCCGGTTGGTGGTCGAGACCGGGCCGGTCTACGAACCGCTCGCCGTCCCACGACCGAGCCAGTACGTCGTCCACCTGGCCGCGCGCACGTGCTGCAAAGGCGGTGAGGGCCGAAGGCAGTTGCCCAGCGAAGGCGGTGAGGGGGATGGGGGCAGGAGGCAACGAGCCCCGGGAGTCGGTCGCTGGGGCCGCCCCCAGGGAGGTGGTCGTCGAGGCAGGGCCGGAGGTGGTCAGGGTGGCGCCCGCGGCGTGAGTGGTTGAGGTGGCGCCCGGGGTGTGATCGGGCGCGGGTTCGTCTGGGAGGCGGGAGCGGAGGGCTCGGGCTGGGTTGCCGGCGGCGATCGTGTCGGCGGGGATGTCTTTGGTGACTACTGCGCCGGCGCCGATGATGGTGTGGGGGCCGATGGTTACGCCGTCGAGGATGGTGACGCCGGAGCCGATCCAGACGTCGTCGGCGATGGTGATGCCTCGGCTGGTGTGGGGTTGGCGGAAGATGGGTTCGCCGGGGGTGGTGCCGTGGTTGAAGGCCAGGATGGAGCTGTGGGCGCCGATGCGGACGCCGTCGCCGATGGTTACGTTGCCGCGGACGGCGGTGAAGGGGTTGATGGTGCTGTCGGCGCCTAGGGTGATCCGGCCGGTGACGTAGGCGTGGGCGGCGATGTAGGAGCGGTCGCCCAGGTGGAGCTCGTCGCAGTAGACGGCGGCCGACTCGGCGACGTACACGTCAGCGGCCAGCACCACCTCGCCACTCAACCGCGCCTGGCGGTCGGCTTGGCGGGTGCGCTCGGCCGGCGTGGCGGTCCGGGCGTACTCCCAGGGCAGGAAATCCAGTCGCAACGGCTCCACTGAGGTCATGGGATAACGCTATCCAACACTCAGGAATCACGCTCCCCCGAAGAATGCGCTGCTACTCTCCCGCCATGCGGGGTGGGAGTGCATGACGACATCCGAGTCCTTGACCGACGGCGCTGACGCCGACGGTCCGGCTGATGCTGGGCGGCGTGGTCATCGGGTCACGATCAGCGACCTCGCGCGGCAACTGCAGATCTCCAAAGCCTCGGTCTCGTACGCGCTGAACGGCCGCGCGGGAGTCAGCGAGGAGACGCGCCAGCGGGTGCTCGACCTGGCCGAGGAGCTTGGCTTCCACCCGAACTCGGCGGCCGTCGCGCTCTCGGCGAGCCGGACGCGGACGATCGGCATCGTGATCGCGCGCGACCCAACACTGATCTCGACCGAGGCGTTCTACATGCGCACTCTGGTCGGCATCGAGCAGTACCTGAACGAGGTCGACTCGTCGCTCCTGCTGCGCCTCACCGGCGAGAACGGCGAAGACCTCGACGTACTGCGGCGTTGGTCGCGGCAGGGCCGGGTCGACGGGTTCGTGTTGTTCGACGAGCACCAGAACGATCCGCGGATCCCCCTGCTGAAGGAGCTCGGCGTACCGTGCGTCGTCGTCAGCTCCAACGCTCCGGAGGACGGCGTCGGGCGACTGATCAGCCGCCCGGACGAGACGGTGACGCTGCTGCTCGACCACCTCGCCGAGCTCGGTCACCGCGAGATCGCCCATGTCAGCGGTCCGTTCCACTTCATCCACGAACAGCTTCGCGTCCAACTCCTGCGCGAGTACGCCGAGGCTCGCGGCATCGTCGTACGGCATGTCGAAGGCAACTACCGCTTCGAGGACGGCGCCGACCACACTCGGCGCCTGCTCACCGGCCCGGACCGCCCGACCGCGGTCATTCTCGGCAACGACCTGATGGCGGTCGCTGCTCTCCGCGTGACCACTGAGCTGGGCATCGACGTACCCGGCGAGGTCTCGATCCTCGCCTGGGACGACTCGCCGCTGTGCGAACTGGCCGGCCCCGGCATTACCGCCGTCGACCAGCAGACGATGGAGCGCGGGCGGGCCGCCGCCGACCTCCTCCTCCGCCTCGCCGCCGGTCAGCAGGAGCTCCACCTCGAGGCTCCCCCGGGTCTCCTGCGGGTGCGCACTTCTTCAGGTCCCGCGCACAGCTGACTACGCTGGGCGAGCGCGCACTCGCACCCAGTGGCGACCACGTCACGAGGGAGTAACAAAGGTCACGCAACTGAACCGGTTAGGGTTTCGAAACTTAACCGGTTAGGGCCATAGTGGGCGCACATCATGACCGCGCGAGGACGAGGAGTCCGACGTGAGACTGCGTTCGCTTGTAGCCGCCGTAGCGGCGACCGCTCTGGGAGTGAGCCTGGCCGCCTGTGGAGGCGGGGATTCCGGCTCCGACGGAGGCTCGGGTGGGGATCAGACCCTGACCTACTGGGCCAGTAACCAGGGCACCAGCCTGGACAACGACAAGCAGGTCCTGACCCCGGTGCTGGAGCAGTTCACCAAGGACACCGGGATCAAGGTCAACCTCGAGGTGATCGGCTGGAACGACCTGCAGACGCGGATCCAGACCGCGATCACCTCCGGCCAGGCGCCGGACGTGGTCAACATCGGCAACACCTGGGCGGCGTCCCTGCAGGCGACCGGTGCGTTCCTGCCGTTCGACAACGACGCGATGACCGCGATCGGGGGCAAGGACAAGTTCGTGCCGACGGCTCTGGCGACCGGCGGCAAGGCAGGCGAGGACGTCACGTCGGTCCCGCTCTACGGTCTGGCCTACGGCCTGTACTACAACAAGGCGATGTTCGCGGCCGCCGGGCTGCAGCCGCCGAAGACCTGGGAAGAGATGGTCAGTGCAGCGCAGAAGCTGACCAACCCCGCGAAGAACCAGTGGGGCATGGCACTCGCGGCCGGCAGCTACACCGAGAACGTGCACTTCGCGTTCATCAACGCCGCGCAGAACAAGGCGGACTGGTTCGATGCCTCCGGCAAGCCGACCTTCACCGGTGACGGCAATGTCCAGGGCGTGCTGCGGTACCTCGACCTGATGCAGAAGGACAAGGTCGCGAACCCGTCCAACGCGCAGTACGACAACGGCACCAAGTCGGTCAACGACTTCGCGACCAAGAAGGTCGCGATGGTGATCAACCAGAACAACGCCGACTCCTCGATCGTTGCCAACGGCATGAAGGCCGGCGAGTACGGCGTCGTGCCGTTCCCCGCGCCCGCCGGCGGCGAGCCGGTGGCCAGCCACGTGGCCGGAATCAACCTGTCGGTGTTCAAGAACACCAAGCACAAGGACTCGGCGCTGAAGTTCGTCAAGTACATGACGGACGCGCAGACCCAGACCACGCTGGGCAAGCCGTTCTCGTCGCTGCCGGTGCTCAAGGACGCGAAGCCGGTGTTCACCACCGACGCCGCCGAGGCCGCGATCTTCCAGGACATCTACAACACCAAGTCCAAGCCGCTGCCGCTGGTACCGGCCGAGGACCAGTTCGAGAGCACTGTCGGTAAGGCGATGAACGGTCTGTTCGCCAAGATCGCCACCGGTGGAACGGTCAGCGCCGACGAGGTGAGGGCCGCGCTGAAGACGGCCGAGGACCAAGTGGCCGCAGGCAACTGATGTCGGTCGCCACCCACGAAGCGAGGCCGGCGGTCACCAAGCCGCCGGCTCGCAAGTCCAACCCGGAACACCGCCCTGGTCTGAGCCGTTGGTTGCCCTACGCACTGGTGGCGCCGGCGGTCCTGATGGAGCTCGTCATCCACATCATCCCGATGCTGGTCGGGATCTGGATGAGTTTCGTCAAGCTGACCAAGTTCTTCATCGCGAACTGGTCGGCCGCGCCGAGCGCCGGGATCAACAACTACAAGGTCGCGCTGGACTTCGACAACGCGGTCGGCGAAGGGCTGCTGAAGTCGTTCGGCGTCACGCTGATCTTCTCGCTCGTCACGGTCGCGCTTTCCTGGGTTCTCGGTATGGCGGCCGCGGTCGCCCTGCAGCCGACGTTCCGTGGCCGGAGCCTCGTCCGCACGCTGTTCCTGGTCCCCTACGCGCTTCCGGCGTACGCCGGGATCCTGACCTGGAACTTCATGCTGCAGCGCGACACCGGTGCGGTGAACCACGTGCTGACCCAACTAGGGGCCGATGGCAAGCCGTTCTGGCTGATCGGGAGCAACGCCCTGTTCTCGCTCATCACGGTCGCCACCTGGAAGCTGTGGACGTTCGCGTTCCTCACCCTGATGGCCGGCCTGCAGAGCATTCCGCGCGACCAGTACGAGGCCGCGGCCGTCGACGGCGCGGGCAATCTGCGGCAGTGGCGCAACATCACCCTCCCGGCGTTGCGCCCGGTCAACCTGGTGCTGGTGCTCGTGCTGTTCCTGTGGACGTTCAGCGACTTCAACACGCCGTACGTGCTGTTCGGTACGGCGCAGCCGCCGGCCGGTGACCTGATCACCTTCCACATCTACAACGCGTCGTTCCTGACCTGGAACTTCGGTTCCGGCGCCGCGATGTCCGTGCTGCTGCTGATCTTCCTGATGATTGTCACCGGCATCTACCTCTTCGTGACGGGAAGGAAGACCCGCCGTGCTTGAGACCAAGGGCTTCAAGATCTACCGAGGCGTCGTACTGGTGGTGCTCGGGCTCTTCGTGACGATCCCGCTCTACGTGATGGTGACGTCGTCGCTGAAACCGCTCAAGGACGTCCAGGGCGCGTTCACCTGGTGGCCGTCGAACCTGACCATCGCGCCGTTCATCGACATGTGGAAAACGGTGCCGCTGGCAAGGTACTTCGTGAACTCCACGATCGTCTCCGTGGTCGCGACCCTGTTCTCGGTGGCACTCGCGATCCTGGCCGCGTTCGCGGTGTCGCGGTTCAAGTTCCGCGGGCGGACGGTCTTCACCACCACGGTGCTGTCGACGCAGATGTTCCCCGGCGTGCTGTTCCTGCTGCCGTTGTTCCTGATCTTCGTGAACATCAACAACCAGTTCGGGCTGCAGTTGGTCGGGACGCGGCTCGGGCTGATCATCACGTATCTGACATTCAGCCTGCCGTTCTCGATCTGGATGCTCGCCGGGTACTTCGACAGCATCCCGCGCGAGCTGGACGAGGCCGCGCTGGTCGACGGCTGCGGGCCGATGGGCGCGCTCTGGCGGGTCGTCCTGCCGGCGGCGCGGCCGGGCGTGATCGCGGTCGCGATCTACTCGTTCATGACCGCGTGGGGTGAGGTCCTTTTCGCCTCGGTGATGACGACGGAGGCGAATCGCACGCTGTCGGTCGGGCTCCGTCAGTACTCGACGCAAACCAACATCTACTGGAACCAGATCATGGCCGCGGCCCTCGTGGTCAGCATCCCGGTCGTGATCGGCTTCTTACTTGCCCAGCGCCACTTCGTCGCCGGTGTGACGGCGGGAGCAGTCAAGTAATTGTGTCATCAGTATCTTGGAGGGTATGTACTTCGAGGATTACAGGGTGGGGACCCGTACCGAACATCCGGGACGGGTCGTGGTCGGCCAGGGGGAGATCATCGAATTCGCCCAGCGGTTCGACCCGCAGTACTTCCATCTGGACCCGGCCGCCGCGGCGAACGGGCCGTACCACGGCCTGATCGCCAGCGGCTGGCACACGGCAGGGCTGATGATGCGCCTGTACGCCGACCAATACCTGTCCAAGGTCGCAAGCCTCGGCGGCCCCGGTGTCGACGAACTGCGCTGGCACCTGCCGGTCCGCCCCGGTGACATCCTCCGCCTCACCACCGAGGTTCTCGAGGCCGACCGCTCCCGCTCCAAGCCGGACCGCGGCCTGGTCCGGACCCGCACCGAGCTCTACAACCAGGACAACACCCTCGTGTTCTCCTGCATCGTCCTGAACCTCCTGCGCACCAAGCCTTAGCCCGACCAGCCGTCGACGTACAGGGACGTGGAGTAGTACGAGGAGTACTTGCCGTTCTTTCCGACCGTCGCCCCGCTATAGCCGTGGGTCGAGGCGCGATAGCTGCCCTCGATCGGGAGATCTCTGACCGCACTCGGGCCGGACGCCGGCACAGCGGACCCCAGCGCGGCGAACGCGATCAGCTCCTTGCGGATGGATGCGCTCGGGATGAACAACGGCAGGACGCTCGGCAGACCCTGCTTCAGTGCGGCGACGGCGCCCCTGATGCATTGCGGGCAGTCCTGCACCTTGGCACTCGACCCGCCGCTCACCTGGATGCGCTCGACGTAGGCCTTCTCCGTGTAGTCGGGGTAGACCGTCACATCGAGGTTGCCCTTGGAGCACTGGATGTCGCGGGAGCCGTCGGTCTTGCACACGTAGCCCTTGGCCTTGAGCGCCTTGATGCTTCCGTTGACCGTGATCCCCGCCATGCAGCCGCGACAGGGCTGCGCCCCAGCGGACGGCGTGCTGGCGGGTGCGGTGGGGGTGTCGCTTGGGTCCGACGGGGTGGCGCTGGGGTCGGTGGGGGCGTCGTTCGTCGGCTCTTGGGACGTCGACGGGGACGGCTGGGTGGTGGCGGTGTCGTCGGAGCCGCCGGTGAAGCGGCTGACGACGAAGATGCCGGCGCCGAGGACGACCATGACGACTACTACGGTGAACACGATCAGGATCGTCTTGTTGCTCCCGGACGGCGGGGGCGGCGGGGGCGGGTAACCGCCGTACTGCTGCTGCCCGTACGGCGGTTGACCCTGGTACTGCGGCTGCTGGCCGTAAGGCTGCTGTGGGGGCTGGCCGTACGGCGGCTGCTGGTTGCTCACCGGCACAATGTAGTGAACCGGTGGTTCAGGCGAAGAGCTTCTCGCCCCAGTACGAGCCAGGTGTGACACCACCGGGACATGCGAAGATGCCGGACCCGACGTGATGGATGTACTCGTTCAGGGTGTCGGTACGGGCGAGCTGGGTCTGGATCGGGATGAACTGTTTGCGCGGATCGCGTTGGTAGGCAAGGAAGAACAGGCCGGCGTCCAACCGGCCTAGACCATCTGAGCCGTCGACGAAGTTGTAGCCGCGCCGCAGCAGCTCGGCGCCGTTGTTGAACTGCGGGTGCGCGAGCCGGACGTGCGAGTCCATCGGGATCTTCGCCTCGCCGTCGGAGCCCTTGGCAACGAAGTCGATCGCGTCGAACTCCTCGGCCTTGCCGAGCGGGGCGCCGGTGCCCTTGCCGCGACCGATGATCGTCTCCTGCTCACCGAGCGACGTACGGTCCCAGATCTCGATGTTCATCCGGATGCGGCGCGACACCAGGTACGAGCCGCCAGCCATCCACTCGGCGCCGTCCTCGGGCTGGACCCAGACCTGCTGCTCGAGCTTCTCGGCGTCCTCCAGCTTCAGGTTGTTGGTGCCGTCCTTGAAGCCGAACAGGTTCCGGGGAGTCGTCTGCGCCCGTGAGGTCGACGACGTCCGCCCGAAGCCCAGCTGCGAATAGCGCACCGCGACCCGGCCGAACCCGATCCGGGCCAGGTTGCGGATCGCGTGCACCGCCACCTGCGGATCGTCCGAACAAGCCTGTACGGCGATGTCGCCGCCGGACCGGCCTGGTTCGATGTCGTCGCCGATGAAGTGCGGCAGGTCGACGAGCGCCGCGGGCCGCTTCGAGGCCAACCCGAACCGCTTGTCGAACAACGAAGGCCCGAACCCGATGGTCAACGTGAGCCGGGCCGGCGGCAGGCCGACCGCCTCACCGGTGTCCTCCGGCGGAGCCTCGCCGGGGCCGTTCACAGCGCCGTACTGGCCGATGTCGCGGCCGGCCGTGAGCAGCGCGGCCGCGGCGGTCCACTCCTTCAGCAGCGCGATCAGCTCGTCGCGCTTGGTCGTGGTCACGTCGAACGCGGCGAAGTGCAACCGGTCCTGCGCGGCGGTGACGATCCCCGCCTGATGCGGTCCGTGGAACTCGACCGGGCCGGTGTTGTCGGCGGCCTGCGACTCCTCGCCGGACAGCGCCGAATGTACGGCGTACCCGGCGACGCCGGTCGCGACCGCGGCTCCCGCGGCGCCGAACAGGCCGCGGCGGGAGATGCCCTTACGGGGAGCGTCTTCAGTCGTCATTTCTTCGCAATCACTCCGGCAACCTTGGAGACCGGCTCGGCCAGACCGTCGACGACCCGGCCCAGCTCCTTCTTCTCCGCCTCGGACACGTTGTAGGGCTTGAAGCCGTCACCGTCGCGGTACTTGTCGACCGCCGCGTAGACGGCCTTGAAGTTGGTGTCCAGCGCCGTGACGAGCGCGGGGTCGCGCTTCTGCAGTGCCGGACGGAGCGCCTGGATCGCCGCCTGCGAACCCTCGACGTTGGCCTGGAAGTCCCACAGGTCGGTGTGCGAGTAGCGGTCCTCCTCACCGGTGATCTTGCCGGTGGCAACTTCGTCGAGCAGCTCCTTGGCGCCGTTCGCGAGCTGCAGCGGGTTGAGCTTGACGGTTTTCGCCTTGGACACAACGGTTTTCACGTCGACGAGCAGCTGGTCGGCGTACTTCGCTATTCCGGCCGTGGTGTTCTTCTCCCACAGCGCCTGCTCGATCCGGTGGTACCCGGTCCACTCGGTACCCGGCTCGACATCGTTGACCCGGGCATCGATCTTCGGGTCCAGGTCGCCGAACGACTCCGCGACCGGCTCGATCCGCTCCCAGTAGGTCCGGGAGACCGGGAAGAGCGCCTTCGCCTTGGCCACATCGCCGGCCTTCACCGCGTCCACGAACTCGGTGGTCTTCTGCTCCAGGGCGACCGCCTGCGAGTTCACGTAGCGCTGGTAGCTCTCGGTGGCCTGCTTGAGCAGGGTGTCCTCGTCCACCTGCGCGGGCGCGTCACCGGCCACGTTCAGCTCGCCGCGGATCCCGTCGCCGACCATGCCCGGCTTGCAGACCGCCTGGTACTTGCCGGTCGGCAGCTCCACGATCAGATCGCGCTTCAGGCCCGGGCCGATGTTCTCGACCTCACCCATCACGCGGTCACCATCGGCGTACACGTAGAACTCGGTGACCTTGCTGCCACCGTTGGAGACCGAGAAGGTGCTCGTCCCCGACTTCACGTCGCGGCGGCTCAGGTCGCACGCCGAGTCGGTCGCCTTGACGGTGACCGGCCCGGTGCCGTCGTCGGACGCGGCGGGCTTGTCCTCGGCACAAGCGGTGAGGGCGGCGAGCCCCAGTACGACGCCGACGACAGTGGCCTTATGAGCCTTGGACGGGAACATGCTTCTCCTGAACAGGTGATGAGGAAACCGGACGGAAATAGAGCACCAGCACGGGCACCAGGTAGGCCAGCCAGGCGATCGACTCGAGCACGGTCGGCGCCGGGTTGAAATTGAAGATGCCCTTGAGGAGTACGCCGTACCAGCTGTCCGGCGGGATGACGTGCGAGATGTCGAACGCCAGGTTCTGCAGGCCGGGCAGGATGTTTGCCTCCTGCAGGTCGTGGAAGCCATACGCGAAGATGCCGGCCGCGACCAGGACGAGCACCGCGCCCGTCCACCGGAAGAAGACCGCCAGGTTGATCTTCACCGCGCCGCGATAGATCAGCACGCCGAGTACGACGGCCGTCGCGAGCCCGAGCAGGACGCCGGCGAACGGGCCCGCGTTGGTCGCGGTGGCGGCCGACGCGTACACGATGAAGGCGGTCTCGATGCTCTCCCGGAAGACCGCGAGGAAGGCCAGGATCACGACGGCCCGGGAGCCGATCGCGAGTGCCTGACCCATCCGGTCGCGCAGTTCCTTGGCGATACTGCGCGCGGCCTTGCGCATCCAGAAGATCATCCAGGTGATGAAGCCGACGGCGAGGATCGACATGATCCCGCCGACGGTCTCCTGGGTGGTGAAGGACCGGGCGGTCAGCGCGGTCACGAACTGCAGCAACCCCCACGCGGCGGCTGCCACGGCCAATGCCGCGCCGACTCCGATCCAGACCAGTTTCAGCCGGTCGCGATGTCCTGATCTGACCAGGAAGGTGGCGAGGATGCTGACAACCAGCGACGCCTCAAGGCCTTCGCGCAGGCCGATCAGGTAATTCGCGAGCATGGCAGAAAGGCTCCGTAACCGTTTAGGCCTACCTTAGGAGTGGCTAACCTTCCTGAGGTTAACCTAAGAATTCCCATTCGCCCACTGTGGCGTACGCCGCACTTCGGCCCACGCCCTCGCCCAATCGCGACTCGATCAACTGCAGACTTCCGGCCGTCCACTCGGCGCCACTGTAGGTATCGAAGACCCTTACCCAGCGTGTGACATCCATCGGCCGACGGAACCGCGCCAGTGTCAGATGCGGCACGAACTTCCGCCCATCCACGGTCACCCCGGAATGATTTGCCGCAGCCCGGGTCGTCTTCGACAGGTGCTTCAGCGCATCGGTCTCGTCCCGGACTCCCGTATACAAAACGCGCGCATCCGGTACGCCGGGAAACGCCCCGGCCCCGCTGAGGCTCAACGGGAACGGCGTCTGCCGCTTGGCGGCCGCCTCCAGCCGCTCCCCCAACTCATCGGTCTTCCACTCCGGCACGTCGCCCAAGAAGGCCAGCGTGATGTGCCAGTGCTCGCCCGCGGACCATCGGATGTCGTCATCCGGATGTTCCCGCCGCGGTGCGACGAACTCGCTCAAATCCTCCACAACTTCGATGGGTGGCACAACGGCCACGAACAATCGCATCCGGCAAGTTTATGGTGAGCTGTGGACCACAGGCTGCCGTCTCCGTGCGTGGTGGTCCTGGTCGGCCCAGGTGCCGCCGGGAAGTCGACCTGGGCGGCAGAGCGCTTCGGCGCGGATCTCATCGTGTCGAGCGATCGCCTGCGGGCGCTGGTCGGCTCCGGCGAGGACGACCTCGCGGCGAGCGCGGACGCCTTCGCACTGCTGGAGACCGTCGTGTCGCAACGGATCAGGCGCGGCCTCACGACGGTGATCGACACCCTCGGGATGGATCGCCCGCGGCGGCTGGAGTGGTTGCGGCAGGCTCGTGAGGCCGCAATGCCTTGTGTGGCGGTAGCTTTCGACACGCCCGCTGCCGAGTGCCGGCGGCGGAATCGCTCGAGGTCCAAACGGATTCCGGCCGATGTGCTCACCGGGCAGCTTCGGGCTTGGGGTGTGACGAAGAAAGAGCTGCCGGACGAGGGGTACGACGACATCCTGGAGCCTGTCGCGGTCCGCGTCGTACCGTCAGCGTTTGCCGCGGCGGATACTGCGGTTGCTCGGCAGGACTCGGCGCCGGTCGGGTTGCGATTCGGGTTGCAGGTGAGCCGGTTCGAGGGTGGTCGGGCAGGGCTGGCGTCGTGGGTCAGAGAGGTGGCCTCGCGGGCGGAGGCTGCTGGGTTCGATGCGATCTACGTGATGGATCACTTCCGGCAGATCCCGCAGGTAGGTCGTGCGTGGGACGACTTCCTGGAGAGCTGGACGACACTTGGTTACCTAGCGGCTTGTACGACGCGAGTCCGGCTCGGAACGCTGGTCTCCGGGATCACGTACCGCAATGTCGCTCACCTGGGGAAGATTGCCGCGACTCTCGACGTACTGAGTGGTGGGCGTGCGGTGTGTGGTGTCGGCCTGGCGTGGTTCGAGGCCGAGCACAAGGCTTACGGGTGGCCGTTTCCGCCGGTCGCCGACCGGTATGCGTTGCTGGAAGATGCATTGCAGTTGCTACCGGTGTTGTGGGGACCAGGCAACAAACCGTTCCACGGCCGCGTGCTCGACGTACCGGACACGACTTGCTATCCGCGACCGTTGCAAGAGCGATTGCCTTTGCTGGTTGGCGGTAGTGGGCGACGAACGTTGCGCTTGGCATCTAAGTACGCCGATGCGGTTAATGTGTTCGGCGATGTCGCGGCGGTGCGCGAGCGAGCGGCGTACGTGCGTTCGCTGACGGATCGCCCGGTGGAGATCACCCATCTGTCGACCGCCTTGGTGGGCGACGACGTGGACGCATTGGTCGAACGGTTGCGACCCCGCAACCAGAACCCGGCCCGCTACGCCGCAACCGTCAACGCCGGCACCGTCGACGACCAGATCGGCCGCTTCCGCGAACTGGCCGAAGCCGGAGTCACTGAGGCAGTCATCAGCGTCCCCGACTTCGACACCCTGGACGACCTCGCCCGCGTCGTCGCAGCCTTCCGTCAGTAAGCGAATTCAGCAGACCCGAATGTGGTCGAAGTCGTTCGTCGCGTAATCCGGGACCGTCGTGATCCTGTTGTTCGCGGGAATGCCCGTGCTGTAGCGAGGCCCCCAGAAACGAACCTCGACCCCACCGGTCTGATGGTTCTTCACCGCGAGCGCATCGATGAAGTTCGACAGCGTCCGGTCCCCACACCTGAACAGGTGGAAGATGCTGTGCATCCCGTCGCCCTGCCCCACCGACACACAGGCGATCCCATTGGCAACCGAACAGTTCCGCAGCTTCGCGTCCCGCTGACCAGTCGGCACATTCCGCCAGACGAACTCCTGTGAATCCATCCAGCTGAGCTGCGGTGTCCACGCAGTCGCCCCGTTGGCCCCAGCCTGCGCCGGCCCCGCCGCCATCGGCACCAGCGCCACAGCCGCGATCATCGCCGCAACCACCGCACCCAAACGCTTCCCGATTCCCCTGACTCGCATCCGACCTCCTCGGTAGCAGTTGATTCGGTCATGACCGTAACTACCGAAGCCGTCAGAGATCCACGTATTGCGTCAGCACGCAAACCGTAGCTAGTTCTTGGGTTTTAGGGGGAGGCCTAGGAGGGCGTTTTCGATGAGTTCGGGCATGGCGGGGTGGATCCAGTACTGGTTGCGGGCCATTTCGTAGGCGCCTAGGCCGAAGGACATGGCTTGGATCAGGGGCTGGATGACGGTGGGGGCCTGGGGGCCTATGATGTGGGCGCCGAGGAGTTGGCCGGTGGTGGGGTCGGCGAGGAGTTTGGCGAAACCGGTGGTGTCTTCCATGGCCCAGCCGTAGGCGATGTCGGCGTACTTCTGGGTGCTGGTGACGTAGTCGATGCCCTGTTCTTGGGCTTCCTTCTCGGTGAGGCCGACGGCGGCGATCTGGGGTGAGCTGAAGACTGCGTGCGGGACGAAGCGGTGGTCGGCCTGGATGCGGTCGTCGGGGTTCAGGAGGTTGTGTTTGACGACGCGGGCCTCGTGGTTGGCGACGTGCTTGAGCTGGAGCGGCGAGGTGACGTCGCCGAGGGCGTAGATGCCGTCGACGGCGGTCTGCATGTAGTCGTCGACCACTACGCGGCCCTCGTGGTCGACCTCGACGCCGGTGGCCTCGAGGTTCATCAGGTCGGCGTTCGGGGTGCGGCCGACGGCGACCAGGAGTTCGTCGACGATGACCTCTTCGGAGCCGTCGGGGCAGAGCATCCCGAGCAGGATCGAGCCGTCGGGACGGCGGGCGACGCGGATCGTCTCGTGGTTCAGGCGTACGTCGTACTTGTCCTGCGCGATCTCGGTGTAGCGCTCGGAGATGTCGATGTCCTCCAGCCGGAGCAGCCGCTCGGACCGCGCGATCAGCGTGACCTCGACCCCGAACGAGGCGAACACGTGCGCGAACTCCGCCGCGACGAAACCGCCACCGAGGATCGCGAGCCGGCGCGGCAGTTCCTCGAGCCGCATGATCGTGTCCGAGGTGTGGTACCCGGTCTCCTCGAGCCCCGGAATCGGCGGCAGGATCGGCCGACTGCCGGCGGCCAGCACGAATCGGTCCCCGGTCAGGACACTGGTCCCGCCGTCCTTGCCATCGACCGTCAACTCCTTGACCCCGGTGAACCGGCCGGTGCCGTCGTACATGGTGACGTTCGCGTTCTCCGCGTTGTGGTGCCGGTACTCCGAGCCCGCCCCGGAGATCGGGTCGATCCGGCCGAAGATCCGGTCCCGCACCTCGGGCCAGCGAACCCCGATCAGTTCCTCGTCGACGCCGTACCGTGCGCTCCCGGCCGGCGTGGCCGCGACGTCCGCGGTGTGCACGAACATCTTGGTCGGGATGCAGCCCTTGTTCAGGCAGGTACCGCCGAAGACACCGCGCTCGACGATCGCCACCTTCCAGTCCGCGAACCGGTGGTTCACGATCGTGTTGCCGGAGCCGGTACCGATGACGACGAGATCGTAATGGGTCACACCCCATTATGTGTCTGTCGCCCAACTGACCCCGTGGACGTCCAGGATGGTGTCCTGTGGAGGCGTTGAGCGGCGACGAGCTGCGCGGGCGGAACGCGGTCCTGGTCTGGGACGGGCTGGGCACCGTCCAGCTCCGGTACGAGGGCGCCTGGATCAAGCAGAAGAGCACGCTGACCAAGATGGTGCTGAAGAAGCTCGGGCACCGGACGATCCCGGTCGAGGCGCTGACCGGCGTCGATCTGGTGATGCCGGGTGGCACCGAGGACCCGACCATCCGGTTGCTGCTGCGCGAGCGCGCCGACCCGTTGCTGACGGTCGCCGGTGGGCAGCTGGACGAGCTGATCGATCCCTACCGGTTCGATTTCGACAGCGACCAGTGGCTGCTCGCGGACTACTACGCCCAGGAGATCCGTACGTCGATCGCCCTGCACCAGGTGCCGCCCGGACCGGCCGACCGCTGGCTGGTCGAGCCACCACCGGCACCGGACCGGATCAAGGGTCAGCTCGTCAAACTCGCCCTCGAAGGTTCGGACCTGGTCTTCGACTACGGCTTCGGCGCGTCGAAGGCGAAGAAGTCGTACGGCGATCCGTGGCGGCTGCCGCTCGCCGAGATCCGCGCGGTCGAGTGGGCGCCGATCACGAACATGTGGGGCAGCAACGGATACCTGCGGATCACCAGCACGCACACCCCGGCCGAGCGGCCGAAGGCCGTCGACGACCCCGAGACCCTGATCACCGACCCGCTGGCCGAGACCGACGCGCTGTTCTTCGGCGCGAAGTTGCGGTCCCTGATCAACTGGTGAACATGCTGCTGCAGACCAACCACGGCGTACTCGAGTGGGACGGCACCGGCACGATCCGGGTCCAGTACGACGCCTCACCCCGACTGGGTGAGCGCGTCATCCCGGTCGAGGCGTTGCGCGGTGTCGACGTGTCGGGCGAGCTTCGCCTCGAGCTGCGGGAGCACGCCGACCCCCTGCTGAGTGTGACCGGCGGTTCGTTCGAGGCGATCTACCACTTCGAGGTCGACGATCTCGCGGCGGCCGAGCGGCTCGCGTCCGAGATCCGGATCGCCCGTGCGCGGCGCGCCGTACCGGAGACTGCGGCGACCCGGTGGCTGGTTGCGACCCCGCCGGCGGCCGATGCGCTCGAGGGGAAGGACGCGACCGTCGCGGTGGCGCAAGGACTGCTGATGTTCGCCTATCCGCGGTCGGCGACGCGGCGGAAGAAGGCGGACGGCAACCCGCGGTCAGTACCGCTGACGGACATCCTCGGCGTCGAGTGGGTACCGCGCGCTGGGCGGCATGCCGGCTTCGTTCGGGTCGGTACGGCGCAGACGCCGCTCGACCGCCCGAAGCCGAAACACGATCCGGCGGCCGTGCGGATCGCTCCGGAGGGTGAACTCGACGCGCTGTTCTTCGCCGCGCGACTGCTCACCCGCGTGCAGCCCTAGCTCGCGGCCGGAAGCGGGCGAGGCGCCGTGGGGTTAAGCGACGCGGGGTTAGGCGGCGCGGGTTAGGCGACGCGCGGGTCGGAGGTCGGTTCCTTCGCACCAACAGCCTGCGGGACGTCCACTACGGCTTTGTCGGCCAGGAGCTCGGATTGCGGGAGGATCTCCAGGCGGGGGCGGGGCAAGAGGCGCGGGCGGATCGACAGGCCGCGGCGGTGCGAGAAGTACAGCACCGATCCGATCGCGCCGAGCGCGGTCAGGCCGCCGCCGACGATCAGCGAGTAGCGGGCGCCGAGCTCCTGCCCGACGAAACCGATCAGCGGCGAACCGATCGTCGTACCGCCCATCAGAACGGTCATGTAGAGCGCCATCACCCGGCCACGCATGGTCGGCTCGATGCTGAGCTGCATGGTCGCGTTCGCGGTGGTCAGCATGGTCAGCGAGGCCAGGCCGACCAGCGGCAGGACCAAAGCAAAGGTCAGGTACGTCGGCATGACCGCGCTCACGACCTCGAGCAGGCCGAACGCGATCGCCGCGCCGATCACCATCCGGGCGCGGATCCGCACCCGGCGGGCGGCCAGTAGCGCGCCCGACAGCGAACCGATCGCGAGGACCGAGCCGAGAATCCCGTACTCCCCCGCGCCCTTGTGGAACGCCTCGACCGCCATCAGGGCAGACGTGAGCTGGAAGTTCAGGCCGAACATGCCTGCGAAGGCCACCGTGACCAGGACCATCATCAGATCCGGGCGGCGCCACAGGTAGCGCATGCCGTCGCGGATCATCCCCTTGTCGCGGGCCGCGACCTTCGGCGTGTGCAGCTCGGAGGTGCGCATCAGGCGCAGCGACAGGATCACCGCGGCGTAGCTCAGGCCGTTGACGATGATGACCGGGCCGGTGCCGATCCAGTGGATCAGCAGGCCGGCCAGGCCGGGGCCGATCAGGCGGGCGGCGTTGAAGGAGGCCGAGTTCAGCCCGACCGCGTTGGACAGGTCGTCGCGGCCGACCATCTCGACCACGAACGCCTGGCGGGCCGGCGCGTCGAACGCCGTACCGATCCCGAAGAGGAAGGCGATCACGAAGACGTGCCACGGCTCGACCAGGCCGGTGACGGTCAGGGTGCCCAGGGTGAGGGCCGCGATCGCCATCCAGACCTGGGTGATCTGGAGCAGCTTGCGCTTGGGGAAGCGGTCGGCGACCAGGCCGGCGTACGGGCCGAGCAGGAGGGCGGGGGCGAACTGGAGTCCGGTGACGATACCGAGCGCCGTACCGGAGTGGGTGAGCTCGAGGACCAGCCAGTCCTGCGCGACCCGCTGCATCCAGGTGCCGACGTTCGAGACGATCGCGCCGGTGGCATATAACCGGAAGTTGCGGACGTGGAAGGCGCGGAAAGTGGGGCTCACTTGGCCGCCAGCCGCTCGAGAACAGGTGCTGCCTTACGCAGGATGTCGCGCTCCTCAGGGGTCAGTTGTTTGAGCTTCGCGTGCAGCCACTCGTCGCGGCGCTTGCGGTTGGCAAGGATCAGCTCGTCGGCCTTGCCGGTCAGCTCCACGGTGACCTGGCGCTTGTCGGTCGGGTGCGGACGCCGGACGACAAGCCCGGCCTCCTCCATGTTCGACACGATCCGCGTCATCGACGGCGGCTTCACCTGCTCGTGGGCGGCCAGCTCGCCGATCGTCATCAGCTCGTGCTTCGACAACGCGCCGAGGACGCCGAGCTGGTTCGCGGTCAGGTCGTGACCGGGTTCGCGCTGACGCCGGATCTGCCGCGACAACCGCAGCGTGGACGACCGCAGGGCACTCACGAGCCCTACGTCACTCTTCACCTGCTGCGCTACGACTTCCGGCATACCTTTACCTTAACTCATTACCTTTGCTAACGAAAACGGGTTTTCGCCTGCTGGTATTCCCGGTGGTCTAGAGTTCGTTCGCATGGGGACGCCTCGGGAGCTGGTCCGGTACGAACAGCGGTTCCGGCGGGCCGGGCTGCCGCTGTTCATCGAGGACTTCTCGCCGACCCACGACATCTTCAACCGGGCCGCGCCGCTGCTGACCCTGGTGTTCCTGGTCGAGATGCTCGGCGCCACGTCACTCAAGTGGAAGTGGTGGGTGAACGTCCTGGGCGCGGCCGCGGGCCTGATCATCCTGGTCGGCGCGTTCGGCCTGCTGAACCTGTACCGGCGGCGGCCGTTCTGGTCCTTGCCAACCCGCTTCGGACTGCCTGAGCTGGCGGTCTTCGTGGTGCTGCCGGCGTTGCTGCCACTGGTTCCGGAGAAGCAGTGGCACCAGTTCCTCGGGATTGCCGTCGGCAACCTGTTGCTCGTCGGCGCCGTGTACGTCGTGGTCGGCTACGGGCTGATCGCGACGACGTACTGGAGTCTGCGGCGGATCGTCGGCGAGCTGGCGAACTCGCTGACCAGCCTGATCCGGGCGCTGCCGCTGCTGCTGGTGTTCTCGCTGGTGCTGTTCATCAACACCGAGATGTGGCAGGTGTTCGCCGGGATGCCGGTGGCGTTCATCGTGCTGTCGGTGCTCGCGTTCACGTTGCTGAGCACGCTGTTCCTGATGGTTCGGCTGCCGAAGGAGCTGGACGCGATCGAGGACGACGTGAAGTCGGATCCGCCGCTACGACGGGTGCAGCGGCTGAACCTGAGCGTCAACCTGGTGATCCGCCAGTGGGTTCAGGCACTCGTCGTGAGCACCGGGGTCGGGCTGTTCTTCGTTGCCTTCGGCATGATCGGGATCACGGCGAAGATCTACTCGGCCTGGGCTGTCGAGCCCGGTGCGTGGTCGTACACGCTGACCGTGCTCGGCCACCCGATGGTGCTCAGCGCGAGCCTGGTGAAGGTTGCCATCGGCATCGCCAACTTCACCGGGCTCTACTACTCGATCGCGCTGCTGACCGATTCGTCGTACCGGGAAGAGTTCCTGGACAACGTCAGCGCCGAGCTGCGGGATCTCTTCACAGCCCGGGCCGACTATCTGGAGCTCCGGCGCCGGCTACTCCCCGAATAGTTCACCGACGCGCTTCGACCACTCCGGGAACTTCGCCCGCTTGGCCGCGACCTCGGCGTACATGGCCTGGCCGACCGCCGGGTCGTCGTCACTGATCCGGACCGCGCTCATCTTCTCCAGCTTGTCCATGATGAGGTCGTCGCCGGACAGATGCACCGGATCCCAGGTGTAGCGCTTGAACGCCTCGAGATCCGGGATCACCGCCAGGTAGGCATGGGTGAATCCGTCGGCGGGATCCCCCAGGTCCGCGCCGACCACCCCGACCACGGTCGATTCCAGCGTTGCGGTACGCCGCATCACCGCGAGCACCTCGGTCTGTTCCGCGGCCGTCACGCCGTCCTTGAACCGGAAGCGCAGCACATTGACGAACATCGTCACTCCTCACCTTGTTGCACTGATGAGTGCAATTTAGCGCACTGATCGGTCCATCGCTAGGCTGGCCGGGTGACGGCGACCAGGGGACGGATCGACAAGCGGCAGGCGATCCTCGATGCGGCCTTCGCCGTGTTCGCGCGGGACGGGTACCGGCCGGCGAGCGTGGACACCGTCGCCGCGACGGCGGGAGTCGCCAAGCACACGATCTACAACCACTTCGGCGACAAGGAGAGCTTGTTCCGCGCGGCGATCGCCGCGCTCGCCGACGACGCTCTCGCGCGCAATCTCGCCGCGGTGGAGCTGCTGCGGCTGCCGGCCGGCTCAGAGGATCTGGCCGCGGTCCTAGGCAGGGCTGGGCTGCAGCTGGCCGAGTGCTACTGCGATGAGCGGTCGCAGGCGTGCCGGCGGCTGCTGCAGGCCGAGATCAAGAATCTCCCCGACCTACAGGACGTCGTCCGCGAACGCGCCACCGACAAGGTGAACGAGGCTCTCGCCGATCGGTTCGCCCGGCTCGCGCTCGCTGGGCATTTGCGCATTGCCGACCCGGCGGTCGCTGCGGAACAGTTCGGCGCGCTGCTCACCGGTCCGCTGGAGACACGGTCCCGACTCGGCAGCCGCGAGGTCCCCGCGGACGAGATCGCCGAGGTCACGCAGAACGCCGTACAGACGTTTCTGCGTGCCTTCGGCAACCAATAACTACGCTCAGGCTCAGGCTCAGGTGAGCCAGTCGGACAGCGGGCCGATCGCGAAGTAGATCACGAACAGGGCGCTCACCACCCACATCAGCGGGTGCACCTGGCGGGCCTTGCCGCGGACGACCTTCAGGATCACGAACGAGACGAAACCGGCACCGATACCGGCCGTGATCGAGTACGTGAACGGCATCAGGATGATGGTCAGGAACGCCGGGAACGCGAGCTCGATATCGTCGAAGTCGATCCCCTTCACCTGGGTCATCATCAGGAACCCGACCAGGATCAGCGCCGGCGTCGCCGCCTCGTAGGGCACCAGGGTGACCAGCGGCGCGACCACCATCGAGATCAGGAAGCAGATCCCGGTCACCACACTCGCCAGCCCGGTCCGGGCGCCTTCGCCGACACCGGACGCCGACTCGATGTACGACGTGTTGCTCGACACCGAGGCCGCACCACCCGCGGCGGCGGCGACGCTGTCGACGATCAGGATGCGCTGCGAGTTCGGCGGGTTGCCGTCCTTGTCGAGCAGGCCGGCCTCGGCGCCGATCGCGGTCATCGTGCCCATCGTGTCGAAGAAGTCGGCCAGCATCAGGGTGAAGATCAACAGCAGTGCGGAGATCAGGCCGACCCGCTCGAACGAGCCGAACAGGTTGAACTCACCGACCAGGTCGAAGTTCGGTTTCGTGAACACCTGGTCGGGGAGCTTCGGAACGCTCAGGCCCCAGCCGCCGGGGTTGTCCGTGGTCCGGCCACCGACCTTGACGATCGCCTCGACCACGATCGCCAGGACCGTCGCGGAGATGATGCCGATCAGGATCGCGCCCTTCACCTTGCGCGCGTACAACGTGATGATCAGGATCAGGCCGACCACGAAGACGACGACCGGCCAGCCCCGCAAGTTGCCGCCGACACCTAGTTCGACGGGAGGGCCGCTGGGGGCGCCAGGACGCCGTACAAATCCTGCGTCGACGACGCCGATGAACGCGATGAACAGGCCGATGCCGACACTGATCGCCACCTTCAACTGCACCGGCACGGCCTCGAACACCGCTTTTCGGAAGCCGGTCAGTACGAGGATCAAGATGATCAGGCCCTCCAGCACGACCAGGCCCATCGCGTCCGCCCAGGTCATCTTGCTCGCCACACTGAACGCGATGAACGCGTTCAGCCCGAGCCCGGTGGCCAGGGCCAGTGGGAAGTTCGCCACCAGCCCCATCAGGATCGTGACGACACCAGCCACCAAAGCGGTCGTGACGGCTACCTTGGCGATGGCGGCGCCCGAGTCCAGCCCACCACCGATGAGCTGACCGTCACCGTCCTTGGCCGAGCCGATGATCAGCGGGTTCAGCACCACGATGTAAGCCATCGTGAAGAACGTGACGAGGCCACCGCGCAACTCGCGGCCGAGCGTGGACCCCCGTTCACTGATCTTGAAGAACGAGTCGAAGGGATTCGATCCGGAGCGGGCCGTCGTGGCCTGGGACGAGCTCATG
Organism: Kribbella yunnanensis; assembly: GCF_039529655.1. Taxonomy (NCBI): domain Bacteria; kingdom Bacillati; phylum Actinomycetota; class Actinomycetes; order Propionibacteriales; family Kribbellaceae; genus Kribbella; species Kribbella yunnanensis. Next base: position 390,742 of record NZ_BAAANF010000002.1, on the reverse strand, counting down.
ACGGCATGGTGCCAGGTCGGACCGGTCGGTAGCGAGCACTAATGGGCAGTCCGTCTATGGTGGTCCTGTGACGGAGGAGCAACCCGCGCCCAAGAAGCGCACCGACCCCACCAGCCAGCTGGCCCGTGGCGAACTGGTCCACGCCGAGGTCAAACCCCTCGACCTGTCCGGGATCCCCACCGTCATCGTCGGCATCGTGTTGTTCGCGATCGCCTTCGTCGTGCTGCTCTTCTTCCGCTCCACCCTCGAACGCGACGGCCTCGAATGGTGGCTCTGGGTCGCCGCCGCCGGCTTCGGCCTCGGCTGGATCGGCCTCTGGTACTGCACCCGCCGCTGGAACAAAATCAAAGCCGGCAAACCAGTCCGCGACTGACCCCTCCACTCGCGACGCCAGCACCCGGCATCCAACCCGCCGCCCCGCACGACCGCCTCGAGCCGGGGCTCAGCCAGCCGACGCTGTCTTCCCAGGACTCTTCCGTCGGCCCCGGGTCCGCCGTACCGAGCGCTGTAGGTGTCGGCAAGGACACGTAGTAGTCCCTCCAGACCGCCTTCGCACTCCCCGCCCACGCCTGGGCGGCGTCCCGGCCCATGACCACTACGTGTCCTTGGCGACGCATCTTTCCTCGGCGATGGATCTTCCGACCGACAGGACGTGTCCATCTGCGTAGACGGCGTTGGCCGTGGGGAGTTGGCGGGCGGGCGGGTTGGTGGGCGTATACGTCCTGTTCGTCTGCAGATCGGTGGGCGCAGCAGAACGCCCGGCCGATGGGTGGGCCGGGCGTGGTGCGGTACGCCGGGGACGGCGTACCGGGGTTAGGACTCGGTGACCTCGTCGTCGGAGGTGGGTTCCGAGGCGGCTTCCACCTCGGAGTGGACGGCGTCGGCTTCGGCGGCCTCGTCGTCGGTGGCGAGCTCCATGGAGTCGTAGCCGGTGGTGTCGAAGGCGTGGTCGGCGACCGGGGGTTCGGCGAGGTCGATGACGGCGTCGGAGTGGGCTCCGCAGCCGTAGTCGAAGGCGACGACGCGGCCTTCGCCGGGGGCCATCTCGTTGGCGCAGACACCGAAGGAGCGGCCAAGGCTGTCGCCGAGGCGGATCCAGTAGCCGCAGCCGTTGCACTTGTAGGGGACGGCCTGGGCGATCGCGGCGGTGGGGCCGAAGTCACCGGTGGACCAGCGCTCGGCGGCGTCGTCACGGCCGAACACCGACAGCACGCGCTCGCGACCGAGGCCCAACTCTTCGACGACCTCGAGAACGTCGTCGGGACCGCCGGTCTCGGTGAAGCCGGGCTCCAGGCGCGGGTCGTCGGCGGGCGTCGGGAACAGGTCGCCGGGGCGCAGGTCGCCGGGCTGGACGCGGTCGGACCACGGCACCCACTCGGGCGCGACGATCGCCGCGTCGCCGGGGAGCATGACGACCTCGTTGACGGTGACCGTCTTCGCGCGGGAGGCGCGGGTGACGGTGACCGCCCAGCGCCAGCCGCGGTACCCCGGGTGCGCCGAGGCGAAGTAGTGCGTGACGAGGCGCTCACCCTCGACCAGATGACCGAGGTGCTCGCCGATCTGCGCCGCGCCGGCCTCGTCGATCGCGGCCTCGCGGGCAGGTTCGACTGCTGCGACACAGACCGCGTCGGCCTTGGCGCGCACAGGTTCCGGAGTTCTGAGGGCAGTCACGGTCGCCCATTCTCGCATGCTCGGACCGCTCTCACGAACGCGCCGTGACTGCGGTCTGTCCCTCACAGGAGGCAGGATGGAGGCATGCAGACGCCAGACCCCGCCGACCCCCGGCCGACACCCTCCGGCACCCAGCCGCCCGGTGCCGCCCGAGACGGTCGCGGTCCGCAGGCGAACGGCCCCACGGACAACCGCCGTACGGCGGCCGGAGCGACCGGGAAGAAGTCAGCCAGTGAGCGGGTCGGGGCTGCACGGGAACGGTTGGGTACGGCGGGGCGCAAGTTCGGCCGAGCCTCGAAGGTCGGGGCGACCGGGGTTGCGGCGGCTTCGAAGAAGACGGCGAGTGTCGGCGGGACCGTCGGCCGGTGGACCGGGCGGCGGATCAGCGGGCTGACCGGAGCGCAGGGCGCTCGCGAGTCGGGGTTGCAGCGACTGATCGAGCTTGGCGCAGTGAATGCGGCCGGTGACACAGCGTTCGCGGTGTCGCTCGCGGGGACGGTGTTCTTCACCGTGCCGAGCGACCAGGCCCGGGACCGGGTCGCACTGTTCCTGCTGCTGACGATGGCGCCGTTCGCGCTGATGGCTCCGCTGATCGGACCGATCCTGGACCGCTTCCGACACGGCCGGCGGTGGGCGATCGGCGCGACACTCGGTGCGCGCGGGTTCCTCGTGTGGGGGCTGGCTGGGTCGATCACCGACAGCAGTTCGGTCTGGTTGTACCCGGCCGCGCTGGGTTGTCTGGTCGCGTCCAAGGCCTACGGGGTGACGCGAGCATCCGCCGTACCGCGGCTGCTTCCCAAGGAGATCACCCTCGTCACGGCCAACTCGCGGATCTCGTTGGCTGGTGTGGCCGGCGCGACGGTCGGGGCCGGGATCGCGGGTGCGTTCGCGGCGATCGGGCCGCAGTGGTCGTTGCGGTGGGCCGCACTGGTGTATCTGGTCGGTCTGATTCTGGCGATCCGGCTGCCCGCCGCGGTTGATTCACCAGCCGGTGAAGAAGTGACCGGTACGGCGGGGCGCGAGATGCGGCGGAAGGCGATCACCGCAGCCGTGGCGCGTGGTATTCGCTGCAACCTGGGACTGCGGTTCGTCTCCGGCTTCCTCACGATGTACCTGGCCTTCCTCCTCCGCGACCAGCCGATCGCCGGTATCAACGGCACGGTCGCGGCCGGTGCGGTCGTCGCCGCAGCCGGCATCGGCAACAGCCTCGGCACCCTCGCCGGTTCGTTGCTCAAGGCCCGAAAACCCGAGACCGTCGTACTGGTCGTGCTGCTCGCCGACGCCACCATCGCGGTCCTCGTGGCGGTGTTCTACGGATTCCCGATCCTGATCGCGCTTGGGTTGATCGCAGGTTCGTGCAGTTCACTCGGCAAGCTGTCGCTGGACGCGATGATCCAGCGCGACGTTCCGGAATCCGTCCGTACGTCGGTGTTCGCCCGCTCGGAGACTGTGCTGCAACTGTCCTGGGTGATCGGCGGCGGCTGCGGCATCGTGCTCCCGCTCATCCCCCGCCTCGGCTTCGGCTTCCTTGCCGCAGTCCTACTCCTCGCCGTCTTCCTCGTAGTCCGGATGAAGCCCTCCGGCATCCCCGGCGTCGGCGGCCCCCGGCCGCGCCCCCGCTCCCCGGAACCTCCGGCCAAGGCTGGTACGACGCGGACGATCCTCACCACGAGCATCGCCGAACAACGCGCCCACCGGACCAAACAGTCCGACGACCCCGAGCCGACCATCGAAGTACCAACCACTGGCCAGCCGGTCGGCCAGTGGTGGAGCGGCCAGCCCGACGACGACACCGACGACACCCTCGAAGACCAGGCCCCTTGGTCCAAAGACCCCACCGTCGAAAACCGCCGCCGCCCCGAACCACCCCGCTAGCCCGGTCGGTGCGCATCAACCGCCGGTGACCATGCGGCCGACAGTGTGGCCTGCTGGCTGGTCGCCGCTCCGGCCGTCTGTTGGGTACGCAGGCCTGGAACCATGGCTGGGGTTAGCGGGGGCGGCCGGGGGCGGGGGTTGGTGTGGAGCGGGGGTTGGTGTGGAGCGGGGGTTGGTGTGGAACTGGGGTTGCCGGGGGTGGGGTTGCCGGGGGCGAGGATTGTTGTGGGGCGGGGATTGTTGTGGGCGGCTGTTAGTGGTCGGCGGGGGCTAGCTCGGGGTCGGCGGGGCTGGTGGTGGGTGCTGCGTCGGGGGTGGTGGTGCGGCGGAGGGTGAGGGTGGTGATGATGGCGGTGGTTACGAGGAGGAGGGCGCCTACGACCGAGATGGTGTTGAGGGAGTGGGTGAAGGCGTGGCGGGCCGTGGCTAGGAGGGCTTCGGCTGCGGGGCCGGGGAGGTGGGTGGCGGCGGCTGTGGCTGAGGGGAGGCCTTCGCGGAGGGGGGCGATGGCGTTGGCGGGGAGGTCGGCTCGGTAGGCGGCGGTGCCGATGGAGCCTAGGACGGCTATGCCTAGGGCGCCGCCGAATTCGCTGCAGGTCTCCATGACGGCGGAGGCTGAGCCGGCGCGTTCGGGGGTGACGGAGCCGACGATGGCTTCGGTGACCAGGGACATGACCATGACGAGGCCGGCGGCTAGTAGGCCGGCGCCGGTGAGGATCACGGCGAGGGAGGACTCGACGCGGACCTGGGTCAGTACGGCGAAGCCGCCGGCCGCGAGGAGGAAGGCGCCACCGGTTACGTAGGCACGGTCGAAGCGCTTGGCCAGGGTGGTTGCCAGCGGAGCTGCGCCGCCGACGACTACTGAGGGGGCGAGCGACCAGAGGGCGGCCTTCAGGGGTGACAAGCCTTGCACGAGTTGCAGGTACTGGGTCATGAAGATCGCGTTGCCGACGAGTGCCACCATGCCGATGGTGTTGGCGGCGAGTGAACCGCTGAAGGCGCGGTTGCGGAACATCGCGAGCTCGATCATCGGGTACGCCGCAGTCCGCTGGCGTTGGACGAACAGTACGCCGAAGACCAGCCCGGCGACGATCGCGACCACTGGCAACGACGCCGTACCGTGCGCAGCCAGTTCCTTGATGCCCCAGATGATCGGCAGTACGGCGGCCAATGACAGCACCGAGCCGAGAAGGTCGAACCGTCCCCCGGTCGGCGCCTTGAACTCGGGCAGCAGGATCGGGGCGAGGATGAGCAGCAGAATCATCGCCGGGATGTTCGCGAGGAACACCGAGCCCCACCAGAAGTGCTCAAGCAGGAACCCGCCGAACACCGGCCCGAGCGAGATCCCGCCCATCATCACCGCGCTCCAGAAGGCGATCGCCTTCTGTCGCTGACCGGCGTCGTGGAACATGTTGCGGATCAGCGCCAGCGTCGACGGCATCAAGGTCGCGCCGCCGATCCCGAGCACCGCCCGGGCGGCGATCAGCTGCTCCGGGTTCTGCGCGTACGCCGCCACCACGGAGGCGAGCCCGAACGCGACCGCCCCGAAGATCAGCAGCCGGCGCCGGCCGATCCGGTCACCGAGCGAGCCCATCGTGATCAGCAGCCCGGCCAGCACGAACCCGTAGATGTCGAAGATCCACAGCTGCTCGGTCGCGTTCACCCCGAGATCGGCCGAGATGTACGGAACGGCGAAGTACAGCACCGAGACATCCATCGAGACCAGCAACAGCGGCAGTGCGAGCACGCCGAGCGCGATCCACTCCTTGCGCCCGGCCCGTTCCGTCGTACTCATAACCCCTCCAGAAGATCTGTCTACGCCGCACACAGTGTGCGGCATACACAAACCATAGTGACATCTGTCTATGATGTAAACAGTCGGATCGGAGAGAGGGTCAGGACATGGAGCTACCGCGCGTGCTGGAGCAGCTGTGGGGTCTCGAGGGACCGGCACGGCCGGGGCCGAAGCCGACGTTCCAGCTGAGCGATATCGGCGCGGCCGCGGTCAAGCTGGCCGACGCGGGCGGGCTGCCGGCGGTGTCGATGAGCAAGGTGGCGTCCGCGCTCGGCTTCACGACGATGTCGCTGTACCGGTACGTCGACTCGAAGGACGACCTCTACACGGTCATGCTCGAGTACGCCTTCGGCGAGGCCCCGATCCTGTACGGCGAGGATTGGCGGAGCCGGATGAAGTCGTGGGCGGAGGCGTTCCGCGACGGATTGCGCGCGCACCCCTGGGTTCTGCAGGTGCCGGTGTCCGAGCCGCCGTTGTCACCCAACCAGCTGGGCTGGATGGAGTCGGCGCTGCAGGCGTTCCACGACACCAAGCTGACAGCAGGCGAGAAGTTGTCCGCGATGTTGCTGGTGAACATCTACGTCCGCGGCGCTGTCCAGCTCACCGTTCACCAGTTCACGAAGTCACCCGAGGAGTCCGCGGCGGCCGACCGGCTCTACGCCCAGCGGCTGGCGTTTCTGGCGACCGAGGACCGGTTCCCCGCGACCGCGGCCGGGATGCAGCATCCGCAGGAGCTGGAGATCGACTTCGGCACCGACGGATTCAGCGACGGCCTGGACACCGTCCTCGACGGCATCCAGGCCCGGATCGACTAAACGTCCAATTTGTCCGCGACACCGCGCAGGACGGTCGCGACCTGGCGGGCTGCCTTGCCGTCGGGCTGGCGGCCGCGGCGGTAGTTCTCGCCGAGGTTGTCGAGGAGCTTGATCAGGTCCTCGATGACGAGCTGCATCTCCTCCGGCTTCGGCCGCATCGCCTTGGCCACCGACGGCGGCGGGTCGATCAGCCGGACCTGCAGGGCCTGCTCACCCTTGCGGCCCTCGACGACACCGAACTCGACCTTCTGGCCGGGCTTGAGGTTGGTCACTCCGGCCGGCAACGCCTCGGCGCGGACGTAGACGTCACCGCCCTCTTCCTTGCTGAGGAAGCCGAACCCCTTCTCGGAGTCATACCACTTGACCTTGCCAACGGGCACGGGAACCTCTTCGGAGTCAATCGTCGGAAGAACTGCAACGGGCGGGCGGCCCGACCGGCTACCCAGGGTACGTGACCGAGCGCCGCAGCGCCCGTGAGAAATCAGCGGTACTTGTCGGGATCCTTCAGCCGCTCGTTCATCGAACCGGACCGGAACCCGCGCGGATCGACCCGGGCCGCGGTGAACCCTTCGGCCATGACCGCATCCACCAGCTCCTGATGGTCCACCCGGGCGATCAGCTCGTGATCGATCTCGATACTCGCCGCCTCGCCCAGATCGCGGACGCGCACGTTCTGCAGCCCGTACGCCGCCAACTGCGACCGGATCGCCGCCTCGGCCCGATCGACCCGGGCCAGCAGATTCGGCGTGATGCGGATGCCGTACGCGATCCGGCTGGACAGGCAGGCCGCGGCCGGTTTGTCCGAGGTCGCCAGCCCCCAACTGCGGGAGGCCTCGCGGATCTGCGCCTTGGTCAGCCGCGCGTCCTTCAGCGGGGTGATCGCACCCCGCTCGTGCGCGGCCCGGATCCCGGGCCGGAACCCGGCGATCGCGTCGTCGGCGTTCGTCCCGGTCGCGATCGCGGTGATCCCGAACTCGTCGGCGATCGGCTGCAGGGTCTCGACCAGCTCGGCCTTGCAGAAGTAGCAGCGATCCCCCGCGTTGGCCTGGTAGCCCTCACGGTCCATCTCGTGCGTGTGCGGCGTCACGTGCCGGACGCCGAGCGCGTCGGCGAATCGCGCGGCCGGCTCCAGCTCCGCGTCCGGGAGGCTCGGCGAGATCGCCGTCGCGGCGACCACGTTGGCCGGGCCGATCGCCCGGGCCGCGGCCGCCAGCAGGAACGCCGAGTCGGCGCCACCGCTGAACGCGACGACCAGCTTGTCGTAGCTCGACAACCGCTTCATCAGCGCTTCCAGTCGCTGCTCGAGCACATACGCCTCGAGCCAAGCCGGGAACTCGGTCAGATCGTTCAGTACGACGTCCGCGCCGTACGCCCGCAGTTCGTCAGCCGTGAACGGCCCGGTCGCGACCGCCACCGCAACCGCGCCGGCCGCCTGCGCGCCGTCGATATCCGCGGTGTGGTCCCCGACGAAAATGCCCGCCTGGTGCTCGCGGAGCGCCGTACCCTTCTCGGCTCCGTGCAGGTCACCGACCGGTTCGTCGACGTCCAGCCCGAGGTGCTCCAGGTGCAGCCGCACAGACGGCGTGTGCTTGGCCGAGACCACCATCGTCCGCCCGCGCAGGGCCCGGATGGCAGCCAGTGACTCGGCCACCCCGGGCAGCGGCAGGCTGCCGGTGATCGCGTGCGAGGGGTAGTGCTCGCGGTACCGCGTGACCATCGCGTCGACCTGCTCCGGGGGGAACCAGTTCGCCATCTCCCAGGTCAGCGGCGGCCCGAGCCGGCTCACCACGAGCTCGGAGTCGATGGGGACGCCGGTCTCGGCGGCGAGCAGGTCCCAGACCAGCTGGATCCCCGGCCGCGAGTCGATCAGCGTCATGTCCAGGTCGAACCCGACCACGAGTTCCGGTACGTCGAAAGTCGCGGGAGCGGGTCGGATCTCGGCGGTTGACACGTCCCCAACCCTACGTCCTGCCGCCGACAGCCCGGTCTCGCATCCCGAAACGGCCGATAAGTCTATTAATTCAGTTGGATTATGGATATTAACCCCACAGGAGGAACCATGACCGCTCAGCTCGAAGCTCCCGAGATCACCGTGACCAAGGCCGGCGGCGCGATCGGCGCCGTGATCGGCAACGTCCAGCTCGGCGGCGATCTCGCCCCGGAGACGGTGGCCGCGATCCGGCAGGCCCTGCTCGACCACAAGGTGATCTTCTTCCGCGACCAGCATGAGCTGGACGACGCCGGCCAGCTCGCCTTCGCCAAACTGCTCGGTACGCCGACTCTGGCGCACCCGACCTCGAAGAGTCTCGACGGCGCGGCGAACGTGCTGCCCATCGACTCCGACTACGGCAAGGCCAACAGCTGGCACACCGACGTCACGTTCGTCGACCGGGTCCCCGCGATCAGCCTCCTGCGTGCGGTCACCCTCCCGCCGTACGGCGGCGCAACCACGTGGGCGAACACAGTTGCGGCGTACGCGGGGCTCCCCGCAGCGCTGCAGGCGCTGGTTGACCGGCTCTGGGCTGTGCACAGCAACGTGTACGACTACGCCGGTGCGGCCGATGAGGTGCGGATCGGCGGCGTGGACGTGAAGGTCGAGACGCACCGCAAGCAGTTCGTCTCACAGCTGTTCGAAACCGAGCACCCGGTCGTCCGCGTGCACCCGGAGACCGGTGAGCGCTCCCTGGTGCTCGGTCACTTCGTACGGCGCTTCGTCGGCCTCACGTCGTCCGAAACGACCGCACTATTCCAGCTGTTGCAGAACCGGATCACGAATCTCGACAACACCGTCCGCTGGCAGTGGCAGCCGGGTGACCTCGCGATCTGGGACAACCGCGCGACCCAGCACTACGGAGTCGCCGACTACGACGACCAGCCGCGGCGACTGCACCGCATCACCCTGGCGGGCGACGTACCGGTGAGCATCGACGGTGTCCGCAGTACGCCGCGCACCGGCGACGCGACGCACTTCTCCTCACTTGACAGTTAGTGAGTGTTTGTCCGACCTCTTGACACCTGCGACGCTTTTGTAAACCATCAGGGACATGGACTCGTTCGCGGACCGAACCAAGCGGCGGCTGCGTGACGAGCTGCTGGATGCTGCGTACGACGCGATCGTCGCCGGCGGGTACGACGGACTCCGGATGGCCGAGGTGGCTCGGCGTACCGGAGTCTCTCGGCAGACCGTCTACAACGAGTTCAGCGACAAGTGGGGACTGCTGCAGGCGGTCACCACTCGCGAAACGGAACGGTTCCTGCTGGAAGTGAACGCAGCACTCGCTGCAGAGTCCGAGCCGATCGCCGGTTTGCAGGCCGCGGTCGAGCGGGCGCTCGCACTGGCCGGGGAGAACCCGCTGGTGAAGGCGATGCTGGGACAGCCGGGATCGGACCAGGCCAGCCAGCTGCTGACCACACGAGGGCAGCAGTTGCTGGAGGTGAGTCACCAGGCGCTGGACGCCCACGTCCGTGAGCACTGGCCTGAGGTGCCGCCAGAGGACGCGACCAGCTGTGTGGACATCGCACTGCGCGTTGTCCTGAGCCACATCGTCACCCCCGGCCCCCCACCGGACGCTGTGGCTGCGCAGCTGGCTCGCGTGCTCAGTCCGTTCTTGAGCCAGCACCGTCTAGTCGAGTCCAGGAGGCAGTGATGACGAATGCGTTGCACAGGCAGGGTTTCAACTCGCTGAAGTCAGGTGGCTTCAACTGGGACGCACTGCCGTTGCGGCTGTTCGACAAGGGCAACCGCAAGTTCTGGAACCCGCGCGACATCGACTTCAGCCAGGACGCCGTGGACTGGCAGGAAATGAGCGACAACGACAAAGACAACGCCCTGATGCTCTGCTCGCAGTTCATCGCCGGCGAAGAGGCGGTCACCGAGGACCTGCAGCCGTTCCTGCAAGCCATGGCAGCAGAGGGCCGGTTCGGTGACGAGATGTACCTGACACAGTTCTGTTTCGAGGAGGCCAAGCACACTGCGGTCTTCCGGCTCTGGCTGGACGCCATCGGCGTCACTGAGGACCTGCACCGGTACGTCGAGACCAATCCGGGCTACCGGGCGATCTTCTACGAGGCCCTGCCGGTCGCACTCAAGTCACTGGCCAACGACCCGTCACCGGCCAACCAGGTCCGCGCCTCCGTCACCTACAACCACGTGGTCGAAGGGACGCTCGCTCTGACCGGGTACCACGCATGGAACCTGCTGTGTACGGCGCGCGGCGTACTGCCGGGCATGCAGGAGCTCATCCGCCGGATCGGTGACGACGAGCGTCGCCACATGGCCTGGGGCACCTTCACCTGCCGCCGTCACGTGGCCGCCGACGAGTCGAACTGGAAGGTCGTCACCGACACCATGGAAGAGCTGCTGCCACATGCGCTCGTCCAGATCCAGTGGGCCCTCGACAACTCCCCAGAACTCCCACCGGAGATCAACCCGACCGCACTGATGACGTACGCCGGCGACCGCGCCACCCGTCGTCTCGGCGCGATCGAGTCCGCAGTGGGCGCAGATGTGGCCGGTATCGACCTGGACTACTCGCCAGAGCGTCTAGAAGACGTCTTCGGCGATGAGGACTCAGCCGCCCTCGCGGCGGTCCGCTAGCTTTCGCACCTCGGTGTCGGCGGCCGTGACCACCCGGCCGTCGGCAGCGTGGACTTTGAGCGGTTTGAGTGGCTTGTGGTTGCGGCTGTCCAGCAGCTCGGAGTGCGGCTCCCCCGGCTCGAAGGAGTAGGCCTCGCCCCACTGGCGCAGCGCGACGATCACCGGAAACAGCGCCTCACCCTTCGCTGTCAGCGCATAGTCGCTGTCCAGAATCCCCTGCTCCACAAGGCGTTTCAGACGCGCACTGAGGATGTTCTTCGCGATCCCCAGACTCCGCTGGAACTCACCGAACCGACGACTGCCGTCGAAGGCGTCCCGGACGATCAGCAGCGACCACCAGTCGCCGACCGCATCCACCGACCGCGCCACCGGACAGTCCTCGTCGTCGAACCGCGTCCGCTTGACCATGTCTTGCACCTCCTGGTTGCAAGATGCTACCACTCGCCTCTACGGTAGCAACATGCAACCAACCCATTCTGCCGGGGCCCGCCAGCGTCTGTTCCTCGCGGTCGCGGCCGGGGTCTCGGTCGCCACGATCTACTTCGCGCAACCCCTGCTCGTCACCATGGGCACGGAGCTCGGCCTGTCCCCAGCCACGGTCGGCCTGTTCGTCACCGTGACCCAGATCGGCTACGGCTTCGGCCTGTTCTTCCTTGTCCCGTTGGGCGATCGCCTCGACCGACGACGCTTGATCCGCTGGCAACTGGTGTTACTCGCGGCCGCCCTGCTCCTCGTCGGCATCGCTCGCAACGCCGCGATGCTCCTGATCGGCCTCGCCGCCGTCGGCACCCTCGCCGTGGTCACCCAGTCCCTGGTCGCCTTCGGTGCCTCCCTGAGCGCACCCGCCGAGCGCGGCCGTACCGTCGGCACGATCACCACCGGCGTGGTCCTCGGAATCCTCCTCGCGCGGACAGCATCCGGCGTACTGACTGATCTCGCCGGCTGGCGCACGGTCTACCTGGTGGCGTGCGGACTGTCCCTACTGATAGCCGCGACCCTCTTCCGCTCCCCGCCACAACCGAAACCCAACCTCTCGTACGGCGCTCTGCTCCGCTCGACTGTTGGTCTGTGGCGCGACGAGCCGTTGTTCCGCAACACCGCCATCCGCGCGTTCTTCGTCTTCGCGTCGTTCAGCACGCTGTGGAGTTCGGTTGCGCTGCCATTGACCGCGAAAGGCTTGTCACACGCGGAGATCGGCGCCTTCGGCCTGATCGGCGCGGCCGGCGCCTTGGCCGCGGGCCCGGCCGGTCGGCTCGCGGACCGCGGTCACGGCCAACTGGTGACCGTGACCGCTTCGATGCTGTTGGCAACGAGTTGGCTGGTGATCGCCTGGACACCCAGCTCACTGGTGGCGCTGGCGATCGGCGCCGTCGTACTGGACCTCGCCGTACAGGCGATCCACGTCACCAACCAGAGCCGCATCTACCCACTCCGCCCGGACGCAGGCAGCCGCCTGATCGGCGGCTACATGGTCTTCTACTCGCTCGGCAGCGGCCTGGGCGCGATCGCGTCGACCTGGCTCTACGCCCGCGCGGGCTGGAGCGGCGTGAGCGTGCTCGGCGCAGCCTTCGCGCTAGGTGCCGTGGTCACGACAGTCCGAGCAGGCCGAGCGACTTCTCGCGCATCTCGACCTTCCGAATCTTTCCGGTGACCGTCATCGGGAAGTCGTCGACCAGCAGCACGTACTTGGGGATCTTGAAGCGGGCCAGCTTGCCGGTGGCGAACTCGCGGACGGCATCGGCGTCGAGCGGGTCCGCGCCCGGCTTGAGCTTGATCCACGCGCAGAGCTCCTCGCCGTACCGCTCGTCCGGTACGCCGATCACCTGCACGTCGGCGATCGCCGGGTGCGTGTAGAGGAACTCCTCGATCTCGCGCGGGTACACGTTCTCGCCGCCGCGGATGACCATGTCCTTGATCCGGCCGACGATGTTCACGTAGCCGTCGTCACGCATCACCGCGAGGTCGCCGGTGTGCATCCAGCGCGCCTGATCGATCGCCTCGGCCGTCTTCTCGGGCTCATCCCAGTAGCCGAGCATGACGGAGTAGCCGCGCGTGCACAGCTCCCCTGTCTCACCGCGCTCGACCACCAGACCAGTGGCCGGGTCCACGAGCTTCACCTCGACATGCGGCATCACTCGCCCGACAGTCGACGTACGGCGGTCCAGGTCGTCGTCACGCCGGGTTTGCGTGGACACCGGCGACGTCTCGGTCATGCCGTAACAGATGGCCACCTCGGCCATGTGCATGTCGGCCACACACCGCTTCATCACCTCAACCGGACATGGCGACCCGGCCATCACCCCAGTGCGCAGTGTGGACAGGTCGTAGTCGGCGAAGTTCGGTAGCCCCAGTTCGGCGATGAACATCGTCGGTACGCCGTACAGCGCCGTACACCGCTCGTCCTGCACAGCCTGCAGTGTCGCAGCGGGGTCGAACGCCGGACCGGGGATCACCATGCACGCACCGTGCGTTGTGCAGCCCAGGTTGGCCATCACCATGCCAAAGCAATGATAGAAGGGCACAGGAACACACAAGCGGTCCTCTGCGGTGAAGGCGATCGTCTCGGTGACGAAGAAGCCGTTGTTGAGGATGTTGTGGTGGCTGAGCGTTGCGCCCTTCGGGAAGCCCGTTGTGCCGCTGGTGTACTGGATGTTGATCGGGTCGTCGAAGGACAGCTCCTCAGTGCGCTGCTGCAGCTCCGCGTCGCTCACTCGGTCAGCTGCGTCGCGCAGGCTGTCCCAGTCGCCAGTGCCGATGTAGACGGTCTCCTCGAGCGCAGCGCAGTCCGGGCGCACCTCATCGACCATGGCTCGGTAGTTGCTGGTCTTGAACTCGGTGGCCGAGATCAGCAGCCGCACACCGGACTGGTTGAGCGCATAGGCCAGCTCGTGCGTCCGGTACGCCGGATTGATGTTCACGAGGATGGCGCCGACCGTGGCGGTCGCGTACTGCGTGATGGTCCACTCCGCGCAGTTCGGCGCCCAGATGCCGACCCGGTCACCCTTGGCGATCCCCCGCGCCAGCAGACCCTTCGCGACCCGGTCCACCTCGGCACCCAGTTCGGCGTACGTCCAGCGCCGGCCGCTCTGCACCTCCACCAGCGCGTCCCGGTCGCCGTACTGCTCGACCGTCCGTCTCAGGTTGGCGCCGATCGTTTCGCCCAGCAACGGTACGTCGGAGATCCCGGAGGCGTAGGAAGGCAGGCTCATGCCTGTCATCGTCGCCCCGGTCAGATGCGTCTGCAACCGCACGTGCGGCAGGAAACAGGGGGTGGACGGCAAGCAATGTCCGTACCAACTCTCCGTCACATCGGTAGCGCTGCGTCATTGGACCGTTACAGTGGTTGGGAGAGGTGTGAGGCGATGGGCCGATCCGCCGAAGGTCAGCACCGCAGCGACCGTCCGCCCGGGCGTACCGCCGAAGCGGCACAACGGACCGCTGCGGTGAGCGAACGCGTCCGAGACCTGGGCAACGTCCTGGCGAGCACACTCGCGATCGATGTGCACGGCACCGATCTGCAGACCCTCAAACGCGCGCCCCGGCGTGCTCCGCCCACTGTGTCGGCAGCAGATCTGACCGCGCGTCCCGGACCCGTCTGGGACGCGTTCCTGCCCCAGGCACCCGGCCCGTTCCGCTGGTGGGGCACCGAGCGTCGGTACGCGCGGCGGCTGGCCGCGGCCGAGGACCGGTTCGCGGAGGCGATCGAGCGGCACCGGGCCGCCGAGGAGAACCGCCGCGACCGGGTGGCCCGTGCACAGCGGGAGCAGGTCGAGCAGCAGCGCCGGCTGGACGAGGCGACCGCTGAGCAGCACGCGCGCGTCGATGCGTACCAGCGTGCAGTGGAGAGCCGCGACCGCGCTGCGGTGACCCGGTACTTCACCAAGGCGCTGGAGCGAGTGACCGAACCACTGGACTTCCCACGCCGGCGCCGGGTCGGCTATGTGCCCGAGTCCACGTTGCTGGCGATCGAGTGGGATCTCCCGGACATGAGCGTCGTACCGGCTGAGGCGTCGTACCGGTATGACCGCGTGGCCGACGCGGTGGTCGCCGTACCGCGTCCGGAGAAAGAGGTGCGGCTGCTCTACCAGCAGCTGGTCGCCCAGCTCGCACTGCGCGCGCTGCACCTCGTCTTCGGCAGCGACCGGTACGGCGTCGTCGACACCGTGGTCTTCAACGGCATGGTCGAGTCGGTGGACCTGCCGACCGGGCAGACCGTCCGGCCGTGCCTGATCACGTTGCGGGCAACGCGTGAGCAGTTCCAGGCGCTGGTGCTCGACCAGCTCGACCCAGTCGCCTGTGTGCGCCACTACTTCGCTGCTGAGGTGTCACGGCAC
Source organism: Kribbella yunnanensis (assembly GCF_039529655.1). Lineage (NCBI taxonomy): Bacteria > Bacillati > Actinomycetota > Actinomycetes > Propionibacteriales > Kribbellaceae > Kribbella > Kribbella yunnanensis. The sequence goes on along the minus strand of NZ_BAAANF010000002.1, from coordinate 375,655 downwards.
CCGGAGGAGCTGCAGCCGGTCGAGCCGGTGCTGGACTTCGACCTGGCCGACCCACGCACGGTCGAGCCGATCGACGTGCTCAGCGAGATCGACAGCCGGCCCAACCTGCTGGACCTGAGCCCGGAGTCCTTCGAGCACCTGGTCCAGAACCTTCTGACCCGCATGGGCCTCGAGACCCGCCTCTTCCGGCTGGGTACCGACGGCGGCATCGACTGCGTCGCGTACGACCCGCGCCCGATCACGGGCGGCAAGTTCGTCGTCCAGGCCAAGCTCTGGACGCGCACTGTGCCGCCCTCCGCCGTCCGCGACCTCTTCGGCACTGTCCTCGACGCCGGTGCCACCAAAGGCATCCTCATCACCACTAGCGGCTTCGGACCCACCAGCTACCAGTTCGCCACCGGCAAGCCGCTCCAGCTCATCGACGGCACCGCTCTGCTGTCGCTGTGCCACTTGCACAACATCCCGGCCCGCATCATCCCCAGAGCTAGCTGATGGGTGACTCGTAGACCTGGATCTCGGTACCGGTCGCGTCTTCACCGTCGTCAGGAGCGGTGTAGAGGCGAAGCTTGCCAGCGGTGGTTTCCAGGGCTACCGGGTTGCGGGTGGCGTTGTGGCCGGTCGGGGAGAAGTAGGGGAAGGGGATCTCGTGCAGGATGCGGTTGCTGCGCAGGTCGAGGAGTGCGAGGCCGCCCAGGTCGTAGGAGCCCTTGGGACCGGGGAGGCTGGTGACTCCGCCGCAGAGCTGCTTGCCGCGGGAGACGTAGTCGCAGTCCTGGTAGTCGAGCAGGTGGCTCTCGTTGGCGACCCGTTCGAGGCGGTGGCCGGTCGGAGTCCAGTTGTAGAGAGTGCGCGAGCCCCAGCTGACTCCGTGAACCTGTCCGGTCGTGCGGTCGCGGACCACCCCGCCGACGTGGTCGTTGGCACGGAAGCGCTCGGTGACGCGGTAGGTCTTCGGGTCGACTGTGTACACGATCGCTCGCGAGTTGGGCCGGTACTCCGCGACCGGGATCCACACGTCACGTCCGTCGAAGTCGATACCGCCCGGGTGGTACGCCGTACCTTCGCCGAGGCGGATGTCCTTCTTCAGGTTGCCCTGTCGGCCCAGGACGAACAAGTGGCCGATGCCCTTACCCGGTGAACGGTCGTAGCCGTCAACAGGCACCGGATACTTCACCGGCGCCTCCAGGACCTCCACGCTCGACAGGAAGATCAGATCGCCGACCAGGGCAAAGCCCTGCGGGTGGTACGTCGGGAAGCGCAGCGGGATGCGTGCGACCTGGGTCCACGCCGTACTGCGATTGGTGGCGGTGAACGCCCGAGTGACGGCGTCATCCCGTCCGGTGGCTTCGGCAGTGCTGAGGCCGGTGAGCAGGAGACCGGCGAGCACCGTGGCAATGACGAGTCGGCTACGCATGACACCAGCTGAGCAGACTCCGTTGCCCGCAGGGAAGTGTCAGACTAACTGCCATGGAAACTGGGGTAACGGTTGTCGGATCAGGTCAGGTCAGCACGGCGCCCGACGTACTGCGGGTGTCCTTGAGTGTCGAACACGTCGCACCGGACGTGGCCGCCGCCGTCGCCCAGGTGGCCGAGCGCACGGACGCTGTGATCGCAGCGCTGCGCGGGCAGGGGCTGGACGAGTCCGACATCGGTACGACGACAGTCAACGTCTACCAGGAGTACCGCGAACCGGGGACCGCTGCGGCGTTCCGCGGCTCCCACCAGCTCACCGTGACCACCAGAGACCTCACCGGCTTCGGCACTCTGCTCAACGCGGCCGTGGAAGCAGCCGGCAACAGTCTGGGGCTCCAGTCGCTGCAGTTCGACGTACAGGACAAGTCTGCGCTGTTGACTCGTGCCCGGGAGCTGGCCTTCCGCCAGGCCCAGGAAAAGGGCACCGAGCTCGCTCATCTGGCCGGGTATTCGCTCGGCTCGGTCACTGCGATCAGTGAGACCTACAGCCACGCCCCCATCCGTGAGGTGGCCATGGCGGCCGGTGCGGCCAAGGCCTTCGACGCCGCCTCGATCAACATCACCCCCGGCGACCATTCCGTCGAGGTGTCGCTCGAAGTGCACTTCTCCTGGGCCTGAGACTCAGGTCTCAAAGCAGGCACAAAGGTTGCGCTGTCGGCGCTGTCGTAGAGACTTCTCTCATGTATGCACCGGCGCCACTGAGGCGGCAGTTGAACCGGTCCGGGCTCTTGCTGCTCGGACCGGCGTTCGTGGCGGCGGTCGCCTATGTCGATCCGGGGAACTTCGCGACCAACATCGCGGCCGGGGCGACGTACGGGTATCTGCTGTGCTGGGTGGTCGTCGGGGCGAACCTGATGGCCGTTTTGGTGCAGTATCTGGCGGCAAAAGCGAGTATCGCGACCGGGCGGACGCTGCCGCAGTTGTGCCGCGACCACTTCCGCCGGTCCACGTCGACCGGGCTGTGGGCGCAGGCTGAGCTGGTGGCGATCGCCACTGACCTGGCCGAGGTGGTCGGCGGGGCGATCGCGCTGAATCTGCTGTTCGGGATCCCGTTGCTGCTGGGTGGTGTGATCACCGGTGTGGTCTCGTTCGGGCTGCTGATCTACCAGTCCAAGCGCGGGCAACGGCCGTTCGAGGCTGTGATCATCGGGCTGCTGGCCGTCGTTCTGATCGGTTTCGTGGTCTCGACGGTCCAGTCGCAGCCGTCCGCGTCCGGTGTGATCGGTGGGCTGGTGCCGCGGCTGGACGGCGTGCAGTCGCTGGTGCTGGCGGCCGGCATGCTCGGTGCGACCGTGATGCCGCATGCGATCTGGCTGCACGGCGCACTCGTCACGGACCGGCACTGGAAGACGATTCGCTCCACTGCGGGCAAGAACCGCGTTCTGCGCGCGACCCGCACCGACGTAGCCGTCGCCATGGCGCTGGCCGGTGCGGTCAACCTCGCCATGGTCGTTCTGGCTGCCGCCGCGCTCAGTGGGACCGGCGCCGACTCACTGGATGCTGCACACGCAGCCATCGGCGACCGGCTCGGTCATTTCTCCGCACTGCTCTTCGCACTCGCCCTGCTCGCCAGCGGCTTCGCTTCGTCCTCGGTCGGCACGTACGCCGGTTCCGTCATCCTGGACGGGTTCTGGCAGCGCAAGGTCCCGCTGACGGTCCGCCGCCTCATCACGCTCATCCCGGCGCTGGTGATCCTGGCGATCGGCATCGACCCCAGCCGCGCGCTGGTGGTGTCCCAGGTGGTCCTGAGCTTCGGCATCCCGTGTGCACTGTGGCCGCTGGTCCGGTTGACCGCGTCCCGGCGCGTCATGGGCCACCTCGTCAACCGCAAAGCGACTACTCTCGCCGCATGCCTGGTAGCAACCGCCGTCACCGCGCTGAACGTCGTACTGATCGTGCTGACGATTCGGGGCTGACATGACGCGCGTTTTCGCCGTCAGCGACATTCATGGGCACCCGGAGAAGCTGAAGGAGTCCTTGCTGGCAGCGGGGCTGGCCGATGCCGAAGGCAACTGGTCGGACACGGACGCGCGGCTGTGGGTGCTCGGTGACTTCTTCGACCGCGGCCCGGACGGCATCGGCGCGCTGCGCTACGTCCGCGGTCTGGTCGACCAGGCGCCAGCCGGTGCGGTCAATGTGCTGCTGGGCAACCACGAGATCCTCGCGTTGGGGATGCGCAAGTTCGGCGACACCTTCGTCCCGCACGAGGGCATCACCAGCCGCAGCTTCGAGCGCTCCTGGGCACTGAACGGTGGCCAGGACCGCGACCAGGAGCTGTTCACTGACGACGACGTCGCCTGGCTGCTCGAGCAGCCGCTACTCGCCCTGGACGCCGACCACCTGCTGATGCACTCCGACACGGCCGAGTACGTCGACTGGGGTGACACGCTCGACCAGATCAACACCCGCGCCCGCGCCGACCTGCACTCCGACGACATCGTGGTCTGGTGGGAGATCTGGCGCCGGCTGACGTCGCGCTACGCGTTCCGGGGTGAGAGCGGCCCCGAGGTGGCTCGAATCATGCTCCAGGCCCTCGGCGGCCGGCGGATCGTGCACGGCCACAGCATCGTCGCCGACATGCTGCATATCTCCCCCGAGTTCCTCACCGGCCCACACCTGTACGCCGACGGTCTGGTGCTCGGTATCGACGGCGGCGCCTTCGACGGTGGCCCCTGCCTGGTCGTGGAGCTCGAGCAGTCCTAGGGAATGCAGTCGGCCGCCAGGTGGTTGGCAGGGGTTATGGCGGACAAGACGCGGAAGATCCCAGGCCCGGACCACCCGATCACAGTCGCGAAGAACCCGGACCGAGTAGTGGTGAAGCTCGGCGACCAGGTGCTCGCAGACACCCGCGATGCGCTCTCCCTGCAGGAGTCGACGTACCCGGCGGTGCAGTACGTCCCCCGGGACGACGTCGACTTCACCCTGCTCGAGCGCACCGAGCACTCGACGTACTGCCCGTACAAGGGCGACGCGTCGTACTACAGCATCCTGCCCGCGGGCGAGGCCGGTGTGAACGCGGTCTGGACCTACGAGCAGCCGTACGACGCGGTCGCCGACATCCGCGACCACGTGGCGTTCTACGCGGACAAGGTGTCGATCGAGATCATCGTCGACTGACCCCGCCCTGCAGGAACGCCCGCAGCACGGGTGCGAGGAACTCCGGCGGTACGACGTGGTTCTGGTCGGCGAGTTCGATCAGCGCGGCCGCCCGGAGTTGCTTCACGACGCGATAGCCGGCGTCGATCATGAACGGCGGTGAGGCGGTTCCGGCCAGCACCAAAGTGGGCTGGGCGATGTTCGCCAGTAGTTCGACCGGCAACCGCCCACCGGGAGCGCCATAGTCCATCACAGCGAAGTCGTAGGCGAGCGTGGGCGCCAGCTCGGCGATACCGGGCGCAGCAGCGAGCTCAACGGCCTCTGACATCGGCACACCGGCCATCAGCAGGAACCGCTCGACCGCCTCGTGATTGCGCCCCTCCTTCAGGAGTTCGAGGACCTGTGCGCCGTCCTCACTGGAGTCGACGTCATCCGGCCCGTACGGCGGCTCGTGCAGCACCACCTTGCTGAACGGCAACCCGCTGCTCGCAGCAACCGCTACCAGCCCGGCACCGGACGAGTGCCCGTAGATCGCTGCCCGACCGCCGATCGCGGCAAACAGTGCGGCAATGTCCTCCACCTCACGCTCCACCGCGTACGGCGTCTCGTCGCCGGAGTCACCGCGCCCGCGCCGGTCGTAGGTGATCAGGTCGAACTCACCGGCCAACGCAAGCGCCAGCGGCTTGAGCGCATTCCGGTCACACAGTGCCCCCGGTACCAGGATCACCGGTTCGCCTCTGCCCAGTCGCTCGTATGCGATCGCCGTACCGTCCGCAGACGTCACACTCTCCATCGAAGTCCTCCTGCTCGTGGTCACTGCTCCTAGGTCGGAGCCGTCCGGGAGAAATCGACATGCGGTGCGCCCCGAGCGGTGGTTCACTGCGTGGCTGTGATCACTAACGTTGACGAGTACCTGCACGCGGCACCGCTGTCCGGCTCTGAACCTGAGGAGGTCGGACCGTTCACGCTGTTCCGCAGTACGACGATCTGGCCGTACTACGCGCGTCCTCGCGCCGGTGTGACCGTGGAGCCGACGGATGTCGAGGCAGTGCGCGCCCGGTGCGCCGAACTGGGTCTGCCGCTGAACTTCGAGTGGGTCGTCGAGGCGTGTCCGTCACTGGGACCCGCAGCCGCTGCGGCCGGGCTGACGGTGATCGAGCATCCGCTGCTGGTCATGGACCGGGCTGACTTCAAACCGGTGACGGTGGATGCGCGGGTCGAGATCCTGCCGGCCGATGCCGCTCTGGTCCGAGAGTCACGGGCTGTTCAGCACCTCGCCTTCAGCGACGCCGGAACCGCAGTCGGAGCCAGCGGCCCGGCTGAGCGCGACGCTGCAGCGGCTGAGCTCTCTGACTCACTGATTGCGGGAGTGGCGGATCGGATCAGCCGTGGGGTGACGGTGTCGGCGGGAGCGTTCACCGACGACGGCATGGTCGCCACCGGTCAGCACCAGCCGGTCGGGACGGCCTCGGAGATCGTGGGCGTCGCCACGCTGCCCTCGATGCGCCGACGCGGTCTGGCGGCCGCAGTGACCTCAGCACTCACTCAGCACGCCTTCGACAACGGTGTGGAGCTGCTACTGCTCTCGGCCGAGAGTGACGCAGTGGCGGCCGTGTACGAGCGAGTCGGCTTCCGCCGGATCGGCTTCGCGGGGGCCGCGGAGTGACACGCGGTTAGTGATCGAGTCAGAAGCGCCGTACCGTTGGAGGGATGACCACGTCCGAGCGCTCCCGCCCACGCACCCTCGCCGAGGCGCTGCGTAGTTGGGACGACGCTGCCCTCGGGACGTTGCTCCAGCATCGGCCTGATCTGGCCATGCCGATCCCGGCCGACACCAGTCAGCTGGCCGCTCGCGCCACTACGAACGCCTCGGCGGCGCGGGCGATCAACCGGCTCGACGAGTTCGGTGTCGACCTGCTGGAGTCGTTGTCGGCGCTGCCGGAGCCGGTCAGCCTGACCGATCTGGCTGCTGGGGTCGACCAGCCGGTGGAGACCGTGCGGCCGCGGATGGATGAGCTACTGGACCTGGCGCTGGTCTGGGGCACCGAGGACGACCTGCGGCTGATCCGGGCCGTCCACGAGCTGCTCGGCCCGACTCCCGCAGGTTTGGGACCGATCACTACGCGGCACTTCGGCGATCTGGACAAGCTGATCGCAGACGCCGGCCCGGACGCCCGTGAGGTGCTCGACAAGCTCACGTGGGGTCCCCCGACCGGATCGGTCGAGAAGGCCGAGCGTCCGGTGACTATCGCGTCCGCACGGACCCCTGTCGAGCGGTTGCTCGCCCGCGGTCTCGTCGTACCGCGTGATCCGAACACAGTGGTGCTGCCACGGCAGATCGGTCTGCACCTGCGCGGTGGGCGCGTGCTGGCCTCGACGCGACCCACTCCACCGCCGCTGGACGGCAAGACGGTGACGGCATCGATCGTCGACCGCGCCGCGGCCGGAGCGGCGCTGGACCTGGTGCGTCAGGTCGACCGAGCGCTGGAGCAGCTTGGACTGGAGCCACCGCCGGTACTGCGTACTGGCGGGATCGGTGTCCGGGAGCTGCGCAGCCTGGCCGGGAAGATCGGTGCGGAGGAGTCCACCACCGGAGCCGTGCTCGAGATCGCGTACGCCGCCGGTCTGGTCGCGGCTGTCGAGATCGGGACCAGCGAGCACTGGCTACCGACGAACGCGTACGACGACTGGCTCGAACTGGACCTGGCGCATCGTTGGGCCCAGCTCGTGACGGCCTGGTTCGGTGGGATGCGGGCGATCGGTCTGATCGGTCGCCGCGACTCGGGCGGTTCAACAGCTGCCGCGCGTGAGCGGCTCATCAACGCGCTGGCACCGGACCTTGAGCGTTTGCTGGCTCCTGAGGTCCGGGTGCTGACTCTCAATGCATTGGGCGAGACTCCGGCAGGTATCGCGCCATCCACGCACTCGGTGGTGACATGGGTGGCCTGGCATCGCCCGCGCCGGGGCGGGCAGTTCCGCGACGAGCTGGTCGAGTGGGCCATCACCGAAGCCGCACTGCTCGGGCTGACCGGTCTCGGCGCGTTGGCGACCCATGGGCGTCCATTGCTCGAGCAGGAGCCCACTGTCGATGAGCTGGCCAAGGCCATCAGCCCGCTGGTACCAGACCCGGTGTCAGAGATCCTGCTGCAGGCCGACCTGACCGCAGTGGCTCCCGGCCCGCTGGTGCGATCCGTTCAGGACGACCTGTCCGCCATGGCGGATGTCGAGTCGCAGGGCGGCGCTGCGGTCTACCGCTTCAGCGAAGGCTCGGTACGGCGTGCGTTCGACCTCGGGCGGACTGCCGACCAACTGCACAAGTGGCTGGCCGATCACTCGCGCACGCCAGTCCCGCAACCACTGACCTACTTGGTCGACGACGTTGCCCGGCGGCACGGCGTACTGCGGCTGGGTACGGCGTCGACGTACCTGCGGTGTGATGACGAGGACGTGCTCACCCAGCTGATCAGTTCGAACCTGCCTGGCGTTCGCTTCCGCCGGTTGGCGCCGACCGTGGTCGTGTCGCCGTCACCGCCGGATGTGGTGCTCAGCCGATTACGTGATGCCGGACTGGCTCCGCTGGCCGAGACCTTCGACGGCGTGGTGCACGTGAGCACGGCCACGACTCGACGCGGTGACCCGCCACGCCGCCGTACCAGCCGGGACTTCGCCGACAGCGCGGTGGACCTCACCGACGACCAGGTGAAGGCGGTGATCGAGAAGGTCCGCGCCGGCGACCGCCTGGCAGCGGACCGCCCGGCTGACGACGTCGCCGCCGAGCCCACCGCCCCGGCCGAGACCATCGCCGTCCTGACCAACGCGGCCGAGGCCCACAGCCGCACCTGGATCTCGTACGTCGACCACAACGGCACGGCCTCCGAGCGCATCGTGGAGCCCACCCGGGTCGCCGACGGCTGGCTCACCGCCTACGACCCCAGTACCAACCAGCCCCACACCTACGCCTTGCACCGCATCTCCAGCGCCCGCGCAGTCGAAGGCTGACCAGCGGTTTGGCGGGTAGGGGCACAATGGAGGGTCGGGCCAACGATGGGAGTGACGGGTGACGGACGGGCCGTTGATCGTGCAGTCGGACAAGACTCTGCTGTTGGAGACTGCACATCCGGATTCTGGGGAGTGCCGGAAGGCCATTGCGCCGTTCTCCGAGTTGGAGCGAGCTCCTGAGCACGTGCACACCTACCGGCTGACTCCGCTCGGCCTGTGGAACGCACGGGCCGCCGGACACGACGCCGAGCAGGTGATCGACGTACTGCTGCGCTTCAGCCGCTACCCGGTGCCGCACTCGCTGCTGGTGGACATTGCGGAGACGCTGGACCGCTATGGCCGCTTGCGGCTGGAGAAGCACCCGCAGCACGGTCTGGTGCTGGTCACGACCGACCGGCCGGTGCTGGAGGAGGTGCTGCGCTCAGCGAAGGTGAAGCCGATGCTGGGCGCGCGGATCGACGACGACACCGTGCTGGTGCACCCGTCGGAGCGCGGTCACCTCAAGCAGACCCTGCTGAAGCTCGGCTGGCCGGCTGAGGACCTCGCAGGATACGTCGACGGTGAGGCGCACCAGATCGAGCTGGTGAAGGACGGTTGGGAGCTACGGCCGTACCAGGAGCAGGCGGTCGAGTCGTTCTGGCACGGTGGCTCGGGCGTCGTCGTACTGCCCTGTGGTGCCGGCAAGACGATCGTCGGCGCTGCCGCGATGGCACAGGCGTCGGCGACCACTCTGATCCTGGTCACCAACACGGTGTCCGCGCGGCAGTGGAAGGACGAGCTGCTCAAGCGCACCAGCCTCACCGAGGACGAGATCGGCGAGTACTCCGGTGCCCGCAAGGAAATCCGGCCGGTAACCATCGCGACGTACCAGGTGATGACCACGCGCCGGAAGGGCGTCTACACGCACCTGGAGGTGTTCGACGCCCGCGACTGGGGCCTCATCGTGTACGACGAGGTGCACCTGCTGCCCGCACCGATCTTCCGGATGACCGCCGACCTGCAGACCCGCCGCCGGATCGGTCTGACCGCCACCCTGGTCCGTGAGGACGGCCGTGAGGGCGATGTGTTCTCGCTGATCGGTCCGAAGCGCTACGACGCCCCCTGGAAGGACATCGAGGCCCAGGGTTGGATCGCCCCCGCCGACTGTGTCGAGGTGCGCGTGGACCTGGAGCAGACCGAGCGCTTCGTGTACGCAACCGCCGAGCCCGAGGACCGCTACCGCCTGGCCGCATCAACACCGGCCAAGTCCCGCCTGGTCAAACGCATCGCCGAACACCACGACGGCGAGCCCCTGCTGGTCATCGGCCAGTACATCGACCAGCTGGACGAGCTGGGCGAGCGCCTGGACTGTCCGGTCATCAAGGGCGAGACAACGGTCAAGGAGCGCCAGCGCCTGTTCAACGCCTTCCGCACCGGCGAGATCAACCGCCTGGTCGTCAGTAAGGTCGCCAACTTCTCCATCGACCTCCCCGAGGCCTCCGTGGCCATCCAGGTCTCCGGCACCTTCGGCTCCCGCCAGGAAGAGGCCCAGCGCCTGGGCCGCGTCCTCCGCCCCAAGGGCGACGGCCGCACCGCCCGCTTCTACTCCATCGTCGCCCGCGACACCATCGACGCCGAGTTCGCCGCCCACCGCCAACGCTTCCTCGCCGAACAGGGCTACGCCTACACCATCGTCGACGCCGAAAACCTCTTCGCCTAGAACAGCGCAGCGACACGCGGTGACCGACACTGTCACGCAGAGTCAGGAAGACTCCTCTTGCAGGCTCTTGCCGGAGGAGCTATCCATGGCCGACCGCATCGAACAGCTGTTGCACCGCCGTACCGACCTGAGCACGTTCCTGGTCCACCTGACCAAGGACACGGAAAATCACACCGCCCGGGACAACCTGCTGTCGATCGCCGAGTCCCGGACGATCGAGGCCAGGTCGCCGTTCGGGCTGGCGAAACAGCACGACCAGCTCTTGCATCGCACTCGGGCGACCCAACGTGTTGTGTGCTTCTCCGAGACTCCGCTGGAACACACCTGGATGATGGTTCGCGACATCCACGGACGTCAGGAGTCCTTCACGAAGTACGGCCTCGTCTTCACCAAGGCGATCTGCCGACGCCAGGGATGTAACCCGGTGTGGTACCTGGACATCTCCGTCGGACACGACTGGTTGAGCAACCCGGTCAACCGCCAAGTGGACCGCGCCATCGCGGAGTCGACCGTCGAAGGCACGGTCGACAGCCGACGGCTGGCCCTCCAGGACATCCTGCGGCTGACTCCGTTCATGGAGAAGATGGGCAACCCGAACGGTCAGCGCAAGGAGTTCTCCTGGGAACGGGAATGGCGGCACTTCGGCGACTTCTCCTTCAAGTCCGTGGAGAACGTCGTTGCCTTGCTTGCACCCGAGGACGACCATTCGGCGCTGCGCGACGACTTGAGCTACAGCTGGAAGCGGCGGGGCATCCCGTTGATCGATCCCGACTGGGGTCTGGAGCGGATGATCTCCGTCCTGTCCGGCGTTTCGGCCGTCTAGTCGACGAGGCGGGTGTGGATGCCGTTGAAGTGGGACTTCATGGAGCGGGCGAAGGCGTCGGGGTCGCCGGAGGTGAGTTTGTCCAGGAGGTCTCGGTGCCAGGCGGCGGCGTCGGCGGGGGTGTAGCGGGCGCCGGGGAGGCGGGCGTCTACGTCGGCGAAGGTGCGCCAGAAGACTGAGAGCAGGTCGATGACCAGGGCGTTGCCGAGGGGCTCGTAGAGGGCCTGGTGGAAGGCCCAGTCCTCGTCGGGGAAGTAGCTGCCAGCGGCGGCCTTGGCCTCCATCCGCTGGACCACCTCTTCGAGGGGGTCGGTGCCGTGTGTGCTGAAGTAGTTGACCACGTCCTCGGCGAGGCCGACCTCCAGGGCCTGGCGGACCTCCAGGACGTTCTGTACGTCGCGGAGGTCGCCGGCCATCGACTGGGACATGCGGAAGGCAAGGCCGTCCTCCAGTGACTGCAGTGACACCTCACCGACGTAGGTGCCGTAGCCGTGGCGGATCTCGATGATGCCGACTGCCTGCAGGGCCTTCATCGCCTCGCGCAGGGGGTGCCGCCCGACGCCGAGCTGGGCCATCAGGTCCTGTTCGTTCGGCAGCGGGTCGCCTGCCTTCAGGCCGCGCTCGAGGATGTAGGACTTCATCTGGTCGCGGATGAAGGTCTGATTCCCCGCAGCGCCACGTGGCCTCGTCACTGACAGTCCACCTCCCGTAAAGATCGTCAGTGTAATCCGGCCTCGTCCAGTAGGGGGCGGAGTGCGGCGACCTCTGTGTCGTCGAGGGGGATGCTGGGGTATGCGGTGATGGGGCAGTCGATGACGCCGAGCAGGTAGAGCGCTGCCTTGAAGGCGCCGAGTGCTGCTGAGCTGGCGCCCATCCGCGAGCGGTCTGCCACGTCGACGATGTCGAACAAGCGGATCAGCCGCTCCTGCTCGTGCCACGCATCCGCACTGGACGCACCGAACAAGCGCACGTAGCCGGCCGGGTCCACGTTCCCCAAGCCCGGTACGACGCCGTCCACACCGAACGCCAGCGCGGAGTCGACGGCCACCTCCGACCCGGTCATGATGGCGAACTCTTTGAGCCCGGCTTCTCGCCGTTCCATCACCAGCCGTCGCAGACTGGGCTCTTGCCCGCTGGAGTCCTTCACACCGGCGATGACCCCGGCCTGGGCGAGTGAAATGACCAGTGAGGTCGGCAGCTTGGTCCCGACTCGCACCGGGATGTCATAGGCATACAAGGGCGTTTCGCCCGCTAGCTCGGCAAGTCGCGTGAAGTGTCGCTCGATCTCCGCGGGATGCGTTGCGGCGTAGAACGGTGCTGTGGCGACCAGCCCGTCCACTTCGGCTTTCAGAGCCGCCGAGACGTGCGCACCGACCCGAGCGGTCGATGTGTCGATCACACTGGCCAGCACGGGCACCTGGCCACTCACCTCACCAACAACGGTCTCGAGCACGACCTGCCGCTGTTCGTCGGTCAGAAACGTTCCCTCACCACAGGTGCCAAGAACGAACACACCATTGACTCCCCCGGTCAGCTGGTGCTGGATCAACCGCGCCAGCGATCCAGTGTCCACGTCGTACGACGGGGTGAGTGGTGTGACGAGCGGAGGTACGACACCAGTCAGCAAAACGAGCTCCCAATGATCAAAGGGCGAATGTGGCAAAGCGCAGTGCAGCGAAGGACGAGGTCTCACCGGCCTCGTAGAAGATCCCGACCGACCCGTCGGCCAGCAGGACCAGATCGGAGTACCCGGCCATCCCCGGATGCACGACCAGTAAGGGCTCCCAGGACGCACCGGCGTCGGAGCTCACGAAAACGGCCAGCTCGCGCCGGACCGCCGGATCGGTCGGTGTCGACAGCAACAATCGCCCATCAGGAAGCGCCAGCACGCTTCCCTGGATCCCCGGTCCAGTGACCTCAGGGATCCCCGCGTACGGCGCCTCCAACGTCGCGCCGCCGTCCGACGACCACGCGTGGACTCGGGCCGGCCCGGTACCTAGGTGGTTGCGCGCATTGAAGTACAGCCGGCCATCGGGAAGCTCGGCGACCGCATTCTCGTTGGCGTTGATCTCCGGCCCGTCATTGCGATCGACGAACCCCACCGACCAGGTGTGTCCGCCGTCATCGCTCACGATGCAATGACCGCCGTTGACACCATCCGGCAAGGCGGAGTGGTTCGCCGGGACCACCAACCGTCCACTGCGCAAGGCGATCGCGTGACATGGTCCGGTCGCGTACCAACCCCAGTCCGCCGGTTTCACCTGCTCAGTGATCTCCACGGGCGCACTCCACGTCGCACCGGCGTCAGCAGATCGCTGCACGAACACACGCCTGCCGTCCTCCGAGTCAGTCCCCCGCGCCAGTGACGACTCCGCGGCCTCGGCGCCGTTCTGCACCGACACCAGCACGACGTCGCCGCTGACCGGATCGAAGACCGGTGCCGGGTTGCCACAGGTCTTCCCGGGAACCGCCAGCACGACCTGCAGCGGCAGCCAGGTCAGACCGCCGTCCAGCGACCGCCGCAGTACCAGCTCGATCTCTCCGGAGTCCCCAGGCCCGTGCCGCCGCCCCTCGCAGAAGGCGAGCACCAGCTCATCACGCGCCACCACAGCCGGGATTCGGAAGGTGTGGAACCCGCTCCCGGCCGGTTCGAAGACGACCCCGAGTCTTGAAGACATAGGACGTACTATGTCATCGTGTGGCCTCCCAACGACAGTGCTTGTCTCAAAAGAGTGAGGCCCGAAGAACACGGCGGCCGCCAACCGCGCTGTGGCCCTGCCGACGTACACGAAGTACGCCGGAGTGACGCCGGACCTGCCCGGCGACGGTGTGGTCCTGGACGCCTTCCTGAAGTACCCCGCGAAGCCGATCCGCGCGATCACCGAGGCTCCCGGCGACGGGCAGCCGATCACGTTCCTGACGAACATCCCGGGCGCGATCCCACCCGCAGCGGACCGGAACCTGGTGGCGCTGTTCCAGCAGATGCTCGGTGGGAGCGGCCTGCTGACCTCGCAGATCATCTGGAAGGACACTGGCTGGGCCACCATCCTGTTCCTGGCCGCACTGTCCCAGATCGACTCACAGCTGTACGAGGCGGCGAGTGTGGACGGCGCAAGCCCGACGCGACAGCTCTTCGGTGGCGCGTGGGGCGTCGCAGCCGCGGTCGGCCTGGTGAAGGGCCTCGTCGGCGTGGCTCTGGTGCTGGCTGCGAACAAGGTCGCCCACATCTTCGGCGAGCAAGGGGTGTACAGCAGATGATGATCAGGGCACTCAAAGGCGTTGTCCTGCTGGTGTTCTGCGCCGTTGTGATCATCCCGTTCGTCGCAGTGATCTCCACAAGCATCGCACCGAACAAACAGATCACCGAGTCCGGCGGACTGGTTCTCCTCCCCGAGTCGGTCGACTTCGCGGCGTACCGGTCGTTGTTCGCCGGCGGTGTGGTGACGCAGGCGCTGGGAGTGAGTGTCTTCGTCACCGTGGTCGGCACGCTGCTCAGTCTGACCGTGTCGTGCCTGCTGGCTTACGCACTGGCCAGGCCGAGCTTCGTGGCCGGACGGCCGATTCTGCTGGTGGTGTTGTTCAGCATGCTGTTCTCGCCCGGCATCATCCCCACCTACCTCGTGGTGAAGGGTGCCGGGCTGCTGGACAGCATCTGGTCGCTGATCGTTCCTACGATGATCAGTGCGTTCAACGTGATCGTGCTGCGCGCGTTCTTCCTGAACCTGCCGGGTGAACTGACCGAGAGCGCCCGAATGGACGGCGCCAGCGAGCTCAAGACCTTCGGGTACGTCGTCCTGCCGCTGTCGAAGGCGGTGTTGTCGGTGGTCGGGCTGTTCTATGCGGTGTCGTACTGGAACGCGTTCTTCTCCGCACTGCTCTACCTGAACGACAGCAGGCTCTGGCCACTGCAACTGGTCTTGCGGACCTACGTCATCAACGACACCCAACTGGGCAGTGCCGAGCTGGGAACCGAACTGCTGCCGCCGCAGGCCTCGATCCAGATGGCGATCCTGGTGGTGTCGATCGTCCCGATCCTGCTGATCTATCCGTTCCTGCAGCGGCATTTCGCCAAGGGCGTGCTGACCGGAGCCGTCAAGGGATGATCTCGGCCGCATGACAGCCGCGTCACGGACGGTTCCTCGGGGGTTGCCCAGGGCAACGTCAGGGTTGCGCCTGGGCAAAACCTGAGGGAACGGCAGGTACCGTCGAAAGGTATGGGGACGCAAGCGCTGGAGGGCGTGGGGGTAGTCGGGGAGCAGGACAAACAACAACGGCGGGCGACAGTCTGGCGAGTGATCCGGGAGGCGGTGCTGCTCGCGACCCTGTTCGGGGTCTACAGCGCCGGGCGGCAGATCGCGGCCAAACACACCGGGTCCGCGTTCGACCACGCTCGCGAGGTGCTGTCGTTTCAGAACTGGCTACACCTGCCCAACGAGGCGGCGATCCAGCAGGCGGCCCTCAGCTTCCCGCATCTGGTCCAGTCGGCGAACCTGTACTACGCCTCCGTGCACGCGCCGCTCACCGGCGCCGTACTGCTCTGGCTGAGCATCTGGCGACCGAAGGCGTACTCGAACGTGCGGTGGACCATCGCTGCGCTGACCGGACTCGCACTGATCGGTCACATCGCGTTCCCGCTCGCACCACCGCGGATGATGCCCGGCTTCGTCGACACCGGTCTGGCCTACGACCAGTCCGTGTACGGCGCGGATCGGTCCGGCAGCGTGGTGAACCAGTTCGCCGCCATGCCGAGCCTGCACGTCGGTTGGGCGGCTCTGATCGCCCTGTCGATGATCCTGATCACCCGGTCCCGCTGGCGCTGGCTCTGGCTCGCCCACCCGATCATCACGTTCGCAGTGGTCGTGATGACCGCCAACCACTACTGGCTGGACGGACTGGTCGCCTTGGTGCTGCTGGCGGCCTGCCTGCCGCTGTTGCTCCGGCGGGGGCGGTTGCAGGCCGACCTGCCGCGGACGCGTAATTCAGTACCGATCCGGAAGGTGCTCAAGTAACGTAGCTGGGCTCCCCCACCCCCTGCTGGAGGTCACTCATGCCCGCAGACACGTCCGACACCCTCCAGGCCGAGAAGAACTATCTGAAGACCTCCCGCGAAGCTCTGGCGCAGATGCGGGAGAAGACCGGCGCACTGGAGATTCACAGCGCGGACCGGGTGAACCAGGAGTTTCTGAAGGCTGCGATCTGGCGGCGGATGAAGGAGCTGGAGGACGACCCGGAGGTCCCGCTGTTCTTCGGCCGGCTGGACTACGTCTCCCCAGCTCCGGAGACCTTCCACATCGGCCGCCGGCACGTGAACGACGCCCTCGGCGAGCCCCTGGTGGTGGACTGGCGAGCGGACATCTCGGTGCCGTTCTACCGCGCCAGCCGGACCGAGCCGATGGGGGTCGGCGCCCGGCGCCGGTTCGGCTTCACGCACGGCGAGATGACCGCCTTCGAAGACGAGGACCTGACCTCGTCCGCTCCCGTCGAGGAGCACAGCGACATTCTGGACGCCGAGATCGAGCGCCCGCGCTCCGGACCGATGCGTGACATCGTGGCGACCATCCAGCCCGAGCAGGACGTCATCGTCCGTGCAGGCGTCGAGGACACGATCTGCGTCCAGGGTGCACCCGGGACCGGGAAGACCGCGGTCGGGCTGCACCGAGCGGCGTACCTGCTCTATGCGTACCGGGACCAGCTCAGCCGGGCCGGAGTGCTCGTGGTCGGACCGAACGCGAGCTTCCTGCGCTACATCGGCGACGTGCTGCCCGCACTGGGCGAGATCGAGGCCAAGCAGACCACGGTCGAGGAGCTGGTCGCGCATGTCCGGGTGACTGCGCCCGGGCCGGCGGCACTCGACGTACTCAAGGGCGACGCCCGGATGGCGGAGGTGCTGCACCGAGCAGTGTGGTCGCAGGTGCGGACGCCCGAGGAAGCACTGGTCGTGCCACGCGGTTCGCACCGGTGGCGCGTGGCGGCGTACCAGGCCGAGGAGCTACTCACCGAGCTCCAGACTCGCGGTGTCCGGTACGGCGCCGGTCGGGCGATGCTCCCGCAGCGCCTGGCGCACGCCGTCCTGCTGCGGATGGAGGCGGCCGGGGACTCACCGGACGACCGCGTGCAGGACGCGGTGGCGCGCAGCCGCCCGGTCAAGCAGTACGCCGAAGCTCTGTGGCCCGCGGTCGACCCAGCCAAGCTGTTGTTCCGCCTCTTCACTGAGCCGGAGCTACTAGCTGAGCACGCCGAAGGCATCCTGACTGCGGAAGAGCAGGCGATGCTGATCTGGGCCAAGGCACCGCGCTCCGCCGGGGCAGCCAAGTGGTCGGTGGCAGATGCCACCCTGATCGACGAGATCGCCGATCTGGTCGACCGGACGCCGTCACTCGGCCACGTGGTGCTGGACGAGGCACAGGACCTGTCCGCCATGCAGCTGCGCGCTGTCGGCCGCAGGTGCTCGACCGGATCGATGACAGTGCTCGGCGACATCGCACAGGGCACTACTCCGTGGGCCACACCGTCCTGGGACGAGGCCCTGAAGCACCTGGGCAAGACCGGTGCCCACACCGAGGAGCTGACCGCCGGCTTCCGCGTCCCGGGTCAAGTGATCGAGTACGCCGCTCGCCTGCTCCCGACCATCGCTCCGCACCTGACACCGCCCACCGCCGTACGGCGTGCGCGCGGTGAGCTCACCATCAGCCGGGTCAGCGACAGTCTCGCGGCCGCTGTGACCACAGTGAGCGAAGTGTCGAGTCGACTGGGCTCCATCGGCATGATCGTCCCCGATGCGCTCGTCCCCGCCACTCGGAAGGCACTGCAGGAGCAGGGACTCGAGTTCGCCGTACTGGGTGATGAGGACGACGCCGAGTCGCACCTGGACGTCGTACCGGCGTCACTGGCCAAGGGTCTCGAGTTCGACCACGTAGTGCTCGTCGAGCCGGCCGGGATCGTTGCTGGTGAGGCCGACGAGCGCACCGGCCTCCGCCGGCTCTACGTCTGCCTCACCCGAGCCGTTACCTCGCTGGCAGTCCTGCATAGCCAGGACCTGCCGACCGTCCTAGCGACCGCAATTTAGCCCCGAAGTCGTTCGGCAGCGACAGCCGGAACACCTTGGCCCACGCCGACGCGACCTGCTTCGGCAGCGGCCCGGTGGTGTAGCGCAGGTTGTACTCCTCGAAGATCGCCCGCACCTTGGGTGCGATCTCCTGGTACCGGTTGCTGGGCAGGTCCGGGAACAGGTGGTGCTCGATCTGGTACGACAGGTTGCCGGTCATGATGTGCATCGCGCGGCCGCCGCTGATGTTGGCCGAGCCGAGCATCTGCCGCAGGTACCACTCACCGCGGGTCTCACCGTCGATCGACTTCTTCTCGAACGTCTCGACGCCCTCCGGGAAGTGCCCGCACATGATCACCGAGTGGGACCACACGTTGCGGATCACGTTGGCGACCGCGTTGGCCGCCAGCGTGTGCAGGACCGACGGCCCGGACAGCAGCGGGTGCACGACGTAGTCCTTGGTCATCTGGCCGCGGATCTTCTTCAGCACCTGCTTGGTGCGCGCCTTGAAATCAGGGTTCTGGCGGCGTTCCTTGGTGGCCAGGTTCCGACCGAGCTCCAGGTCGTACGCAGCGATGCCGTACTCGAAGAAAACGGCGTTGATGGCGTTCCAGAACGGCTGCGCCAGGTAGAGCGGGTACCAGCGCTGGTCCTCGTCGACGCGCATGATGCCGTAGCCGAGGTCGTTGTCCTTGCCGACCACGTTGGTGAACGTGTGGTGCAGGTCGTTGTGCGCGTGCTTCCACTGGTCCGCCGGAGACGCGTGGTCCCACTCATAGCTGGTCGAGTGGATCTTCGGGTCCCGCATCCAGTCCCACTGGCCGTGCAGGACGTTGTGACCGATCTCCATGTTCTCGAGGATCTTGGCCACCGACAGACCCGCCGTACCGATCAGCCAGGCCGGCGGGAACAGCGACAGCAGCAGAACCGCACGGCTGCCCAGCTCCAGCTTGCGCTGCACGCTGATCACCTTGCGGATGTACGCCGCGTCGCGGGCGCCCCGAGTGGCGATGACTTCGGCCCGGATCTCGTCCAGCCGGCGGCCGATCTCCTCGATGTCTTCGGGAGTCAGGTGGCCGATGGGGTTGGCGGCCTTCTTCTGCAGAACAGTCACAGGGGTCTCTTTCTCAACAGTCGATGTCGCAGGCGCCGGCCGCGGCCGAGATACAGGTCTGGATGAGTACGCCGTCTCCTGGCGCGGCGGTGGTGACATCTCCGGAGCGGAGGTCGCGCACCGAGCCCGAGCGCAGCGGAAGCACGCAGGAAAAGCAGATGCCCATCCGGCAACCAGACGGCATCAGTACGCCGTTCTGCTCGCCGGCGTCGAGGATCGGCGTCGCACCGTCGAGCTCGACCGTGGTCCCGGTCGCGGAGAAGGTGACGCTGCCACCTTCTCCTGGCTCGGCCAGTGCGGTCCGGAAGCGCTCGGTGTGCAGCACACCCGCCCACTGCTCCTCGAGCGCATCCAGCAGACCCGCAGGTCCACAGGCCCACGTCTCGCGCTCAGCAAGGTCCGGTACGACGTCCGCCAGCGCAGCGACGTCGAGTCGGCCGTGCGTGTCGGTGTGCTGCTCGACCAACCGCAGGTGTCCAGCAGCGGCGTACTCGCGCAGCTCGTCGCCAAAGATCACGTCCTCGGCCCGAGCCTCGGAGTGCACCAGGACCGCGTCGTTGAGCCGGCCGAGACCTGCACGCAGCATGCCCATCACCGGGGTGATGCCGCTGCCGCCGGTGACGAACAGGACCTTCGCCGGCGCAGGGTCCGGCAGCACGAAGTCCCCGACCGCCTGGTCGAGGTGCACGAGCTGGCCCGGTCGTAGCTCCTGCGCGAGATGTGCGCTGACCAGACCGTCCGGGACGGCCTTCGCGGTGATGGTGATCAGTCCGTCGCCAGGCGCGGAAGTCAGCGAGTAGGAGCGCCACAAGCGGACGCCGTCGACCTCCAGACCGATCCGGACGTACTGACCCGGCCGGTGGCCGCGCCAGGCATCGCCAGGCCGCAGTACGACGGTCACTGCGTTGCCGTTCTCGGGGCGGACGTCGACCACTCGGGCGCGCAGGTCGGCGCCTGCCCGGAGCGGCCGGAACATGTCGAGGTAGTCGGCGGGGTCACGCGGGTGGGTGGCCGCCGCCGCAACCTGCCAGGCCCGGTCGCGCAGCCGGCTGCGGAACGTCGTCCGCGCGCGCGGGTCTGAGGCAAAGGTCGTCATGCGCTCCAGCATCCTCGACCCACGGTGTAGTTTCATGACCAAAGACGGTGAATCTGAAACCTGACCTTGTTCGGAGGGAACAGTTTTGTCGGCCACTGACCCCACCCGGCACGCCAGCCGGACGGCCCGCGGAGCCGCCGAGCTGAAGCTCGGCGAAGCCGCCATCGGGCTCCTCCGCGCCCGCCTGCCGGAAATCGCGGGTCTGACGGTGACCGCGATCATCGTCGAGGTCCCCGGCTACACCAATGCGCTGGCCGGACCGATGGGGGCCAAGATCGAGAACGCGGTCCAGTTCGCCCTCGGCGGCTTCCTGCGGCTGGCCAGCAGCGGCGAGCCCGGTACGCCGCTCGCGCCCACACTCGAGGCTGCGTACGTGCTGGGTCGCGGCGAGGCCCGCAGCGGCCGGAGCATGGACGCCCTGCTCGCCGCCTACCGCGTCGGCGCCCGGGTGTCCTGGCGAGAGCTCTCCCGTACGGCGGTCGAGGCCAGCCTGCCCGCGGACACCGTGGCCAAGTTCGCCGAACTCGTCTTCGCCTACATCGACGAGCTGTCCGCCGCGAGCGTCTCCGGCCACACCGACGAGCTGGCCACCACTGGGCGAGTCCGGCAACGCTATCTCCAGGTGCTGAGCCGCAGCCTGCTGCAGGGCGACACCCGCGAGCACTTGATCGCCAAGGCCGAGCAGGCCGACTGGGATCCGCCGCGGACGCTGACCGCTGTGATCCTGCCGAGCGCACACCTCCGAGGCGTCCTCGGAGCCCTGGATCCACGGACCCTGCACCCGGACGACGACCTGGCCGATCTCACCACTCCCGATCCGCTGGGCGAGGAGGACCCCGCCGAGCTGGGCGTTCTGCTGGTCGCCGATGCTGATGGGTCGGCCCGGACCACCCTGCTGCGAACTCTCCGCGGGCGCCAAGCCACCGTCGGTCCGGCACAACCGTGGACGACCGTGCGTACGTCGTACCTGCGCGCTCTGCAGGCCCGCAGACTCCAGCTCACCGCCGGCGCGGACGCAGTCGTCGACACCGAGAGCCATCTGGCCACGCTGGTCGTCACCTCGGATCCGACGGCTCTCGACGATCTCCGTCGACAGGTGCTGGCACCCCTCGCAGACCTGCGCCCAGCCACGGCGGACCGCCTCACCGAGACACTGCGCGAGTGGCTGCTGCATCTGGGCCGCCGCGACGATGTCGCCGCGGCCCTGCACATCCACCCGCAGACTGTCCGCTACCGCATGACCCAGCTCCGGCAGCTCTTCGGTCCGCGTCTGGACGATCCACAGGTCATTCTCGACCTGACCATCGCCTTGTCCGCAAAGGCCCCGCTAGAACCCGCGCGACCCGCCTGAGCGACGCGACGACCGTCGGGACGAGCCACCACCACTGGATCGGGTGCGCGACGAGTAGGAGCGCCGCGACGACCCGCTCGACCAGCCGCTGTCGCCATCACTGGACGAACTGCGGGACGACTCCCAGCTGCTGATCGACGTACCGACATCGTCGCGCCAGCGTCCGAAGCGAGCACCTGCTCGGCGAGAGGCCCAGCGAGAGCGCATCCGCTCACCGGCTCGCCGCGTGTTCTCTTCGGGGTACCACCAGCGTCGCCCGTCGCCCTGTGACCAGTAGCCGTCGATGTAGGCGGCCAGTTCCTCGCCGAATGTCCAGTAGGGCTTGGCGTCCCGCCACAGCGTGACCATCCGGATCTGCGGCTGCTCACCGGCTTCGTCGCGCTGCTTGCAAGCCGCACACACGTCCACCTTGCGGGTGGTGCCACCTTCGGGCTGCCACTCGACCTCTGCCGAGCTGGGCCCGTGCCGCGGGTCGAAGAAGCACGGCGGTGTCGGCTCCGGGATCGGCTGCCCAGCTCGTACGGCGTCGATGCACACCAGCCCGTAGCGCGCAGAACCGAGCAGGGTCGTCACGGCCTCGATGTCGGCATCACCCTTGGCCGCATCCAAGCGGTGCCTAGCTTTCTCGACTGTGTCGAGCACATCCTTCGACAGCTTCGCCTGCTGCGGTTCACTCGTCGCGGGTAGCTGTGACACCTGCTGCGAGAGCGCGATGATCTCTTCGTTCAGCATGGGGCTAACGACTGACAGATGCGCCTTCTCGTCGCTCCGCCGCGCCCTACGCGCTCCCAGCGTGACGATGCCCCACCAGAGACCGAACACTCCGCCAATGCCACCGGCCCACGGCGCAATGTCTATGTACCAAGGCTTGTCGACCACCTGCGCCCGCAGGATGAATCGCTCGAGCATCCGCTCGTAGTTCGGCGCACAGCAGTCCACGGCCGAGTCCACTGCGTCTTCGACGTGGTACGTCGGACCATGGTCAGCGCGCTGCACCGCATGGAAGCCACGACCCTTGCTCTGCGAGCTCGCATCGACCAGTACGGCGTACACACCTTCGACACCGACGCGGTCGTACAGCTGGTCGGCGATCTCCTCGCCGTCCCAGGCAAGGCTTCCGTACTCGCTGTTCTTGAGCTTCGACGCCGGGACGACCGCGATCCGGATCGGCGCTGCCGCATTCTTGGCCGCCGCGTTCAGTTGCGCGACCTCGGTCGAGGTCAGCTCGTCTACGTCGGGATCGACCCACACCCCGGTGTCGCCGAGGTTCGCGGCCACCTCGTTCAGGTAGGCGTCCGGTGTGGTGGCCGCCGCCTGGGCCGGCAGCACCGGGAGCACTACTAGGGCGAGTACTGCAAGTAGGCGCTTCATCGTCCACTCCTTGCGAGGCGGGCCTGGCAGGACTTGCAGACCGGGATCTCCCGCGGCTGGCCGCCGCCGGGTGTGAACATCCAGTCGGTCACCGAAACGCCGTGTGCCGGATCGAAGAAGCAGCGTGCCCGGCGCGGCGGTGCGGGTGTGCCTGCGACCAGCGCTTGCGCACAGGCCAACCGCCAGCGCCCGTACTCAACGCGGGCGCGCACATCGAGCAGCTCGTCGTCATCCAGATCACCGTTGACCACCCGACCGGCATCGGCGTACGCATCCAGTGCTGCTTGCACGTCCGCTGCGTTATCCACGCCATCCAGACGCACGTCTGCCGCATCCAGTTCCTCACCGAACCGCGTGACGTCCTCACGGGCCAGCGCCTGCCGCTCGGTCAGCGTGTCCGCCTCATCCGGCAGTACGTCGTACGACGGCCGGTACAGCGCAGGCCCCGAGTCCTTGGCCGGCCGGGCCTTCCACCAGCGCCGAACCAGTCCCAGCCCCGCGAGCAGCACGACCAGTGCGCCCACCAACCAGATCCAGCCCGGCGGACCAGCAGATGCCTTCGGTACGTCGAGCTGATCGAGCACCCCGTTGAGTGTGCCGACCGGATCGGACCGGCTGTGCCTGGCCAGCTCCTCGGTGAGGATGTTCGCGATCGGGGTGTCCACGCCGACCGCACTCCCCCAGATGAGCGCACCACCGAAGACGACCAGGTACACGCCGTCCGCAGCCTGCTTGTCGACCAGCGCATCCACATAGGCCTTGGCTGCGGCCCCGTTGTCGCCACCGCCGTTGTTGAGCACGGCCGCCGGTACCACCGCGATCCGGATCGCCGGAACGCGCCCGTCGATCCGCGACCGCAGTTCGTCCGCGTCCCGATCCGGGACCAGCGCGCGCTGCGTGGAATCGACGTACACGGGTGACTTCTTCCACCCGTCGATGACCGGAGCGGGGTCAGCCGCTCCGGTCATCGTGGTGGTCAGCAGCATCAGCGCGGCCAGCAATCGCATGGCCGCTACCTTGCCCTAGGCAGAGGGCGAAACCGCTACCGGCTCCTCTTCGACATGCTCGAGTTCTTCGATGTCTTCGAGCCCTGGGTCACGCCGCAGGGTCAGCGTCAGCGCCAGCACGATCAGCGACAGTACGGCGGCCAGCGGGGGCAGGTAGCGCAGTCCGGCCACCTGGATGACCAGACCGCCGACCACTGCGGACAGTCCGGCGCCGAGGTAGATCGCCGAGGCGTTGAGTGCAATCAGCAGTCCACCGCCCAGCTCCAGCAGCAGGTTCTGGATAGGCGGGTTGAAGGCCCAGGTGAACATGCCCCAGACGAACAAGGCCACCCCGGCACCCACTGCGCTGGTGGCAGTCAGGTCCAGTGTGCTGACCGCCAGGATGATGCCGATCAGCAGCACGATCAGGGTGCGGATGCTGCCGAAGCGGTCGGTGGCGCGGCCGCCGATTAGGTTGCCGACCACCGCACCGACGCCGTACACGAGTAGCAGGATGCCGGTGACGTTGCCGGTCAGACCAGCCGTCTCCTTGAGCAGCGGCACGATGTAGATGTAGACGCTGAAGGCACCCAGCACACCGAGCACCGACATCGCCAGGACGATCTGAACGCGACGGTCGGCCAGTCCGGCGAACCGCTCACGCAGCCCGACCACAGGTGGCGCAGGAACCTTCGGCAGCGCGGTCCGCTCGACCAGAGCAACCAGCACCGCGACAACCGCGATCAGCGCGAACACACCCTTGTAGCCAAGGGTCGGGCCCAGCAGACTGCCGGCCGGTACACCCAGCACCAGCGCGAACGTCAGACCGCCGAAGACGACTGCAACCGCTCGACCACGCTCTTCAGGTGGGAGCAGTCCGGTGGCGAACAGAGTGGCCGCCGGCGTGTACGCAGCAGCGCCGAACGCAGCCACCACCCGCCCGGCGACCAGCACCGGGTAGTTGGTCGCCACGGCGGCGATCAGGTTGCCGAGCGCGGCCAGAACGAGTGCGGCGATCAGAAGCGTGCGGCGCTCCCACCGGCCGGTCAACGTGGCCAGGATCGGCGCACCGACGGCGTAGGCGAGTGAGAACGCGGTGGCGAGCTGACCTGCGGCGGTCAGCGAGACGTGGAGCTCGGAGCTGACATCGGGCAGCACGCCGGACACGACATACGCGCTGGTGCCGACCGCGAACGCACCAGCACCAAGCAGGTAGATCCGTGCGGACATGAGGTCCTTCCCGGGGAGGATTCGAGTAGTTCGATGAAGATCGTACTACGAAACTCATCGAAGTTCGACAGCCGTCGTACTATGGACCCATGACCAGGAAACAGCTCCCCCAGCCGGACCGGGGCGAGATCCGCGTCGAGGCGGTTCTGCAGGCCCTCGGCGAGCCGGTGCGGCTGCAGATCGTCCGCGCGCTCGCGGACACCCCCGAGGGCATCGCCTGCGGCGAGATCGAGCTGCCCGTCACGCCCTCCACCCGGGCGCACCACCTGCGCACCCTGCGCGAGGCCGGTGTGCTGACCACTCACACCGAGGGCACGCGGCGGATCAGCAGTCTGCGCCGCGAGGACCTTGATGCGCTCTACCCGGGCCTGCTGACCGGAGTGCTGTCGGCCGACCAGTAGCGGCGGCTGGCAGACTGGCGCTGTGGTCGAGCTACGCGCACGTTGGGACGGCCTGGTGCCCGGTCCTGGCGAACTCGCCGACGAGCTGATCACTCAGTACGTCGAGCGCAACAGGCGCGCCTATCGCGACCAGTACCTCGAGATCGTGCTGACGGCACTGGAATCGCTCATCCAGCTGTCGACCGACCCCACGTCGGTCCGGCTCGCGGCCTGGTTCCACCGCGCGGTCCACGAACCCGGTGGCACTCCAGCCGAGGATGCCGAGGCATCAGCACGGTTGGCCGAGCGACTCCTCCCCCGGTACGGCGTCGCGGCGATCCGGGTCGCCGAAGTCGCCCGCCTGGTCCGGCTGACCGGCGAACTGGCCGCACCACCGACCGACTCGTACGCACCGCCCCGGCGCGACGCCAATGGCGACGTACTGCTCGATGCGGTCAACGCGATCCTGTCCGCCGACCCGGTCCGGTACGCCGTCCACGTTGCTGAGGTACGGCGGGATGTGGGCGACCGCCGGAGCGCACTGGAGCAGCGGTACGACGACGTGCGCGAGCTGCTCGATGGTCACCTCTACCGCACCCAGCTGGCCAGGCAACGCCTCAGTCCGGTCGCCCGGGTCAACCTGGAGACCGAGCTGGCCGGACTCGACAGCGAACTGCCTGCGCCCTGGCGTGGTTGGCAGCAGGCTGCTCTCACCGCGACGGCAATGTTCTGCGCGATCGGATCCACTGTGGTTGCCATTGCGGCCGCAGGCGCCTCCTGGCAGATTCCGACCGCACCCGGCGAGGCCGGCTGGCCGCCGGTCGCCTTGGCCGTGCTGGCGTTCATCAGCGCACCAGTGCTGTTCCGCTGCGCGCGTAGTTCGAGTCAACGAGCCTGTCTGGTCGCGGGCGCCGTACTGGCGGTTGCTGTCACCGGACTACTGATCGCCTGGGCACAGGCGCCGCGGATCAACCCAGCGGTTGGCGTTGGCCTCCGAGTGCCATTGCTGATCTCTGCACTACTGCTCCTGCTGCTGTCCGGTGGCGCAGCACTCGCAGGCTCTTTACTACGCACCAGAACCGCACGCTTCCTCCCGAGCCGGAACCTCGGGCAGCAGTTGGCCTGGCTCGCCGTACCAGGGGTTGTTGCGCTGACCCTGCTGCTGATCGTGCAGCCGCTGGCGCGCAACTACGTCCTGAGCACGAACGAGCGAGTCGAACTGTCACCCCGCCCAGCAGGCAAGGCCACACCGTCCACTCTGAACGGCGCGGTCGCCTGGGTGAGCAAGGCGACGCTCGGCGCCGGCGCGGAAGAGGCGATCGGCACGCAGTACGGCATCGCGATCCCGCGGCCGAACGGTGTCGTCGACATGCTCGATGCCGCGACCGGTGATCTGCGCTGGCGCTACAGCCGTTCCGACTCCGACGAGCGGCCGACGATCGTGGCGACCGGTGATGGCGAGTACGTGCTCGCAGAGTTTCCCGATGTCGGCTACCTGCTGCTCGACGCCAATACCGGTCAGCGCAAAGCCGCCTGGCCCGGGCGGACGCGTGACCACCTCATCGCGCAGGCACAGCCGCTGCTGACCGGTGAGCGCGTCCTGCACGGTTCCGACAAGCTCCACGGTCTCGACCCGAACGGCCACGAGAGGTGGACCTTCAAGCCAGGTGACTGCTCCGATCTCGACGCGGTCGCCTCCACGGACGCTGTGGTCGCGTTCCTGGGCAACTGCGGCGGCCGGCCGGACGCAGTGACCGGGCTGGACCTCAAGTCCGGCAAGAAGCTGTGGACCAAGACCGCGACCGACACCTACCGGCGTCCGGTCGTCGCGGGCGGACTCGTCGTGGTCGCCGAGCCTGGTGGGGACTCCGACGTACCGGAGGCTCTGACGGCGATCGAACCGCGGACCGGTGCGGTCAAGTGGCGCTGGCCGGTGCCACAGACCTGGGCCTGCCGGACGCTGCTGAACGCCGCCGGCCGGTACCTGATCGTCGTCGACTGTCCTGGACCGAGCACGATCGAGAACCGGCACACCGTCGTCACTGCGATCGACACCGCCACCGGCCGGACCGCCTGGCAGGTCACCGCGCGAGTGGACCCGCGGGCCAAGGTCACGGTGACCGCGGACGGCCGGGTCGTCTCACTCAGCCGGGACGCCGAGGCCTGCTCGGCCAACGTGATCGAGCGGGCCGGATTCCGCCAGGTCCGGTTACCCCTCGGAATCACCTGCAGTCGCGACGCCTTTGCGGTCGGTAATCAGGTCCTGGTGACCGGGGACAACGCTGTCATCGCCTTGCGCTAACTCAGTGTGATCCACAACGCAATGCCAACAGTGCAATTCGATGCTGTGGGCACCCTTCGAAGCGGCTAGGTGACGAGCCGGTATCGCTTTGGCCACGACCGTCTCCGGGAGCCCGAGATCGGTCGGTACGGACTCCTTGGTGGTGCGAGACTCCCTGCCATGGACCTGCGCGACCAGTGGAATCGCCTGCTGCCGCACGCGCAGCCGTTGGGCGATGATCTGCTGGCTCGTTACGCAGAGCAACATCGGCACTATCACGACCAGCGGCATCTGACCGAGGTCCTGCGCACGGTGGACGAGCTCGCGGACGCCGCCGACGATGCGGACACTGTCCGGCTGGCCGCCTGGTTCCACGACGCGATCTACGACCCGCAGGCCGACCCCGGTGAGAACGAAGAGGTCTCGGCCCAACTGGCCGAGCTCGAGCTCGCCGCGTACGGCGTCGACGCCGCGAAGGTCGAGGAGGTCGGTCGCCTGGTCCGGCTGACCGCCAAGCACGACTGTGCCCCCGACGACGCGAACGGCGCCGTACTGTGCGACGCCGACCTGCGCATCCTGAGCATGCCCGCGGACCGGTACGACGAGTACGCGGCCGGCATCCGGCAGGAGTACGCGCACATCGACGACCGCGCCTTCGCTCGCGGCCGGATGTCGTTCCTGCAAGGGCTGGCCGAGACCGATCTCTATGCGACCAGTGCCGGCCACGACGCGTGGGAGCGAACTGCGCGCGCCAATCTGGAGCGGGAGCTCGACTCCTGGGGCCCTAAGGCGGCCCGGCCGATCGGCGGGCTGATCCCGATCGTCTACTTCGGCGCTGCGCTCGGTGCGGTCGTGGCCGCGTCGGTCCTGCTCGGCCGCGGCCTCGGAGCCGCGTCGAAGTGGCCGGCCGACCCGTCTGACCTCACCGGCTTCCCGGTGTGGGCTCCGATCGCAGGAACCGCAGCAGCCACAGCACTGGGCTGTGCGTGGTTCCGGCGCTCACAGCAGCGACTGCTGGCTATCCCGGCGCTGCTGTTCGCAGTAGCCGGTGTGATCGCGGTCGGGATCTGCTGGTGGCGTTGGCCGGCCGCACAGCCCGGTGCCGCGATGTCCGAGCGCTGGCCGTACCTGCTGCTCGCGTCGATCACCCTCATTCTCTCCGGCGGTCTGCTGGCACTGGCACGCCGGCTTCGCCGCGCACCGCCGTACTCGCAGTCTCCGCCGCAGTGGCTGGGTGTTGCCGCCACTGCTGTGTGTGGAGCCCTGCTGGCGTGGATCGTGGTGTCGGCTGGTGAGCCGTTCGTGCAGGCACGACTGGAGACAGCCAACACAGTCAGTACGACGACCACTGCCGAACCGACTCAGCTGCCGGTCCAGTTCGACGGCACGCTCGCTTGGACGCGCGAAGTACCCGCAGCCGGTGCGATTGCCGGTACCGCGGGCGGAGTGGCCGAGTTGCGACCGGACGGCGTGGTCATGTCCGACGGGAACTCCGGCCAGATCCGCTGGCGGTATGCGCGGGCAGATGTCGACGACGCCGCCTCCAGCGGTTCGAAGGGACTGCTGGTCTCCGGTGACGGCCGCATCGTCGCCGCGAACCTCCCGTACGCCGGGAACCGCGCACCGACCGGTATCGACCTGCCGACGTACGCCGTACTGAACGCAGTGACCGGTGAGGTGCTCACCGAGGTTCACACCGACGGCCGGGCACTGGCGGTCAACCAGGACCAGCTGTTGATCTCCGAAGGCAACTACGTCGCGGCGCATGGTGTGAGCAACCCGACGCACTGGCGGACGCAGCTGCGCTGCAACGTGACACAGGGCGAGTTGCTGAGCGACCAGGCGATCGTGGTCGACGCGTGTGCCGGCAACGGCGCAGTCGTGCGCGGTCTGGACCTCAAGACCGGTGACCAGCTCTGGGAGGTCGACCTGGGTCAGCGGTTCGACCTGAGCGCCGAGCTGGACCCGGACACCTGGGTCGGCGACCTGGTCGCCGTACCGGACACCCGTGAGGTCTCCGGCCTGATCTGGACCGCCGCAGCGGGCGGAACGCTCAACCAGTGGTCGATCGATGTCGGCGAGGGCCGGATGAGCTGGACCACCTCAGTGCCGGGTACGCCGCGGCCGCGGCTCGGACCGGCATCGTGCGACGCACAGCTCGCCGCAACCCACGCATCACTCGTGCTGATCACCTGCCGGAACGCTACGGACCCCTCAGCGCCGCAGACGTACGACGTCTCGGCGGCGAACCCGGCCGACGGCACTCCGCAGTGGCATCACCTGCTGCAGGTGCCACCGAAGTTGCAGCAACCCGAGTACCCGCGGGACGGGTTCGCACTGCTGCCGGACGGGCGCGTGATCACGCTGATGCCGCAGCCGAACGGCAGCTGCTCACCAGTGATGATCGGTACCGCGGGCATCCAGCCCCGGCCGATCCTGCCCGGCCCGACAGCCGCATCGGTCGCCCGCTCCGAAGAGGTCACCTGCAACAAGCCGGTCACCACAGTGGCCGGTGCGCGACCCGTCTTCTCCGACGGCACCCGGCTGTTCGCCCTGAACTGACCACTCGGGAATTCCGTTGCGGTAGGCACTGTTACTACCTAACGTGATCCGCATGTACCGCGTGGTTTTCGAGCTGTTCCTGTCAGGCACCGGCCTGACGGGCGCTCCCACGTGGGCTGCCGCGTCAGTCGATAGCCGACCCTCTTCCTGCTGATCAGGACCCGCGGAGGAGGGTGGCCCGAGACCGGCCCCCTTCCGCGCGGTGACAGCGCCGGGAGGCCAGCCGGAGGGTCCTGGACTCGTCCAGAATCTTCTGACCAGCAAGGGAAAACTCATGGCCAAGAGCCAGTTCGTGCGGTCCAAGCCGCACCTCAACATCGGGACGATGGGTCACGTCGACCACGGCAAGACCACGCTGACCGCCGCCATCACCAAGGTGCTCGCCGAGCGCGACCCGGCCGCCAACCGGTTCGTCGCGTTCGACGGGATCGACCGGGCGCCGGAGGAGGTCGCGCGCGGTATCACCATCAACATCAGCCACGTCGAGTACGAGACCGCGTCCCGCCACTACGCGCACGTCGACATGCCCGGGCACGCCGACTACGTGAAGAACATGATCACCGGCGCCGCCCAGGTGGACGCCGCGATCCTGGTCGTGTCCGCACAGGACGGTGCGATGCCGCAGACGCGGGAGCACGTGTTGCTCGCGCAGCGCGTCGGCGTGCCGTACCTGGTGGTCGCGCTCAACAAGGCGGACACCGTCGACGACCCCGAGCTGCTCGACCTGGTCGAGCTGGAAGTCCGTGAGCTCCTGACGGAGTACGGCTTCCCGGGCGACGACGTACCGGTGGTGCGCGTCTCCGGCCTGAAGGCGCTGGAGGGCGACCCGCGGTGGACCGCTGCGATCGGTGAGCTGCTGGATGCGGTGGACAGCTACGTTCCGACGCCGGAGCGCGAGCTGACCGAGCCGTTCCTGATGCCGGTCGAGGGCGTGCTCACGATCAGCGGCCGGGGCACAGTCGTCACCGGTGCGGTGGAGCGCGGCACGCTTCAGGTCGGTGCAGCCGTCGACGTGGTCGGTCTCGGTGAGACCGTCAGCAGCACGGCGATCGGGCTCGAGACGTTCGGCAAGACGCTGGACGTTGTACAGGCCGGTGACAACGCAGCGATCCTGCTGCGGGGCGTGAAGCGCGACGAGGTTCGTCGCGGCATGGTGGTCGCAGTACCCGGCACGGTGCGTCCGCACCGCGCGTTCCGGGCCACACTGCACGCACTGTCCACCGCCGAGGGTGGCCGGCACACGCCGTTCGCCGCGGACTACCGCCCGCAGTTCTACTTCCGGACCACGGACGTGTCCGGCGGTATCGACCTCGGTACGACCACACAGGTCATGCCGGGTGACACGGTCGACCTGGCCGTGGAGCTGGCGAAGCCGATCGCCATGAACGTCGGCCTCGGCTTCGCAGTCCGCGAAGGCGGTCACACCGTCGCCGCAGGCACAGTCACCGAACTGCTCGACTGACGCAACGGCCCTCAACCCTCAACGGGTTGGGGGCCGTTTGCGATGCCGTAGACCTGCGGCGGTGATGCGGCTGACCAGCTCGCGGCTGGAGACCGGTACGGCGCCGGCCGCGATCAGGTCGTCGTACCGATCGCTGGGTACGTCGTAGTGGTCGCGGTCGAAGCCGCGGGCGGGGATACCGGCGGCCTTCGCGAAGGCGTGTAGCTCTTCGTGCGACTCGTCGCTGACGAGGTGCGACCAGAGCCGGTCCCAGGCTGACCAGGCGGGCGGATCGATCAGGATCATCCGCGGGAGTCCTGTGCGTCGAGCAGGTTGCGCCAGGAGCGGACGAAACGCGAGTTCACGTAGGCCTTGGTCCATGAGCCGTCCTGGCGGACCGACGAGCCGACGTGGAAGCGCCGTACGCCGGACTGGTACAGCCACGGAACATGCTCGGGCTTCAGCGCGCCACCGGCCATCATCACGCTCGCCACGGCCGGATCGGCCTTGGCCAGCTTGCACAGGTCGTCCAGACCGTGTCCGACGCCCAGCGACGACCCTGCGGTCAGCACGCAGTCGAGACCGGACAGCGAGCGCAGCGCACGCCAGGCCGCCGCCTGCTCCAGTACGGCGTCGATCGCGCGGTGGAACGTCCACGGCGTACCGGCGAAGGTGCTGGCCAGTGCGGCCACCGACTCGACGTCGACCACGTTGTCCGGGGTCAGGAACCCCAGCACGAACCCGTCCGCACCGGCGGCGAGGTAGGACTGCGCCTGCGCGGTCATCCGGTTCAGCTCGGCGCCGTTCGTGGTGAACGAGTCGGACAGCCGCAGCATCACCCGCAACGGCAGATCGGTCGCCCGGCGGATCGCACTGACCGTCGAGACCGACGGCGACAGCCCGTCGGCCTCCATCGACGCGCACAGCTCCAGCCGGTCCGCACCACCCTCTTGCGCCGCCTCCGCATCCGCCGGATGCAGGGCGATCACCTCCAGCAACGAAGCCATGCCGCCATCATCCCAGGCGGTGTCCGTCGAGCTGGCTGTTGCGCTCTCGTACGACCTTCTGTATCGTTTTTCTAGATCGATTTAGAAGAACGATACAGAAGGTGGGTGCCGAGATGTCCGGAGTGACGCTGAAGACCGTGGCCAAGGCCGTGGGCGTCTCGCCGTCGACGGTGTCGAACGCCTACAACAAGCCCGACCAGCTCTCCGCAGCGCTGCGCGACCGGATCCTGGCCACCGCTCGCGAGCTGGGGTACGCCGGACCTGACGCATCCGCGCGGGCCCTGCGCAGCGGCAAGGCCGGCGCGATCGGGGTGCTGTTCACCGACAAGCTGTCGTACGCGTTCTCGGACCCGTTCGCGGTCGGCTTCCTGGCCGGACTGGCCGAGGTCGCCGAGGAGTTCCGCACCAGCCTGCTGCTGATGCCGCTCAGCTCGACCGACATCGACAACGGCAGCGCGGTCCAGCAGGCAGCGATCGACGGTGCAGCGATCTTCTGCGTGCCGCACGGCCATCCGGCACTGGAGATTCTGGCCGCTCGCGGGATCCCCGCGGTCTCCACCGACAAGCGTGACTTCACGGAGGACTGGGTCGCCATCGACGAGTTCGAAGCGGCCACCCCGATGGGCGAGCACCTGGCCCGGCTGGGGCACCGCGACCTCGTCGTACTGGTCGACAAGGCCGAGCTGACCGGCGGACGGGTCGTGGAGCTGGACTGGGACGAGATCGGGTGCACCGACTGCGAGCTGCGCATCCAGGGCATGCTCAAGGCCATGCCGGACGCGCACGTCCGCCTGGTGTCCGGCGGGCACAACGCCTTCAGCTCCGGACAGGCCGGTGCCAGCTGGGTGCTCGACTCCCAGGACCGGCCGACCGCGATCGTCGGGCTGAGCGACGTACAGGCGCTCGGTGCAATGGAGGCGATGCGGGTGCGCGGGCTGGTCCCCGGACGGGACCTGACCGTGACCGGCTTCGACGACATCCCCGCTGCCGAGCCGGCCGGACTCACCACCATCCGCCAGCCCATCAAGGACAAAGGGCGCCGCGTGGGCCGGGTTCTCCTGGACCCCACGACCACTGAACGCCAAGTGCGGCTGGACACCGAACTGATCGTCCGCTCGAGCAGCGGACCCGCACCGAAGACGCTCTGAGGAAGGAGCAACCATGACGTACTTCATCGCTGGAAACACCGCCGTCGAGAACTCTCGCGCACTGTCGCAGTCAGCGCTTCCGAACGCTCCGCAGGAGCCGTACGAGGAGCCGACGCGCCGGATCGCCGCACTCCGCACCCGCCTCGGCGCAGCTCTGCGCACTGCGGCTGCCCGCGAGCTCCGGCTCGCGGACCGCCTCGACCCCAGCCCTAGCTGCCGCTGACTGGGGATTGTCGGTGCCGTCTGGCACTCTGAAGGACGATGAGTGAGCCAGGGGTATTACTGACCGCGCGAGCCATGGTCCTGCACGACCTGGCCGCGCGGGGCTTCAACGACGCTGTCATGGTCACAGTGGTCGAGGACGCGGTCGCCGAGCGGCAGTGGTGGCTCGACCAGTGGCCTGACGGTGCGGAACACATCGCAGGCCTGGTCGCCCAGGACGTGCAGGACCGGCTGGTCGATTCCCGCATCCGCTGGCCGCGTTGCACCGCCTGCGATGACCTGAACGATCACGAGCTCCGGATCGAGCCGGAGCTCGGCCCCGACCCGCACTGGGTCTGCGAGCGCGCCGGAATCACCGTCGCGCCGCTCGGCCACCTCACGTAAAAGACCGCAACCCCGGCTCCCAGGAGAGCTCTGTCCGGGTAATACCTGATTGCTCTACATGTAGCCAGACTACTATTGTCTGGCTACATGAGATGGTTGGGGGTTCTACGAGGGGTCGCGGTACTGCACGCGGCGGCGGTTTGCGTGCAGCCGATCGCGATCGGCATCTACCTGAACGGCGCGACAACCGGACTGAAGGTGCATGAGCCGGTCGGCCTGGCGGTGAGCTTCATCGGGGTCGCACAGCTGGTGGTGGCGCTCATTCACTGGCGGCTGGGCGGTCGCGGCGTGGCCGCACTGGTTTCCGCACTGATCCTGTTCGGCGAGAGCGTGCAGATCGGGATGGGGTACTCCAAGCAGCTCGCGATCCACATCCCGCTGGGCATCGCTCTGATCGGTACGTCGGTCTGCTTCGCCGCGTGGCTGTGTCGTCGCACTGTCCGGACGGCGGTCGCCGCATGACACTCACAGTCCAGCCGCAGCGACGAGTCCGCCGTCCCAAGGTGTCGCTCTGGTCGCTGCGCATCATCCTGCTGCTCCACGCGGCCCTGGTCTGCGCACAGCCGATCCTGGCCGGATACTTCCTGGCCGGCGAGAACGACGCGATGGAAGTGCACGGCCCGATCGGTTCGACAGTCTGGATGGCCGGCTTCCTGCAGGTGGTGATCGCAGGCTTCTACTGGCTCGGTGGCGGTGGACGCCCGTGGCCGCTGCTGTGGTCCGCACTGCTCGTCGTGGCGGAGTTCGTCCAGCTCACCTTCGGCTACCTGCAGAACTTCGCCGTCCACGTCCCACTCGGTACGGCGATCGTCGCCGTCGTCATTTGGATGACCATCTGGTCGTTCCGTCCGGCCGCACGTCGCGGCCGCCAGGAGGTCAAGCAGTGAAGCTGTCCCGGCGCACCCTGCTCGCAGCCACCGGAGCTGCCGTCACCCTGACCGGCTGCGGGCTGGACTCATCCCCCGCACAGTCCGGTGAACTCCTGCGCAGCAAGGCGAAACTCCCCGAGCCATTCACCGTCCCACTGCCCATTCCGCCAGTGAAGCAGCCCACCTCGCCCGGCCGGTACCGCGTCGTACAGCGCAAGGCCAGCTTGGAGATCCTGCCCGGCCTCAAGACCGAGGTGCTCGGGTACGACGGCCTGTTCCCCGGCCCGACGTTTGATGTGCGGAGTGGCCAGACCACTGTGGTCGAGCAGGTGAACGAACTCGACGTACCGACCGCCCTGCATCTCCATGGCGGTCACACGCCCGCTGCGAGCGATGGCTGGCCGCTGGACCTGCTGATGCCGGCAGGTGGTCACCACGACCACTCCGGTCACCACACCATGCAGGGCGGTGATGTGAAGACCGGGAGCCGCACGTACACCTTTCCGAACACGCAGCGCGCGGCCACGCTCTGGTACCACGACCACCGGATGGACTACACCGCACCACAGGTCTACCGCGGACTGTTCGGTCTGCATCTGATTCGCGACGAGGAGGAGGACCGCCTCCCGCTGCCGCATGGCGACCGTGAGATCCCACTGGTGATCGCGGACCGCGCCTTCGCCGAGGACGGCTCGTTCATCTATCCGGCCGCCAAAGGCCGCCCCGGAGTCGAATCGGCTTATATGGAAGGCGTTGTGGCCGATGTGACGCTGGTGAACGGCGCACCGTGGCCAGTGCACGAGGTGGACGCAGTCCGCTACCGCCTCCGAATTCTGAACGCGGCCAACGCGCGCCGGTACGAACTGGGCTTCGACCGCGGTCCGGCGAAGTTCGTGCAGATCGGTAGCGATGGCGGACTACTCGGTGCACCGGTCGAGCACGAGACGCTGGTGGTCGCACCGGCTGAGCGATTCGACGTGATCGTGGACTTCTCGGCGTACAAGCCCGGTGACGAAGTCACTGTGGTCAATCGACTCGACAACAACGCGCCAGTGCTGCGCTTCAAGGTCACCCGGCGCGCGAGCGACGACAGCAGCATCCCGGCGAAGCTCTCGACGTACGCCGTCATCGAGGCGCCCAAAGGCATCGTCAAACGCCAGTGGCGCTTCCGCCGCGGCAGCGTCGGCGGTCACCACGGCTGGACGATCAACGGCAAGGCCTTCGACCCGGTGAACATGCAGGCGCAGGTGAAGCTCGACCAGTACGAGATCTGGTCGTTCGTCACCGACGTCCACCACCCGGTACACGTCCACCTCGCGCCGTTCCAGGTCCTCAGCCGCCGCGGCCGTGAACCCGGCCCGTACGACGCCGGCTGGAAGGACACTGTGGATGTGCGGCCGGCCGAGGTAGTCGAGGTGCTGGTCAAGTTCACCGCCCACAAGGGCAAGTACCTGATCCACTGCCACAACCTCGAGCACGAGGACATGGCGATGATGGCGGCCTTCGAAACGATCTGACTCCTCAGGGCTTGACGCCGGGCGCAGCCTCTCCCTATATTCAACACATCGGTTGATCAAGGGAATGGTTGATAAAGATGTCGGTTGATGACGGACAGCTCGATCGGGCCTTCGCCGCACTCGGCGACCCGGTACGGCGGGCGATGATCGCGCGGCTCTCGCGCGGTCCGGCCACCGTCAACGAGCTGGCCGAGCCGTTCCCGATCACCACCCAGGCGGTGTCGCGGCACATCCAGGTGCTCGAGGCCGCCGGGCTGATCACCCGGACCAGGGACGGCCAGCGCCGCCCCTGCCACCTGGTGCCGGCCACGCTCGAAGCACTGACCAGCTGGATCGACGAGTACCGGCTGGAGACCGAACGCCGCTTCCGCCGGATGGACGCGGTCCTCAACGCCATGAAGGAGCAGGAGCAATGAACGCCACCACCATCAACACCCCCGCCGGTACGCCGTTCGTCGAGGTCACCCGGGAGTTCGACGCCACCCCGGCCCAGCTGTTCAAGGTGATGACCAGCAAGGACCTGCTGGGCGAGTGGCTCGGCCCGCGCGATCTGGAGGCCGACATCCAGGAGTACGACGTCCGCCCGGGCGGGAAGTACCGCTACGTGCACCGCGACGCGAACGGCGAGTACGCGTTCCGCGGCGTCTTCCACAACGTCGAGCAGGACAAGCTGATCATCCAGACCTTCGAGTGGGAGGGCGCACCGGACCAGGTGTGCATCGAGAAGCTCACCCTGGAGCCGACCGAGACCGGCGTCCGGCTGCACCAGCAGTCCGTGTTCCCGTCCGTCGAGGCCCGGGACATGTCGGTCGAGTACGGCATGGCCGACGGCATCAACGACTCCATGGACCGCCTCGCTGAGCTGGTCGCCAAGGAAGGCTGACCGATGAGCCAGGTCGTGGTCGACATCTCGGTGTCACTGGACGGCTACGTCACCGGACCCAACGTCGGTCTCGACAACGGGCTCGGTGACGGCGGCGAGGCCCTGCACTACTGGGTCTTCCAGGGCACCGCTGCGGACACCGCCGTACTGGATGCCGCCTTCGAGGCCACCGGCGCGGTAGTCCAGGGCCGGAACCTCTTCGACATCATCGACGGGCCACAGGGCTGGAACGACGAGCTGGGGTACGGCGCGAAGCCGACCGGCGAGGTGAACCCGCCGATCTTCGTGGTCACCCACTCCGCACCCGAGAACACGCGTCTGGGCGACCGGTTCCGTTTCGTCGACAGTCCGGCCGAGGCGATCCGCCAGGCGCTGGCAGCGGCCGGCGAGAAGGACGTGTACGTCATGGGCGGCGGACAGGTGTGCCACCAGGTGCTCACGGCCGGACTGGCCGACGTACTGCGGTTGCACGTGGCACCCGTCGTACTGGGCGCCGGCACGCGCCTCTTCCCGGCGGAGGCCGCAACCGGATTCACCCTCGAGCTGGCCGACGCCGTGTCGACTCCGGCCGCCCAGCACCTCACCTACTCGATTGTGAAGGCTTAGTCATGGGAAGCGTGATCGCATCCGCTGTCGTGTCACTCGACGGTTTCGTGGCGGATCTGGAGGACGGGGTCGGGCCGCTGTTCGACTGGTACGGCAACGGACCGGTCCAGGTGTACGGCACCGACCCCGGCCGCCCCTTCCAGGTCAGCCAGGCCAGTGCCGACTACATGAACGAAACCTGGCCCAACATCAGCGCCTGCATCATCGGCCGCCGCCTCTTCGACATCACCAACGGCTGGAACGGCGTCCCCGCAGTCGGCGACCATGTCTTCGTCGTCACCCACGAGCCCCCCACCGACTGGCCCTTCCCCGACGCCCCCTTCACCTTCGTGAACGGCATCGAAGAAGCAGTCGCCCAAGCCAAGACCCACTCCGGCGACCGCGACATCTCCATCACCGGCGGCAACCTCACCGGCCAAGCCCTGGCAGCCGGCCTGGTCGACGAGATCGCCTACAACCTCGCCCCCGTCGTCCTAGGCACCGGCCGCAAGTTCTTCGGCGACTACGCCGGCGCTCAGGTCCTCCTGGACAACCCCCGCGTCATCGAAGGCGACCGCGTAACCCACCTGCACTACAAGGTCACCAAGTCCTGAGGTCCGGGTGTTCCGCGATGACTGTGCGGGAGCCGGGGTCAATTTCGGTGAAGCCGGCGTCTTGGACTACGGGGAAGGTGGTTTGGAGCAGCTGGGTCCAGTGGGCTCGGCCTGCGGTCCGCACCGCCAGGGGGAAGTTAGAAGCGGCCCACTCCTTGCGGTGGTGCGGTGAGAGCGCCAGCCAGGCCAGGTGGGCGCCATGGCCTACTTGGGCCATGGTTTTGCCGCTGGACATGTGCAGGGCTGGATTGATCCAGAGGACTGGGGTTTGGGGATGCGGTACGGCGGGGGGTTCGGGCTGGTCGAAGTCGGTGCCGGTGACTTGCAGTTTGGCGAGGTCCTTGGGGACGTCGCCCAGGGGGACGGGTGGGAAGACACGGAGCTCGGCGGTGCCGTGGGTGACGGTGATGCCGGGGAGGGCTTCGGCTCGGTGCCATTCGGCGCCCCGGGCGCGGCGGACGACTTTGCGGATGCGGTGGTCCTGCCAGGCGGTCATGGCGTCGGCCCACTCGCCCTCGCCGGTGGAGCGGTCGTCGGCGAGGATCGCCAGTACGGCGTGTGCCGCGGCCTCCAGGGCGTCGGTCTGCTCCGGGCGGGCGGTTTTCTCGACGCGAATGACCAGAGTCAGTACGTGCTCCACGGACGCGAGTCTGTCAGGGAGTAGGTTGGCCGCATGCAGCAGTACCTGGATCTTCTGAGGCACCTGTTGGACAACGGAGCTCAGAAGGGGGACCGCACCGGGACCGGCACGCTGAGTGTGTTCGGGTACCAGTCGCGGTATGACCTCCGTGCGGGCTTTCCGGCGGTCACTACCAAGAAGCTGCACCTGCGGTCGGTGATCGGGGAGCTGATCTGGTTCCTCAGCGGCTCGACGAACATCAAGTGGCTGCACGAGAACAACATCTCGATCTGGGACGAGTGGGCCGACGCGGACGGCGAGCTGGGGCCGGTCTACGGCTACCAGTGGCGCTCCTGGCCGACTCCGGACGGCCGGCAGGTCGACCAGATCGCCGGGCTGATCGAGGGGATCAAGAAGAACCCCGACTCGCGCCGGCACATCGTCAACGCGTGGAACGTCGCGGACGTCGACAACATGGCGCTACCGCCGTGTCACACGATGTTCCAGTTCTACGTGGCCGACGGGCGGCTGTCCTGCCAGCTGTACCAGCGGTCGGCCGACATCTTCCTCGGTGTGCCGTTCAACATCGCGTCGTACGCGCTGCTGACCCACATGGTCGCGCAGCAGACCGGGCTGGAGGTCGGCGACTTCGTCCACACCCTCGGCGACGCACACCTGTACCTGAACCACCTCGACCAGGCCCGCCTGCAGCTCACCCGTGAGCCCCGGCCGCTGCCGACGCTCCAGCTCGCACACCGCGACTCGATCGACTCCTACGAGATCGCCGACGTCGAACTGGTCGGCTACGACCCGCACCCGGGTATCAAGGCGCCCATCGCGGTATGAGCATCGTCCTGATCGCCGCAGTCGGGGCGAATGGTGTCATCGGGCGTGACAACGACCTGCCGTGGCGGATCCGCGAGGACCTGCAGCACTTCAAGCAGTTGACGCTCGGACACACGCTGGTGATGGGCCGCAAGACCTATGACTCGATCGGCCGGCCACTCCCCGGCCGCCGTACCGTCGTCGTGACCCGGCAACCGGACTGGGCGGCTGACGGCGTACAGGTCGTTCACACCCTCGAAGAGGCACTCAAAGAGGACGGCGACCTCTACGTGGCCGGCGGCGGTGAGATCTACCGCCAGGCGTTCCCGTACGCCGACCGCCTGGAGCTGACCGAGGTCGACCAGTCCCCCGATGGCGACGTCACGTTCCCCGCGTTCGACGCTTCGGACTGGACCGAAACCGCCCGTGACCCCCACGACGGTTTCAGCTTCGTCAGCTACCGACGTAGCTGAGCAGGCAACGACTACACAACGACACCACCAAGTCGGCCGGGAACCGCGTAGATTGTGTGCGCGTCACGGAGGTGACAGCACGCGGGGGTGGGGGACGCCTCGCGCAGGCCACCGGAGGGGAACGACGATGACCGAAGCCGATAACACCGCCGGAGCAGCAGGAACCGGGCAGCCGGGTGCTGCGGCCCAAGGAGCCGCGCAGCAGGCGATGTCGCCGCTGCAGCCGCCGACCGCGACCGCTCCCGGGCTGATACTGACCGCTCCGCCACCATCACAGGCAGTAGCGACGACGGCTGCCCCGAGCCTGGCTCCGGCGGTCGACGCGGCCGCACTGCCCGGGCTGGACGCGAAGGTCGACACCTTCCTCAGTGCGCTGATGGTGGCCGAGCCACGCTCCCCTGAGTTCGCTGCCAAGGCCAGTGACGTGCGCAGCATGGGTGACCTCGACATCCGCAACGCCGCCGAGAGTTCGAACCGGTTGCTGCAGCAGCCGGTCAAGGCGCTGCAGAGCGGCGGTCTGTCGGAGGGGTCGACGGTCGGCAAGACGCTGCTCGACCTGCGCCGTACCGTCGAGGACCTGGACCCCAAGGGCGCCACCGGTACCCGGAAGCTGCTCGGGATGATCCCGTTCGGCGACAAGATCGAGGACTACTTCCGCAAGTACCAGAGCGCGCAGACGCACCTCGAGGGGATCCTGCACTCGTTGCGGAACGGCCAGGACGAGCTGGGCAAGGACAACGCCGCGCTCAACCTGGAGAAGCAGAACCTCTGGGACGCCATGACCCGGCTGAACCAGTACGTGTACGTCGCCGAGCGCCTCGACGCCCGGCTGTCCGCAGCGATCGCGGAACTGGACGCGACCAACCCGGACAAGGCGAAGGCCTTCCGCGAGGACGTGCTGTTCTACGTCCGGCAGAAGCACCAGGACCTGCTCACCCAGCTCGCCGTGTCGATCCAGAACTACCTGGCCATCGACATCGTGATCAAGAACAACATCGAGCTGATCAAGGGTGTCGACCGCGCCTCCACGACCACCGTCTCGGCACTCCGTACGGCGGTCATCGTGGCGCAGGCGCTGGGCAACCAGAAGCTCGTGCTGGACC
This sequence comes from Kribbella yunnanensis, assembly GCF_039529655.1. NCBI lineage: Bacteria > Bacillati > Actinomycetota > Actinomycetes > Propionibacteriales > Kribbellaceae > Kribbella > Kribbella yunnanensis. The sequence goes on along the minus strand of NZ_BAAANF010000002.1, from coordinate 333,459 downwards.
AGATCACCGCGCTGAACACCACCACCAGCGGCATGATCGAGCGCACCTCGCAGATGCTGCGCGACAACTCGGTGGCGATCCAGCAGCAGGCGGCGTCGGCCACCATCGGGCTGCCGCAGCTGCAGGCCGCGTTCGCGAACATCTACGCGACCATGGACGCGATCGACACGTTCAAGTCCGAGGCACTCGACAACATGGCGGCCACGATCGGCACGCTGGAGTCCGAGGTGACCAAGTCCCGCAGCTACCTGGACCGGGTGGCCGGACAGAACCAGCAGGTCGTCCACGGCAGCCTCGACATCAACATCGGTCGCTGACTCCACACCACTAGCAGGGGACGGGCATGGCTCTGGGGGACTTCTTCGCGCGACTGACTGGTCGCCAGCAGGAGCCCGAGCCTGCCCCGGGACCCCGGGCACCGACGAACGACGACCTGCTCGCGGCACTGGTCCGGGTCGAGGAGCTGATCGCACAGGGCGCCGTACCGGCTGTGGTGGCGTCCCGGGTGAACAGAGTCGTCCGGATCGTGCGGGAGACGATTCCGCGGCTGGGCAACCTGGCCGGCAGTGCGCAGGCGTACTCCGTGATGGCCACGGCTACCGACTACCTGCCGGAGGCCATCGGCGGGTACCTGCGGTTGCCACGTCAGTGGGCCGACACTCGCCCGGTGGATCGCGGCAAGACCTCACTGATGATCCTGATCGACCAACTGGACCTGCTCGGGGCCACGATGGACAAGGTGTTCGACGCGGTGAACCGGGCGGATGCGGCAGCTCTGATTGCCCATGGCCGGTTCCTGCAGGAGAAGTTCGGCACCGGCTCCACCGGCGGAGGCTTGGCCCTCGGTCCGACGGCATCCACACCACCGCCTGACACAGGACCACTACAACCACCACCAGGACGAGGGGGAGCATGAGCGGCGAGGGGGGATTGTCACTGCAGCAGGCGCTGGCAGCGCTGCTGGAGGTCGCCGTGCGTGCCGGAGTCGAGGAGAACCGCGCCCGCACCGAAGCGCTGTCACTCGCCGCCGCTCTGGCCGAGTCAGCGCCCGGTGCGCCGACAGACTGGGCCAAAGCCTTCCCGGGGGCAACCACGCAGGATTTCTTCGACGCCGCCGTGCGCGGACGACGCTGGCGGGGCGCACCAACCGCCGTACTGACTGAGCTGGTCACCGCTGGCTCACCAGAGAAGATCCCGTACGCCGAAGCTCTGGCTGAGCTCGCATCTGCGTCGTGCACGTTGGGTGAGCCGACCATGCGCGTTGTCGGCAACGCATCTGTCGCTGCGGCTGCTCAGTTGCAGGCGGCTGGTGCCCGACCGCTCCAGGTGGCATCCACTCCGACACCTGCTGCTGCAGTTGCTGTCGAACAGAAGCCCGAGGAGCCGGCCAAGACGGTCGACGAGTTGCTGGCTGAGTTGGACGAGCTGACCGGGCTTGAGCGAGTCAAACGCGAGGTGCACCGACAGGTCGCCGTACTGCGGGTGGAGAAGTTGCGGACCGAAGCAGGGCTGAAGAGCCCGACCATCACGCGGCACCTGGTCTTCGTGGGCAATCCGGGGACCGGCAAGACCACAGTGGCCCGGCTGGTCAGTGGGATCTACAAAGCACTCGGCCTGCTCTCCAAAGGACAGCTGGTCGAGGTGGACCGCTCTGAGCTCGTCGCCGGGTACCTGGGCCAGACAGCGACAAAGACCGCTGAGGTGGTCGCGTCAGCCGCCGGTGGGGTGCTCTTCATCGACGAGGCGTACAGCCTGACCGCTGGTGACCTGGGAGCCGACCAGTACGGGCGTGAGGCCGTGGACACGCTGGTGAAGGAGATGGAGGACCGGCGGGACGACCTGGTCGTCATCGTCGCCGGATACCCCGAGCCGATGGCTGTCTTCATCGCCGCGAACCCCGGACTGGCCAGTCGCTTCCGCACCACGATCGCCTTCGATGACTACAGCGACGAAGAGCTCACCGACATCCTCACCGGCTTGTGCGAAGGCGCCGACTACGAGCTGGTGCCGGAGGCGCTGGAGCGGTTCCGGCACATCCTCACCGAGACCCCACGCGGCCAGTCCTTCGGCAACGGCCGCTTCGCCCGCAACACCCTCGAAGCCGCCATCGGCCGGCACGCCTGGCGGCTTCGCGACGTGACGGCACCTACGACCGACCAGCTGCGTCAGATCCTCGCCGAGGACCTCAGCGACGACCCCGTGGCGTCCGCCGACCCGACAGACCCTGTCGAGCAAGGAGAAGAGGCGTGACCCAGACACAGAGTGCGCCGCCCGCGACCTGGTCGCCGCCGACGCCACAGCAGACCGCAGCACTCCAAAGCCCCGGTACGCCGGCGCCGCGTGGTGCCGTCGCGCAGTGGTTCGAAGGCACCCCGGGGCGGATGCGCGCCTTCCTCGTGCTCGCGGCCGCGATCAGTGTCGTCTTCGGACTGTGCGCTGCGCAGGGCTTCAACGACTCCGATGGCGCACTGCAACGGGCTGAAGCGAACGCAGCACAGCTGGTGCGGATCCAGGCGATCCACACCAACCTGGTCAGCGCCAACGCCGACGCCACGAACGCCTTCCTGGTCGGCGGCCTGGAGCCGGCTCAACAGCGCCAGCACTTCGTCGACTCCATGGCTAGCGCCGCCCGTCTGGTGGCGGAAGCCGCCAGCGCGCAGGCGGCCGACCGTGACGCCTTGGGGCAGCTGAACACCACGCTGGTCACGTACCAGGGTCTGATCGAGCAGGCGCGAGCCAACAACCGCCAGGGGCTGCCGATTGGCTCGCAGTACCTGCGCGACGCGAACGCGACCCTGCAGAACGACTCCCTGCCGCTGGTGAAGGCCCTGGTGGCTGCCAATGAGAAGCGCGTCGACACCGAGTTCGACGGAGTCAGCGTCGGCGTCTGGTGGGTGTTCGTCAGTGGACTGCTCGCTCTGCTCGTCCTGTTCTTCACTCTGCGCTGGCTGGCGCGTAAAACACACCGCTACCTCAACATGCCGATCCTGGTCGGCGCCGTCATCGTCCTGCTCACCACCTTCATCGGTGGCTTCGCACTGATCTCCGGATCAAGTTCAGCGACCAACACCCGTGACGGCGACTACGCCTCCACGCTGGCACTGTCGAGAGCCCGCATCGCGGCGTACGACGCCCGCTCGAACGAGAGCCTGACGCTCATCGCCCGTGGTTCCGGCACGGCGTACGACGAGGCCTACAACGCGTCGGCGAAGGTGGTCGACGAACAACTCGGGAAGATCTCCGGGGGCACGGCCGGGTCCGCCCTGTGGAGCACTTACCAGCAGTCCCACGCCGACGTCCGGAAGAAGGACACGGACGGCAACTGGGACGCCGCCGTCAAGGTCGCCACCAAGACCTCCGTGGACGCGTTCGGCGCCTTCGACCAGGCAACGGCGAGGGAACTGGAGAACACGAGCAGCGGGGTCAGCTCCGAGCTGAAGGACGCGCGGGATGGATTGCCGCCGATCGGGTGGCTGGGGCTGCCGATCGGGATCCTGGTGGCGCTGCTGATCGCCTGGGGAATGTCGCAGCGACTGGGGGAATACCGATGAAGAAACTGATCGCCGCCTCGGCCGCCGTGCTCATGACAGTCACCGCCTGCGGTTCAGGCACGTACGACGCAACCGAGCTGCCCCCAAAGCCGCAGCCGAAGGTACAACCAGCCGCTCCCCCGGCGACGCAGCCGAACTGCGGGAACCCGCTGGCGTCGTACACGCCGGAAGGCCCGATGCCGCAGCCCGGCGCGATGCCAGCCGGCTCTTACATGGCGAAGATCCAGAGCAACAAGCGCCTGGTCGCGGGAGTGTCCGCGGACAGCCTCCACCTTGGTGCCCGGAACCCGGTCAGTGGTCAGATCGAGGGCTTCGACATCGACATGATCAAGGCGGTCGCGAAGGCGATCTTCGGCAACGAGAACGCGGTCGAGCTGCGGGTGATCTCCAGCCCGCAGCGGATCCCCGTGCTGAAGGAGCAGAAGGTTGACATCGTCGCTCGGAACATGACGATCAACTGCGCCCGGTGGAAGGAGATCGCCTTCTCCGCCGAGTACTACCGATCGGGTCAGAAGACCCTCGTGCCGCTGGACTCCACCGCGAAGAGTGTGAAGGACCTGAACGACAAGACGATCTGTGCTCCGGCAGGTTCGACCAGCTTGGACAACCTGAAGAAGCAGAACCCGAGGGTCATTCCGATCACCGCGGACACCGACACCGGATGCCTGGTGCTGTTCCAGTCTGGCAAGGCGTATGGCATCAGCGGAGACGACACGGTCCTTGCCGGTGACGCCGCTCAGGACCCGTACGCGAAGGTGCTGGCCGAGCGGTTCAGCGACGAGCCGTACGGACTGGGCATGTCGAGGAAACACCCGGAGTTCGTGCAATTCGTGAACCAGGTGCTCGAGCAGATGAAGGCCGATGGGCGGTGGATGGAGTCGTACAACAAGTGGCTCGCTCCTGATCTCGGCGAGCTGAAGGCACCGCCGGCTCCTGTGTACGGACGCAAATGACGGTTCGGACGCCTACTGCGGCGGCCCCCGCGCCTCCCGGGCGGATGGGGAGCAGTGTTCCGGCGAGCGAACTGCTGTCGTTCCTCGGGGAGCTCGGGACGTGGCGGGACCAGCGGAAGGCTGAGCTTGAGGAGTTGGATCAGGCGGCGCTCCACTCGCCGGATTCGGATGCTTTGAGTGCTGATGTTGTGCTCAGTATGGCGGTGTGGAAGGCGGTTTCGGATCGGTACGAGCTGATTCTGGTGACGTGGGATTCGGGGCGGGTCGGGCCGACCGAGACCGAGCGGATCTCGACGTTGATCTGGGGTGGGCTGGATACCGGGAGTGCCGGTGGGTCGCTCGCGGTTTCGTTGCCTGAGGCATGCAAGTTGTCGGATGCGCTGGCTTCCAGTTTGCGGGCCAAGCTGGCGTTGGAGCCGGGGGATGCCGACCGGGCCGCGAAACTGCGGCAGTTGCGGGCTCAGGTGGAGCGGATCGGGGATCTGGTCAAGCTGGAGCCGGCGAATGTTCGGAACGCGGCGCTGGCCGAGCATCACGATCTGGATCGCCGGCTGACAGACCTTGCCGACCGCAACAAGCGGGGTGCGGATATCGGCGGTTTGATCGGGCCGTTCGAGATCGACGCGGCGCGGGCCGAGCGCGACCTGATTGTCGGTGCCGCTACTCGCAAAGAGCGGGCGGCCGACGTAGCGCGCGCACGGTCGCTACGGAGCGAGCTGGAAGCGCAGGGGACGGCGGTGCGGGCGCTGGCTGACAAGGCGGTTGCTGCGGTGACACCGGCCCCGCGGCTCGCCGTACCGGATGTCACTGCGCTCGGACCTGTGCCGAATACCCCGGCTGAGCTGGAGAGGTACCTGACCCGATTGGACGCCGTACGGCGGGCGCTCGGGCAGGCGCAGGCTGCGTATGGCGCGGCTGTGGCGCGGCGGGACGAGTTGGCGGCGCTCCTGGATGCGTATCAGGTGAAGGCGGGGCTGATGGCCCCGAACAACGAAGACCTTGCGGAGTTGTACCGGCGTGGCCGTGCGGTGATGGAGTCGGAGCCGGTGGACAGTGTCCGGCTCGCTGCGCTCGTCACGGCGTACCAGGCCTACCTGGAGAGCACAGGAGGGACCAGATGACGACCACTATCGCCTGCACGCAGCCTGGCTGCACGGGCACCATCATGGACGGGTACTGCGACGTGTGCGGCTCGCCTGCACCCGCTGGTGCGGTCAGCCCGTCTGCGGTCGCCGGTGCGCCCGATGTGATCGCACCTGACGAGGCTGACCCGATCAGCTCGCCGTCGACGGTATCCCGCGCGTCGAACCGTCTCGCGTCCACACCGCTCGGCTCTGCCCGCGCTGCGGCCGCAGGTTCGAAGCTGACGCGCCGACTCGGTACGTCGTCCACCCGCCTGCGTGGTGCGCGGCTGGGTGCCGGTCTGACCCATGTACCGACGATTCCGCCGATCGACGCGAGCAAGGCGATCCTGGCGAACCCCATGGTGCCGGAGGACCGCCGGAACTGTCCCAGCTGTGGCAACCCGGTCGGCCGGTCACGGGACGGGCAGCCGGGGCGCACCGAGGGCTTCTGTCCGAAGTGCCGCAACCCCTTCTCGTTCTCGCCGAAGCTGAAGGACGGTGACCTGGTCGGTGGCCAGTACCTGGTCCGAGGCTGCCTGGCGCACGGTGGCTTCGGCTGGATCTACATGGCCCAGGACCAGAACGTCTCGAACCGCTGGGTCGTCCTGAAGGGCCTGCTGAACTCAGAGGACCCGGACGCCGTCGCGGCCGCGATCGCCGAGCAGCAGTTCCTCGCTCGGGTCGAGCACCCGTTGATCGTCGAGATCTACAACTTCGTCACGCACGAAGGCGCCGGCTACATCGTGATGGAGTACGTCGGCGGCACCTCGCTGAAGACGCTGCTCAAGCAGCGGATGGCGGCCAACAACAACCAGTACGACGCCCTGCCGATCGACCAGGCCATTGCGTACCTGCTGGAGATCCTGCCCGCGTTCTCGTACCTGCACGACCTCGGGCTGGTCTACTGCGACTTCAAGCCGGACAACATCATCCAGGTCGGTGACGCGGTCAAGCTGATCGACCTCGGTGGTGTCCGGCGGATCGACGACCTGGACTCGGCCATCTACGGAACGGTCGGTTTCCAGGCGCCTGAGGTGGCTGAGGTCGGTCCGTCGATCGCCTCGGACATCTACACCCTCGGCCGGACGCTGTGTGTGCTGGCGATGGAGTTCCGCGGGTACCAGTCCCGCTATGTCACGTCGCTGCCGCCGGTGGGCGAAGTACCGCTGTTCCAGAAGTACGACTCGGTCTACCGGCTCCTGCTCAAGGCGTGTGCCAAGGACCCGGCGGACCGCTTCCAGACTGCTGACGAGTTCCGCGTGCAACTGCTCGGCGTACTGCGTGAGGTCGTTGCGGACAAGCAGGGCATCAAGGCTGCCCAGCACTCCGCATCGTCGTTGCTGTTCGGTACGCCGGGTGACAAGTCGCTCGGACTCGGTGATGCGGCCGCACCGTGGCAGCGGCTGCCTTCACTGATCGCGGACGACAGCGACAAGATGGCCGGCTGGTTGAAGACCGTCAGCGTGCCGGATCCGCTCAAGCGGCTCGAGCTGCTGGTGGACGCGCCCGAGCCGTCACTGCAGATCCTGCTGGAGATTGCCGAGACCTCTCTCGAGGTGGGGCCGGACCGCTACGACATGGTCGACACTGCGGTGGCGGACCTGCTCGCAGCCGACCCCTGGGAGTGGCGGGCGGTCTGGATGGCCGGACTGGTCGCACTGGCCCGGGGCGACGCGGCTGCGGCCCAGTCCGCGTTCAACGCTGTCTACGGCCAGGTGCCGGGTGAGCTGGCGCCCAAACTGGCGCTGGCGATCGCCTGTGAGCTCAGCAGCGAGTTCGACGTTGCCGAGGGCCTCTACCAGACCTGTGCGCGCACGGACGCCAACTACATCGCACCGTCAGCCTTCGGGCTGGCGTCGATCCGGACCCACCGCGGCGACCTGGACGGAGCGCTGGGCGCACTGGACCTGGTACCGCGAACCAGCGGCGCGTATGTGCGCGCTCGCCGCCAACGAGCCGGTCTACTGGCAGGATCGGGGCGTGGCCTGGATGCGCTCGCCCAGGCGATGGACAGCATCGAGTCGCTGACCATCGACCCGGTCGATCGGGCCAACCTGGCAGCGAGCGTGTTCCGGAACGCACTGGACGAGGTACGGCAGTCCGGTCCGCAGGAGGGTCTGCGGATCGACGGCCGGGAGGCGACCGAGCCGGCCCTGCGGGACGGGCTCGAAGCCACCTACCGGCAACTGGCCGACCAGGCCGAGAGCCGGCCGGAACGGATCGCCCTGGTCGACCTGGCCAACGAGGTTCGAGGATGGACGTTGCGATGACGAGTACGACCGACACGGTCTGCCCCACCTGTGGTGGCCATGTGTCCACGGCCGACCGCTTCTGCGAGGCGTGCGGCGCCGAGCTCAAGCCCGGCGAGCTGGCCCCCGCCGCGGCCGCTCTGGACACCGACACCGAGCCGACCGTCGAGATCCACGCGCTGCCACCAGCCGGGCCTTGTACGTCGTGCGGTGGCACGGTCGGCGCGGACGGGTACTGCGAGACCTGTGGGACCAAGGCGGCCAAGCCGCGGGACCACTTCAGCGAGCAGCCGGCGCCGTGGGTGGCTGGTGTGTGTGACCGGGGTATCCGGCACAGCCGCAACGAGGACGCGATGGCGATCGCCGCCGACGCGGAGCAGGGCAGCCGCGCGCTGCTGGTCGTCTGTGACGGCGTGAGCTCGTCACTCGACTCCGACGTCGCCTCACTGGCTGGCGCGCGCGCCGCACGCGACGTACTGACTGCTGGGCATGCACAGGGCATCGGCACCGAGTCGTCGCGCAGCGGTGCGATCGTGGCCCGGCTGACCGCTGCGGCTGATGCCGCGAGTGACGCCGTACTGGCGAACACCAGCCCCGACAGCCCGAACCCGGCGTCCTGCACGTTCGTGGCCGCCGTACTGGAGGACGGGCTGCTGGTGGCGGGGAACGTGGGCGACAGCCGGGCGTACTGGTTCCCGGACACGTCCGAGGCCGTCGCACTGACTGTGGACGACTCCTGGGCCGCTGAGCTGATCGCCACCGGTATCTCTCGTGCGGAGGCCGAGTCCGGTCCGCACGCGCATGCGATCACCCGCTGGCTGGGCAAGGACGCACCGGACCACACACCTCGTACGACGACTGTCCGGGTGACCGAGCCGGGCTGGGTCATGGTCTGTTCGGACGGACTGTGGAACTACTGCTCCGAGGCGGCACCGTTGGGCGAGCTCGTCCGTCAGACCGCTGCGGCCAACGGTGGCGACCCGCTCGCCACGGCATCCGCGCTGGTCGACTGGGCGAACGCCCAGGGCGGCCAGGACAACATCACCGTCACGCTTGCGCGTGTTTAAGGGGAGGACCCGAGATGGCAGACTTCACCGCCGCTGTTTACCAGAACGAGTTCCTGCCTGACGGCGGTACCGACGTGCACGCGATCGTCACCGTGAACTGCACCGGTGCCGGTGCCGGTGCGGCCGGCCAGTCCGGTGCCGGTGACGCGGGCGAGATCATCATCGTCGACACCTCCGGTTCGATGGGCAAGGAAGGCGTCCAGGCGGCCGCGTTCGCCGCGCAGACCGCACTCGACCAGATCCTCGACGGAGTCTGGTTCGCGGTCATCTCCGGTAACGACCGCGCCCAGCTGGCGTTCCCGCCGTCCGCGGAGCCGGTGATGGTCAAGATGGACCCGTACACCCGGCAGGCAGCCAAGGACGCCGTCTCCCGCTTCTACGCCGACGGTGGCACCGCCATGGGCACCTGGCTGCGGCTGGCCGGGCGGGTCTTCGCCACCGTCCCGTCGCTGTCGCAGAAGCACGCGATCCTGCTGACCGACGGCGAGAACCAGCACGAGACGCCGGAGGCGCTGACCCAGGCGATCAAGGCCGTCACCGGCCAGTTCCAGTGCGACACCCGCGGTGTCGGCGTGGCCTGGCAGGTCGACGAGGTACGTCGGATCGCCCAGGCGCTGCTCGGTACTGTCGACATCATCCCGGCACCGAACCAGCTCGCGGCCGAGTTCTCCAAGCTGATCCAGAACGCGATGAGCCGTGGTGTCGCCCAGGCCGACCTGCGCGTCTGGGCACCACAGGGCGCCGAGGTGCTGTTCGTCCGCCAGGTGGCTCCGACGGTCGAGGACCTGACCTCTCGCCGTACGTCGATCAACCCACTGACCGGTTCGTACCCGACCGGGTCGTGGGGCGACGAGTCCCGTGACTACCACGTGTCGATCCGGCTGGCTGCGAAGGGCGTCGGCCAGGAGCAGCTGGCTGCCCGCGTGCAGCTGACCATCGGTGACAACGTGGTTGCCCAGGGCCTGGTGAAGGCGCTGTGGTCGGCCGACGAGGCCCTGACCACGCGGATCAGCCCTGAGGTCGCCCACTACACCGGGCAGACCGAGCTGGCCGAGGCGATCCAGGACGGCCTGGCCGCGAAGGCCGCGGGTGACACGGCCACGGCGACCACCAAGCTGGGCCGTGCGGTCCAGCTGGCCGCCCAGACCGGCAACGAGGAGGCCACCACGCGGCTGCGCAAGGTGGTCGACATCGACGACCAGGACACCGGTACCGTCCGGCTGAAGCGGACTGTCGAGAAGGCCGATGAGATGGCTCTCGACACCGCGTCCACCAAGACGACCCGGGTGAAGAAATGAGCACAGTGAACTGTCCGAGCGGACACCCGTCCGTCTCGACCGACTACTGCGATGTCTGCGGCCTCCCCATCGGTGCCGCGGCCACTCCGGTCGCCCCGCCCGCACCTGCGGTCGCTGCGCCCGGTCCCGCGGTAGCCACGCAGACCTGTCCGAACTGCTCGGAGTCGGCCGCTGCGGACGCGCTGTTCTGCGAGAGCTGCGGCTACGACTTCACCACCGGCACCATGCCTCGCCCCGCCTCATCACTCGACCTCTCGGCGACTCCGCCGACCGCACCGCCCGCACCGGCACCGGTGGTGGCCGAGTGGGTCGTCGAACGCTGGGTGGATCCCGACTGGTACGCCGTACAGCAGAGTGACGACCCGTGTCCGTCACCTGGCCTGCCAGTCGTGATCCCGGTGACCGAGAAGAGCGTTCTGGTCGGACGCCCGTCTCGCAGCCGCGGTATCGCTCCTGAGGTCGACTGTGGCGACGACACCGGTGTGAGCCGCCGCCAGGCCCAGCTCACCACTGACGGCCAGCGCTGGTGGGTCGAAGACCTCCAGTCCTCCAACGGCACCTACGTGGCTCCCGCAGCCGGCCCGCTGCCCGAGATCCCGATCCCGCCGGGCCAGCGCCAGGAGCTCAACTCCGACGACCGCATCTACGTCGGTGCCTGGACCCGCCTGGTCCTGCGCAAAGCCACTCCGGAAGAACAAGCCGGCCAGGCCTGAGGTCAACTGGCGGCGAGGTCTCGCATCCGGAAGCACAACCACTCGATCACCACGGTCCCCAGCACGACCGGTAGCAGCCAGGTCCACGACTGGTCGGGGACTGTGGTGATCAGAATGCCCGTCCACAAGGCGATCCAGGCACCGCCGTACCCGCGCAGCACTCCGCGGTACCAGAGGCCGCCTGGCGCCTCGGCAGCCCGTTGGCCGAGGTAGACGAACAGGTAGGTGGCCAGAGCGACCGGCCAGAAGAACCACAGCCGCTTCCAGTCGTACGGGACCATCACCAACGCACTCAGGCACGTCACCGCGATCACCCAGTGGTAGATCTCGCCGACCCAGTTCAGCCGGCGTCGGCGCAGCGTCACCACGATGGCCGGGATCCCGAGCAGTACTGCCAGGACCCCGGCCCCCACATGCACGATCAGTGCGAGATCTCGCACCGGAAACTCCCTGACATGTCAGGGAGCATAGGGCTGGCTCACGCCTCCGGGAAGGACAGAACCCGGCGTACGGCGAAGTTTCGGTAGCCGCCGCGTTCGAACGCCTTCGCCATCGGCACGTTGCCGAAATCGGTGTCGGCGCGGATCTGCTCGGCCCCGGTCTCGGCCAGCAGGTGGGTGATCTCGGCGAGCAGGTCGTCGATGTATCCGTTGCCGCGATGCTCGGGCAGGACGCCGAGGTAGCCGACGACCGGTCCGCCGTTGTTCTTCGACGGGATCGCGAACCCGATCAGTTTGCCTTCGGCGTCGTACCCGAACCGCCACCAGTCGCGATCGCCTACGAGCATGGTCTGGTACAGCTCGACCTCCTCACGGGCGGCCGCTTCGGCGCCGAGCCGGGCGATATCGCGAGCGGTCGCCGCATCCAGGCTGCCGGCGCTCACGCGCATGAACATGTCGACGAAGGCCTCGTCGTCGGCCCGCTCGAACCGCAGCCGGGTCGACCGCGGCGGCAGCCCGCTCTCCGCCAGCCACTCGTAGCGCAGTCGATCGGTGACCGCGGTCCAACCGGCCGCCGTACCAGCCTTCTGCCGTGGTTCGAGCGCTGCCACCACGCTGGCGTCGGACTCCCAATCGCCGTCGAGGAAGAAGTGGTACTCCGGCGGCTCGGCGTCGGACGGCCGGCTCTGCATGCCGTGCTTGATCAACTCGGTCCACACCGGAACCGGGTCGCCGTCACCCGCGTAGTACAGGCCGTCGATGCTGTACGGGTACGTGTCGTCGATGCCGCCCCACCAGATGGCCACGGCCTGGATGGCACCGTCCTCCTCGACGACCCAGCTCCAGTCGTGCCGGTAGTGGCCGATCTCGAGGTACTCGTTGAAGCGCTCGAGCGTGACGGTGTTGACCGTCGGCTGCTGCTCGATCAGGGTACGGATGGTGTCGAGGTCAGCCTCGACGGTGTTGCGAATACTCACAGTTCCTCCAGCAGGAGGCGCGCCGCTCCGCTCAGTGCGAGCTGTGATCGCGGGCAGGTCGCGCCGGAATACCGAACAAGGTGATCATCGGTCGCTCCTTCCGCTCGAGGCATCTTCTCGCCGGGCAGAACTCTAGGGCCGACCGAGGTCATAGTCCAACTGTTATTCATACCTGGGATGTGCGAGCGTTTCCCGGGCCGGGCAGCCTCCCAGCCATGAGAACCCTCATCACCGCCCTCGCCCTCACCGTCGCGACCACAGTCGCCCCCACCACGGCGCACGCCGCCATCCCGACCTGCGCGTTGAGTTCGCTGCCGTCGCAGGCCTCGGACACCCTCGACCTGATCCACTCCGGCGGCCCGTTCCCCTACCGCCAGGACGGGACCGTCTTCCAGAACCGGGAAGGCATCCTGCCGAGCCAGTCCAGCGGCTACTACCGCGAGTACACCGTCAAGACGCCCGGCTCCCCCGACCGCGGCGCGCGCCGCCTGATCGGTGGCGGCTCGCCGGTCACCAACCCGGCATACGTCTACTACACCGCCGACCACTACGCGTCGTTCTGCAAGGTGACCTAAATGCAGAAGCGGTCCCGGGCCGAAACCCGGGACCGCTCTTTGTCCTGCTGAACTTCAGTGGATCAGAAGTCCATGCCGCCCATGTCGGGCGCGCCACCCGGAGCGGCCGCAGCCTTCTCCGGCTTGTCGGCGATGACGGCCTCGGTGGTGAGGAACAGGGCCGCGATCGAGGCTGCGTTCTGCAGCGCCGAGCGCGTCACCTTGGCCGGGTCGATGATGCCGCTGGCGATCAGGTCGACGTACTCACCGGTCGCGGCGTTCAGACCGTGACCCGGCTCGAGGTTGCGAACCTTCTCCACCACGACGCCGCCCTCGAGGCCGGCGTTCACCGAGATCTGCTTCAGCGGGGCCTCGACCGCGGACCGCACGATCGCGGCACCGGTGGCCTCGTCACCCTCGAGCTCCAGCTTCTCGAACGCGACGACCGACGCCTGCAGCAGCGCGACGCCGCCACCGGCGACGATGCCCTCCTCGACGGCCGCCTTCGCGTTGCGAACGGCGTCCTCGATGCGGTGCTTGCGCTCCTTCAGCTCGACCTCGGTGGCCGCGCCGACCTTGATGACCGCAACCCCGCCGGCCAGCTTGGCCAGGCGCTCCTGCAGCTTCTCGCGGTCGTAGTCGGAGTCGGACTTCTCGATCTCGGCGCGGATCTGGTTGACCCGGCCACCGATCTGGTCCGCGTCACCCTCGCCCTCGACGATGGTCGTCTCGTCCTTGGTGACGACGATCTTGCGGGCCTGGCCGAGCAGCTCCAGGTCGACGGTGTCGAGCTTGAGGCCGACCTCCTCGGAGATGACCTCACCGCCGGTCAGCACCGCGATGTCGACCAGCATGGCCTTGCGGCGGTCACCGAAGCCCGGCGCCTTGACGGCGACGGCCTTGAAGGTGCCCTTGATCTTGTTGACGACCAGGGTCGCCAGCGCCTCACCCTCGATGTCCTCGGCGATGATGGCCAGCGGCTTGCCGGTCTGCATGACCTTCTCCAGCACCGGGACCAGGTCCTTGATGCTCGAGATCTTGCTGTTCACGATCAGGATGTACGGGTCGTCGAGGACCGCTTCCATCCGCTCGGTGTCGGTCACGAAGTAGGGCGAGATGTAGCCCTTGTCGAAGCGCATACCCTCGGTGAGCTCGAGCTCGAGGCCGAAGGTGTTGCTCTCCTCGACGGTGATGACGCCTTCCTTGCCGACCTTGTCCATCGCCTCGGCGATGATCGAGCCGACCTGGGTGTCGGCGGCCGAGATGGACGCCGTCGCCGCGATCTGCTCACGGGTCTCGACCGGCTTGGCCAGTGCCAGCAGCTGCTCGCTGATGGCCTCGGTCGCCTTCTCGATCCCCTTCTTCAGGCCCATCGGGTTGGCGCCGGCGGCCACGTTGCGCAGACCCTCGCGCACGAGCGCCTGGGCCAGCACGGTGGCGGTGGTGGTGCCGTCACCCGCGACGTCGTCGGTCTTCTTCGCGACCTCCTTGACGAGCTCGGCCCCGATCTTCTCGTACGGGTCCTCGAGCTCGATCTCCTTGGCGATCGAGACACCGTCGTTGGTGATCGTGGGGGCGCCCCACTTCTTCTCCAGGACGACGTTGCGGCCCTTCGGGCCGAGCGTCACCTTGACCGCGTCGGCGAGGGTGTTCATACCCCGCTCCAGGCCGCGGCGCGCCTCTTCATTGAACGAAATCAGCTTGGGCATTCTCCGCGAGTCCTCCCGCGTCGAGACTTTGGTGGTTCAGCCGGCCAGATGCCCGCGACGGACGGCACCGAAGTCGTGGCGCTCATGTCCCGCCCCGCTCCCGGCACCTCATCTGGGCCGTCTCAGTTCTTCACTCCGTGGGCACGAGCCTTATCACTCTCACCCATGGAGTGCTAACCAAGTATTAGCACTCGCCCCAAACGAGTGCAAGCCAGCTCAGACCCGCGCGGTGAAGGCGATCTCGATCAGGAGCTCCGGAAACGCCAGCCGGGTGGTCCCGACGATGGTGCTGGCCACCTGCGGATCAGGGCGCCCGTACGCCGCCTTGCGGACCGGACCGGCGTACGGGAACGCCTCGTCCATGTCGCGGACGTAGAGCGTCTCCTCGACCACGTTCGCCAGCGAGGCGCCGTACCGCTGGAGGAGCTCCTCGGCATTGGCGTAAGCCTGCCGCATCTGTGCCTCGATGCCCTCGAGGATCTCGGAACCGCGGTTGCCGACCTGGCCGGACAGGTAGATGGTGTCGCCCGACCGGATCGCCTGGACGTAGCCGTAGTCCTGCTCCCACGGCAGGCCGAAGTTCTCGATCACTGGTGCACTCCCTTTAGAAAGATTGATTTTCAACTAACCTAGGGAGGGCGGCCCGGCCGCGGCGATCGGCCGCAGTGCCAGGAACCGCCGGATTCGTGCCTGCGGAGGAGTGCTCTTGCCTGAACTGGTCGTGGCGTTGCTGAAACTCCCGCGGGCGATCTCGCTCGACCTCGGGATCGCGGCACACGTCTTCGGCCGCCACGACGGCTACCGGGTGATCGAGGACAGCGACCCCGCGACCGCGGCCGGCGCGGACATCATCGTCGTACCGGGTTTCGACGAGCCTGAGCTGCCGCCGCCGGCGCCGTATTTGGAGTTGCTGCGTGACACTCCGGCCCGGCTGCTCGGGATCTGTACCGGCACCTTCGCGCTGGCCGCGGCCGGCGTACTGGACGGCCGTGAGGCCACCACGCACTGGCACTACACCGACCAGCTGCGCAGCCTGCACCCACAGGTCACCGTGCTCGAGAACAGGCTGTACGTCGAAGATGGCAAGGTACTGACCTCTGGCGGCGGGGGCGCCGGTATCGACGCCGGTCTGCACGTCATCCGCGCCGACTACGGCGCGGCGGCCGCCCACGAGGTCGGCAAATGGGTCCTCGCGGCCCCCGAGCGAGGCGGAGAACACCGCCAGTACGCCGACGTGCTCACGCCAGTGCGGTCGGATCTGGGACCGGTGCGCGCCTGGGTCCAAGACCACCTGGCTGAGCCGATCACCGTCGACCGACTGGCCACCAGGGCCGCGCTGTCCCGCCGTACCTTCATCCGCCGCTTCGAGGGCGAGACAGGCATGCCGCCGATGCGCTGGGTCGTCCACCAGCGCCTGCTGGGCGCCCGCCGCCTCCTCGAGACCTCCGACTGGACAGTCGACCGCATCGCCGCCGCCAGCGGCTTCGGCAGCGCCACCTCACTACGCGAAGCCTTCCGCCGCGAGCTAGGCACCTCCCCCTCCAGCTACCGCAGGCGGACGTCGATGTCCTGAGCCCGGTCGACAGGCTGCGGTTCCGGCCGCTCGGCCTCCCGCCGTACGGCGCGCTCCACGGTCTCGCGCACCTTGGGCGCCAGGTCGTCGCGCTGAAGGAGCCGGTCCGCCGTCCGCAGCAGGTAGTCGTGCGCTGCCGGAGTGGGCGGCTGGGCACGCTCTTCGAGGATGGCGTCCTTTACGCGAGGTGGACGCTCCCAGGTGCCGCTGGCGGTACGGCGGTTCTCGTACCGCACCGAACCGCCGCGGTCGACGAGGTAGATGTCGTCGATCAGGCCCTCTGTCTCCAGAGCCTGAGCGGTGTCGGGCAGCTCGTCGTAGAACTCGTCGTGCAGCTCAGGGTCGAACCAGCCACCGTCTCCCCCGGTATCCAGAGCTGTCTGATGGCGCTCTGCCAGTGACAACGCGCTGTCCGCGTGGTTGACGACCAGGTAGACGAAGCTGCAGCGGTAGCCCAGGTCCCGCAGGTCGCCTGCCCACCGGCGCGCCCACTGCTGTCGGGCGAGCGGATGGCTCGCCACGAGGTCGTACCGCGGGTCCCCTGCACAGACGTGCGCCAGGATGACCTCGTGCAGGCGGGCGTTCGGCCCGTTCTCCAGAGCGTCGGCCACCATCTCGAGTCCCTGGATCCCGTACTGGTGCCGGAGGACGTCGTACCGCGGATGCACCCGCAGGCTGTCGTCCGCCTCGTACCGCACCACGCGGTCGGCGCCCAGCGCTGCGTGGACCAGCCGTGACATCGTCGACTTGCCCGCTGCCGGCTGGCCGCCGAGCACGACCGCGCGCGGTTGGACACCTGGCGCCCGGTTCGGAGGGTTGGGTGGCGTGAGCTGTGCGAGTCGCTCGGCAAACGCCCGCTCCAGCTCGGCCGGCGTGAGGGCTCCATCCATCCGGGCAGCTTATTCAGTTGTCGAGCTGGGCGATCAGGTATTTCGGGGCGGTCAGGCGCCAGGCCTCGGTGAGGAGCTCGCCGACCTCGTCCTCGTCGGCGACGGCCAGGGTCACGTCCAGCCAGGCGAAGCGGCCGCTCTCCCAGGACGGGGCGTAGACGTCGGGGCTTTCTGCGATGAGGGCCTCCTGCTCTTCGCGGAAGGCCTTCACGATCAGCCGGGTCTCGTCCTCGGACAGGTACGCGAAACCTTTCTTGCGCACCTTGAACGCGGGCTGCCCGGCCCAGCCCTCGTGTTCCTCGGCTCCGGGCAGCCCCTGCACCAGCTTCTGCACCACCTGCGCATCCATGCCGGCAACGCTAGGCGGCGGCACCGACAGTTCTCAGCCGGCGAGCGTCACGGTCACGGTCGACCCGTTCGGCACCATGGTCCCGGGCCGGGGCGACACTGCGATCACGGAACCCTTGGGTACGCCGGGCTCCTGCTTGGTCGCGAACTCCGCCTGAAGACCGACCTTTCCGAGCTCCTGCGCGTAGTCCGCCTTCGAGGTGTCCAGATCGAGCGACTGGAAGCCTGGTACGCCAGTCGCGTCCTGAATGAACCAGATCTGCTCGAGGGCCTTGCCGACCGCTTCGGCATCGGCCGAGGACACCGCCCGAACCCAGACGTTCCGCGAGGGGATCAGCACGGCCCCGGCGCACGTCGTCGGACGATCGGCGTCCGATGCGGTGCAGACAGTCCGCTGCCGTTGGGCTTCGACGCCGTTCAGCTGGAAGGTCTCGTCAGCCTTGAACTCGACTGCGGGCTTGCTCCCGATCTGCACGCTCACGATGCCGGCTGCCTGCTGCAAGAAGCAGTAGCCCTGCGGACCCGGGTCCACGATGACGGTGTTCTTCGTCGGCGTACCGCACCTCAGCTGGTTCGTCGCCCAGTCCTTCGGCACTGCGACTGCGGTATGACCCACGCCAACCAGCCGTACGTCGTCCGGAACAGTCGCGGTCGGCGTCCGACCGGCCACTGGTGGCTGCTCGAGCGGACTGGCACCGTTGTTCGTCAGTGCGGTCGATCCGCCGATCACGGCCGCCACGGCGACCGCCGTACCGGCTGCGGACCAGACTGCGGTACGGCGGCGTCGGCGGCGGGTGGCACCGGAGCGCATGGCGTCGATCGGGGGCGGGTTGACGGCGGTCCGCTCACCGGCTTGTTCGAGGAGCTCGGACAGTTTCGATTCGTTCATAGGATCTCTCGCAGTTCTGCCAGATTCGGGTCCTGGGCCAGTGCTTTGACGGCCCTGGAGAGACGGCTCTTCACGGTGCCGGCGGCGACGCCGAGCACGGAGGCCATCTGCTGTTCGGTCAGGTGTGCGTAGTAGCGCAGTACAACGGCTGTCCGTTGATCAGTCGGCAGCCGGTCGAGGGCACGCGTCATCAGGTCGGCGTCGTCGACACCTGCGGTCCGGTCCTGGTCGGCGTGCTCAGGCAGAGCAGCCGATGGTTTCTCGCCGGTCCAGCGGCGTCTCCGCGCCGAGAGGAAGCTGTTGACCAGCATCCGGTGCACGTAGGCGTCCCGGTCGTCCACCGCGCTGACCCGCTTCCACTTCACCAGGCACCGCTCCAGCACCGTCTGGACCAGGTCCTCGGCCTCTGGATGCGAACACCCCAGCAACACCGCGGACCGCACCAGCACCTGCCAGCGCGCCGCCACATATTCAGTGAAGTCATCCATTCGGCATCCTCCCTCACCGTAGAGACAGCCTGGCCCGCCCCTGAGGTTCCACTGAACTTGATTCCTTCCCCGCCCCACCACCCCGGTCGGTAGTCAGGGTGTCCGACCAGGGTCCCCGGGGTCAGGTCAGGGGCCACTCGGTACCGATCCTGATGTGGCGGAGGGGTCGAGAACGGGACAGTAGAGCCATGACGAACTCCAACGCACCGTTCTCGAACCTGTCCGGCAAGGTCCTGCGTCGCTCCAGCTCCCAGCGGATGCTGTCCGGCGTCTCCGGCGGTCTCGCCGAGTACCTCAACATCGACGTCACCCTGGTCCGCCTCGGCATCGTCGGCCTCACCATCATCACCGGCGGCACCGCCATCCTCGGCTACGCCATCGCGTGGATCGTGATGCCGGAGTCCGACGGCAAGGCCGTCTGGCAGAGCGCCCAGCACACCAACAACCACCAGACCCAGACGCCCGAGGCCGACATCGCCTCCCGCATCTACGACGACGCCCCCAAGCCCCCGGCCGCCTGACCTCGTCCTGTCACACTCTGCCTGTGCAGAGTGCGAGAAATGCGACTGGAACGTCGATCCGACGCCGTTGCTCGACCTGACCCCTGCCTGGCGGCTCAGAGTCGAGCAACGGCTGGTCGACTCGCTCTACCGCGAACTCGAACGCGGAGCGATCCACCGCCCCAGCTGGGACGCTGCGCGGATCACCGCCAACCTGCTCTCGGTCCTGATCCTCCTGCTGCCGCTCATCGCGTTCCTGACCGGCATTGGGCTCCTGATCTTCTACCGGCCCTTGTGGTTCAGCATCATCCTGGCGCTGCTCGCTCTGACCATCGCCTTCGTGTTCCGGCCCCGGGCCGGTCACATCGACGGCCACCAGCTCGTCCACCGCGAGCAGGCGCCCGCTCTATTCGCCGTACTGGACGAGGTCGCCGCCGCCGTCGGCGCCCGGCCGGCTACGGCCGTCGCAGTCACCGACGAGGCCAACATCTGGTACTCGCAGGTCGGCTGGCGCTTCCGACCGGTCATCGGCATCGGTCTGCCGCTCTGGATCGGGCTGCAGCCCCAGGAGCGAGTCGCCATCTTGGCCCACGAGTTCGGCCACGGCCGCCACGGCGACCTGCGAAGCGGCTGGCTGATCGGCAACGCACACAGCGTCCTGGAAGGACTGGGTGCGACCTTCAGCGAGAGCCCACTCGATGCGGCACGCCGCGAATGGGGTGCCGAGGAGCTCAGCGGTGGGACTCTGTTCAGCCGCATGGTCAACGCGACTGTCGGCACGGTGGTGCGCGGCCTGAGCGCCGTACTGAATCGCCTCGAGTTGCGGAGCGGTCAGCGCAACGAATACCTGGCAGATCGTCGCGCAGGTGAGGTCGCCGGCTCTGAAGCCGCTGCGCACGCGTTGGAGCGCACGCTGCTGGCTGATACCTCGTATGACGCCATGGTTCGAGCGCTGCGGTTCCCGAGCGAGCTTGCTCCACTGGACGCGGTACGGCGCGCAGTGACCGAGGTGCCTGCCCGGGAGATCGAGCGACGGCTGCGAGTGAGCCGGGTGCACGGGACTCGCACGGACGCGACCCATCCGCCGACGTACCTGCGCACGAAGCTCATCCGGACCAGGTCGGCAACGTCGGCGCGCGTGGTGATGGGGATCGATCAGGCACGCAACATCGACCGTGAGCTCGCACCGGCGTCCGAGCAGGTGCTCAAAGAAGTGAAGGCCGAGCTCTAGCCAGACAGGGATGCGGCCTTGAGGGTGGCTGCGGCGATGTCGGGGTGGTCGGCGAAGACGCCTTGAAGGCCCAGGGCGGCGAAGCGGGACAGTTCGGTGCGGAAGTCGGTGTTGGTGGGGAGGAAGCGGCGTTCGGCGCGGAAGGTCCAGGCTTGGACTCCGAGGCCGGCGCGGTGCGCCTGGTCGACGAGGCGGGTGGGCTCGCCCAGTGCGCCGGTGGGGGTGCGTGGGATGACCAGGTCCTTGTGGGGGGCCAGGATCTGCGCGTACGTCGAAATCTCGCGCAGGCCGGACGGGTCGAGCAGGTCGGTGAAGGTGCGGCCGTCTCCGACCCGGAGGAAGTCGTACGGCGAGCTCTCGGAGTCGACGAGCTGGACCAGCGGTACCCGGGTCATGACGGCCAGCCGGCGCAGACTGGTCGGCTCGAAGGACTGGATCATGATCTCGTCGGTGCGCAGCCCCAGAGCGAGGATGCGCTCGGTCAGCAGCTCCTCCAGGGGCAGACCCAGCCGCCGGAAGTACGTCGGGTGTTTGATCTCGGGGATCACGCCGATGGTCCGCCCGAGCCGCAGCGACTCCTGCCGGGCCAGTGCGACCACGTCGTCGAACGTGGGCACTCCCTCGGTGCGGTCGTAGGCCGTGTTGGCCGACCGGAGGGCAGGCATCCGCTCGCGGGCTCGCAGCAACCGCAGCTCGGCGTACGTGAAGTCCTCGACGAACCAGCCGGTCACGGCCTCGCCGTCGACGATCTTGGTGATCCGCCGGTCCGCGAAGACCGGGTGCTCCGCGACGTCCGTCGTACCGGAGATCTCGTTCTCGTGGCGGCAGACCAGGACGCCGTCGAGCGTGGCGACCAGGTCGGGTTCCAGGTAGTCGGCCCCTTGGGCCGCAGCCAGGCGGTACGCCGCCGGCGTGTGTTCCGGGCGGTAGCCACTCGCTCCCCGATGCGCGATCACCAGCATGGGTCCAGGACAGGCGGCGCACATGGCTGACCGGGAACTCGTTGCCCAACGCAAGGTGAAGGTCACCGAACCGAACCACGGCCTATGCTCTGAGTCATGACCGGTCCGATTGCAGTCAAGGACCGTGCTCTCGGGCCCGATCTGGCCCGCGGATTTCTCCTACTGTTCATCGCACTGGCCAACATCCACGGTTTCCTGCACCCACCCGGTGTCGGAGACATCCGCGCGATGCCGATCCCCACTGCGCTGCCGGACCGGATCGTGGCGTTCCTGGAAACCACTCTGGTCGACGGACGCTCGTACACAATGTTCGCTGCACTCTTCGGCTACGGCATGGTGCAGATCGCCCGACGCCAGACCGGCGAGTGGAAGAGCACCCGCAAGCTACTGCGTCGCCGCGCACTCTGGCTGATACTGCTCGGCCTCCTGCACGCAGTGCTGCTCTACTACGGCGACATCCTGACCGCCTACGGTCTCATCGCGCTCGTACTGGTCTCGGCGATCCGCTGGAGTGATTCGCGGCTGCTGGTCTCCGCAGCGGTCATGACGCTGTTCGGGTCCTGGGCCTTCGCCTTCCTGTCCACTCCGAACCCACCGGACTCGGCCGCGGAGATGTACCCCTGGGCGATCGATCACAACCCACTGCTGGGCATGGCCGGCCGGGCCTTCGCCATCTCGATCAGCGCCCCGGTGCTGGCGGTCACGGCGGCCGGTGCGTTCCTCTTCGGCATCTGGGCCGCGCGGCGCGGTCTGTACGAGCACCCGGAACAGCACCAGCAGACGCTGCGCCGGATGGTGGCGATCGGCGTACCGCTGTCGTTCCTCGGCGGTGTCCCACTCGCTCTCTACACAGCAGGCCTGCTGCCCGCCACCGACGCCAACATCATCCCGGTGGCCGGGCTGCATGCGCTGACCGGCTTCGCTGGAGGTCCGGCGTACGCCGCTCTGATCGCGCTCTGGTCACTTCGGGTACGACGTACTCCCGTCGTCACCGCGATCCAGGCGACCGGCCAGCGCTCGCTGACCTGCTACCTCACGCAGTCCGTCGTCTGGACTGTCCTGTTCGCGCCGTTTCTGCTCGACCTGGGCAGTTCCCTGAAGCTGTGGCAGTCGGTGCTCGTCGCCGTCGCCACCTGGGCGTTCACTGTCTTCCTGGCCGACCAGATGCGCCGTCGCGATCTACGCGGCCCGTTCGAGGTCCTGCTCCGCCGGCTGACCTACCGCAACCAGACTGCTCGCCAGTAGGTATTGCGCCGCGAGGTAGGTCGCCATCACGAGATACGGCCGCGCACCGAAGTCATGCCCGGCCAACTCCACGCCAATGAGCGCATCGGACAGCAGGAACACCGCACCGCCCACTCCGGACCGCCAACCGTTCCACGCGCTCGTCACAGCAGTAGCGATCAGCAGCAGCGAGTACGCCGCGACCGGGGCGCGCACATCACCCAGATCGGGCCACAGCAGCGCCAGTACGCCGATCCACAGCACGCCGTAGGCCGCGACGACGACCAGCGACCGCTGTGTCGTTCGACGGCTGAACAGCAGCACGTAACAGACATGTGCGACGCCGAACGCCGCCATACCCGGCACGAGCTGGTCGATCTGCAGCAGGAAGTCACCGACGAGTGAGAAGACCAGTCCGACGAGCAGTGTGACCGGGCCACCGCTCAGACGCACCCAAACGGCCAGGACCGGCATCAGCAGGACCTTGGTGATCGACTCCGACCAGGGCTCGCCGACCGCGATCGTGACCAGGTGTATGACCGCGATCACGCCGTACGCGCCGAGCCAGCCCGAACCTCGCTTCATGGCCTAGATGGTGCCTTGCCATCCGCGATTAATTCGCATGCGGGTTGTCGGTGGGCGCGCCTAGCCTGAAGGAATCATGCGAAACCTCCCTCTTGCCGATCCCGGCACCCCCGACGACCGCTCGCCGGCCCGCTACCTGCTGTGGGTCGCCCGCGGGCAGGCTCGCACGCTCGCGGGCGGGATGTCGTTCGGAATCCTCTGGATGGCGTCCCAGGCGTTCATCCCGGCGATCCTGGGCAAGGCGATCGACGAGGGCGTCGCGGCCAAGGACGGCGACAAGCTGCTGCAGTGGACCGCGGCGCTGTGCGCGATCGGCGTCCTGCAGGCGCTCGCCGGGATCATGCGGCACCGGTTCGCGGTGACGAACTGGCTGATGGCGGCGTACCGGACGGTCCAGGTGATCACGCGGAAGTCCGCCGACCTCGGTGCGACGCTGCCCAAGCACCTGGCGACCGGCGAGGTGGTCAGCGTAGGGGCGAGCGACCTGGCCTCGATCGGGACCTTGATGGAGGTCAGTGCCCGGTTCGCCGGTGCGATCGTGGCGTTCGCGGTGGTCGCGACGATCCTGCTCTCGACGTCGACCGTGCTCGGCCTGGTCGTGCTGATCGGCGTGCCGGTGATGTTGTTCTGTCTGGGCCCGATGCTGCGGCCGTTGCACCGGCGGCAGTCCGCTCAGCGCGAGGCGGTCGGTGAGTTGAACTCGTTGGGTTCGGACATCGTGGCCGGGCTGCGGGTGCTGCGCGGGATCGGTGGCGAGGACTCCTTCTCGCAGCGGTACCGGCGTGAGTCGCAAGAGGTCCGCCATGCCGGTGTGCGAGTGGCCCGGATCCAGTCCGTGCTGGACGCGGCGCAGGTGCTGCTGCCGGGCACCTTCGTCGTGCTGGTGGTCGGCATCGGCGCCCACTTCGCACTGCGCGGTGACCTCAGCGCTGGTTCGCTGGTCGCGTTCTACGGCTACGCGACGTTCCTGGTGCTGCCACTGAGAACTGTGACCGAGTTCGTCAACCAGCTGATGCGTGGGCTGGTCGCAGGCGCCCGGGTGATCCGGGTGGTCTCGCTGCGCCCCGAGATCACCGACCCTGCCAACGCCGTGCAACTCCCCGTGCGGGGCGACCTGGTCGACCCAGTCTCCGGTGTCCGAGCGCGGGACGGTCTGCTGACTGCGATCGTCGCGGCCGAGCCAGACGTGTACGGCGTGCTCGCCGACCGCCTGGGCCGGTACGACGAGGGCAGCGAGGTCCGCTTCGGCGGAGTGACCCTGGCCAGTGCGACGCGCGCCGATGTCCGGCAGCGGATCCTGGTCAGCGACGCCGGCTCCCAGCTGTTCACCGGCACCCTACGCACCGAGCTGGACCCGGCAGGCCGCCGTACCGAGGAGCAGTTGCTCGCAGCGATCCGGACTGCCTCGGCCGAGGACGTGCTGGTCGCCCTGGCGGACGGACTCGACTCCGAGGTCGAGGAGAAGGGCAGGTCGTTCTCAGGTGGTCAGCGGCAGCGGCTGGTGCTGGTCCGCGCCCTGTTGGCCGACCCTGCCGTGCTGGTGCTGGTTGAGCCGACCTCGGCCGTCGATGCGCACACCGAGGCGCGGATCGCCGACCGCTTGCGCGAACACCGGGCCGGCCGCAGCACCGTCGTACTGACTGCGAGCCCGCTGCTGCTGGACCGGGTCGATGAGGTCATCTTCGTCGCCGCCGGCCGGGTGGTTGCGGCAGGCAAGCATCGCGACCTGCTGGCCCACGAGCCGCAGTACCGCCGGACAGTCACCCGGCAGACTGAGGAAGAACAAGAGCTGACGGAAGGGGTGCGACGATGAGGCAGATCCTGCCAGTGGCGGACAGCGCCGAGATCCGTCGGCATGCCCGCCAGCTCGCCCTCAAGCATCCGCGCGCATTGCTGATCGCACTCGGCCTGCATGCGGTGGCAGCGGTCTCCGGGCTCGCTGCGCCGCGGCTTATCGGTGACCTGGTCCAGAACGTGCAGAACGGGACAACCGCGAGCAAGGTCAACCTGGTCATCGGGCTGATCGCTGGGTTCGTGGTCGTGCAGTCGCTGCTTACCCGTTGGGCCCGCTACCGGTCGTTCGCGCTCGGCGAGCAGGTGCTGGCCGAGCTCCGCGAGGACTTCGTCGACAACGCTCTGGCGCTGCCGATCGGCACAGTCGAGCGGGCCGGTACCGGCGACCTGCTGTCGCGCACCTCGCGGGACGTCGACACACTGTCGCGGACCGTGCGCTTCGCCGTACCGGAGACGATCATCGCGTTCGTCACCGTGCTGTTCTCGCTGACGGCGACAATCCTCGTCGGCGTCTGGGTGCTGGTCCCACTGCTCGCGATGGTGCCGGTGCTCTGGCTGAGCACCCGCTGGTACCTGGGGCGTGCCAAGGACGGCTACCTGCGCGAGAACGCGGCGTACGCACAGATGACCAGCTCGCTGGCCGAGACGGTCGAGGGCGCCCGCACGGTCGAGGCCCTCCAGCGGTACGACGACCGCGTGCGGCGCGGCGATGACGACGTACGGGGCTCGTACAACGCCGAGCGGTACACACTGCGGTTGCGCACAGTGTGGTTCCCGGCCGTCGAGGTCGGGTATCTCATCCCGATCGTCGGCACCCTGCTGTTCGGCGGCTGGCTGCACATCAACGGCCATGTCACGCTCGGCGCGGTGACCGCGGGCGTGCTGTACGTGAACCAGCTGATCGACCCCGTCGACCGCCTGCTGTCCTGGGTGGACGAGCTGCAGTCCGGTGGGGCCGCGTTCGCCCGTCTGCTCGGGATCAACGACGTACCGGACGACCGGACAGCGTCTGGTCGTACTCCGGACGGCGAGCTGGTCGAAGCGAAGGACGTGCGGTTCTCGTACGTTGATGGTCGCGACGTGCTGCACGGTGTCGAGCTGACGGTGCAGCCGGGTGAGCGGATCGCCATGGTCGGTCCGTCCGGCGCAGGGAAGTCGACGCTCGGCCGGCTGGTCGCCGGGATCCACCCGCCGCGCACTGGCTCCGTCACGGTCGGCGGTGTCGGGATGACCGAGCTCCCGCTGGATGAGCTGCGCAGACAGGTCGCACTGGTGACACAGGAACACCACGTCTTCGTTGGCACGCTGCGCGACAACCTGTCGATGGCACGGCCCGCCGCGACCGACACCGAGCTGTACGACGCACTTGCGGCGGTCGACGCACGTGAGTGGGCCGAGGCGTTGCCGGACGGACTCGACACCCGTGTGGGTTCCGGTCAGCTCGCACTGACGCCAGCACAGGCGCAGCAGTTGGCGCTGGCCCGGCTGGTGCTGGCCGATCCGCACACGCTGGTTCTGGACGAGGCGACCTCGCTGATCGACCCGCGTGCAGCCCGGCACATGGAGCGCTCGCTGGCCGCAGTACTCGAAGGCCGCACGGTGATCGCGATCGCCCACCGGCTCTACACCGCCCACGACGCCGACCGGGTCGCGGTCGTGGAGGACGGCCAGATCACTGAGCTCGGCAGCCATGACGAGCTGGTCGAGCGGCAGGGGTCGTACGCCAAGCTGTGGAAGTCCTGGCACGGCTGAGAATTCCAGACGCCAGTGAGCCCCGTCGATCACCTCTGATCGGCGGGGCTCACTGTCCTTTCAGCGTTTGCGCAGCACGAGCACTGCGGAGTCGACATGTGGAGGTGGGGTAAAGGCCTTACGGGGAAGGCGAAGCCCGAGAGACGGCTCGTAGTGGCGGTACCACCGCTGTGCGCCCGGTGCCTCACCGCGGACATAGCGGTTCACCACCTGCCGCTGCAGCACCAGATCCGCCGACACCAGGCGAGAACCCGGTGCCAGCAAGCGCTTCAGCAACGCGGTCGACAGCGTGTACGGCGGACTCGACACCACTCGGAACGGCCGGGACGGCAACCGCAGGTCAGCGGCGTCGGCACGGACCACCGTGACCGGCTCGTCGGCGAACCGCCGGCGCAACCGATCGGCACGCCCCGGATGCAGTTCGACTGCGATCACCCGGGCACCGGCCCGAACCAGCGGTCCAGTCAAGGCACCGAGTCCGGCTCCGACGTCGAGAATCAGCTCGCCAGGTACGACCCCGGCAGCGTCCACTACTCGTTGAGCCCACCGGCTATCGAGCGGATGCCATCCCCAGGCACCCCGCGCCTGCCCGGAGCCGGGCACGACGCACCATCACAAAGTACATATTCATGCCGCCGACCCTAGACCGCAGTGCGCCCAGTACTCAAAGCATTTTCGGTGTCGCTCCGAGCGACAGCACGGTCTCGTCGGTCCGTCGCTGTGCAAGCTGCAGCCGGGCTCGTTTCGCCGCAACCAGGCCCGGCTTCGCAAGCTCCCGCCGTACGTCGAGAACCCGGACCGGCAGCGTATCGGTCATCAGCAGCGGGGCGTAGCCGGCCTGCTCGGTGGTCCACTTGTCGCCCTCGCGCTTGAAGCTGAAGCGAGCCAGCAGGCCCTCGGCCCGCGTGCTGTTCGGCTGGCGATGGGCGGCGACCAGGTTGCCGAGACCGTAGGCGACCCACTTGCCGTTGTGCTGTTCCATCGGCTGGACGACGTGCGCGTGATGGCCGACCACCAGATCAATGTTGCTATCGGCAAGTAGTTGCGGGGCGAGCTCACGCTGCTGATCGTTGATCTTCGCCGAGTACTCGGTCCCCCAGTGGCAGCTCACCACGACGATCTCAGCGCCGCGGTCCCGGGCCTCCTTCGCCATCCGGCTGATCGCGGCCGCGTCGAGCTTGCCGGCCCGCCAGGTCTGCCCATTCGGGTACGGCAGGCCGTTGAAGCCAAAGGTGTACGAGAGCGACGCGATCTTCACACCGCGGACGTCGATGATCGTCGGAGTCTCGGCTTCCTGACGGTTCCGGGCGGTGCCGGCGGTCCGGAGTCCGGCCTTCTCCAAGGTGTTCAGCGTCCTGTCGACCCCGGCCGCGCCGCCGTCGAAGCTGTGGTTGCTGGCCGTCGTGCACAGGTCGTAGCCGGTTTGCTTCAGCGCGGTTGCGATCTGCGGCGGGCCCAGGAACAGCGGGTAGCCCTTGTAGGGACCGCCCATCGGCGCCAGCGGAGTCTCAAGGTGCGCGATCGCGAGATCGGCCTGCTGGACGTGCGGCTTGACTCCGGCGAGCAACGGCGCGAAGTCCCAGGCACCGCCGTGGCCGTCGCGGCGTGCCGTTGTCCACAAGCGTTCATGCAGGAGAACGTCGCCGGTGGCAACAATCGAGATCCGATCCGGGCGCGCTCCGGAAGGCACCGACGGATTCCCGGGCGGGCCGACCGATCCGCCGTCCGTCGGCATACTGGGCGAACTCAGACCGACATCCGCACAACCTCCGACGACAGTCGCCCCCGCCCCGGCCAGCAGTGCACCCAGCACCGCACGCCGTCGTACCACCATCACAGCCCCCAAGATTCGGTGTCCATCACTCAACGGACGGCCTGGCGGGCTCCTGGGTTCGACCGGTAACCCGATCGTGTCCTTGCGGGTACCGTTTGCAGCCAAAGGATCACGGAGCGAGGGCACAGGCGATGGTTGAGCTGAAGACACCGGCAGAGATCGAGGCAATGCGCGCGGCTGGACGGGTCGTCGGCAACGCACTGGCCGCAGTGAAGAAGGAGGCCGCGGTCGGGGTCTCGCTGCGTGAACTCGACGAGGTGGCGCGGGAGGTGCTCCGCTCGGCCGGGGCCGTGTCGCTGTTCGAGGGCTATCAGCCTGGATTCGCGACGAGCCCGTTCTCCGGCGTGATCTGTACGTCGGTCAACGATGCCGTCCTGCACGGACTTCCGTCGGATCTCAAGCTCGCGGACGGCGATCTGCTGAACGTCGACTGTGGTGCCTCGGTCGACGGCTGGTGCGGGGATGCGGCAACCAGTTTTTGCGTCGGTACGCCACGACCGGAGGATCTGCAGCTGATCGAGCTCACCGAGCGCGCCTTGGCCGCCGGTATCGCGGCTGCGCTTCCGGGCAACCGACTCGGTGACGTCGGTGCCGCGATCGGCCGCATCGGCAAGGAAGCCGGAGTCGGCACCAACCTCGACTTCGGCGGCCACGGCATCGGCCGCCGCATGCACGAAGAACCCCACGTCCCGAACGCCGGCCGCCCCGGCCGCGGCTTCAAACTCCAGGTCGGCCACACCTTCGCCATCGAGCCCTGGTTCTGGTCCGGGCCCGGCAGCACCTACCTCATCGACCCCGACGGCTGGACCCTTCGCTCCGCCGACGGCACCCGCGGAGTCCACGCCGAACACACCATCGCCATCACCAAGGCCGGCCCCGAAATCCTCACCCTCCCGTAGTCACCCGTCAGAACAGGGCTTCTTGTGCCGGCGGCTCGTGGCGGCGCTCCCGGGCGGGGGTCGCCGAGCCGCGGAAGCGAGGGTGGGTTGCGGCGGGCTCGCCCCAGCCGGAGTCGGCGCCGTCTACCACGCCGAAGGGGTTCGAGCGGTGGCGAGAGCTGCGGCCGAAGCCGTGTTTGTCGAGGAGCGGGCGGACCTTCTGCTCGAAGGCGGTGCGGTAGCTGGGTGCGGCGTTCGAACCGCGCGCGTAGAGCGATTCGTAGCGCCCGACCAGCTCAGGGTGGTCGTGGCCCAGCCAGCTCATGAACCAGTCCTTCACGCCCGGTCGAAGGTGCAGGACGAGCGTGGTGACTCCGGTCGCGCCCGCCGCTGCGAGCTCACCGAACAGATCGTCGAGCTGATCGGCCGAGTCGGTCAACCAGGGCAGCACCGGAGCGACCATCACCCCACACGGCAACCCGGCCTCACGCACGGCACGGATCAGCTCGAGCCGGCCGCGCACAGACGGTACGCCGGGCTCCAGCCGCCGCCGCAGTTCCTCGTCCCCGAGTGCGAGCGACACCCCGATCCCGACCGAAACCTCGCTCGCCGCGGACACCAGTAGATCGAGATCACGCCGGAGCAGCGTCCCCTTCGTGAGCACCGACAACGGCGTACCGGAACCTGCCAGCGCGCCGATGATCCCCGGCATCAGCCGGTACCGACCCTCGGCCCGCTGGTACGGATCCGTATTGGTGCCCAAGGCAACCTGTTCCCGCTTCCACGACGGCCGCACCAACTCCCGCCGCAGTACGTCGGCCACATTCGTCTTCACAACGATCTGCCGATCGAAGTCCAGCCCCTGATCAAGCTCCAGATACTTGTGCGTCGGCCGCGCGAAACAGTACCGGCAAGCATGCGTACACCCCCGGTACGGATTCACCGTCCAGTTGAACGGCAACCCGCCACCAGGCACCGAGTTCAACGCCGACCGCGCCACCACCTCATGAAACGTGACCCCCCGAAACTCCGGCGTAGTCACCGACCGAACCAGCCCCGCAATCGACCCCATCCCCGGCAACGCACCAGGAACCTCCGCGTCAAGTTGCTGACCAGCCCACCTCATGCAGAACAGTCGAACACATGTTCTACCCAGATTCAAGTCAGCGGAAGGCGGCCACGTTTCGTAGCGCCCAGTCTCGGTACGGCGTTGCTGGGCGGCCGGTGAGGTTGGCGACTGTGGGCTCTGGGGTCATCGGGTGCTCGGCCATCATTCGGAAACCGTCTAGTAGCCACTGGGCGGTTTCCAGGCCGGTGAATGGTTCCAACTGGTCTAGGTATTGCTGGGGCGTGAGCTCTTCGAACTTGATCTCGCGCCCGAGAGCCGCTGCGATGTGTTCGACCTCCTGTGGCTGGGTGATCGCCTCTGGGCCGCTCATCACCAGCTTCTGATGGTTGAAGGACTCATCGAGGAGCGCCACTCGCGCTACGGCGGCGATGTCGACCAGGTCGATCGGCGTCTGCACGGCAGCGGCGTACGGCGCTCGCACCACGCCCTCCGACTTGATCGTTGGGGCCCAGTCCAGGGTGTTGTTCATGAACTGGCCGGGTCGCAGGAAGGTCCACTCGAAGTCGGCCTCCTCGATCGCTCGTTCGACGCGGTAGTAATGCCAGTTCGCCGGATCCCCCTGGGCCTCGTACTCAGCAGGCTCCCCCGACAGCACCACCACTCGCCGTACGCCGGCCTCCTGGGCGCACCGGACGAAGTCGTCGACGTACGCCGGTAGGGGCGCCAGGTAGACCGTGTCGATGCCCTGGAGTGCCGCCGGTAGCGACTCCGGCTTGCCCAGGTAGCCAGTCGCGACCTCAACACCTGCTGGAAGCGCAGCGCGAGCCGGTTTGTTCGTCAGCGCCCGCACTGGCGCTCCAGCTGCCACGAGCTCATCCACCACGAGCCGTCCGACGCTCGCAGTCGCACCGGTCACCAAGATCGTCATGCCGTTCCCCTCAGCTTCGAAGTAATTCTCGTAGGGTATACGAGAATTCAAACCAGCGCCTATGGTTGGTTCCGTGACGGTCGATCGCACGCTTGCGCTGCTGTGGCGTAACCACCGCCCGCTCGCCCCGGCCGCCAAGGGCGCAGGGCGGCGTCCGTCGCTGGATGTGAACGAGGTGGTCGCCACCGGGATCCGGCTGGCCGACAGTGACGGTCTGGCCGCGGCCTCCATGGGTGGCGTGGCCAAGGAGCTCGGCGTCGGCACCATGACGCTCTACACCTACGTCCCGTCGAAGGACGACCTCCTGGAGCTCATGGTCGACCAGGTGCTCGGCGAGCGTGAGCTACCCGGGCCCAACGACCCCCGTCCGGACGACTGGCGTGCACAGGTCGATCTGTACTCCGAACAGACCCAGCTGATGTTCAACCGGCACCCGTGGCTCTCACAGGTCTCCCCGATCCGCCCACCCGCCGGACCGGGATTGCTGGCAGGCCGTGAGTACCTGCTGTCCGTGGTGAGCGCTCTGAACCTCACACCGCGCGACACGAACACCGCGGCGCTGGCAATCTCGACGTACGTCGACTCTGCGGCCAGCCTGGCTGCGGAGAGCCAACTGATCGAGCGGAGCAGCGGTCAGAGCCATGACTCCTGGTGGATCGAGCGCTCGGACCTGTGGGAGACGTACTTCGACGTCGAGCGCCATCCCGCGATGACTGCGGTCTGGAACGCAGGTGGTTTCACCGCAGGTCCCAACGAGGTGGCAGCCGAGTCGTACCGCTACGGACTCGACCGCCTCCTAGACGGCATCGCGAACGCCTAGACGTCCAGTGAGATCCAGGCCGGGTCATGGTCGGTACCGTCCCGCGCCAGCTTCTTCCGGCGACCGATGAAGGCACCCTTCAGCCGTGGCACCAGTGCCGGTGACAACCAGATCTGATCGATCAGGTCGAACGACCGTGGCTGCCGCGCGCCCTTGAACGTCGACGTCCACGCCGGGTTGGCCGGGAGCTGAACCGTGGTCTTCACCGTACCGATCTCGGTCGGAGCAGTCAGTGCGTTCACCAGACCGGACTGCGCGTACGCCGCTAGTGCCGGCGACTCTGGTGTGTCGTTCATGTCCCCACAGAGCAGGTACCGCTGCCGGCTGCTCATCCGCGCAGCGATGATCCGCACGATGGTGTCGGCCTGCCGCGTGCGCAGCAGCTCGGCCTCCGCAGCGGCCGCCACCGGGTCGGCCACAGCGAAGTCGACGAACTTCGACTTCAGGTGTGTCCCGAACACCGTGAGCACCTTGCGTCCGCGGGCGTCCAGAATCTCCACCTCGACCAGGTCACGCGAGAAGATCGGCCGCCCCGGCACGTCCGGGTGGAACGCCCGCTGGTAGCTGGTCACACCACCGATCGGCCGCCGCGACAGGATCCCGATGTCGATGAACCGGGTCGCATCGTTGCCGTCGATCACCATCACGTGCTGGTACGCGCCATTCAGGTGCTCTCGGTTGAACTCCCGCAGGACGTCGACGTTCTCGACCTCCTGCACCACCCAGACGTCCACATCGGCCGTCAGCAACCGCTCGGCCACCCGGTCGGTGTCCTCCGGCTTCTTGGACACCAGCAACTTCCCCCGGCCGTCCAGCTGCAGCCGGCGCCGGTGCTCGTCGTCGAACGTGTAGGTGGCCGGCACCGTGCTGGTGCCCTGTGCGAGTACGTCGACCGCGCCGGCGAAGTTCCAGCGGTCGAACAGGTTGTTGAGATTGAAGGTCCCCACCGTCAATGCCATAGCGTCCTCCCCCAGACACCTCTCAAAGTACGGTGCGAACTGGCCATTGGGTAGGTTGGCGGCGAACAAGGGGGTGTGGGGTGAGTGAGAACTTCCAGGTCGACCTCCAGGGAATCGTCGACCTGCTGAGCAACCATCTGTACAGCAGTCCGCGGGTGTACCTGCGAGAGCTGCTGCAGAACGCCGTTGACGCGATCACCGCGCGCGAGGCGGTCGAGGCGGGGGCACCGCGACGGATCGACGTACAGGCGACGGACGGGTCCCTGAGCATCGCCGACACCGGCATTGGCCTGCTACCGGACCAGGTGCGCGAGCTGCTGGCCACTATCGGCCGGAGCTCGAAGCGGGACGAGATTGGGTTCGCCCGCTCGGAGTTCCTCGGCCAGTTCGGTATCGGCCTGCTGTCGGCCTTCATGGTCGCCGACGAGATCGAGGTCGTCACTCAGCCCACGGGCGGCCCGGCCACCCGCTGGCTCGGTACGGCGGACGGCCGCTACGAGCTCGCCGCCACAGTGGACCGCGCCGAGACCGGTACGACGGTGACGCTGAAGGCCCGGCGTGGTGCGGAGCAGTGGTACAAACACGCCACTGTCGTGGAGCTGATCCGCCTGTTCGGCGCACTGCTGCCGATCGAGATCCGCGTCAACGGTGAGCAGGTGACCGACGGCAAGGCGCCTTGGGAGAACACGGGAGCGCTGCAGCGGGCCGAGCTGGTGGGCTATGCGCAGGACAAGCTCGGGTTCACTCCGTTCGACGTGATCCACCTGAACAATCCGAGCGCTGGGCTCACCGGTGTGGCGTTCGTGCTGCCGTTCGCCGCGAACCCGGCCGAGCGCGCCACACACCGCGTGTACCTGAAGCGGATGCTCCTCGCGGAGAACGTCGAAGGCCTCCTGCCGGACTGGGCTTTCTTCGTCCGGGCAGTCATCGACACCTCCGAGCTGCGGCCGACCGCGAGCCGGGAGGCGCTGTTCGACGACGGCACGCTAGAGGCGACCAGGGACGCGCTGGGCGATCAGCTGCGTGGCTGGCTGGTTCGGCTCGGCAACACCGACCCCGCCAAGCTGGACCGGTTCCTCAGCATCCACCAGCTGGGCGTGAAGGCCCTGGCGCTGCACGACGACGAGATGCTCCAGCTGGTCCACCGCTGGCTGCGCTTCGAGACCAACCATGGCCGGATGACCACTGCGGAACTGCAGCAACGCACCAACCAGATCAGGTACGTCACCACGGTCGAGGAGTTCCGCCAGCTCGCAGCGGTCGCGGCCGCGCAGCAGATCACGGTGGTGAACGGCGGCTACACCTACGACAGTGAGCTGCTGGCCCGGCTGCCGGAGGTGGTGCCCGAGCTGAGCACCAGCCGATTCGACCCAACTGAGCTGAGCACCAGCTTCGACAGTCTGGACCCGGACACTGAGCTGCGGCTGCGGCCGTTCGTCCAGCTGGCGCAGGACGCATTGGACCCGGTGGGCTGCGAGGTCGTCGTACGGGCGTTCGAGCCGGCCGGGCTTCCGGCGCTCTACCTGGTTGACCGCTCTGCCCAGTTCGCGAGTGAGTTGCGTGCCACCAAGGACCGGGCCGACGCACTGTGGTCAGAGGTGCTCGGTGCACTCGACACCAAGGACGACAGTCGGCCACAGCTCGTGCTGAACTACCGCTCCCCGCTGGTACGGCGGATGGCGTCACTCAACGATCGTGAGCTGACCCAACTGGCGGTGGAAGGGTTGTACGGGCACGCGTTGATGCTCGGCTACCACCCGATCACACCGGCCGACTCTGCTCTCGTGAACCGCTCTTTCCTCGGCCTGCTCGACCAGGCCGTCCCCACGCCGGAGGACCAGACGCCATGAACCCGGAACTCATCGACCTGCTCCAGCGTGCCGAGAGCGCGCCGTACGGGAAGGTCCGGTCGGCCCTGCTCGAAGACGTCGTACGGCGGGCCGATGCGGCCAGCGAAGCGGAGCTGGCGTTCTACAGCCGCCTCGCACTCGTCACCGCGTACGTGATGGGTGGCGAGCCGCGGAAGTCGCTGGTGCCGTTCGCCCGCTGCGTGGCGGACTGGGACGCGGAGCCGGACAAGTATCGCGAGTACTCACACCTGTTCCACTGGTGCTACAAGTACGCGCCCAGCACCCTCAGCAAGTTCCCCGAGGTGCCGCTGGACCGCGCGTACGCCGTACTGGACGACATGGAGCAGCGCTGGCGGCTCAGCGGGCACAGCATGCACGCCGTCCACCAGCACCGCTGGCTGGTCGCGCACCACATCGGCGACGAAGAGACCGCGGCCGAGCAGTTCCGGCTCTGGTCTACCGCGCCGCGTGACGACCTGTCCGACTGTGTCGGCTGCGATCCGACCTCGAAGGTGCACCACCTCACCTCGGTCGGCCGGACGGCGGATGCTGTCGCACTGGCCGTGAACGTGCTGGACGGTCAGCTCACCTGCGCCGAGCAGCCGCAGCAGATGCTCACCGCACTCCTCCCGGCTTATGTTGCCGAGGGCATGTACGACGAGGCTGTCGACGCGCACCGCAAGGCCTACCGGCTGCTGCGGAACCGGGTCGGTGAGCTGAGCGAGCACGCGGATCATGTCGAGTTCCTGGCCCGCACCGGTAATGAGCTCAAGGCGGTCGAGCTGATCGAGCGGCACGCTGCCGAGCTGGCAGACCCGCCCTCGCCGTACGCGGAGATGGCGTTCTCGGCGGCGGCATCGCTCGCCTTGAGCCGGGTGGACGGTGACCTGGCGATCCGGCAGCCGCAGGCGGACGCAGAGCCGGCCGGGGCGCTCGCCGAGCGCTACGCCGCGCGCGCACTGGAGCTGGCTGCGCAGTTCGATACCCGCAACGGCACCACGCATCGCAGTGAGCAGATCCAGCGCGTGCTGTCCGCAGAGCCGTGGGTCGAGTACCTGCCGCTGTCGGAGACCGCGCGGCGCGCTCAGCTGCGTAAGCAGGCCCAGGCCGAGCAAACGGAGCAGACAGCGCCGGCCGAGCGTCCTGCCGTATCCGGCAGTGGCTGGCTCGACCGGGCCGAAGAGGACTGGCTGAACTTCGACAGCGAAGCCGCGATCGCAGCCTGGCAGGCCTTCGAGCGTGAGGTGCCGGAGAGCGAGTGGACTCCGCTCGACCGCGCCCGACTGCTCGACGGTCGCGGCCTGTCCAGCAGCGAGGACCCGCAGGTCGCACTGGACGCGTGGAGCGAAGCACTCGCGCTGTACGACGAGCTCGGCGAGGAGGTCCGGGTCCTCCGGACCCGTGGGCGGATCGGCCGGATGCTGTGCGAGCAAGGTCAGGTCGCTGAGGGACTGGCCGCCGGCGAGGAGCCGATCCGCTGGCTGATCGCGAACGACGAGCTCGAGCGGCGTCCGTCGCAGCGGGATTCGCTGGCGATCATGTACGCCCAGGCCGGACGGTTCAGCGAAGCCATCCAGGTCCTGACCGAGCCCGGGCCGGCACACACGCGCGTCGAGCACGCTGGCAGCACTGCGATCCTGCTGGCCAACCTGCTGCTCCAGGACGAGCGTTTCGAGGAGGTCGAGCCGGCGATCGCCGTTGCCTTCGATTCACCGCATGACGCTCAACGCTCGTTCGCATATCACTTGCGCGGACGCGTGCGGCTGGAGCTGGAGCGCCCGGCCGAAGCGGCCGAGGACCTGATCGAGGCGGTCGCCCTGGCCACCGGCGTACCCGGTCTGGAGGCGCACGTCGCCTACTCGCAGCTGATGCTGGCCCGCGCCTACCTGCTGACCGGCCGTCCGCTGGAGGCCGCCGAGTCGGCCGAAGAGTCGCTGTCGGTGCTGACTGATGACGCCCTGGCCGACGCCCGCGGCGTACTGATCGACTCCTACCGGATGCTCGGCGAGAACGAGTCGGCCCTGACCAAGGTCCGCGAGCTGCTTGCCGACGTCTCCCCCGACGCCCACCCGGCTTGGCTGGCCACTCTGCGCCAGGACGAGGGCATCCTGCTCGAACAGCTCGACCGCGACGACGAGGCGGTCGAGGTCTTCCTCGATGCCGCCCAGTACTTCGGCACCGCAGAGTCCCCACTGCAGCAGGCACAGGCCATCCGCTTGGCCGCCCAGTCCGCCCGCTACACCGGCGACCACGCCCGGGCGCTCGAGCTGGCCACCTCCGCCCAGCCGATCCTGGATGCACTGCCGTCCGCCGATGAGGACGTCATCTTCCAGACCGCTGGTGTCCACTGGGACCTGTCGCTCATCCACCTCCAGCAGGGCGACCAGGCGACCGCGGTCGCCCACGCTGACCACGCAGCCGACCTCTACGAACGCGGCGGCTACGAGGACCAGTACCTGAACGCCCAGCTCCTGCTGGCCGAACACGGCACCGAGGACGAGAAGGCGCTGGAAGACCTGTTCAACTCTCTGGAAGCGGCCACCGACCTCTGGTACCGCACCGGCTACCTGCTGGTCGACCGCCTCCGCGGCGTCGGCCAGGCGGAGACAGCCGCAGCGTTGGAGACCCGCCTCAACAGCGAGTCCTGATCACCCGCGCCTGAACCAGCCCCGCCGCTTCTTCGCGGCCGGGGCTGGTGCTGGTGCTGGTTCAGGAGCTTCGGTCTGCAGGTTCAGGACGTCCCGGGCGAGACTCGCTGCCGAGGAGTTCATGGCCGGTGTCGCGAGGACCAGCTGGGCCAGCGACTCGAGGATCGTCAGCGGCCGCTCACGTGCTGCCTCGACCGCCGCCATGAAGCGCCAGCCCACCAGCTCGGCCACGTCCTCCCGCGTCGCCGGATCCGCCCAGGCGGTGGCAATCAGCGCCAGGGTCGCCGACTCCGTGACCCAGTCCTCCGGACCGTAGGCCAGATCAGCGAGCACCTTCCGGCGGGTGGAGTCCGGCCAGGCCTCGTCGGTCCGGTGATGGGCGATCCCGAGACAGGCCCAGGTCTGCAGCTGCCGGATCCACATCGGCCAGATGGCCAGGTCGTCCGACGGTGGCAGCACCGGATGCACCAGTACGCCGAGCAGGTCGTCGAGCGAGGTATTCGCCAGCAGCACGGCTCGGTCGTACGCCGCCGGCAGGTGCAGCCATTCCCAGTCGGCCACCCGTGCAACGGCCTGCGCACCGGCCTCGGATGGCGGTGCAACCGCGGGGCGAGCGGTAGTCCCGTCGTGCGACCAGACCGCTACCTCGATCTGCCGCATCGGTCGGCCGTCGAGCACTGCGGGCTGACGTGGGTCCGGTGTGAGGATCTCGTTGAACGTCACGTCAGACCCTGGCGCGATCTGCTCGACGGAGAGCAGTGCGCTCGGCGGTTCGATCGAGGAGACCGCCAGCGACAGTTGCGGCCGCTCGTCACCCGGGCTGTGGTTCTCCAGGAACTGCCCGAGCACGTTGATCACCGCCTCGGTCGGTATCGCGATCCCACCGAGCCAGGTCTGCCGGGACCGGTCGGTCAGTTCGGCGTCCGCGTGCTGCGCCTCGTGGCTGTCCGGCTCCGCCGATCGACGCAGGTCGGCGATCGCCACCAGCTCGTTGACGTCGCCGTCGCGGCGATAGCGCAGCCCATGCCGCTCGACCAGCGAACAGTCGTGACCAGGCTCGATGGCAAGCGCCCGGTCGGTCCACTCGATCGCCTCGTCCAGCCGGCCCGCCGTACCGAGCAGACCGGCGATGTCGGCGTACAGCGACAGGTTCTTCGGGTCGAACGTCAGTCCGTGCTGCAATGCGGCCAGGGCGTCGTCGGTGCGGCCCTGCTCACGCAAGGCGTAGCCCAGTGCGATGTCGGCCCGGTCACTCGGCTCCAGCTGCGCAGAACGCTCCGCTGCGGCCGCTGCCTCGACGTACTCGCCGCTGCGGCGCAGGTAGATCGACGCCGCCCACCACAGCCACGAGGACTCCGGATGCGCCGCAGTCATGTTCCGGGCCAGCACCAGGTACGGCGTGAAGGCCGCCCGTACGTCGTCCTGCCGCAGCTCGGGCATCACGCGGAACAGCCGCGCGAACACGCTGACCAGATCACCCGGCTCAATCCGCGCTGGCGTGGCCGGGTCCAGAACCCAAGGTGCATCCGCCCAGCGCATCGCGGGCTCGTGTCCTTGCGCTGACACCAGTAGCTCCAGCGCCTCGGCGTACTGGCCTTGGTACGCGAGCGCATGCGCCCGGGCGACCGCCGTACCGACGTAGAGCTCACCGTCGAGCGGCCACAGCTCCGGACCGCCGTCCGGCCGGCTCACGAGCATGCCCAGCACCTCGTGCGCCTCCGGCAACGTCGGGAACGCACCCAGTGCGCTCGCGACGTGGTCGGCCGCATGGCTCAGCTCGTCGTCGTCCAGCGCCAGCCTGGCCAGGCTGACTTCACCTTCCGCGGTCAGCCGCGGATCCCCTACCCCTTCGTCCACCCGGTCAGTATGGCGACGGCAGGGTCACTCCCACTCGATGGTGCCCGGCGGCTTGCTGGTGATGTCGACAGTGACCCGGTTGATCTCGTCGACCTCGTTGGTGATGCGGGTGGAGATCCGCTCCAGCACGTCGTACGGGAGGCGGGCCCAGTCCGCGGTCATCGCGTCCTCGCTGGTGACCGGACGCAGTACAACCGGGTGGCCGTAGGTGCGGCCGTCACCTTGGACGCCGACCGAGCGGACGTCGGCGAGCAGCACGACCGGGAACTGCCAGATCTCGCGGTCCAGGCCGGCCGCGGTCAGCTCGGTGCGGGCGATCAGGTCGGCAGCGCGGAGGATGTCCAGACGCTCCCGGGTGACCTCACCGATGATGCGGATGCTCAGACCCGGCCCGGGGAACGGGTGCCGGTAGACCAGCGTCTCGGGCAGTCCGAGCGCAATACCGAGCTCACGGACCTCGTCCTTGAACAGGGTCCGCAGCGGCTCGATCAGGCTGAACTGCAGGTCGTCGGGCAGCCCACCGACGTTGTGGTGCGACTTGATGTTCGAGGTGCCGGCACCGCCGCCGGACTCAACCACGTCCGGGTAGAGCGTGCCCTGGACCAGGAACTCGATGTGGCGCTCGGCGTCCAGCTTGCGCGCAGTCGCCTCGAAGGTGCGGATGAACTCGCGACCGACGATCTTCCGCTTCTGCTCCGGGTCGGTGACACCGGCCAGTGCGCCGAGGAACTGCTCCTCCGCGTCCACAACCTCCAGCCGGGTCCCGGTGACGGCGACGAAGTCCTTCTCGATCTGATCGGACTCACCGGCACGCTGCAGACCGTGGTCGACGTACACACAGGTGAGCTGGTCGCCGATAGCCCTGCTGACCAGCGCAGCGGCCACTGCGGAGTCCACTCCGCCGGACAGCGCGCACAGCACCTGCTTGTCGCCCACCTGCTGGCGGATGAGCTCGACCTGCTCGTCGACAACGTTCGTGGTGGTCCAGTCGCCGACACAACCGGCGATGTCATAGAGGAAGTGCTCCAGCACAGCCTGTCCGGCCTGCGAGTGCAGCACCTCCGGGTGCCACTGCACACCGGCCAACTGCCGGTCCACGTCCTCGAACGCTGCCACCGGTGCGCCCTCAGACGCAGCCAGTACCGCGAAGCCGGCCGGCGGCGCATGCACAGCGTCACCGTGCGACATCCACACGTTCAGCTCCTCCGGGATACCCGCCAGCAGCTTCCCGGACTCGCTCACGGTCACCGGCGTCCGGCCGAACTCCCGCAGCCCGGTACGGCGCACCTCGCCACCGAGCGTCTGAGCCATCGCCTGGAAGCCGTAGCAGATCCCGAACGCCGCAACGCCGGAGTCGAACAGCGCGGAGTCGACCCGCGGCGCCCCCTCGGCGTACACGGACTGGGGCCCGCCGGACAGGATGATCGCCTTCGGCTGCCGGGCCAGCATCTCCTCGACCGGCATCGAGTGCGGCACGATCTCGGAGTACACCTTCGCCTCGCGCACCCGCCGCGCGATCAACTGCGCGTACTGCGCTCCGAAGTCGACAACCAGAACCAACTCATGCTCCGCCACCGTCAAAGCGTATCGGTGCAGGTCAGCAAGGTTGTAACCAGCAGCCGCTTCGGTGCGCGGAAGGACAGCAGGTCGATCATCGGCGGCTCCTCCACCAGCCGTGCGCTCTGCAGGAGTTCTACTGCGCATTCCAGGGCCACGCGGGTCTCCAGACGGGCTAGACCGGCGCCCAGACAGCGGTGGATCCCTACACCGAAGGCTAGGTCCGCCGGACCGCCGTGGCCGGTCAGCCCGAGCAACATCTCCGCCCCAGCCGGCACCTCCACGTCGCCGACAGCAACCGCCGAAGCGGTCACCCGGCGCCAGGTGGGCACCGACGACGCCTCCGCCAGCACGTCCTCGACCGAGGCTGCCCCGCCACCCACAGCCCGGTGGAAGGCGGTGGAGATCAGCTGGGTGGTGGTCTCCTGGCCGGCGATCAACAGGAAGTAGCCGACCGCACACACCTCTTCGTCGCTGAGGCCGAGTCCAACCAAGGCACCGAACAGGTCCTCACCGCCACTCACGCGAGCCGCGGTAGTCCGAGACCGCAACCAGCCGTAGAACTCGGCCGCGCTGTGCGCCAACTCCAGTTGCCGGTCCTCGTCCGGGTAGCCCCAGAACAGCTCGAGCGAGCCGAGGCTCCAGGCCTTCAGTTCGGCGAGCGGTACGTCGCTGAGCCCGAGCAGGTGCAGTACGACGAGTGCTGGTGGCTCGGCGGCGACGGTCTCCACCAGGTCGACCTGCTCACCGGCGGCGAGGCGTTCGGAGGCGGCGGCGACTCGGTCGGTCAGTAGCGTGCGGGTGAGGGGTTCGACGGCTGCCACTCGGGCTGGGCTGAAGAAGCGAGCGACTGCGGCGCGGATTGCTCGGTGGGACCCACCGGCGTTGTTGGCCAGCGTGGGCGGTAGGGCGAAGCCCACGGCGGACAGGACCCGCAGGGCCTTCACCGACAGAGGCGTGTGGGCCAGTACGGCGTTGTCCGGGCGGAATGTCGCCGGGTCCAGCATCACGGCGCGGACCTGCGCCGGGTCGTCGACTACCCAGTACCCGAGCTCATCGTCGTACCGGGCTGGGCAACCGGTCACGCGAACCAGCCGGGCACGGCCTTTGTGAAGGTCTCCTGGTCGTAGTCACCGGCGCGGGCGGGGATGCGGGCGAGCACCTTGAGCCCGGTGGTGGCCGGGAGGTCCTCGAGGTTGCACTGCTCGGCCAGGTCGGGCTTGTCGGGCCAGGAGCCGATGATCAGGCCCTCGACCGGCAGACCGCGCGCCCGCAGCGCCTCGACGGTCAGACCGGTGTGGTTGAGCGTGCCCAGGCCGGACCGGGTCACGACGACGAAGGTGTACGGCTTGGTCAGCGCCTTGGCCAGGTCGATCAGAGTCCCGCCCTCGGCGTCCAGACCGACGAGCAGACCGCCCGCGCCCTCGACGATGACGTTCTCGTGGGTAGCAGCGAGCCCGTCGACCGACTTGGCGTGGACCTCTGCCGTCGGTAGCGGGACGCCCTCGCGGCGCGCAGCGGTGGTCGGCGCGAGCGGGTCCCGGAGGCGGACGCCCTCGTAGAGGGTGGTGATCCCGGTCAGGCGGTTGACGTCGTCCAGGTCGGCGGGGTCGTCCGGGCCGACACCTGTCTGGGCCGGCTTCACGACTGCGACCTTGCCGTGCACTGCAGCCCGTACGGCGAGTGCGGCGGTCACGACGGTCTTGCCCACGCCGGTGTCGGTACCGGTGACGATGGTGATCATGAAACCTCGCTGATGGCTTGACTGATAACGGCGCAGGCCCTGGCCAGCTCGTCGTCGGACAGACCGGCATGGGCGGTCAGCCGCAGCCGGCTGATGCCGTCCGGAACCGACGGCGGCCGGAAACTGCCGACCAGTACGCCATTGTCCCGGCAGAACTCCGCTGCCCGGACAGTCTCTCGCGGACCGGGCATCGGGACCGAAACGACCGCCCCGGCGGCCGCTGCAACCCCAGAGGCCGTGGCCAGCCGGGCAGCGGCTGAGTGAATCGC
Source organism: Kribbella yunnanensis (assembly GCF_039529655.1). Lineage (NCBI taxonomy): Bacteria > Bacillati > Actinomycetota > Actinomycetes > Propionibacteriales > Kribbellaceae > Kribbella > Kribbella yunnanensis. The sequence goes on along the minus strand of NZ_BAAANF010000002.1, from coordinate 290,175 downwards.
CGCAGGTCGGTCCGGCTCAGCCTCGAGCACCTGTAGCGCGGCCAGTGCAGCAGCGCAGGACGCCGGTGTGAGAGCGGTGTCGTAGATGAACGGCCGCGACCGGTTGATCAGGTGCTCACGCAGAACGGCAGGGCCGAGCACGACGCCGCCCTGTGACGCCAGCGCCTTGGACAACGTCATGGTGACGATCACATGGTCCAACCCGGCCAGCCCGGCCGCATAGACCGAACCACGCCCGCCACCGGTCACACCGAGACCATGCGCCTCGTCCACCAGCAGTACGGCGTTGTGCGCCGCGGCGACCTCGGCCAGCGGCACGAGTGGCGCCTCGTCGCTGAGCACACTGAAGACCGACTCGGTCGCCACCACCGCATGCGGTTCGTTGCGCTCGGCAAGCACCTTGGTGACGGCCTCGACGTCGTTGTGCGGAACGATCTCCACCCGCGACCGAGCCAACCGGCCCGCATCGATCAGTGACGCATGCACGTGCTCATCGGACACCAGTAGCGTCCCCGGACCGCCCAGCGCGGTTACAACGCCCAGGTTGGCCAGGTAGCCCGACGAGAACACCAATCCGGCCGTCTGACCGACGTACGCCGCCAGCGCCGACTCCAGCTCCTCATGCAGCGTCGTCGTACCAGTCACTAGCCGGGAGGCGGTAGCGCCAGTCCCCCAGCGGCAGACTGCTTCGGCGGCTGCCTCGATCACCCGAGAGTCTCGTGCCAGGCCCAGATAGTCGTTGCCGGCCAGGTCGATCAGGTCGTCGTCAGCAGACCGCGCCCGGAGTCGTCGGGTCAGCCCACGGACCTCCAGCGCCGCAGCCTTCGGGGCGAGCCACTCCTCGAGCATCAGCCGACCTCACGGATCGCATCGGTGATCGCAGACCCGATGGTGGCGATCTCCGACTCCGTGCACACGTACGGCGGCATCGTGTACACGAGATCGCGGAACGGGCGGACCCAGACACCACGCCGCAGTACGGCGTCCGTCATCCGCACCATGTCGACCGGACCGGCCAGCTGGACGACGCCGACCGCACCGAGCACCCGAACGTCCTTCACACCCGGCAACTCCGCAGCCGGGGCCAGTCCAGCCGTCAGACCGGCAGAAATCTCAGCCACTCGCGTAGCCCAGTCCTGAGCCAGCAGTAGATCGATTGACGCGAGTGCCACCGAGCAAGCCAGCGGATTGGCCATGAAGGTCGGCCCGTGCATCAGTGCACCGCCAGGACCGTTGGACACGGTCTGCGCGACCTCCGCCGTACACAGCATCGCGGCCAGCGACAGATAGCCGCCGGTCAGGGCTTTGCCGACACACAGGATGTCCGGGTCGACTCCTGCGTGCTCAGAGGCGAACAACACACCAGTGCGACCGAAGCCGGTGGCGATCTCGTCGAGGATCAGCAGGAAGCCGTGCTCATCGGCCAACGAGCGCAGGACGCGCAGGCAGGCCGGACTGTAGGGATACATGCCACCTGCACCCTGCAGGATCGGCTCCACCACAATCGCCGCAACCTCATCAGCCGACGAGGCAGCAACAGCCGACATGGCCGCCGCCCAGGCCTGCAGCTCCGGATCGTCAGCAGGGCGGTCGAAACCGGCCGGTGGCTGCGGTCCGAACACCTGCTCCTGCAGGGCTCCCGTGAACAGCGAGTGCATCCCGTTGACCGGGTCGCAGACACTCATCGGCGCAAACGTGTCGCCGTGGTACCCGCCACGCACAGTCAGCATTCGCGTCCGCCCGACGTACCCGCGGGCCACCTGGTACTGCAGCGCCAGCTTGATCGCGACCTCGACCGACACCGAGCCGGAGTCGCAGAAGAACACGTGCTCCAGCGGCGCCGGCGTGATTTCGACCAGCCGTTCCGCCAGCTGGATCGCAGGCTCGTGTGTGAGCCCGCCGAACATCACATGGCTGAAGTCGTCCACCTGGCTCTTCAGCGCGGCATCCAGGACCGGGTTCCGGTAGCCATGGATGACGCTCCACCACGAGGACATCGCGTCAATCGCCTCGACGCCGTCAGCCAGCTGCAGGCGCACACCGGACGCGCCCCGCACCAGCCGCACCGGGGACGGCTCACTCAGCGACGAGTACGGATGCCAGAGCAGCTGAGCGTCCTTCTCCAGCCAGGTATCCGTCATCTGGGAAGCATCGCAGATCACGGCGATCAGATAGTTCTGACGTTGCGCGAATCACTTCCGCGCACGCCTTGACACGCTTACATTGAGCGCAGCAATCGCTACAGGCCGTAAACCGCCCATGTTGTCTGGCCTTCTGTGAGGAGCGCCCATGCGCAGAATCCACCCAGTGATCGCCCTGGCCGCAGCCAGCCTGCTGTCGCTCACGATCACTCCGATCCACGCCCAGGCGCAGAATTCCGCGCCGGTCCAAGGATTTCTGAGTCAGCAGCTCGACCGGCTGCAGCGCACCACGGTGCTGGTGCACGGCACCGACCTGGCTGCCGCCAACGCAGCCGTCAAGGCCGCCGGCCTGCAACGGCTGTCGTCGTACGACCGGATTGGTGTGGTGGTTGCCGAGGGCACCCGCTCACAGATCCTGGCCGCCCGCACCAAACCTGGGGTCACCTACCTCGAGGGCAACCAGCCGATCACAGTCAGTACGTCGACCTCGCACCTGGCCACCCGCGGCGCGGAGGCCGCGGACACCCGGACCGGGGCGAACGGCCTGGCCCTGGACGGTAGTGGCGTGAGTGTCGCGGTGATCGACAGCGGTGTCGATCCCACCCACCCGTTCTTCAAGAAGGCCGACGGCAGTTCGGCGGTGGTGAAGAACCTCAAGATCGTCTGCGACCCGTTGACGGAGACCCTCTGCCTGCCGGTGGACGCGGGCTCGGCCGACACCGACTTGCTCTCACTGGGCGGTCACGGCACGCACGTCAACGGAATCGTTGCCGGACGCAAGGTGACGCTCGCCGACGGCACCAAGCTCCAGGGCGCTGCCCCTGGCGCCTCGCTGGTGAGTGTCTCGGTCGGTGCGGCCTTGCTGATCGTCGGCGCGGACGCGGCGCTCAACTGGGTGCTGGAGAATCACGCAACTCCATGCGGCGCCGGGGTGCCGGCGAGCAAGTGCCCGCCGATCAAGGTCACCAACAACTCGTACGGTCCGTCCGGCGGCGGTGCCTTCGACCCGAACTCGGCCACCGTCAAACTCCAGCGTGCACTGGCTGCTGAGGGTGTCGTCACAGTCTGGGCCGCCGGCAACGACGGTGGCGACGGCACCAAGTCGCTGACCAACCCGCCCGGCCAGGACCCGACCGGCGGCATCCTGTCGGTCGCCTCGTACTACGACCTCGCCACCGGCACACGGAGTGGACAGGTCTCCAGCTTCTCGTCGCGCGGCCTGAACGGCACGCAGTCCACCTACCCGGACCTGTCCGCACCTGGTGAGGACATCACCTCGTCCTGCCGGGTCTACCTGCCGATCTGCAGCACCGGCCTCAAACCGCTGGACGGCGGCAACTACAACACCATCAGCGGTACGTCGATGGCCGCGCCGCACATCGCCGGGATCGTCGCCCAACTGTTCCAGGCGAACCCGTCGGCGACTCCGGCCCAGATCGAGACCGCACTGATCTCGACCGCACACAAGTACGCCAACGGTGCGGCCTACGAGCCCGACAGCCGAGGCGGCGGCACTACGTCGTACGACAAGGGCCATGGACTCGTCGACGTCGTGGCAGCCTCAGATGCAGTCCGTTAGCTAGACAGAGTGCCGTGGACGGAGCAGCGGGCGCTCCACCCCATCGGGTGGACCTGCACGACCATCCGCCGGCGGCACTCGGCGCAGTACCGCGGTGGTTCCATCGCCAGCGCCCGACGGCAGTCCTCGTGGCTGCCGTCGGCCTGTGAGCGGCCACAGTGTCCGCAGTACGTCATAGCGTCTTCTGAAGCTCCTTGACCGGCATCTTGAGCTCGGCCAGCAGATCAAGGTCAGCCGTGGCCGGGCGGCCAAGCGTGGTCAGGTAGTTGCCGACAATCACAGCGTTGATTCCACCGAGCAGTCCGTCGCGGGTCCCCAGGTCACCAAGGGTCAGCTCGCGACCACCGGCGTACCGGAGCACTGTGCGCGGCATGGCCAGGCGGAAGGCGGCGATGGTGCGCAGTGCGTCCTTGCCGTCCATCACCTCCATGTCGCCGAACGGTGTGCCCGGCCGGGGGTTCAGGAAGTTCAGTGGGACCTCGTGTGGCTCCAGCTCGGCCAGCTGCGCGGCCAGCTCGGCACGCTGCTCCAGGGACTCACCCATTCCGACCAGTCCGCCGCAGCACAGCTCCATACCGGACTCGCGGACCATCAGGCAGGTCTCCCAGCGCTCCTCGAAGGAGTGCGTGGTGACGACGTCCGGGAAGTAGGAGCGCGCCGACTCCAGGTTGTGGTTGTAGCGGTGCACCCCCATCGCCTTCAGTTCGTCGACCTGCTCCTGGGTGAGCATGCCGAGCGAGCAGGCGATGTTGATGTCGACCGCAGCGTTGATGGCCTCGATGCCGGCCTTCACCTGCGACATCAGCCGCGCGTCCGGGCCGCGGACCGCCGCCACGATGCAGAACTCGGTCGCACCGGTCGCAGCCGTCTCCTGCGCCGCCTTGACCAGCTCGGGGATGTTCAGCCAGACCGCACGCACCGGAGAGGTGAACTGGCCCGACTGGGAGCAGAAGTGGCAGTCCTCCGGGCACCCGCCGGTCTTCAGCGAGATGATCCCCTCGACCTCGATCTCCTCGCCGCACCACTTCACCCGCACGTCGTGCGCGAGCGCCAGCAGCTCCGGCAGCCGGTCGTCCGGCGTCTGCAGCACCTCGACGAGCTGCTCCTGGCGCAGGCCGATGCCCTGCTCCAGCACCTGCTCACGTGCCACGTCCACGATGTCGCCCATGGTTCTCCTGCCTGATCCGGACCGAGAGGTCGCGGCCACACCTTAGGGCAGGCCGGTACCGCGCGGCTGCGGCCCGGGTCACAGCAACTCTGAGCGACTGCCGCCCGGCCCCGGAGAAAGTTTTTTGATTTTTCTTGGGAACCTCGTAACCCCCTGTAGAAGGGCTCGTTGATGTGAGCAGAGGCGGTTACCGCAAGGAAGACCGCCACCCGGTAACAAAGAGCAACGAGTGGCCGATCATTACGAACGGCACGCAGAGTGATAACAACCACTCCGCAGGGCTCGAAACTCCAGAAATCGGATGTAAGGTAGTGACCAAGAGCTCGGGTCGCCAGCCATGGTTGGTGACCCGATCCCAAAGCGCCGGGCGCCTCACCCCGGCTTGAGTGAGCCCCTCGGGAAACGATTTGGGCGGAAACGTTCCCGAGGGGCTCGCTCCCTTTTACGGCACCTTTCAGCGAATCACCTCAGCCTCTCCAGAAGGCTGAGGTTCTTTCATTTCATCGGGGTTCGCAACGCCCTCGAAGAATTACCTCGATGAAAGATCAGGAAGACGTTACGACTTCGTCACAGGCTGCTTTGTACTGATCTGGACGATCGGCAACCGGAGTGCTCCGGGCGCATCCGCAGGGACCACCGGGGACGACGGAGCGACCGGCTGCAACCGCTGGTACGGCCGGTTCAGCGCCGGCCGGGTGTCGTCGGTCCCCTTGTTCGGCCAGAACGACAGCGCCCGCTCGGCCTGGGCGGTGATCGTCAACGACGGGTTCACTCCGAGATTGGCCGAGATCGCCGATCCGTCCATGATGTGCAGCCCGTCGTACCCGTAGACGCGGTGGTACGGGTCGACCACGCCGGTGGCCGGGGAGTCGCCGATCACGCAGCCGCCGATGAAGTGCGCGGTCATCGGCACGTTGAACGGCTCGCCGATGGTCCCGCCCGGCGTCCCCTTCATCACCCGCGCCATCCGGCGGACGACCTCGTTCGCGACCGGGATCCAGGACGGGTTCGGGGCGCCGTGGCCCTGCTCCGACGACAGCTTCCAGCGGCCGAACCGGTCCCGCTTGCCGAACGTGGTGATCGAGTTGTCCGCGGTCTGCATGACGAGCGCGATCACGGTCCGCTCGGACCAGTGCTTCAGGTCGTACAGCCGGCGCAGGTTGCTCCGCTGCACCCGCAGCTCGCGCAGCCACGTCCGCCAGCGCGGCCGATCGCCGTCCCCGTCGGTGAGGACGGTCTGCAGCAGCGACATCGCGTTGCTGCCGCGCCCGTACCGAACCGGTTCGATGTGGGTGATCTCGTCCGGGTGGAACGACGAGGTGATCGCGACCCCGCGGGTGTAGTCGATGTCGAGGTTCATCGCCATCGCGCCGAGCAAGGACTCGGAGTTCGTCCGGGTGAGTACGCCGAGCCGGGTCGACAACCGCGGCAGCTTGTTCTCGTCCCGCAGTCGATGCAGGAGTTTCGCCGTACCGAGGGCGGAGGCCGCGAAGATGACCTGCTGCGCGGTGAACCGCCTGGCGCTCTTCCGATCCGCGGTCCCGCGGGTGTCCACGGCGTACCCGCCGTCCGGCAATGGCTCGACCGAGGTCACCGTGGTCAGCGGGTAGACGCGAGCCCCGGCCTTCTCGGCCAGGTAGAGGTAGTTCTTGGTCAGCGTGTTCTTCGCGTTGTGCCGGCAGCCCGTCATGCACTCGCCGCACTCGATACAGCCGGTACGGCGGGGGCCCGCGCCACCGAAGTAGGGATCGTCGACCTCGACCCCGGGTGAGCCGAAGAAGACGCCGACCGGGGTCGGGTGGAAGGTGTCGCCCACGCCCATGTCATCGGCGACCTGCTTCATCACCTGGTCGGCCGGGGTGAATCCGGGATAGGTGGCGACACCGAGCATCCGCTTCGCCTGGTCGTAGTACGGCGCGAGCTCGGACTTCCAGTCGGTGATGTGCGCCCACTGGCGGTCGGCGTAGAACGCGTCCAGCGGTTCGTAGAGCGTGTTCGCGTAGACGAGACTGCCGCCGCCGACCCCGGCGCCGGACAGGATGATCACGTCCTTGAGCGCGCTGATCCGCTGGATACCGTACATGCCGAGTTTGGGCGCGAACAGGAACCGCTTCTTGTCCCACGAGGTCTTCGCGAACCCGGAGTCCTCGAACCGCGCCCCGGCCTCGAGCACCGCGACGTCGTAGCCCTTCTCCGTCAGCCGCAGCGCACTGACGGATCCGCCGAACCCGGACCCGATGATGAGCACGTCATAGTCGAACGACATGTTGACTCCAAGCTAGAGGATCAAGCGCGACCCAGCTTCTTCAGAACGCGGAGGGCGCCGGTCATGACCTCGGCGTACGCCTGGTCGGACAGGCCGTGCGATGCCGCGATCGGCAGCAGCCGCTGCGTCGCGATCGCCTGCGGATCGACGTACCGGCGGATGCCTTCGACGCCTTGGCGACGACCGACGCCGGACGAGCGCATGCCACCCATCGGGGTGTCGATCGAGCCGAAGGTCGCCGCGTACCCCTCGTTCACGTTGACCGTGCCGGCCACCAGTTGCGCCGCGACCGCGCGGCCTCGGCGGGTGTCCCGGGTGTAGACGCTCGCGTTCAGCCCGTACTCACCCTCGTTGGCGCGCTGGATCGCCTCGGACTCGTCGGAGAACCGGTAGATCGACACGACCGGCCCGAAGGTCTCGTTGTCGAAGCACTCCATCGCTGGCGTCACACCGGACAGCACAGTCGGCTCGTAGAACAGCGGGCCGATCTCCGGCCGCGCCTTCCCACCAGCCAGTACGACGGCGCCCTTGGACCTGGCGTCCTCGACATGCCGGGTCACCGTCTCCAGTTGCGCCTTCGAGATCAGCGAGCCCATGTCGACATCCCAGCCGGTCCCGGCCGACAGCTTCAGCTTGCTCACCCGCGCGACGAACGCTGTCACGAACGCGTCGTACACCTGGTCGGCGACGTACAGGCGCTCCATCGACACACAGAGCTGGCCGGCACTCGCGAAACAAGCCCGTACGGCGCCCTCGGCCGCGCGCTGCACGTCCGCATCACGCAGTACCAGCATCGGGTTCTTGCCACCGAGCTCCAGGCTGAACCCGATCAGTCGCTCGGCTGCCTGCTGCGCGACCAGGCGCCCGGTCTTCGTGGAGCCGGTGAAGCAGATGTAGTCGGTGTTCTGGATGATCGCGCCGCCGACCGTCGGCCCGTCCCCGTTCACCGGGATCCACGCTTCGCGCGGCAGACCTGCGTCGTACAGGAGCTCGATCGCTCGCAGCGCGGTCAGCGGGGTCTGGCTGTCCGGTTTGTGTACGACGGTGTTGCCGGCCAGGACCGCGGGCAGCCCGTCGGCCATCGCCATGCTGAGCGGGTAGTTCCACGGCGAGATGATGCCGACGACACCCTTCGGGACGAACCGCTGCTCCGCACGGGTCAGCACCGGGAACATGCCGAGCTTGCGCTGCGGGTCGAGCAGTTCGTGCGCCTTGCGACCGTAGTACCGGGCGGTCATCGCGACGTGCGCGACCTCCTCGAAGGCCTGCTTGCGTGCCTTGCCGGACTCCCGGATCACCAGGTCGACCAGCTCGTGCCGGTGATCCAGCACCAGGTCGTGGTAGCGCAGCAGGATCGCGGCCCGCTCGTCCAGCGGCACCTGACGCCAGCTCAGCTGGGTCTTCCGCGCCGACCGCACAGCGGCGATCACGTCATCCGGGCTGGAGATCGGCAGGTCAGCGATCGGCTGCCCGGTAGCCGGCGCGTACGACGTCCGCGTGCCAGCCGAAGCGCGCAGCAACCCCGACAACCGCCGGATCACCGACTGATCGGTCGCATAGGACGCGGTCGGATCGAGCTCCGGGTCAGCAGGAATCGACGTCTGCTCGCTCATTCCTCCAGGCTACCTGCCAGTAATAGGAAGTGTCAGTAGTGGAACTCGTGTTCGTGTCCACCTGCACGTGCAGATGCATTGCCCTAGGCTGGACGGCTGAACGTCGTGAAGGGGTGGAACTGCGAGATGGTGGACAGCGGGGGGCTCTTCACGCCTCCTGAGGACGAGCTCGGTGAGGCGCTGCAGACAGCCCAGGTACTGATCGAGGAAGGCCGTGCCGACGAGGCAGGGCCTTACCAGCAACGCGTTATCGAGCTGGCCAGGGAGCGGGCCGAGGGGAGCCCGAACCACTACGAGGCCAAGCATCTGATGGCCGCTACCCAGTACGAGCTGGCCGGCTCACTGAACGCGTCCGGTCGACATGAGGAGGCGCTGGCAGCGCTGCACGAGGCGCAACTGGGCTATACCGAACTGAGTGACGCCGGTGTGCTCGACGCCACATCCTTCCTGGCCGATATCCGGGCACGGCGGGCGATGACGCAGGCGCACCGCGGTCGCGGCGCTACCGCCGTACTGGAGATGGATGGCGCAGTCATCTCGTACGGTCAGCTGGTCAGCGGCGAGGACGGACTGCGGCACCAGCCGGACTTCGCCCGGGTGCTCGCGATGAACGCGCTGATCCTGCGCCGGTACGGCGATCCCGCGCTGGCCGTCGCGTCCGCGGACGCGGCCACCCAGCTGTTCCTCCAGCTGGCCGACCAGATCAACGAGAGCCCGCAGTCCCTGTCCTACGCGCGCTACCTCTGTACGGCGACCGCCGTATCCGCCGACGTCCATGCGGCCGAGGGCCGACTCGACTTGGCACTGGAAGCCGACGAGATCGGGCTGACCACGGCAGACACACTCGCCGACTCGGACTCCGCGACCGACATGCGCACACTGGTCGCCGCACTCACCCGCAAGGGCAAACACCTCGGGATCGTCGGGCGGTTGATGGAGGGCGAGACCTGTCTGCGCACCGCCTTTGACACCGACGCGGAGACGGCTGCCCGGGTGACTGAAGAGCTGGAGCGCGGTCTACCGCTCACTCTGGTCACCGCACTCGAGAACGCGGAGATCAAGCTCGGCCCGTACGAGCAGTACTTCCGCCTGCTCGCCCTGGCCGAGCCAGCGCCGGGCATGACGCTGGCGACGGTCTCCGGCCGCACCGACCCCGAGTCGGCCGCAGTGCGCGCGACTGAGCTGGCTGAGCTCGTCCCGCAGTTGCTGGTGCAGGACGTGGACACTGCGCTGACCCTGGGCGTGGAAGCGCACTACCTGTTCGCGATCTCCTCGGAGCGCGAGTCACAGCGGATGCGCTACGAGACGAGCACCTACGCGCCGATCTGGGCGAAGCTGCTGCGCGATGTCTCCAACGCGTACTACCAGTCCGGACGGCTCGAGCTCGCTCTCGACCTGGCCGGCTGGTGTGCCGAGGTGGCCACGGCCCTGATCCCGTTCACCGACGACGATCCCGAGATGAAGGACCTGGCCGCCGACTGCTACCGCCACCACGGCGACCTGCTGGCCGCGACCGGCGACCTCACCGCGTCCCAGCACGCTCACGAGGCCGCCCAGCAACTCCTCACCGGCCCCGAACGCCGCATCGGCGGCTAGGGCGTGTCTCTTAAGTCCGCGCCGTAGCGAGCATGTGCCCGGTGCGGTAGCTCGGCGTGCTGGAGGGAAGGCCTCGATGCTTTTCCATCGTGGCCTTTCCGCCAGTGCGGCGAGGTGCCGCACCGGGTGCAGCGCAGTAGGCGGGGAGTTAAGAGACACGCCCTAGCGGCGTACGGGGCCCTTACCGCTGGGGCTCGGGCGTTGACGGCCGATCCGCGCGGGCGGACTCTGACGGTGAGAGGGGGAATCGTCATGGAGGTCGTGGAACTGCACAACCGCAGCGTGGACGGATTCGTCCGCCTGGTCGCCGCGGTGGGCGACGAGCAGTGGTCGGCGGTGACGCCGTGTGCCGACTGGGACGTACGAGCGCTGGTGAACCATGTGGTCGGCGAAGAGCGCTGGACCGCGCCACTGATGGCCGGCCAGACCATCGCGGACGTCGGCTCGACGCTGGACGGAGACCTGCTCGGTTCCGATCCGGCTGCGGCGGCAAGCGAGGCCGGACGAGCTGCTCAAGCGGCGGCCGCGCTACCGGCGACTGCCGTCCATCTGTCGTACGGCGACGAGGACCCGGCGGAGTACCTTCGCCAACTGATCGCGGACCATCTGATCCACACCTGGGATCTGGCCGCTGCGATCGGGGCCGACCGCAGCCTGGACCCGGAACTGATCGGACCGGTCGCGGACTGGTTCGCGGATCGCGCCGAGCTCTACCGCTCGATGGGGATGGTCAGCGCGCCGATCGCGGGCTTCACAGACCCGGGCGACGTACTGCTCGGCACCTTCGGACGCGATCCGGGGTGGACGCCTTAGTCCTGCAGGTCGATGTTCAGAGCACCGACGAACAGGCCGGCCTCCGCCTCCGTCATACCGGTCTCCGACACCACCAGAGCGGTCGCCTGGTGTAGGTCACCCGCAGCCTTCAGCGCGCGGGTGCGCTCGGCCAGGTTCGTCCCCGGCCTGCGCATCAGCGGCGTCTTCTCGATCGGCGGCACATAGGTCCCGTACCGGATCTCGTCGACGATCTGCCGCGCCTTCTTGATGTCCAGTCCGGTCCGGTCGATCACCAGCTTGGTCGCGTGGATGAGCAGCTTCGAGGTGATCAGGAACCGCACCTGATCCACGTCGTCCGAGGTCAGCTTCGCGCGCGCCCCAGCGAGGGCGGCGTTGTCGGCGTCCTGGTTGCGCTTGCGGCTGAACAGTCCCATGCGGCAATCCTTTCAGAGTTCATCAAGCGATGCCGCTCGCCGCACGTCGTGCAGCAGCGTGAGGATCTCGGGCCACGCGCGATCGCCGAGCTCGCGGTCGGCCGCCTCGGTGCCACCTCGGGCCATCGTCTGCCCGGCCGTCTTCGGCGTCTCGCCCGGCAGCACCGGCCGATGCCCGGCCGCGTCACCGACCACCAGCCGCGTCGGCAACGCACCGCGCCGCCGGACGATCTCCTCGGTGAAGTCCACCGACGGCCAGACCTTGTCGTCGCCACCAGCGATCAGCAGTACGTCGCGGATCCGCTCGACCGGTATCCGCGCCGACTCGTAGTCAGCCTTGCTAAGGCTCTGTCGGTACAACGACGTGTAGCTAGGCGGATCCGCATCCGGCTGCCAGTCCGTGGCGAACGGCACGAACGGCAGCGGCTCACCTCGCCACGTCCACGCCGACCGCTGGCTGCCGTCCTCGTCCACCCGACCCCACACGTAGGCGCTCGGAGCGAAGGCGACCACCGCGTGGATCCGCTCGTCGAGTGCCCCGAGCAGCAGTGCCGCCTCGGCACCCCAGGAGCTGCCCATCACCACGAGCCGATCGTTGCGCCCCGCCAACTCGTCGAGCGGGAACGACTCCAGCGGCACCTCGGCCCGAACAGGCCAGGCCGGTGCCAGTACGTCGTACCCCTCGTCGCGCAGGATCCGGGCCCGATCCGCGTCCGGCGTACCGCTGGAGCCGTGCAGGATCAGGACGCCGGTGCTCAACCGACGACGACCTCGACCCGCTGGAATTCCTTCAGCTCGGTGTAGCCCGTGGTCGCCATGGCTCGCTTGAGCGCGCCGACCAGGTTCATGGTGCCGTCCGGGACCCAGGAAGGGCCGAACAGGATCTGCTCCATCGTGCCGGTGACGCCGACCTCGACGCGCTCGCCACGGGGCAGATCGGCGTGCCACGCCTCGGCACCCCAGTGATACCCACCGCCGGGCGCATCGCTGGCCCGAGCCAGCGGCGAGCCGACCATCACGGCATCGGCACCGCAGGCAACCGCCTTCGCGACATCGCCGGAGCGACCGACCGAACCGTCCGCGATCACGTGCACGTAGCGACCACCGGACTCGTCCATGTAGTCACGCCGCGCCGCAGCCACATCGGCCACCGCAGACGCCATCGGCACCGCAACGCCGAGCACCTTGCGAGTCGTGTGCGCAGCACCACCACCGAAGCCGACCAGTACGCCGGCCGCCCCCGTCCGCATCAGGTGCAGTGCGGCCTGGTGCGTGGCACAGCCGCCGACAATCACCGGCACGTCGAGGTCGTAGATGAACTGCTTCAGGTTCAGCGGCTCGGCCTGACCGGACACGTGCTCGGCCGACACCGTCGTACCGCGGATGACGAAGAGATCGACGCCCGCATCAACCACGTGCTTCGCGAACTGCTTGGTCCGCTGCGGCGACAACGCGCCGGCCACCGTGACACCGGAGTTGCGGATCTCCTGCACGCGCTGGGAGATCAGCTCGGGCTTGATCGGCGCCGAGTAGATCTCCTGCAGCCGGTGCGTGGCCTGCTCACGATCGAGGGAGGTGATCTCCTCGAGCAACTTGGTCGGGTCCTCGTACCGCGTCCAGAGCCCTTCGAGATTCAGTACCCCGAGCCCGCCGGCCTTGCCGATCGCGATCGCCGTCGCCGGCGACATCACCGAGTCCATCGGCGCGGCCAGGATCGGCAGCTCGAACCGGTACGCGTCGATCTGCCAGGCGACCGAAACCTCCTCGGGATCCCGGGTCCGGCGCGACGGCACGATCGCAATGTCGTCGAAGGCGTACGCCTGCCGCCCGCGCTTGGCCCGGCCGATCTCGATCTCGGTCATCTGGTGTCCTTCGCTTACGGGCGGGTCAGCGGCCGGAGTAGTTCGGCGCTTCGACCGTCATCTGGATGTCGTGCGGGTGCGATTCTTGCAGGCCGGCCGAGGTGATCCGGACGAACCGGCCCTTGTCCTGCAGCTCGGGCACCGTGCGGGCGCCGGTGTACCACATCGACTGGCGCAGGCCGCCGATCAGCTGGTGGGCGACGGCCGACAGCGGGCCGCGGTACGGCACCTGGCCCTCGACGCCCTCGGCGATCAGCTTCTCGTCGCTGCCGACATCGCTCTGGAAGTAGCGGTCCTTCGAGTACGACTTGCGCAGCCCGCCGGACTGCATCGCGCCGAGCGAACCCATACCGCGGTAGGCCTTGAACTGCTTGCCGTTGATGAAGACCAGGTCGCCGGGCGACTCCTCGCAACCGGCGAGCAGCGAGCCGAGCATCACCGTGTCCGCACCGGCGACCAGCGCCTTCGCGATGTCACCCGAGTACTGCAGGCCGCCGTCGCCGATCACCGGTACGCCGGCCGGCTTGCACGCCAGCGAGGCCTCGTAGATCGCGGTGACCTGCGGGACACCGACGCCGGACACGACGCGCGTCGTACAGATCGAGCCCGGTCCGACGCCGACCTTCACGCCGTCCGCGCCCGCGTCGACGAGCGCCTGCGCGCCGCCCCGGGTCCCGACGTTGCCGCCGACGACGTCGACGCCGCGGGTGGCCGGGTCGGCCTTGAGCTTGCGGATGATCTCCAGCTGGGCCTGCGAGTGACCGTGCGCGGTGTCCACCACGAGCAGGTCGACCCCGGCCTCGACCAGCGTCATCGCCCGCTTGTAGGCCTCGCCGAAGAAGCCGATCGCACCGGCGACGCGCAGCCGGCCGGTGTCGTCCTTGGTGGAGAGCGGGAACTTGTCCCGCTTCACGAAGTCCTTCAGCGTGATCAGACCGGTCAGCTTGCCGTCGGCGTCGACCAGCGGCAGCTTCTCGACCTTGTGCTTGCTGAGCAGCGCCATCGCGTCGTCGGCGGTGATCCCCTGCTTGCCGGTGATCAGCGGCTGCCGGGTCATCACCTCGCGGACCGGGCGGTTCATGTCGCTCTCGAAGCGCATGTCACGGTTCGTCACGATGCCGACCAGGACACCGGCGTCGTCGACGACCGGCACACCGGAGATCCGGTACTGCGCACAGAGCGCGTCGGCCTCGCCGATGCTGGCCTCCGGGCCGATGGTGATCGGCTGCGCGATCATCCCGGACTCCGAGCGCTTGACCAGGTCGACCTGCTGGGCCTGGTCCTCGATCGACAGGTTGCGGTGCAGCACGCCGAGACCGCCCTGACGGGCCATGGCGATCGCCATCCGGGCCTCGGTGACGGTGTCCATGGCACTGGACAGCAGCGGGATGTTGACCTCGATGTTGCGGCTCACCCGGGACCGGGTGACAGCCTCGGAAGGGATGACGTCCGATTCGTTGGGCTGCAGCAGGACGTCGTCGAAGGTCAGGCCGAGCGCGGCAAACTTGTCGGGAACTCCAGCGGCTGTGATGTCCATGGGAAAAACGTGCACCTTTGTCCGGCGAGAACGGACCACCATCGTATGCCGCCGCTACCCGGAGTCAGAATCGGACTCCGGGTCACCACGCACATGACCAGGGCCCGGGTGCAGACCCGGGCCCTGAATCGCCGTTCAGTTCACTGCGCGGGCTTGTTCAGCACCCCGAGGATCTGCAGCACGGTCTCGTCCTCGATCGAGCCATGGGTGCGCTCGATCGCCGCGTGCTTACCCTCCGCGTAGGACCCCGTCGAGTGCTTGCCCTTGGGGTACTGCTGGCGGACCGAGCCCGACGTCACCTTGCCGTTGGAGTGCTTGCCGATCAGCTCCAGGCCGCGGCCGAAGAACTGCACCACGC
This sequence comes from Kribbella yunnanensis, assembly GCF_039529655.1. NCBI lineage: Bacteria > Bacillati > Actinomycetota > Actinomycetes > Propionibacteriales > Kribbellaceae > Kribbella > Kribbella yunnanensis. Next base: position 274,847 of record NZ_BAAANF010000002.1, on the reverse strand, counting down.
TCTGCACCTCGACCGGCGCACCGGACGGCGTCGGCAACACCGGTACGACGTCCTTGCCGCCGTCGGCGGGGTTGTCGACCGGCTTGCTGTCGCCCGGCTGGTCACCGAGCGGCGGCGTACTGGGCTTGACCTCGCCGGTGGGCTTGCCGCCATCGCCGGTCTGACCGGTCTCGCCGTCCTGGCCCGGTAACGGGTTGCTGCCGGTGTCACCCGTCGGCGCCGTACTCGGCGCTGTGGTCGGGTCGGTGCTGCCCGGGTTCGGGTTGTTCCCCGTCTCGCCGTTGTTGGTCGGCGTCGTGGGCGGGCTGGTCGGGTCCGTCGGCGGTGGCGAAGCCGGCGGATCGGTCGGCGTGGACGGCGGCGGGGTCTCCGGCGGCGTGCTCGGCTCCGTCGGCGGCGGATCGCTCGGCGGCGGGTCGGACGGCTTGGTCGTCGGGTCGCCCGGCTTCGGATCGACCGGCGGCTGGGTGGTCTGCGTCGGTTGCGTCGGCTGCGGAACCGGCTGCTCGATCACCAGCGGCTTGGTCTCCACCGGCGGCCGCAACAGCGGCGGCTCCGGCTCGACGTTCGCCTGCGGCAGCTCGCCGTTGGCCAGCGTCTTGTCCTGCTGGGCCTCGGCGGCCTTCTCTTCCTGCTTCTTCTGGAAGTTCTTCTGGACCTTGACGATCTTGGCCTTGTCGAGGACCGGGTACCCGCCGAGCTGTTCCTTCGGGAAGTCCGTCTGCGGCGTGACCGCCTCGGTGATCTTCTCGATCACCTTCTCGTACGGCGACAGCGGGTCGCCGGTGACGGCCGCGGCCACCCCGGAGACCGACAGCGCGGCCACCGCGGCGACACCGAGCGCCAGACCACGCGCCGCCATCTTGCGGGCGAACGGATCCGTCACCGGGTTCAGCGCAGCGCAACGCGCCAGGAAGCTCTCCGGGTCGTCGATCGTCTCCACCGGGAGTTCGTCCTCGACCTCCACGGCCAGCCGAAGCTCGGCCAGCAACGCCACGGCCGGGTCGTGCTCGCCCGCGTAGTACGCGGACTCCCCTCCAGCAGCCAGCAGGTCGAGCAGTGCGTCATCGGCGTCGATCGCGTCCAAGTCGAATCGGTCAGCCATGATGCCCCTCCCCTGCTCCTCGTCCCTCATGCCCCACATACCCCCTGAGCGTGTTCAACGCCCGATGCTGTGCGACCCTCACCGCCCCCGGTGTCATCCCCAGTGCCCGGCCGGTCTCCTCGGCTGACATCCCCGCCACCACCCGGAGCCGCAGGATCTCCCGCAGCTTCTCCGGCAGCTTCTCCATCAGGTCCGTGATGCGCTGGACCTCCGAGTGCCGGACCGCGTGCTCCTCAGGTGTCGGCGACTCGTCAGCGCCGTCCGGCAGGTCCGGCGTGGTGACGTCGGCGACCGCGAACGCACGCTGGGCATCGGCGACCTTGCGGGCCGCGATGCCGTAGACGAAGGCCTCGAAGGGCCTTCCCTCATCACGGTACCGGCTGAGCGCGCCGAAGACCGCGACACAAACCTCTTGGGCGACGTCATCGACCATGTCGGCGCCACCGGGATAGGTCCACAAACGGGACCGAACATAGCGGTGCGCGACGGCGCGCACCCGTGTGAGCAGGTCGTTAAGAGCTGTACGGTCCCCGTTGCCGGCCAATGCGGCTAGATCCCTGAGCTCGACCCGGTCGTGGGTGTGCGGTACTCGGACCTCAGTCACCCCTCGCCCCCTCGTGTCGGACCGGTCAGCGTGAAAGATGGTACGGCTCTCATCTCTGCTTGCCTAGTGGCAATCCGTGGCCACTACTGGCCACTTCATCACGATCTGTGACTACCGGCCCGTAGCGCCGCCCCACAGCCAACGACCACGACCGCGATCCGCCGCGACCACAAGACCGGATAACCCCTCGTGTGGCCCGTTCTATCCCCCGTACACGACCGGAGAAGGGGCAACACCGGCGGATATCCGTGGTGTGGTTGGGGGCAAGGCCGGGTCGCCGGCGCCGCAGCCGTCGTACGGCGTGAGTTCTGATCAGGCCGGTGGTTCGAAGTGCAGGAGGTGGGAGGCTTCGTCGCCTGCCCAGTCGATCGGGGTCCGACCGGCCTCTCGCCAGCCCGCGCGGCGGTACAGCGCGATCGCCGCGGATCCTGGCTTCTCGACCACCTCGAGAGTGAGCTTTCGCCCCGACTCCACGGCTGTGGTGACGCAGTGCTCGAGCAGACTCCGCCCGACACCCGCTCGCGTCGCCCGTGGATCCACGAACAACCGCTCGACCGATGCGCCCCCGGCGGAATCCGACGTCAGTACGACGTGGCCGACCACCCGGCTGTCGATGACAGCCACCCAGCAGTTGAGCCGATCCACCGGTGTCAGCCACCCGCGGGGATCTGCCGGCCAGTTCACCGGGTATCCGGCGAGCTCGTGCACGTCCCGCAGCAACTCCACACAGACGTCCAGATCCGCATCGGACCGTTCCCGAATCATCACCACCTGGCCAGCCAACCACACAAAGAACACCGCCCCGGCACACGTGGTGCCGGGGCGGTGCGGTGGTACTACTGCCTGAGGTCAGTGACCGTGGCCGTGGCCGTGACCGGCTGCGGCGGGCTCTTCGTCCTCGGGCTTGTCGACGACCAGGGTCTCGGTCGTCAGCAGCAGGGCGGCGATGGAACCGGCGTTGGCGAGCGCGGAACGCGTCACCTTGACCGGGTCCAGGACACCCTGACCGAGCAGGTCGCCGTACTCGCCGGTGGCGGCGTTGAAGCCGCTGCCGACCTCGAGCTCCGCAACCTTCGAGGTCACCACGTAGCCCTCGTAACCGCCGTTCTCGGCGATCCAGCGCAGCGGCTCGACGACCGACTTGCGGACGATCCGGACACCCGCGAGCTCGTCACCCTCGAGGCCCAGGCCGTCGTCGAGCACCGTGGCGGCGTGCACCAGGGCGGAGCCGCCACCGGCGACGATGCCCTCTTCGATCGCGGCGCGCGTCGCGGAGACGGCGTCCTCGATCCGGTGCTTCTTCTCCTTCAGCTCGACCTCGGTGGCCGCGCCGACCTTGATCACGCAGACGCCGCCGGCGAGCTTCGCCAGCCGCTCCTGCAGCTTCTCGCGGTCCCAGTCGGAGTCGGTCCGCTCGATCTCGGCCTTGATCTGGTTGACCCGGCCCTCGATGTCGTCGGCCTTGCCGGCACCCTCGACAACAGTGGTGTTGTCCTTGGTGACGACGATCCGGCGCGACGTACCGAGCACCTCGAGGCCGACCTGGTCGAGCTTCAGCCCGACCTCGGGCGCGATCACCTGGGCGCCGGTGAGGGCAGCCAGGTCCTCGAGCATCGCCTTGCGGCGGTCACCGAAGCCCGGCGCCTTGACGGCGACGGAGGTGAAGTTGCCGCGGATCTTGTTCACCACGAGGGTGGACAGGGCCTCGGCCTCGACGTCCTCGGCGATGATCAGCAGCGTCTTGCCGGACTGCACGACCTTCTCCAGCAGCGGCAGCAGGTCCGCGATCGCGGAGATCTTGCCCTGGTGGATCAGGATGTACGGGTCCTCCAGCACCGCTTCGCCGGCTTCGGCGTCGGTGATGAAGTACGGCGAGATGTAGCCCTTGTCGAACTGCATTCCCTCGGTGAACTCGAGCTCGGTGCCGAAGGTGTTCGACTCCTCGACGGTGATCACACCGTCCTTGCCCACCTTGTCGAACGCGTCCGCGATCAGGGTGCCGATCTCGGCGTCCCGGGCGGAGATGGTGGCGACGTGGGCCATGTCGCCCTTGTCGTCCACCGGCCGGGCGGTCTCGACGAGCCGCGCGGAGACGGCCTCGACAGCCGCCTCGATCCCGCGCTTGAGGCCCATCGGGTTGACCCCGGCGGCGACGGCCCGCAGGCCCTCGTGCACCAGTGCCTGCGCCAGCACCGTCGCGGTGGTGGTGCCGTCACCGGCGATGTCGTTGGTCTTGGTGGCGACCTCCTTGGCGAGCTGCGCGCCAAGGTTCTCGAACGGGTCGTCCAGCTCGACCTCACGGGCGACGGTGACACCGTCGTTGGTGATGGTCGGGGCGCCCCACTTCTTGTCCAGGACGACGTAGCGGCCCTTCGGGCCCAGCGTCACCTTCACCGTGTTCGCGAGCTTGTCGACGCCACGCTCCAGCGCGCGCCGCGCGTTCTCGTCGAACTCGAGGATCTTCGGCATGAAGAAAACCAGTCCTTTTCTGAATGTCAGGTACGGCGGGTCCCACTGTTCCTGACCCACTCCGCCCCGGTGCCAGCGAGGGCAACCGGGGCGGTGACAGTCAGGAACAGCGGGCGGTCGTCACTTGCTGACGACTGCGAGGATGTCGCGGGCGCCCAGGATCAGGTAGTCCTGGCCGTCGTACTTGACCTCGGTGCCGCCGTACTTGGAGTAGATGACCTTGTCGCCGACGGCGACGTCCAGCGGGACGCGGTTGCCGTTGTCGTCGATCCGGCCCGGGCCGACGGCGAGGATCTCGCCCTCCTGCGGCTTCTCCTTGGCGGTGTCCGGAATCACCAGGCCGGACTTCGTGGTCTGCTCGGCTTCGAGCGGCGCGACGAGGACCCGGTCCTCGAGCGGCTTGATCGTGACCGACACTTGCTGACCTCCACGGTCGATTCGCTTTTTGTCTGTGGTGCTGCGGTGATCGCGCTCCCCTGCCGTCGCGGGGGTCAGGAGGTTGGACCACTGGCACACTCACACCGAGAGTGCCAACACCGAATCTAGGCCGCGATTAGCACTCGGTCAACTCGAGTGCCAAACGAAATCTCCCCGAGCGGTCACTCCGGGCAACCAACCGGTCCCGGCGCGAGTCCAACTCGCCAACGGATCCCGATCGGAGGGTCCCGTCTCTGGGGAGCACAAGATGTTTCGTCGCCTGCCGGCCGTCGCCCTCGCTGCGGCCGCCCTCGTCGTCAGCCCGCTTGCGGCCACCGCGTCCGCCGCGCCTTTGAGCCAGTGTGACTCCGCGACGTTCAAGAACGTCGGGAAGGGCTGGACCGTCTTCGTCCCGAGCGAGTGGGAAAGCACCAGCACCACCTGCAACCTCAAGTACGGCGACAACCCGCACCGCGACCCGAAGAACCCCTTCGGCGACCCGGCCCGCGCGATCCAGGCACTGCAGAGCAACCTGAACTACTGCTACGGCTACAAGCTGGCCAAGGACGGCAAGTACGGCGCCAAGACCCGCGACGCCGTCAAGGCCGTCCAGAAGAAGCTCAAGCTCCCCGCCGACGGCATCTACGGCCCGAACACCCGCTCCGCGCTCAAGTGGCGGATGTACAACCCGACCACGAAGGCCTGGAGCCAGGCCTGCTACGACAAGCTCTGAGCATCCGGGCGTGCACAGATAGTGGTCACACGCTGGCCTAACGCAGGCCGGCGTGGGACCGTCTTCCCATGGCTTTCACGCTGCCCAAGCTGCCGAAGTTCTCCGGCCGCACCATCGCGGTGCTGGCCGTCGCAGGTGCACTGGGGGTTGGTGCGATCGCGGCGAGCGCGTCCAAGCAGCAGCAGGCGGCAGCGCCGCCGAAGCCCGCCGACGGCCAGGCAGCGCCACTCACCGCGGACAAGGCCAATGACCAGACCTCACTGGAGGCAGCGGCCGCCGCGGAGGCCAAGCTGGCCCAGTGCCGCTCCGCACGGCTCATCCCGGTCAACAAGACCTGGGGCATCCCGATGCCGTCGGTCAACGGCAGCTCCAGCACCAACTGCAACCTCAAGTACGGCGACACCCCGCACCGCGGCTCCGACCGGACCGGTGACCCCCTCACCGCCATCCAGGTACTGCAGCGCAACCTGAACTCCTGCTACGGCACCAAGCTCACCGTCGACGGCATCTACGGCAAGAACACGAGAGCTGTCGTCACCATGGTGCAGCGCAAGCACAAGATTGTCGTGGACGGCATCTACGGTCCGAAGACCCGCTCAGCGATGAACTGGCGCCTCTACTCCTCCGCCACCCGCAGCTGGAGCAAGACCTGCTCAAGCCCGCTCTAAAGTGTGCGGGTGACCGTCACCTCCCTGCTGGACAACCCTGAGGTCCTGGCGGCCGCTTGTGCGGAGTACCAACCGGGCAGCGAACTCCAGCTGGTCGAGAAGCTCAGACGCCGGTACGACGGCGTGCTGGTCAGTGCTGCGGTCACGCAGGCCGCACTGCGGCACCGGGCGGTCGCGAAGTTCGGTGCGGATGCCGCACTGATGTACTTCACCCCGGACGGCTACGAGCAAGCCACCCGCACTGTCGTCGGCACGCACCGCGCTGCACGGATCGCTGCGGCTTTGCCGGGCAGCAGTGTGATCGACCTGGGCTGCGGAATCGGCGGTGACCTGATCAGCGCCGCCCGCGCCGGCCTGCGAGTCACCGGTGTCGAGCGTGACCCCGAAACCGCCGCAGCAGCGCGCGCCAACCTCGCTGCGCTGGAACTACCGGGCGAGGTGCTCGTCGGCGACGCCGAGTCCGCGGACATCACGCCGTACGACGTCGTGTTCGCGGACCCGGCGCGGCGAGCGGACGGGCGGCGCGTGTTCGACCACAACGCCTACTCGCCGCCATGGACCTTCATCACCGGACTGCTGGAGCGGACCGCGTGTGTGAAGGTCGCACCGGGGATCCCGCACGACGCCGTACCGGAGGGGGTCGAGGCCGAGTGGATCAGCGACGCAGGTGAGGTGAAAGAGGCCGCGCTGTGGTCTGGTGCTTTGTACTCCGGTGCTGCGCGCCGGGCGACGCTGTTGCCGGGTGGCGCGACTGTGACGGACGCACCGGAGACCGACAGCGGGCCGGTCGGCAACTACCTGTACGAGCCGGACGGTGCCGTCGTACGGGCCGGTCTGGTCACCGCTGTGGCCGCTGCGGTCGACGGCTGGCTGCTGGATCCGCGGATCGCCTACGTGACCGCCGACAAGCTCGTGCCGACACCGCTCGCTTCGGCGTACGAGATCGTCGAAGAGCTGCCCTACAAGGAGAAAGCGCTGCGCGCCTGGGTTCGCAACCAGGACATCGGCACCCTCGAGATCAAGAAACGCGGCGTCGACCTGGACCCCGCCGTACTCCGCAAGAAGCTCGCCCCCAAAGGCACCACCTCGGCCACCCTCGTCATCACCCGCATCGGCCGCGACGCCGTCGCCTACTCCTGCCGCCGGGTGTAAAACAAGACTTGCATTCGATGTCTATTCGAACATATGATCGAACCACGAGCGGGTCCCCGGGTGATTAGCCGGCGGACGAGGTGCTGCGTCCAGTTGATGCACTCCCCGGGGGCCCGCCACTAAGACGTCACGCCACCGACTTAACCCGTTCATCTCCCTTCGGCAAGCTGCCACCAGAACCGGTCGGCCGCTGACCGCTTACCTGGGGACGAAGCGGCAAACACCGCCCCAGGTCTTCACCCGTCCGCCGCGCCCTTCCCCGCGCCGCGGCCCATCACCACCTGCGGTACGAACGTCCCGCCGCTCCCCCGAAGTCTGCGATGGGGTCTCAGTCGCGTGCGGCGGTGCGGAAGCGTTCTTGGACTGGCATTGAGCGGCGGGATCGGGCGATGTGGAGGATGGCGGTGGCGGTTGTTGTTGGCGGGGTGGTTTGGGGTAGCTGCTGGTCGTCGTTGGGGATGGCGCCTTCGGTGGTTAGGGCGTGGTGGGTGAAGGTGGTGACCAGGGCGTTCCAGTCGTGGAAGCGGTGCAGCATCGCGTGGGTTTCGCCGGGTAGGAGGAGTACGCCGACTGGAGTGCCGGCGGCGCGGAGGCGGTTGGCGTAGGCGCGGGTTTCGGCCGGCGAGGTGACGGTGTCTTCGTTGCCGTGGGCAAACAGCACCGGCGACCGCAGAGCCCCCAGCGGATCCTCCGGGGGGAGCCAGGGGGCCAGGCCGAGGACGCCGGCGACGCGCGGGTGATCGCCGGCGGCGACTACTGCACGGCCGCCCATCGAGTGGCCGATCAGTACGACGCGCTGGATCACCGGCGGTAGTTCGTCCAGTACGGCGCGGAGGTCGGTCGCCGGATCGCCGACGTCGTTCCAGCCGCGGTAGCGGTAGCGCATCAGGCCGACGGCTGCCGATGGGACGGCGGAGCGGAGTGCTGCGGCGAAGGGCCACATCCGCAGGATGGGCCCTCGCCAGAGGTGTGGGTTCTTGTGTGAGTGTTCGTAACCGCCGTGGGCGAGCAGGACCAGATCCGTTGCCCCGGGCGGGTTCCAAAGCAGATCTACACCGGGCTGTCTCACTAAGCGCCGTACAGTGAGGCGGGGTCCTGGCGGATGACCATCATCGTGGTCAGGTCGGGGAGTTCGTTGAAGCCGTGCTGACGGTAGAGCTCGTGCGCGTCCCGCGTGGCGAGCATGATCCGCCGCAGGCCCTTGAGGTCCGGGTGGTCGAGCAGCGACGTCACCACGAACTTCCCGAGACCGTGCCCGCGGTGCTCCGGCAGCACGAACACATCCGCGATCCACGCGAACGACGCCCGGTCGGTCACCGCCCGCGCGAACGCGACCAGCTCCCCCGCCGACGTGTACACGCCGACATTCAGCGAGCCCTCGATCGACCGCGCGACGACATCCCGCGGGATTCCGGGCGACCAGTACGCCGTACTGAGGAAGCCGTGCACGACGTCGACATCCACGCGGGCGAGGTCGTCGTCGGCCTCGAAACCGTCCGGGTGGGACCACTTCATTTGTTCAGCACCTCCGTGATCGGCATGGACGAATCGGCCGGCAGGCCCAGCGGTGACGGCGCTTTGCCGGCCCGCACCAGCTCGGACCCCAGCGCCGCGACCATCGCACCGTTGTCGGTACACAGGCCAGGACGCGGAACCCGTACGGCGATTCCTGCCGCGGCACACCGCTCTTCGGCCATCTGGCGGAGCCGGGAGTTCGCGGCGACACCACCGCCGATCAGCAGGTGTTCGTAGCCGCGGTCCTTGCAGGCGTCGATCGCCTTGCGGGTCAGCACATCGCAGACCGCCTCCTGGAACGCGGCGGCGACGTGGTTGACCGGCACGTCCTCGCCGTCACGCCGGCGAGACTCGACCCAGCGGGCGACCGCGGTCTTCAAACCGGAGAAGGAGAAGTCGAACCGGTGCCGCTCGAGATCGCGCTGCGACGTGAGCCCGCGCGGGAACCGCACGTACAGCCGGTCGCCGCCGTCGCGAGCCGCTTTGTCGATATACGGACCGCCGGGGAACGGCAGCCCGAGCACGCGCGCCACCTTGTCGAACGCCTCGCCCGCGGCGTCGTCGATGGTGCTCCCCATCGGCTGCACGCCCTCGGTGATGTCCTCGACCGCGAGCAACGACGAGTGCCCACCGGACACCAGCATCGCGATCGCACCCTTCGGCAGATCCCCGTGCTCGAGCGTGTCGACGGCAACGTGCGCTGCGAGGTGATTGACGCCGTACAAGGGTTTGTCGAGCGACAGCGCGAGGCCCTTGGCCGCCGCGACGCCGACGAGCAGGGCACCGGCCAGGCCGGGTCCGCTGGTCACGGCGACCGCGTCCACGTCGGTGGGTTTGATCCCGGCGGTTTCGCAGGCGCGTCGGATGGTCGGGACCATCGCCTCGAGGTGCGCGCGACTGGCCACCTCCGGTACGACGCCGCCGAATCGCGCATGCTCCTCGACACTGGACGCGATCGCGTCGGCGAGCAGCGTCTGCCCGCGCACGATGCCGACCCCGGTCTCGTCACACGACGTCTCGATCCCGAGGATCAGAGGTTCTGTCTTGCTCACGCTGTCTCCCGCCACCGCATGATCACCGCATCTTCGCCGCCGGCGTAGTACCCGCGCCGCCGGCTGATCTCATCGAACCCGAACCCGCCGTACAGGCCGATCGCCGACTCGTTGCCCGCGGCAACCTCCAGCAGTACCGTCCGCCCGGCGCACCGCGCGAGCGCGGCCGTCATCAACTGCCCGCCGATCCCGGTACGCCGTTCCGCCGGCGCCACCGCGATCCGCAACAACTCCACCACGTCTTCCTCGACCGGCGGTACCAGCAGCACGGCGTATCCCACCACCGCACCTTCGTCCGCCACGAGAACCACCCGATCCTCGGTCACTCGCTCGAACTCGTGCTCCCAGGCGGCCGCACTCCAGGCCTCCCGCCCGAAACACATCTCGTCCAACTCCGCGATCGCCGCCAAGTCATCAACCACCGCAGGACGAATAGCCGGTCTCACTTGGTCAACACACTCTTGGGCCCACCCGACAAAGTCACATCAGGCCGCCGCAGATAAAGGGGGTCCGGAGCAACAACCTCCAAAATCCCCAGTGCAACCCCCCGAGCAAGCACTTCCGCCGAAGGATATTCGGATACGGACTGTGGTGAGGGGGAGGAAGGGGCAGCCGCAAGCCCATCACCGGCGGCTGAGGTAGCTACCGCCTCGGACCGCGGTGAGGGGGATGAGGGAGCCGCGCCGAGCCCATCCCCGGCGGCCGAGGTGGTGGGGCTGGCGAACCCACCACTCGTGTCAGCAGCACCCCGCCCGTCCGCGCCGGACTGTGGTGAGGGGGACGCGCCGGTGGGTGGGGTGTTGTTGGTGACCGCGTCGGCGGGGATGCCCAGGAGGTCGCCGTACAGGACTGCGCCTCGGCCTATTACTGGGAGGCCGGCTAGGACGTGGGCTGCGGCGGCTGGTTTGTCTACGGCGGGGCCTTCGAGGCGGCGGCGGCTGCCGTCGGGGGCGGGGCCGTCGTAGAGGGCCCAGTAGATCTCTTTGCGGCGGGCGTCGGTGGCTACGGCTACTGGCAGCTGGAGGGGTGACTGGTGGGCGAGGATGTCCAGGCTGCAGACGCCTGCTACCTCGATGCCCAGTACGTCGGCCATGGTGCGGGCCGTGACTAGGCCTACGCGCAGGCCGGTGAAGGGGCCGGGGCCTACGCCTACCGCGATGCGGGTCAGGTCGCGGGCGGTGCAGCCGGCTTCGGAGAGGGCTGCGGCGATGGCGGGGGCCAACAGCTCACCGTGGCGGAGGGCGTCGACTGTGGTCGACGACGCGACAACCGCGCCGGTTAGCGGGTCGGCGACGGCTACGGTGACGGCGGCGCTTGAGGTGTCGAAGGCGAGCAGCATGTCAGTTCTTCTCCAGTACCGAGATCCGTACGCCGGATGCCGCCCAGCGCGGACCCACGGGGGTGATGCGTAGTTCGCGGGTCTCGTCGGTGTCGTCGTCGCCGCGGGTCACCACGACGTCGAGCCGGTCCGGGGCGAGCGCTTCGGCGAGCCCGTGGCCCCATTCGACCACGGTCACCGCCTCCTCGAGCGAAGCGTCCAGGTCGAGGTCGTCCAACTCAGCGAACCCACCGAGCCGGTAAGCGTCCACGTGCACCAACGCCGGCCCACCACTCAACGACGGATGCACCCGCGAGATCACGAAAGTCGGCGACGTGATGTCCCCCCGCACCTTCAGCCCGGCCCCGAGCCCCTGCGTGAACGTCGTCTTCCCGGCGCCGAGATCACCGGACAGCACCAGTACGTCGCCCGCCCGCAACTGACCGGCCAGCTCCTCGGCGATCGCCCGCATCTCCTCGGCCGTCGGCACGGTGCGCTCGACCGGCATCCCCTTGGCGTAGATCAGGTTCTGCCCCTGCTGCTCGACGACCGAATACCCACGGCGGCGCCAGAACTCCACGGTGTCCGGCAACTCCACGCGCGCAACCAACCGCACCCGCGCGAGCCCACGCCGTACGGCGACCTCTTCCGCGCACCCGACCATCGCCGACGCGACCCCACGACCCTGGTGTCGCGGATCGACCGACACCCGGCGCAACACCAGCACGTCACCCGAGACCTCGAACAGCACCGCCCCCGCCGGCGCACCATCGATGCGAACCAGCAGACCGCCGTACTGCGCGATCGCCGCCGCCACCGTGGTCGCGTTCTCGCTCAACGCCGTGGACGGCGGATCGAGGACCCGGCGCGAGGAAAAGGCGTGGTGGATCACCGTGACGATCTCGTCCACGTGCTCAGCTGTCGCGTCAACGACATGCAGATCGGTCATGCTCACATCATTTCAAAAGAGTTCGGGTCGCTCATCCCAGGCTTTGTTCGGCTCTCTCGATCATGCCAAGGAGGGCGTCGGTGAACTCACGGTGGTGCTCGACCAGGCCCAGGTGACCGCAGTTGCGGACCTCCACCAGTTCCGCCCCAGGCACCCGGCGGACGATCTCCTCGGCGTGCTCGAACGGCGTCAGCGCGTCCTTGTCGCCGCCGATCACCACGCACTCGACCTTCTGGAGCGGCTCGAGGGAGGCGTACTTGTCGTGCAGCGCGAAGATCGGGTAGAAGTCCGCGATCACCGAGATCGGCGTCGCCGCGATCATCTCGTTCACGAACTCGGTGAACGCCGGCGGCACCTCGGAGCCGAACGCGTACTGCCGGGTCAGCAGATAGCTGATGTCCGTCCCCGCCTTCCGCCCCCGCTCGACCGCATCCGGGACCCGGGCCAGCGCGGACACCGTCGGGAGCGCGAGTTTCCGCAACCACCGGCCGGGCAGTCCCGGCAGGATGATCGGTACGTCGTCCAGCTGACCCGCGCTGGTCGAGCACAGCCCGACGCCGATGATCCGGTCCCCGAACAGCTCCGGGTACTGGTCGGCGAGCGCCATGATCGTCATCCCGCCCATCGAATGCCCGACCAGAATCACCGGACCGGTCGGTGCGTACTCCGAGATGATGCCGTGCAGATCGCGCCCGAGCTGGTCGATGCTGATGTTCTCCTTGGGCGACCGGCCGGAGCGCCCATGCGACCGCTGGTCGTAGAACACCATCTTGCCGATCCCGGCGAGATCGCGGCGCTCGAAGTGCCAGAGGTCCATGTTCAGCCCGTACCCGTGCGCGAAGATCACCGTCAGATCCTCGGGCGGCAACGGCAGCTTGCGCCCAAACCTCTTCTTCGGCGGCGGCGCAGGTCGCCGGGACCGCTTCAGTTCGTCAATCTCGACGTACAGCTCGACGCCGTCGTCGGCGGTGAAGACATGCGGCGTACCGCGCAGGGAGCCGAAGGGCTCCGCCTCCAACTGCGCACGCTGACCCGACCGGCGGCCGATGACCGTGCGCTCGACCGCAACTCCGGCGGCCGCACCGGCGGCCAGCACCCCGACCGCGGCTCCGATGAGGCCAGCGGTCCGTCCTGCTTTCGACATCGCCTACTCCTCGACCGCAGCAGTGTCGATGTAGCGCCGCGGGATCCGCGGCCCGAGCCGGGTGACGATCTCGTAGTTGATCGTGTGCGCGGCCTCGGCCCAGTCGTCGACGGTCGGTTCCCCGGAAGTCCCCGGACCGAACAGCACGACCTCATCGCCGGCCGCGACATCGTCGTCCTCGAGGTTCACCACGCACTGGTCCATGCAGATCCGCCCAACCACACTCCGCCGTCCATCGGCCGACTGCACCGGGGCTCCGTTCGACGCGTGCCTCGGCAGACCATCGCCGTACCCGAGTGGGATCAGTCCAAGCGTCGACGGCCGCGGCGCCGTCCAGGTCAGCCCGTACGAAACACCAACCCCAGCCGGCACCCGCTTCACCATCGCGAGCCGTGCCTTCAACGTCATCGCAGGCCGCAACCCCAGCTCACTAGCCGACATCGCATGCCCGAACGGCGAGAGCCCGTACGTCGCGACGCCGGGCCGAACGAGGTTGAAATGGGTCTCGGGCAACTGCAGCGTCGCGCCGGAGTTCGCCAGGTGCTTGAACTCGGCCTCGACGCCGAACGACTCGGCCACCTCGATCGCCTCGAGGAAGCTCGCCAGCTGCGCCTCGTTGATCGCGCTCTTCGGCTCGTCCGACTGGGCCAGGTGCGACCAGATGCCCTTGATCTCGATCCGCCCGGCGGCCTGCTCCCGCAGCGCCGCGCGAATCAGCGCCGGCCACTCCTCCGGTACGGCGCCGCCCCGGCTCATGCCCGTGTCGATCTTCAGGTGCACCCGGGCCGGGCGGTCGTCGACCGCGGCAGCCAGCTCGTCGATCTCCCACGGCGCACCGGCGGAAAGGTCGATGCCGGTGGCAATCGCCTCCGCCAAAGGCTCACCCGGAGTAGTCAGCCAGCAGAAGATTGGTCCGGTGTCACCGGCGTCCCGCAGCGCGAGCGCCTCCTCCAGAACGGCCGCACCGATCCAGTCCGCACCAGCGGCGCGAGCGGCCTGGGCGACCGGCACGATGCCGTGCCCATACCCGTCCGCCTTGACCACCGTCATCAGCTGCGCACCCTCGGCACGGTCACGCAGCGTGGCCACATTGTGCCGAATCGCCGCCAGGTCAACAATCGCCTCGGCGCGCGTCGGACGCTCGCGTGGCGGATGGCTACTGGGTGACTGGTGAGTAGGCATAGCCCTCCCAGTGTCTCAGGCCGCGGCGATCAATCCCGGCAGGGATGTCATCTTGTGGAAAACTTGACGCGCGTCGGCCAGCTTCGAAGGGTCTGTCATCCCCGCGTAGCCGAAGACCGTCATACCGGCCGCGTTGGCGGCGGCGACGCCGAGTGGGCTGTCCTCGACGACGACACAGTCAGCCGGTTGCACGCCCAGGGTGGCGGCCGCGTGCAGGAACAGATCGGGCGCGGGTTTACCGTGCGCAACGTCCTCGGCACTGAAGATTCTCCCCGCGAACCGGTCCAGGAAACCGACCGCGGTCAGCGCCGTCCGGATCCGCCGATGAGTCCCCGAGGATGCGAGACAGTACGGCGTACCGGTCGTCTCGAGCTCGTCGAGAACGTCCTCGACCCCCTCGATCGCCTGCAGCTGCGCGAACCCGTCGAACAGCCGCTGGTGGTACCGATCCTCGAGATCAGCCGGCAAGGCGCGCCCCAACTGAGCCTCGGCCTTCAGCCGCATGGACGCCATGCTGCCGCCCATGAAGTCCCGTACCGCTTCGTCGAACGTGTACGGCAATCCCGCCGCGGTCAGCAGCTCGGCCAGGATCGTGTTGGCCAGCCGCTCCGAGTCCACCAGTACGCCGTCATTGTCGAAAATCACCAGACCGGTCACGCAGGAGACCCTACGCAACCGGTCTGATCACAAGGCCCTCAGCTCTCTTGGATCGAGAAATCGTTGAAGGTAAAGCGCTGCTTGGTGTTGTTCGTGGAGACGACCTCGACGCCGTAGTCGACCTGCCACGTGGTGGAGTTGGCCGGGATCCACTTGCGGGCCTCGAGGTCCTTGAAGAAGGCCTGTAGCGGCATCGTGCCGGAGGTCTGCGTGTTCACGGACTTGTAGGTGAAGATGCCGCCGGGCTTGTTCGCGCCGTCGGTCTTCCAGACCTCGTACGCCTGCCCGCCGATCGTCGTCGTACCGATCTTCGAGCCGGCCGGGGTCTGGCCGTGGTTCTGGGTCCAGATCATCAGCTCGTTCTCGAAGCCCTCGTTGATCCAGACGTCGAACGCGACGTTGTAGATGCAGCCGGTGCAGCTCGGCGCGGTCGCGGCGAACTTCGCGGACTGGATCTTGGCCAGCGGGAAGTCGTTGTAGTCCTTGTGCACGTTGGGATACGCCTGTACGCCGTTGTCTCCCGGCCGCGACTGGGTGACGTCCTCGTACCAGCTGTTGTAGTTGCAGACCGCCATCGTGTACGTGCCGTTGTGGTTGTTCCACATGTTGTTGTGCACGTAGTACTGGCCGTAGGTCCGGCCCTCACCTTGGTTGCCGGTCGCCGTGGTGGTCCACGTCGGCTTGGTGCAGGTCTGACCGGGGTTACTGGTCGGCGGCGTACTCGTTGGCGCCGTTGTCGGCGGCTTGGTGGTCGGAGGCTTCGTCGGCGGTGCAGTTGTCGGCTTAGTGGTCGGGGGCTTCGTCGTCGGTGCGACGGTCGGTTTGGGTGTGGTCGGCTTGGGTGTCGGCGGTTGCGCCGGAGCGGTGACGAAGTCGTAGTGCGCGGTGTAGCGCAGCTTCGTCCCCGCGCGGTAGTTCTTGCCGTCACGTCGTACGGCGTGCAGCCGGTAACTCGTGGCGGTGGTCTTCGCGGGGTCGATCGACAGTTGCGCGGGTCCGGAGGCGATCGCGGTGATCGCGACCGGCTTCTTGCCGAACCCGTGCAGGACGGTGCAGCCGGAGCTCTTGTCGAGGACACAACTCTCGACACGCCCGACGCTCGGGAGGGTGGTGATGGTGCTGTCCGCGGCGTTGGTGGTACTCGCCACGACGGGGTTTTCCTTGGCTGCCTGGACGGCGATCGGGACGGCGACCAGCGCGCTCAGGGCAAGGAAGACTGCCGGAACGACGAGACGGCGTCGGGCAGTTCGGGTGGGGGGCATGCGTAACGATCCTTCGTCTGTTCGACGGGCCGCGCTGTGTTGCCCCAGCACTTACAGCGGATCAGCCCTACCTGTGAGGTTGGATCCCCAGTGGGACCGGCGGTGCCGGCCGTGGTCTGTCAGCGCGCCGACGTTATCCAACCGTGATCTGATGCGCCACCCCCAACCGGGCGGTAGCACTGACTTTACGCGCCTTTGACGGTTCGACAGCCTGCAACGCCACGCTCACCTTCCGCGTCCCTACAGTGTGAAGATGCGGATGACTGCCCTCGCCGGAGCCGGACTCCTCCTGCTCGGACTCGCCGCCTGCGGGAACGAGTCGAGTGCCGGGGGAACACTGACCGGCAAGACCTATCTGTCGACCTCCATCACCCAGGAAGGCGAGGGCAAACCACCGGCACCGGACACTCGCGTGCGGCTGCATTTCACCGATGACGGCCGGCTGATCGCCGACGCCGGTTGCAACACGATCCAGGCCCCGGTGTCGACCGGCGACGGCAAGATCACGCTGAAGCAACCGGCGGCGATGACCGAGATGGGCTGCCCGGGTGGCCGAGACCAGCTGGACCTCTGGCTGATCAACCTGCTGAAGAGCAGCCCGACATGGAAGCTGTCCGGGAACACGCTCACGGTCGCGGCCGACGGTACGACGATCGCCCTGACCGACCGCGAGATCGTCGAACCGGACGCCGCCATCGACGGCACCAAGTGGACTCTCAGCGGCGTGATCGACTCGGACTCGATCAGCCACCAGGTGGGCGCGGAGAAGGCCTGGATCACCCTCAACGGCGACCGGGTGACCGGTTTCACCGGCTGCAACGAACTGAACGGCAAGGTCGCCCGGGCCGGCCACATCATCACCTTCGGCGAACTGGCCACCACCCGGCGCGCTTGTGCCGGGGACGACGGCAAGCTGGAGTGGTCGCTGGTCAACGGCCTCAAGGGGGCGATGACCTACAAGATCGAAGCCGGCAACCTCACCCTCTCGGCGGGCACCAACGGGCTGACCTTCACCGCAGCCCGCTGAGCCTGATGTCGAACGCTTGGACCTCGTCGGCTGCGGTCTCGTAGGAGATCAGCAGCCGGCCGTCCTGTGCCAGCTTCTGCCACTGCGCAGCCGTCAGCGGAATCGACCACAGTTGCAGACCCCTAGTGATCTGCTGCTCGGACTGCTTCACCAAGCGACCACTCATGTCTGGAGCCCACGGCGGGATGCCACCATCCGTCACCGCGCACGGCGTGAAGGGGTCTCCGCTGCAACTCGACGTCCAGACTGGGATCGCCCCGACCTCGCCGGTGGTCAGGAACGCGCGGGCAGTCCCCTTGCCACGAGACGCGGTGACGATGTCCACGGCGTTGCCCCGCAGACCGGCATACCGGATCTGCAGGTCTGTGCTGGGGACGCGCCCGGAGATCGGTACGCCGTTCCGTGCGGACTGGGCGATGGTTTGCGGGGACAGGGCGCCGTTGAGGTTCGGACTGGAGATGTCGGGCGGACCGGGGACGGTCGGCCGGTCAGCGGGTGGGGTGTAACCGGGGAGCGTCGCCAGACCCCAGCGGTACGGATCCGACTGCACCGAACCGAGTGCGGACCAGCCGAGCCGAGTGCTCTGGTCGATGTGCCGCAGCGTCGTCGTACCGGGCGCTGAGGTGTCGTCGTTGTCGTACGGCGTGATGTTGAGCCCAAGCCGGGCCGGGTCGACCGCGGCCGGCAGTAGCGCGAGCGGGATCTTCACCTCGAGGTCGTAGCCACCACCGGCGTAGGCATGCGGGACGGTGGTCTCGTTGCTACCCACCCACTGCGCAGTCGACGCCACCTCGACACCTGGTGCGGGACCCTGCTTGTTGTCGGCGTCACGGGACCAGCAGGGCTTACCTGTCTGGCTGAACGGGAAGATGCCGAGCTTGAACGTGTTCGCGGTGTCCATCAGCGACTGCGACGCCGTACCGCGTGGGTCGAGCAGGATCTCCACCGAGTCCGCCTGCCAGTGGCCGACGCACTCGGCCGGTGTGACGGCGTACGACTGGTAGTCGTCGTTGACGTGGATGAAGAAGTACAGCGCGTCGTCCGACCAACTGACCTTCGCAGTGCTGCCACAGTCGGCCGGACCGGTGCAGCCGGAGGCGCCTTGCCAGATGCGGTTCACGTCGAGCGTCGGGCCCGGGTACTCACCCGGTGCGGCCTTTCCGTCGACCGCTACTGCTGCCTGCGGGATGTCTGTCGTTGGAACCAGGCTTAGCGTCAGCGTCTCGCTACCGGACGCCGTTCGGATCGGGATCGACACGTTCTGCTGTGCTGGCAGTGCAGTGTCGGTGTTGGTCAGTCTGAAGGTCACAGTGGCGTCGGCACCGGGCTGCAACGTGTACGGCTTGGAGGCGGCGTCCAGAGTGAAGTTCGACGGCACCTCCAGCGACACCGCACCAGTCTGCGGCTGAGCCGACCAGTTGTGCACCACGACCGGTACGTCGATGCTCTGCCCCACACCCATGGACTGGATCGCCTGGGACCGCCCAAGGCGATTCGCCTGTGGTGCAACGGTTTCCAGCCACTGGTCGTACTCCTGCCAGTTCCCCCACCGCTGGAAGCGCCCCTCCGCCGCAGCGACGATCCGTACGACGTTGTCGGTGTAGCCGGACGCCTTCGCTGTTCTGTAGTACGCAGCGATCCGTGCGTTCTGGTCAACGGTCGCAGTGGCCGGCGGGGTGACTGTGAAGGTCACATCAGCGCGCGAGCCGGACCTGACCTCCTTCGGCCCATCGGTCACCCAGCCGGCCGGCACTGTGAGCTCAACCTTGCCGCGCGCGAGCTTTCCACGGAGGTGCACAGTCGCCTGGAACGGTTCCCCCGCCACGTTGTAGAACCGCGAAAACGTCAAGTACTGCAAGGTTCCGAGTGGCAGACCACCTGGGTCGGGCTTCATCGCCCCGAACAGGATGGCCTCGTCCAGTCCGGCCGCCGGACTACTGTTCGGCTGGAACGGCACGAACGACTGCGTCATCGCGAACCGCGAGCACGCCGGTGCCGACGTCCCTTTGAACATCACCCGGCTCTGCGTCGGATACGCCGCCCGCCCCTCGTCGGCCACCTGCTGCCAGATCTTCGCCGTGCCGGCTGGTTGGCCCTGCAGGTTCCCGGCCGGCCAGGTGTACGGCGACGGGTAGCCGGTCCACACGCCGGCCACCGTGTCGAAGCCACTCGGGGTGAAGCCGGTAGTGCAGTTCGCGGCGGACGTCGTACCACCTGTCCCCGCTGTACTGCCGCCCGAGAACACCTTCTTCACCTGCCACGTGCTGAGCGCCTTCGGCCCACGCAACTGCTCAGGGAACCGCGTCGGGTCGGCCGCAGCCAGCACGCCTTCCCAGATGAGCCGCCCGGCCTGCTGGTGGTTGCCATGGCCCGCAGCCAGCGTCGGAGTGAACCCGATGTAGATCTCCGGCTGCGTCTGCCGGATCACTCGAGTCACCCGACGCAGCGTCTCCTCCGCATCCCAGAAGTACTGCGTCAGCGGCGCGCTCTGGTTGTAGAAGAAGTCGATCCGATCCAGGTTGAAGATGTCGACGGTCCCAGAGCGGTAGTGCGCAACCCGGTCCTCGTTCTCACGCCTTAGCCCGAGGTCCGGGCCCAGCTCGGTCCCAACCGCGTTCCCGCCGCCCTCACCCCGAGTCACCATGATCACGCCGCACTTGACGCCGTACCGCTGATGCCACACCCCACACGGCCCGATGATGCTCGTGTCGTCGTCAGGGTGCGCCCACTCGCCCATCACATGGATCTTGGTCTGCGCATCAGCCACGTAGGACCTGGTCGCCGAAGCCGGCAACGGACCGGCGATCAGCAGTGCAACAACCAGCAGGGCGAAACGTTTCATTCGAGCACCTCCGGGCGGTGGGTGCATTCCTACCCACAACCCCGCGGCTCAAAGCAAAATCTGTCGAGTCACCTCAGGGAGCGCCGCGGCAACCTTCATCGCGGTGATCGGTCCATCGGCTGCAGCGAGCTGACCGGCTGCTGCGTGCAGATACGCCGCCACCGCTGCCGCCTCGAACTCCGGTACGCCGCCAGCCAGCAGCGAGCCGAGTAGTCCGGCGAGCACGTCCCCCGACCCCGCC
This sequence comes from Kribbella yunnanensis, assembly GCF_039529655.1. Lineage (NCBI taxonomy): Bacteria > Bacillati > Actinomycetota > Actinomycetes > Propionibacteriales > Kribbellaceae > Kribbella > Kribbella yunnanensis. Next base: position 254,510 of record NZ_BAAANF010000002.1, on the reverse strand, counting down.
GTCGCCAGCCATGGTGTGGCGATCGGGTTCACATAGGCCGAGCCGTCTGGTGCAGCGACGACTGTGGTCGCGCCCTTGAGCAGTACGACGAGTTGGCGGTCCTCGGCGACCTCTCGGGCGTAGTGCAGCCGCCGTGCCTCGATCTCTTCGCGCGGTACGCCGATGAGCTGGCTGAGCTCACCTGCGTGCGGGGTGATCACCACGTAGCCGGCGCGGTCTGCGTCTAGTGCGGTGATCCCGCCGGCGTCGACCACTACCGGCAGGTCCTGCTGTTGGGTCACTCGGTCGAACAGTTCCCGGTCCAGCGTCTCGTCGCTCAGCCCGGATCCGACGGCCCACGCCTGGACTCTGCCCTCGCCCACGACCACCTCGGGGTGCACCGCGAGAACCGCGCTGGCGACTGCGTCGGGGCCGACGTACCGCAGCATCCCGAGGGGACCGGCCAGCGCACCTGTGGTGGCGATGACCGCAGCACCTGGGTACTGCGTGGAGCCGGCGATCAGTCCGAGCACACCGCGTGAGTACTTGTCGGAGTGGGTGTCTGGGATGGGGTAGAGCGCGCGGACGTCATCCGGTTGCAGGGACTGGACTGGGGCGTCCGGTAGGTCGAGGCCGATGTCGATCAGGTGGACGGGGCCGCAGGCGGAGGCGGCTGGGTCGACGAGGTGGCAGATCTTGTGGGTGCCGAAGGTGACTGTGAGTGCGGCGTGGACGTGCGGTTCTGGGGTTTCGCCTGTGTCCACATCTACGCCGGACGGGGTGTCGACCGCGACGATCGGGACCTGGTGGTCGGCGGCGAGGGTGACGGCCGCGAGTGCTTCGGAGCGGAGGCCTGGGCGACCGCCGATTCCGACGATGCCGTCGACGACTACGTCCGCGGCTGGGATGTCGTCGGTTGAGCCGACTCGGCCGCCGGCTGCTTGCAGGGCGGTCAGGCCCTCGGCGTGGGCGTGGTCGGAGAGCAGGACCGCGATCACTTGCGCACCACGCCGGGCGAGGCGAGCACCGGCGTACAGGGCGTCACCGCCGTTGTCGCCGGAACCGATCAGCAGCACGACGCGAGCGCCGTACGTGCGACCCAGGAAGTTGCCAATAGCAACGGCGAGGCCGCCGGCCGCGCGCTGCATCAGCGTGCCTTCCGGCAGCTTGGCCATCAGCTCGGCCTCGGCGGTGCGGACCTGCTCGACGGTGTGCGCACGACGCATGCTCAGCCCTCCAGAACAACCACAGCGGAAGCGATCCCGGCATCGTGACTCAACGACAGATGCATGCTCTGCACCCCAAGCCGCGCAGCCTGCGCAGCCACCGTCCCCGTGATCTCCAACCACGGCCGCCCGGTCTCATCGGTCTGCACCTCGGCATCGTGCCAATGCATCCCCGCCGGTGCCCCCAACGCCTTGGCCAAAGCCTCCTTCGCCGCAAACCGAGCCGCCAACGAAGCCGGCGGCTTGACCGCCTCCAACTCCGTGAACACCCGATCCCGCAACCCCGGCGTCCGCTCCAACGTCTTCATGAACCGCGCCACGTCGACCACATCAATCCCCACGCCGACGATCATGCTCGCCAGACTAACGCGCCCCCATCCCCAAAGAGCAGCCCCCCATTCCCCAACACCCCCGCCGCTCTTTGTGCACCAACCTCATCTTTGGGAACCCACCAACCACTTCGAGCTCGCGAAAATGGTTGGTGGGTGCACAAAGTTGGACCTCGTGCACAAAGAGAAGGCGACCCACCTTTGGGCAGCTGGGCACGGCGCCGCCGGGTCGGGCGGCGGAGCGGACCGCCAGCACTCACCAACCTCGTTCCGGGTGGCGGCTCCACGCTCAGATCGCCCGCCGCCGACCGCCTTTCGGCTACTTGGTGAGTGGGGGCGGTCCGCTTGAGGCGCGGATCCGCATGTCGACGGCGAGGTCCAAGCGGAGGGCGGCTGGGGTGGTGCCTCGGGCTAGGTCGAGGACCAGGCGGGTGGCGAGTTCGGCCATTTGGCGGAGGGGTTGGTGGACGGTGGTGAGGGTCGGGCCTACCCACTGGGCGACGGGGAGGTCGTCGTAGCCGACAACCGAGAGGTCGCGGGGGATTTCGAGGCCGAGTTCGCGGGCTGCCTGGTAGACGCCGAGCGCCTGCATGTCGCTACCGGCGAAGATCGCGGTCGGCCGGTCCGGTAGGCGAAGGAGCGCGAGGGCCTCGCGATAACCACCGGTCACCGCGAAGTCGCCGACCCGGATCAGCTCCGGATCAACCGTCAGCCCGGCCGACCGAAGAGCGTCCGTGTATCCGTCGACCCGTTGCCGCGAGCACAGGACCTCGACCGGACCGCCGATCACCGCGATCCGGCGGTGACCTAGCCCGGTCAAATGCTGGGTCGCCATCCGGCCGCCGTTCCAGTTCGCCGAACCGATCGCCGGTACGTCGGCCCCGACGTCACCCACCGGATCGACGACCACGATCGGGATCCGTCGTGCCTCCAGCTGGGCCCGCTGATCCGCGCCCAGGTCCGAGAAGACCAGGATCGCCCCGAGCGGTCGCCGGTTCAGCACCGACTCGATCCACTCCTGCCGCGGTCGCCAGTCACCGCCGCACTCCGACAGTACGAGCTCGACGCCTTCGGCGCGGGCGACTTCCTTGACCCCGCCGATCAGTTCGATCGCCCACTCGCCCCCGAACTGGCTGAATACCAGGTCGATCATCTGACTGCTCGTCGTACCGGCCGAGCGTCGCCGGTAGCCGTGGTCCTGGATCAGCTGCTCAACCCGGGCCCGGGTCGCCTCGGCCACGTCGGACCGTCCGTTCAGCACCTTGGAGACCGTCGGGACCGAGACTCCGGCCATCCCCGCGATCTCCGCGATCGTCACCCGTTCCGCCGTCACGCCCTCAGCCTATCGCTCCAAGAACCGAAACTTTCGAGTCAACCGAGGCCGGGTTGAGACGAAGCCCACGCCGGTGTGGTGTGGTGCACTCCCCGCGGATGGGAAGAATGGGGGCCATGCTGCAGCCGTCCCGGGAGGTGACTCCCTACACCGAGCTGGATCGGGCCGCCTGGGCGGAGCTGGCGGAGACCACCATCTCGCCGCTGACGGCCGAGGAGATCGAGCGGCTGCGGGGTCTCGGTGACGAGATCGACCTGGACGAGGTCCGCGAGGTCTACCTCCCGCTGTCCCGGATCCTGTCCCTGTACGTCCGCCACGCGCGCGCCCTCCACGAGGACACCGAGAGTTTCCTCGGCAAACCGGCCGCGACCCGGACGCCCTTCGTGATCGGGATCGGCGGGTCGGTTGCCGTCGGCAAGTCGACCACCGCCCGGTTGCTGCGCGAACTGCTGGCGCGCTGGCCCGAGCACCCGCGGGTCGCACTCGTCACGACCGACGGTTTCCTCTGGCCGAACGCCGAGCTTGAGAAGCGCGGCCTGATGCTGCGCAAGGGCTTCCCCGAGTCGTACGACCGCAAGTCCCTGCTGCGATTCGTGGTCGAGGTGAAGTCGGGGATCGACGCGGTCGAGGCGCCGGTCTACTCGCACCTGCACTACGACCGGATGCACGGCGTCCGGACGACCGTCGAGCAGCCCGACATCCTGCTCCTCGAAGGCCTCAACGTCCTCCAGCCCGCGCCCCGCCACGCCGACGGCAAGAGCGGACTCGCGGTCAGCGACTTCTTCGACTTCTCCGTGTACGTCGACGCTGCCGCCGCCGACATCCGCTCCTGGTACGTCCACCGCTTCCTCAAACTCTGGGAGACGGCCTTCCGCAACCCCGAGTCCTACTTCGTCCGGTACGGCGAACTCAGCCGCGAGGAAGCGGTCCGCAAGGCCGAGTCCCTCTGGGACGGCATCAACGGCCCGAACCTGCGCGAGAACATCCTCCCGACCCGCTCCCGCGCCACCCTGGTCCTCCGCAAAGGCGCCGACCACGCCGTCCGCTGGGTCCGCCTCCGCAAACTCTGATGGGTTACCCCATCAGCTTGTGGGTTCTGCACCCGCATGCGATGGGGGAACCCACAATCTCGTGGGTGAACCCATCAGATGGATCGGGGTGGGGTGGGCGGATGGTCAGTGGGGGTGGGGTTGGATTTGAGGTGGCGGGCGAGGGTTCGGAGGGTTTCGGCGGTGGCTATGGCGTCGCTGCGGGCGTTGCCGTGGCGGCCGTCGGAGCTGTAGAGGGTGGGGTCGGTGGACAGGGGGTGGTCGGTGAGGTTGATGTGGATGGTGCCGAGTTTGGCGGCGAGGGCGGCCGTTCGTTCGGAGAGGGTGCGCATTCGTTGCCTTAGGCCTGGACGCAGCCACTCGACGACGGCGGGGCTGTAGGAGACGTCGAACATGCCGAGTGTCATCACCTCCGCGCCGGCGTCCTGCAGCGTGGTGATCAGCTCGGTCAGCTCGCGGTCGACCCGATCCGCGTCGTACGTCGCCGGGAACGCATCGTTGCCGCCGCCAACCACCAGCGCGAGGTCGGGGCCGAAGGCAACTGCCGGTACGAGTTGGGTCGCGAGGATCTCGCGTGTCCGCAATCCGCTGACACCGAGGTTGAGGTAGGCGATCGGGCCGAGCTCGTGGGCGATCCGGGCCGCCCACTGCAGGTCGCTGTAGCCCTCGACCGGCTCGCACAGTCCCTCGGCCACGCTGTCGCCCAGTACGACGAAGCGTCGCCACGGATGCCCGGCGAGCAGCTCCTCGCTCTCGCCGGGTCGCAGGCAATAGGGATCGGTCTCCTCGGTCACAGGGCCTCCACCGGGGCTGGGGTATCGAGCACCTTGCCCGGTCCGCGCCGGATCAACGGGTAGGCGCTGAAGATCAGACAGACGATCCCGGATCCGATCAACGCCGGGAACAACCCGAACCCGGTCACCAGTTCACCGGCCAGCAACGCACCGAGAGGCAGACCGGCGAACGACGTGGCCGCGACCAGCCCGATCACCCGTGCCTGCAGGTCCTTCGGGACGTGTTCGTACAGGACCGCACCGAAGACCGGATTGATCGCCGCGATCCCGATCCCGGACAGGAACGTCACCGCGACCACCAACTCCAGGCTGTCACTCAACCCGAGTACCAGCAACCGCGGACTACCGCCGATGAACGCACCAAGCGCGAACGTCAGATACCGCGGCAGCTTCGTCGCCCACACGGCGAACGCGATACTCCCGAGCAGAGCGCCGGCCGCGAACGCACCGAGCGTCAGACCGAGACCGGCCGGGGAACCGAGTTCATCCGCAACCCACACCGGGATGAAGACCGCCGTACTCGCGCTGGCGAAGATGTTCACGGCGAAGGTGGTGATCAGCATCGTCGCCAGCAACGCATCACGACGTACGTAGGCGAATCCAACTGCGAGCGAGCGGAAGTACTTGTCCGGCCGGGATGCCGACACCACCTCCGGCGGGCGCACGAATCCCGCAATCAGTAGCCCACACACGAGAAACGTGACCGCGTCGATCCACAACACCGACGACGCGTCCGTCCAGTAGATCAGCAGCCCACCGAGCGGCGCGCCGAGCAAGGTCGCACCCCGGGAGAACGCCTCGTGCAACGACGTGATCCGGATCAACTGCACTCCGGCCGCTTCGGCCATCGGCCTGACCAGCAGGTCCTTCGACCGATCCGCAGCGCCCCGCAATCCACCGGCGACCGCAACCAGCACGAGCAGTACGGCGAACCCGATCGTCGCCGTACCCGCGATCGCGGCCACCGCGACAGCACTCGTCAGATTCGCCAGGATCGCCGTACGGCGTGGGCCCAGCCGGTCGATCACCGGACCGGCCATGATGCTCACCACGATGTACGGCACCAACTCGACCGCCGCCACTAGCCCCATCCGCGCCGCGCTGCCGGTAGTCACCAGCACCAGCCACGGAATCGCCACCATCGTGATCCGGCTGCCCACCGCGGACAGCACATCCGCGACGAACAGGATCACCAACCCACGACGCGCCGTCATGACGGGTGCAGTTCCGCGTAAAGCTTGCGCAGGGCAACCTTGTCGACCTTGGCAATACGAGTCAGCGGCAACTCGGCAACGAAGTCGATCGCCGCCGGCGCCCACATCTCGTTCAACTGCTGAGCCACCCAGCCACGCAGTTCATCAGCAGTCACCGGCGATCGCGTGACCACGAAGGCATGCACGGCCTCCCCCACGACCGGATCCGGTACGCCGATTACCGCCGCCGTCCGCACCGCCGGGTGACTACCGAGAACGTCCTCGATCGGGCGGCAGAAGATCGCCCAGTTGCGCCGTGTCGTGACGATCATGTCGTGCACCCGATCGACCAGGAACAGATAGCCGTCCGCGTCCAGATGACCGAGATCCCGGGTCCGCAGCCAGCCGTCGACGAGCGTCTCCGCCGTCAACTCAGGCTTCCCGAGGTACCCGGCGAACGTGAGCCGGCTCCGCACCCACACCTCACCGTCCTGCCCCGGCTCGAGCACCTTCCCGTCGTCATCGCGGATCTCCACCTCGACATCGCCGTACGCCGTCCCCGCGGAGGCAAGCCGCTCCGGATGCACCGGATCCTCGGTCAGCCCAGGCTGCGCGGTAACCACCACGGCCTCACTGAGCCCATAGACGATCCGCAGCACCGGCCCGAACCGCGCGATCCCCTGCCGCAACCGCGCCGGAGTCGCCGGCCCCGCACCGACGTTCAGCATGAACAAACTGCTGCAGTCGAACTCCGAACCACCCGGATGATCCAGCAGCTCGTACAGCATCGGCGGCGTCACGTACGTCGACGTGATCCGCTCGGTCGACACGGTCCGATAGAACTCCTCCGGCGACCACGTGTCGGTCAGGAACAACACCCCACCGGTGAACAGGTTGAAGAAGCTGGTGATCTGCCCACTGGCCAGCCACAGCGGCGAGCTGGAGTAGTGCCGCAGCAGCGGAAACCCGTTCGCCACAAAGGCCGCCGCTAGCTCGAGGATCTGCTCGTAGAACGCCTGAGTGTGATGAACGAGCTTCGGATCCCCGGTCGTCCCACTCGTCTGCAGCACCGAATCCGGCGCCGGCATCTGCTCCACCTCGTACGGCGTCGCAGCACCCCGAGCGACGAGTGAGTTCAGCCCGTACGACGGCATCGGCGCCAGCGCGGTTGCGAGCTCACTCCCGAGCTCCGCCTCGTCGTCGTACACGAGGGCGTCGGCGTCAGCGAGCACAGCGAACCGATCGATCTCGCGGCGCGACGTGATCGGCGCGCACCACAGGACCCGGCAGCCGTGCAGATGCAGGGCCAGTTGCAGCGCCGGAGCGTCGAAGCAGTTCGCCGCCATCACCAGCACCTTGCCGCCCGGCCGGATCCCGGCATCCCGCAGCGCGGCGGCGATCCGCAGCACGTCCGCGGACAGTTCGCCGTACGTCGCCTGCCGGGTGCCGCGGACCAGCGCCGGCCGCTCGGCGAATTGCGCGAACAACGCCAGGACCCGGTGCACGTAATTGCCGGACTTTTCGGGCAGCACGAATTCAGGTGGCATTAAATAGTTTCCCCTCACCCCAACGGCGACCCCCAGCCGTGCCGCGACTCTACTGGACCGTCCAGCACCTGAACAGTGCCGGAAACGGCCTGCTGCACACGGTTTCGTCGCTCTCCGGAGCCGCCCGGTCACCGCGCCTCCCGGACGAAGGTATACCCCTGCGAACCAGGGGTACGAACCCCTCGCTAACCACCACTTGAAGCATTCGAAACAAGCATTTGCCGATGCATTGACCGACTCGAAGAATGCGTAATACGTTCCGTCCGATTCCATTCCGCCGGGAGGTCCGTCCATGCATGTTCCGAAGCACTGGCGCGCGGTCGCACTGACTGCCGCACTGACTCTGGCCGGGTCGACCCTGGCCGGCGCGAGTTACGGCGGTGGTGGCCATCGCGCCAACACCTGGGTCGGCACGTGGGCCACGGCCGTCACGCACGGCAACGCGGCCGGGTCGACCAACCTCGGCCTGACTGACCAGAGCGTCCGGCTCGTGGTGCGCCCGTCGGTCGGCGGTGACAAGATCCGGATCCGGCTGTCGAACATCTACGGCGAGAAGACCGTCACGGTCGGCGCGGCCACCGTTGCCAAGCCCAACAAGGCGACGCCGGAGCAGTCCGACATCGACCCGAACACCCTGCGCACACTGACGTTCAATGGCTCCGGTACGGCGTCGATGGTGAAGGGCAGTGAGCTGCTCAGCGACCCGCTGAACTTCGAGCTCGGCAATCTCGACGACCTCGTGGTCAGCCTCTACTTCCCGGTGAACACCGGCCCGACGACCTTCCACGGCTCGTCATTGCAGGAGAACTTCGTCGGCCCGTCGAACCTGGTCGACCAGCCCGGCGGAGCGGCGTACACGTTGACCCGCCGCTGCTGCTTCTTCTTCCTGTCCGGCGTCGACGTCCAGGCCGACGAGCCCAGAGGCTCGATCGTCGTTCTCGGCGACTCGATCACCGACGGCACCGCGAGCACCTTCAACGCGAACAATCGCTGGCCGGACCAGCTCGCCGAGCGACTGGCCGCGAGCGGCAAGCCGTTCCCGGGTGTGCTGAACGCCGGACTGGCCGGCAGCCGGCTCAACCACGACGGCACCGAGCCGTCCGACAACGGCGCGTTCCCCGGCTTCAACGAGGTCGGCGTGAACTCGCTGGCTCGGCTGAACGAGGACGTGTTCCCACAGACCGGCGTACGGACCGTCATCACCGAACTCGGCGTCAACGACATCTGGATGTCCGACGACTCCGCGGACGAGATCATCGGTGCGCTGCGGCAGATCAACACCCAGGTCAAGGAACGTGGACTGCGCAGCATCGTCAGCACGATCACGCCGTTCGAAGGTATCGGCGGGACCGACAGCTGGACGCCGGCCAAGGAGACCACCCGGCAGGCGGTCAACAGCTACCTGCGGTCGAGCCGCGAGTTCGACGGCGTTCTCGACTTCGACAAGGTGCTGCGTGACCCGGCCGCGCCGAGCAAGCTGAACGCGCTCTACGACTCCGGTGACCACATCCACCCGAACGATGCCGGCTACCAGGCCATGGCCGCGTCCGTGCCCTTGAAGCTGGTGCGGTAAGCCATGCCTTCTCGGAGCACGAACGACTCACGGTCCGCCGCTGATGTCGTCGCCGCCCTCGGCTCCGAACAAGGCCGCCGCGATCCGATGCCGCTTTTCGCGGAGCTGCATCGGATCGGCCCGGTCAGCCGGCTCACCCCCGGCAGCTCGCCGTACGCCTTTGTCATCAACGGGTACGACGCCGCCCAGGAAGCCCTCAAGGACACCCGCTTCCATCGGCTGCTGTCGGCGGATCCGGATCCACAAGATCCGGTACTGCGTCATCTCGGTGGCTCGATGATGTTTCGCGACGAGCCGGACCACCTGCGGATGCGCAAGGTCTTCCAAGCCGTGCTGACGCCACGTCGACTGGCCGGTTTCGAACCGGTCGTCGAGGCGCTGGTCGCCGAACTGCTGGACGAGCTCGGCGCCAAGCAGGAGGAGGTCGTCGACTTCACCGACTTCGCGTATCGGCTGCCGATCACGGTGATCGCGATCTTCCTCGGCATCCCGCGCTCCGACGTCGCCTGGTTCAAGGACCGCACCCAGCGGATCGACGAGTACCTCGATCTCGGCGGCAAAGAACCCACCAAACTGGCCGCCGCGAACCGGGCGGCCGAAGAACTCAACGACTACTACGCCCGGATGATCTCCGAGCGTCGACTGCGGCCGCGCGACGATCTCGTCGGCTCGCTGGTTCATGCACTGGATTCCGGTACGTCGGGGATCGACGAGCAGGAGTTGATCGACAACCTGCTGGTCCTGGTCAACGCCAGCTTCGTCACCACGATGAATCTGCTCACCAACGGGCTCGAGCAACTGCTCGCCGTACCGGCTCTGATCGATGCCCTGCGCAATGATCCGGAGCTCGCGTCGAGCTACGTCGAGGAGATTCTGCGGCACCAGAGTTCCGTGCAGCTGATCAGCCGGAAGGCATCGACCGACATCGAGCTGGCCGGCGTCACGATTGCCGAAGGCAGTCTGGTGCTGATTCTGCCCGGCGCGGCGAACCGCGACCCGGCGAAACATCCGGACGCCGACACCTTCGATCCCGGCCGCGAGGACCTGCAACACCTGTCCTTCGGCGCCGGACCGTTCTTCTGCGTCGGGGCCGCCTTGGCCCGGATGGAAGGACGGGCGGCCTTCGGTCAGCTGTTCCACCGCTTTCCGACATTGCAACTCGCTGGGGAACCCGAACGCAGTCATAGTCTGCTGTTGCGTGGACATCGATCCATGCCGATCCGATTGGGGTGAGCTCATGCCGCTGGATCCACAGGTGGAGGCGATGCGCGCCGAGCGCGAGGCCCGCGCCGTACCGCAGCTCTACACCCAGACGCTGGCCGAGGCACGCGCCGCCGACCTGGCCTCGATCCAGGAGGCGGGCGGCCAGGCCGAGCCTGTCCATCACGTCGAGGACCTTTTCACCGATGCCGGACTGCCACTGCGGCTCTACCGGCCGGATCTGGCCGGGCCGTTGCCGACCCTGATCTACTTCTTCGGCGGCGGCTGGACGCTCGGCAGCATCGACACCGCTGACGGCATCACGCGTCGGCTGGCGAACGCCGTACCGTGTCAGGTCATCACCGTCGGGTATCGGCTCGCGCCGGAGCATCCGTTCCCGACCGCGGTTCACGACTGTCACGACGCCACGCAATGGATCGCCGCAAACGCCGACAAGCTGCAGGTCGATCCCGCCCGACTCGTCGTCGGTGGTGACAGTGCCGGTGGAAACTTGGCGGCGGCAACGACATTGCTTGCCCGGGACAAGGGTCCGGTGTTGGCCGGGCAGCTGCTGGTCTACCCGAACACCCGGTACGGCGCGAATACGCCGTCGATGCTCAGCGGCGACGACCCGCACCTGTTCAACAAGACCTCAGTCGGCTGGTACTGGGATCACTACCTGACCGACGCTCTCGACGGCCTCGATCCGCTCGCCTCACCGCTCCTCGCCTTGTCACACGAAGACCTCCCGCCGGCCCTGGTGATCACGGCGGAATACGACCCGTTGCGGGACGAGGGTGAGTTCTACGCGGAGAAGCTGCACGCTGCCGGAGTACCAACCACACTCAGCCGGTACGACGGGATGGTGCACGGGTTCTTCGCCATGGCGGGCATCCTCGACGGCGGGCGGCGAGCGACCGCCGAAGCCGCGGCCTGGCTCAGTCGGACCTTCTCCCATGGCTGAGGCGTTGGTCGACTTCGAACAACTCGCCAAGCTGCCCACCGCCGTCCACGACTTCGTTGCCGGCGGCAGCGGTGCGGAACTCACCCTGCGCCGCAACCGCTCCGCCCTCGACGCGATCACGGTCACTCCGCGAGTCCTCGGCGGCGTCGAATCACCCGACACGACAACCACGATTCTCGGTACGCCGGCCGCCCTGCCGGTCGCGGTCGCGCCGATGGCCTACCAACGCCTGTTCCATCCTTTGGGCGAACTCTTCCTCGCGAAAGCCGCTGCCAATGCCGGGATCCCGTACGTCATCAGCACGCTGAGCAGCGTGCCGCTGGAGAAGATCGCGGCGGTCGCGCCATCGTGGTTCCAGCTGTATTGGCTGCGCGACCGCAAGACTGTTCGCGCGCTGATCGATCGTGCCACCGCGTCCGGGTGCCGTGCCTTGATGATCACGGTCGACGTACCCGTGATGGGTCGCCGGTTGCGCGATGTCCGCAACTCGTTCGCGCTGCCGCCCGAGGTCACGGCGGCCAATCTTGTCGACAAATACACAGAGGCACATAGTGGGGTGAACGGCTCGTCTGCCGTGGCTGCCCATACGGCATCCGCGTTCGATCCGACGTTCTCCTGGCGCGACCTCGCGTGGGTGCGATCCGTGACCGAGATTCCCTTGCTGGTAAAGGGGATTCTCGATCCGCGGGACGCGCTTGCCGCCGTCGATGCGGGCGCCGATGGGGTGGTGGTGTCAAACCACGGCGGCCGCCAGTTCGACGGTGCGCCGGCGTCGATTGATGCCCTCGGCTCCGTTATCGATGCGGTCGGCAATGACTTCCCCGTGCTGCTGGACAGTGGGATCCGCGGGGGCACCGACGTACTGAAGGCGCTCGCGGTCGGGGCCGACGCCGTACTGGTCGGGCGGCCGTTGCTGTGGGCACTTGCTGCCGGAGCGGCCGACGAAGCGCTCGCGCTGCTCGGCCGCGAACTGCGGGATGCGATGCTGCTGGCGGGCTGTGCGGACCTGGCCGCGGTCGCCGACCTGGTGACGGGGAGGAGCTGATGGCCGACCTCGACGTGACCACACTGCACGCGTCACTCACCGATCGCGCGCTGAACTCGATGAACTTCCTCAACGAGATCTCGCACCACTATCCGGATGCGATCTCACTCGCTGCTGGTCGACCGACTGAGGAGTTCTTCGACCTCGACGACGTACCGCGGTACTTGGAGCTGTTCGCCGCACACCTGCGTGATCGGGGTCTCGACGAGCCGGCGGTGCGGCGGACGATCCTGCAGTACGGGCGGACCAAGGGCATCGTGCACGAGTTGGTCGCGCGCAATCTCGCGGTCGACGAGGACATTCATGTCGACCCTGAGGCGATCGTCGTCACCGCCGGATGCCAGGAGGCGATGCTGCTCACGCTGCGCGCGCTCCGGGCGGATGCAACGGACGTGCTGCTGGCGATCTCACCGGCGTACGTCGGCATCACCGGCGCGGCGCGCGTGGTCGACCTGCCGGTTCTGCCGGTTCCCGATGTCGACGATCTTCTGACTGTGGTCAAAGGCGCTCGCGCCGACGGTCTGCGCCCGCGCGGCTTCTACGTCATGCCGGATTTCGCCAACCCGTCCGGTCTCAGCATGGATCTGCCCACTCGGCATCGCCTGCTGGAGATCGCTGCGGCCGAGGGCCTGCTGCTGCTCGAGGACAACCCGTATGGGCTGTTCCCTGCGGCCGGTGTGGATCGGCTGCCCACACTGAAGGCGCTCGATACCGAACGTCGCGTGGTCTATCTGGGGTCGTTCGCCAAGACCGGTCTGCCCGGTGCTCGGGTCGGTTACGTCGTCGCCGACCAAACCGTCAGCTCCGGAGGCTTGTTCGCCGATGAGCTGTCGAAGCTGAAGAGCATGGTCACGGTGAACACCTCACCGATCGCTCAGGCCGTCATCGGCGGCAAGCTCCTGGACTGCGACTTCAGCCTGACCGCAGCCAACCAGCGCGAGCGCGAGATCTACGCCGGCAACCTGCAGACCGTCGCGTGTCACCTCGCCAGTGCTTTCCCTCAGGGCGAGGTGACCTGGACGGTTCCGTCGGGCGGGTTCTTCGTCGTCATCACCGTCCCGTTCGCTGTCGACGATGAACTCCTCACGACGTCCGCCCAGGAGTACGGCGTGCTCTGGACACCGATGGCGCACTTCTACGAGTCGGACACCCCGGTCAACTCGCTCCGGATCTCCTGCAGCGGCGCGACCGGCCCCCAACTCGAAGCCGCGCTCGACCGGCTGACCGCGCTGATCAGGGATCGCTTGAGCTGAAATTGGTCCTCTCAGCGCTTTTCAAACTGGATCTGCGATGGAGACCGCTCTGGTTCTAGCGTGATCGGTATGACGATCTGCGATGTCCCCGTGGAGCCTACCCAGCGACTGCTCGGTGCGCGGTTCATCCGCCTGCTGATGATGGCGACTGGGTCCGGACTCAGCATGTACCTGCTGACCTCGGTGATCCCGCTCTACCTCGCTGCACACGGTTCGGCCGCCATCGGCCCCGGCCTCGCAACCGGCGCGATGATGCTCTCCGCAGTTGCCGTCGAACTGCTCGTCCCCCGGATGCTGGCCCGCTGGGGATACCGCGTCGTACTCGGCCTCGGCCTGATCCTGATGGGCGCGCCCGCGCTGGTGCTGCTCACCACGTCCTCGCTGCCGATCGTCGTACTGGTCTGCGTCATCCGTGGCGCCGGCCTGGCCATCAACGTAGTCGCCGCGGTCGCCCTGATCGCCGAACTGGCGCCAGCCCATCGACGCGGTGAAGCACTCGGCCTGTACGGCGTGGTTGTCGGCGTACCAGCGGTGGCTGGCCTGCCGGTCGGGGTCTACCTGACGAATGTGATCGGCTTCAACGCACTGTTCGTGATCGCCGCGGTGGCCGCTCTGGTTCCGTTGGTGTTGGCGAGCGGCATCCCCAGCCGGACCAGCGCTGAGGAGACCCACGTCAAGGTCCTAGGCGGCCTGCGCGGCAGCGGCCTGCTGATGCCGTCCTTCGTCTTCGCCGCCGTCACCCTCGCCGCAGGCATCAGCGTCACCTTCCTCCCCCTTGCCGCCGGCAACCATTCCCTGGCCGCGACTGCTTTGCTCCTCCAAGCCATCGCCACCCCCGGCGCCCGCTGGCTCGCCGGCCGCTACGGCGACCGCGTCGGCCCGGCCCGCCTGCTCCCCGCCGCCCTCACCCTCTCCGCCCTAGGCGCCGCCGGCCTCATCCTGATCGACACCCCGATCGCCGTACTCACCGGCTCAACCCTCTTCGGCATCGGCTTCGGCGCTGCGCAAAACCTCACGCTAACCCTCATGTACAACCGAGCCCCGGCCTCCCGCTACGCCCAAGTCAGCGCCCTCTGGAACCTCGCGTACGACGGCGGCTGGGGGCTCGGCGCGATCGCCTTCGGCGCCGTCGTCGCCGGCACCGGCTACCCCCTCGCCTTCGCCCTAACCGCCACCATCGTCGCCCTCGGCATCATCCCGGCTGTGCGAGCGGCTGTCGTCTCATAGATTTTGGGGTACGGCGGCGCGTGGCTGAGGTGCGCTGCCATGCGGCCGGCATCGCGGGTGCCGGGCACTCGCCGCTGCGGCCGGCTTACACAGGAGGTGTGGCTGGGCCGGGCGGGTGGCTGAGCGAGATGGCGAGCCCGCGACCACGTGCCCGCCGCCGATGGCTGACGGGCTTGGGTTGCGGTCGAAGCAGGGGTGCCATTCAAGCGGCTGACGGGCTTGGGTTGCGGTCAAAGCAGGGGGTGCCATTCAAGTGGCTGACGGGCTTGAGTTGCGGCGACAGATGGGCGGCGGGGTCGGGTTTGGTCGATCATCGGAGTGCTACTGCCAATGGGTGGCAGTAGGACTCCGTGGATCTGCCGTTTCCGTCCTGAGGTGGGCGGTTGGTGGGGGCTTGAACAGGAAATGGTGGGCTGGGACAGGGCATAACCTGTTCAAGGGCCCGGCGCGGTGTTCACGCCCACGTGAGCTGGCTCGCCTCGGCCGCTGGGGCGACCGCCGGAGCCGGTGGGCTCCCCGGCCCTTCAACCCCAGCAAGCCGCACCCAACTGCTGACCGCACCTGACTGCCCCAGCCACAGCCCGTCAGACCCAGGCGACGGGCACGCGATCGCCTACCTCGCCAAGCAGCCCAGCCACAGGCGGCCCCGCCACTCCTCCTCTGTAAGCCGGCCGCAGCGGTGAGCAACCAGCGCCGTAGGTCCCCGGCCGCATGCCAGCGAACCCAAGCGACCGTGGTTTCAGGGCAGCAGGAGTAGGCCGCTGGTTAGGGCTCCTTGGGCTACGTTGACTACGGGGCCGGCGCCGGGGACGGCGAAGCGGAGGTAGGCGCCGGCGGGGGTGCCGCCGAAGAGGTAGGGGGCTAGGCAGAAGGGGACATCCGACTCCTCCACCGCGCCGGTTTCCATGTCGACGAACTGCATGGTGAGCCGGTCGACGGGGACGTACTTCTGCAGGATGTACCCGGTCTCCGCCAGCGCCTGGTCGACCGCGTGCTGCCATTCGTCAGCCGACACCTCGGGGCCTACGACCACGCCGACACCGCCATAGGAACCAGACGGTTTCAGGACGAGCTCGTGCTGATCGGCAATCGCCTGCGCACGAAGGGCGGGCGACAACACCTGAGTTCGGGGGACGTGGCGGCGTACGACGTCGGCGTCGGCCGGATCGAGGGTGTCGAGGTCGTCCCACAGCCACGCGAAGATCGATTTGCTGGCCAGCAACCAGCTCGCAGTCGGGGTGAAGATGCGGATCGCACCCGTCTGCACGGCCGTCCCGAGTGCATCCAGACCGGCGCTCGGCTTGGTGCCTTGCGGGACGAACATCCGCAGTACGGCGTCGATCGGGCCGTCGTCGACGCACAGCCGGCCGGTGTCGTCGAGGGTCAGCCACTCGACCGGGTACACGCGCATGTCGAGCCCCAACTGCCGACCGCGCTCGCTGAAGCCCTCCAGCAGCTTGATCATCGCGAGCCCGTCCTGCGAACCCGGATAGGTGCCGCCCGTAGTGAACACCATCGCCAACCGGTCCGTCCCGGACAGCGACAACGCCGACCGCACCGCCTCGTACCGCGCGTCCACCGCCGACGGTGGTGCGGTCAACCCGACCGCATCCAGCACCGGATCACCGACGTACGCCGCAAGGAAGCGAGCCGCGATCCCGTCGGAATCGTGGGCACCGCCGAGGGCGCTGTCGATATTGGCCTCGACCATGTACGGCGTTCCGTCCGCGAGCAGGATGTCTGCCCGGACACCGCCGAGCAGGTCCTCGGTCAGCGGCAGGTCCTCGTCGAGCAGGTCGATCGCGCCGACCGGCATTCCGAGTGCCTCCCGCAGTTCACCCGCCGTCGTCGCCCGCTGCCGACAGGCGGTCAGGATCAGTCGCGAGACCGTCGCGGAGATCGCGGTGAAGTCGTCGTATACCGAGGCCGCCATGATCGGCGGCCGGAGCGGGCGCCACTGCTTGTTGTGGGTAGCCACGCCGTCGTACACGGTCCGCCAAGAATCGGCGCCACGGGCGAGCAGCGCCGTACGGGTTGCCTCGGGCAACGTGTTCCACAGATCGGTCATCGGGTCTCCCGGGCGTGGCGTGAGGAGCTCTGCAGGACGTCATGCAGGGCGGCGGTCAAGTCCTGGCGGCCGGGTTGGACAGCTCGGTCCAGAGCGAGGGCGAACGGGAGCACGGCCCCGTCGGGGCGGGTCACCCGGCGCGGCGGTGCGATCAGGGTGCAGTTCTCGGAAACCACCGCGAGCACCTCGGCCGCGAAACCACTGGTCCGGTTCGAGTCGTCGATGACCAGGAGCCGCTGAGTTTTCTGCACCGAAGCGATCAGTCCGGCAACATCCAGCGGATAGACCGTCCGCGGATCGAAGACCTCGACCGAGATCCCCTGCCCGGCCAATTCATCGGCGACTGCGAGCGCGTCGTACAGAAGGTGGCCGAGGGCAACCACCGTGACGTCATCACCGGCGCGAGCGACGCGGCCAACACCCAACGGAACCGGCGCGAGCGCCCCAAAATCCAGATCGTCGCGTACGCCGAGCGCCGCCGAAGGAGCGAACACGACGACCGGATCGTCATCGCGGATCGCCGTGACCAGCAGGCCGTAGGCGTCAGCCGGGGTGGCCGGGACCACGGTCTTCACGCCGACGTGCGCGAAGAGCGAGTACGGATGATCCGAGTGCTGGCCGGCCCACCCGGTCCGCGAGCCCGACCCGGGGACGACGTACGTGACCGGGACCTTGCACTGTCCGCCGGTCATCAGCGAGAACTTGTGCGCCTGGTTCGCGATCTGTTCGAAGACCAGGAAGAGCAGTGAGGGGATCTGGAACTCGATCACCGGCCGCATCCCGGCCAGCGCCGCGCCGGTGGCGAAGTTCGTGAACGCCTGCTCGGATAGAGGAGTATCGAGCACACGAGCTGAGCCGAACCGCGCATGCAGACCGGCCGTCACGTTGGACGCGGCGGCGCGGATGTCCTCGCCGAGCAGGAAGACGGCCGGGTCCCGCTCCAGCTCGTCGGCCAGCGCCCGATTGAGTGCCTTCAAAAACGACAGCTTCGGCATTCAGATCCCCCCGGCGTACAGGTACGAGAGTGCGGCGGCGGGGTCTGGGTGGGCGCTGCCCAAAGCGATCCCCGCCGCCGCCTCCAGAAGGGACTCGACCTCGGCGTCGACGGCCGCCCGATCCGCGGCCGTCAGCCGTGCGCCCTGGATCTCCACTGGACACCGCGAACGCCCAGTCGTGATCTCTTCGGCCGAGCGATAGGTGAGGCGGGCACGGTGCTCGAATGTGTGGTGTGCGTCGAACCGATAGGTGAGGCACTCCAGGAACGTCGGGCCCTTCCCGGCCCGCGCCCGTGCGACCGCCGTACTGGTTGCCTCCAGCACCTTCTCCGGATCCTGCCCGTCGATCGTGAAGGCCGGCATCCCGAAAGCCTGGGCCCGGGCGGTGATGCTCCCGGCGACCGCGGACGCGACCGGCATCGTGGTCGCGTAGCCGTTGTTCTCGCAGACGAACACCACCGGTACCTGCCAGAGCGCGGCCAGGTTGAAGGCCTCCAGCAGCATGCCTTCGTTCATCGCGCCGTCCCCGAAGAACGTGGCGGCGACCGAATCCCGGCCCTGCTGCCGCAAAGCCCACGCGGCTCCGGTCGCGATCGAACCGGCCGCGCCGACGATCGCGTTCGCACCGAGGATGCCGAGGCTGAAATCGGCCGCATGCATCGAACCGCCCCGGCCCTTGTTCAGCCCGGATTCCCGGCCCATCAGCTCGGCCATCAACCGGGCCGGGTTCGCACCGCGGGCGAGCACATGCCCGTGACCGCGGTGCGTACTGGTGATCACGTCATCTGGACCGAGCGCTGCGCATACCCCGGCCGCGATCGCTTCCTGGCCGACGTACGGGTGGATACCTCCGACGATCTCCCCGGACCGCACGAACTCGATCGCCCGTTCCTCGAATCTGCGGATCAGCCGGACGGTCCGGTAAAGATCGTTAGTGGTCATGGGTCAGGCCGGCACACTCGTGACAACAGCGGCGGTGATCGCGTCCCAGAGCCGGGCGCGGGCAGCGAGTGCGGTGTTGATGGTGTCCGCGCAGGCGTCCCACTTGGCCTGGTCGTCACCGCACAGGTCGGCGACCATCTGCATCGCCATCGGGGTGTGGAACTCCCCGTCCACCTCGATGTGCCGCTCGAGGTAGTCGACGAATGTGTTGAGCTTGTTGGAGCGCTCGTTCACCGCGACCACCTGGGTGAACATGTCCGGGATCAGGTCCTCCCGGCCGAACGCGAACGCGGCCGCCTGGCAGTGCACCGGCGCGTTCTCGATGATGCCCCAGGTGGTTCCGGCGAAATCGATCGACGCCTGCGGTACGCCGGCCGCTGCCAGCGACTCGACGACCGGAGCGCCACTGCTCAGCAGTTCGATCAGCTTGTCGATCGCGCTGGTGTCGGCGCCGGCCTCGTGCATGCCGTCGACGTACAGTTCGAAGTGACTGATGAACGCCGGCTTACCATCGGTACCACCGAGCTCGTCGCTCTCCTCGACCATCACGATGTCGTTGATCAGCCGGCGGCTGCTGCGGTGCTCGGTCGGGATCCACGGCACCGTCACACAGGTGAGTTCGCGCTGCAGCGATTTCAGCAGGGACATGAAATCCCAGACCGCGAACACGTGGTGCTCCATGAACGTGACCAGCGCCTCGTGGGTGTCGAGGATGGCGTAGAGCGCGTGCTGGACGACCTTGTCGCGGGCCTCCGAAACGGCCTTCTCCAGCTGCTCGATCCCGGGGTGCGTCTGACCCCAGTCGTAACGGGACATGATGAAACTCCTTTAGCGATCGGCCCAGAGCGTCGGGCAGTACTCGGGATCGGCGTAATCCGGCCGCCCGTCGGAGGTCCGCCGTACCAGGACGTCGTGGTTGTACGCCGCCGTGGTGCCGTCGGACAGCGGGAACTCGCGGTAGCGGTTGTCCCCGTCCTGCAGGTGCAGCGAGATCGCCCGGCGTGGGCGGTCGCTGATGTTCGCACCGCTGCCGTGATACGTGCGGCAGTGGTGGAAGTTCATGTGGCCGCGCGGAATCGTGATCGGTAACTTGACCACTTCGGCCCCGTTGTACGACGCGTTCTCGGCCAGCATCTGGTCGAGCTGCGAGCGGTCCCGCTCGGCGAAGTGGCGGACGACCGTGTCGTCGGAGCCGATCTCCTTCCAGCGGTGACTGCCGTCGACCATCGTGATCGTGCCCATCTCCGGCGGGCAGTCGTGGAACGGGATGAACGCGGTCAGCATCCGGTCCGACGCCGAAGACGACCAGTAGTGCTTGTCGAAGTGCCAGGGCACGATGTTCGACGGTTCGCCCTCGATCGGCGGCTTGTAGATCAGCGTGGACTGGAAGATCCGGATCTCGTGCGTCTGCGCGAGCCGCGCCGCGACCGCACCGATCAACGGCTTGCGGAGGATCTTCGCCAGCCCGCCGTGCTCGAAGTGCACGTAGTCGTTGTGGCGCTGGACATTGCCCTTGGTGGGATCCCAGTACGCCAGTTTGGGCGGGGCCGCCGGGAGGGTCCGGTCCCGCTCACCGGCGTAGTACCGCTCGCTCGCGTTGACGAGCTCGTCGGTCTCGTCGTCGGTGAGCAGCTTCTTCGAGAGGTACCAGCCGTGTTCGTTGTAGAAAGCAACGTCTTCGTCGGTCGGGAGAAGTTCGATCTCCTCCTCTGACAGTTTGAACTCAAGCGTCATGAGCCAGCTCCCGCTCCTTGGCTTCGTACAGAGCCTTGATGTTTCCGCTGCCGAACGTCATCGCCCCACGCCGCTCGATGATCTCCAGGAAGAGCGTGCGCCGCACGTGCATCGACTCGGTGAAGATCTGCAACAGCTGACCCCAGTGGTCGCGATCGACGAGGATGCCGCGCTGCTGCAGCTCCTCGATCGGCGTCTCGACCTCACCGACCCGCTCGGCCAGCGCGTCGTAGTACGTCGATGGTGTGCCGAGGAAGTTCACGCCGCGATCGGAGAGCGTGCTGACCGCTTCGACGATGTTGGTGGTCCGCAAGGCGATGTGCTGTACGCCGGCGCCCGCGTGCCAGGTCAGGAAGTCGTTGATCTGACCGGGCCGGCGACTCAGATCCGGTTCGATCAGCGTGAACGTCACGTGCTTCGACGGGCTCTGCACCACCTTCGAGTCCATCCCCTGCCCCGCGACCTCGATGTACTCCTCGAAGATCCGCGGGAAGCCGAACACGTCCTCGTAGAACTTGGCAGTCGGCTCGAGCTCACCGGACGGTACACAGATCGCCAAGTGGTCGATCTCGCTGAACAGCTTCTCGTCCGGTACGCCGCTCGGCGCGGTCAACTGGATCCGCCCCGGCAAGAACTCCCGCCGCGGCCCATGCCGCTCCACCAGTCGGTGGATCACGTCCCCGAACCCGGCCACTTCAGCTGTTGTCACGACCGACTCGCCGACCTCGAATCGCTCGGGTTCCTTGAGACCTTGGGCCCCACGCGACGTCAGTTCGCGGTACGCCGCCGTGGCGTCGTCGACCTCCATCGCCACGATCGCCACGCCGTCCCCATGCCGCTGCACGTACGCCGCGGCCGGGTGGTCGGCCACCAGACCGGTCGTCAACACGAGCTGTACGGCGTCCTCGCGCAGCAGCAGCGACCGCTGATCCGGCAGCCCGGTCTCCGGCCCGCCCTGACCATGCACGTGCAGCCCGAACGCATGCCCCAGGTAGAACGCCGCCTGACGAGCGTCGCCCACGTACATCTCCACGTGGTCGATCCCGTAAATCTCCATCTACGCCTTCTCCTCACTTGATAGCTGTCGCTGCTTCGGCGTGCTCGCCTTGCCGAGGAGCAGGCTCACGTTCTGGCCGCCGAACCCGAACGAGTTCGAGACGGCGTACTCGAGCGGGATCGCCCGTGGTTCCTTGCGGATGTGATCCAGCGGGCAGGCCGGATCAGGGTCGTCGAGGTGATACGTCGGCGGTGCCAGGCCGGTGTTGATCGCCAGCGCGGCCGCGGCCGCCTCGACCACGCCGGAGGTGCCGAGCATGTGTCCGGTCAACGCTTTCGTGGAACTGACCGCCGGCAGGTGGTTGCCGAAGGCAAGCCCGATCGCGACGGACTCCGCGACATCGCCGAGCTTGGTGCTCGTCCCGTGCGCATTGACGTAACCGACCTGCTCCGGCCTCACGTTCTTCATCGCCATCCGCATGCAGGCGGCCGCCCCGGTCCCATCCGGTCGCGGAGCAGTCGGGTGATGCGCGTCCGAGTTGACGCCGTACCCCGCAACATCGGCGTACCCGCTCGCACCTCGCGCGGCCGCATGCGCCGTACTCTCGAGCACGAGCAGTGCAGCACCTTCACTCAACACAAACCCGTTACGCCGCAGGTCAAACGGCCGGCTAGCCTCCGTCGGGTCGTCCCAACCTCGTGCGAGCGCCCGCGCATTGGCAAACGTCTCCGCAAACGTCGGAAACAACGGCGCCTCACTGGCCCCACACAGTACGACGTCCGCCTCGCCGGCCCGAATGAGCCGCACAGCATCCGCAATCGCCTGCGCCCCGGAAGCACAAGCCGTCCCCACCGCCGACGTATACCCCCGCATCCCGAACCGGATCGCCACCCTCGCGGCCGGCATGTTCGGCAAGATCCCCGTCAGCAGATAGGGGCTAACAGCAACCTTCCCCCGCTCCGCCCTCGCAAGCACCTGCCGCTCAAGAGTCGCCATCCCCCCGACCCCACCCACAATCACGCCAATGCGCTCCGCAGCAACGTTCTCCCCCACGCTGAGCCCCGCATCAGCCAACGCCTCCTCAGCCACCAGTTGCGCGAGTACAACGGTCCGATCCATCACCTTCCCGTCCGGCCCCGCCGCAATCGCCCCAGCATCAAACTCCGGCAGAATCCCCGCCAACTCGATCGACCCCGCGATCGGATGATCCTCAGGCGGCGCCACAATCCCGGACCGTCCCTGCAGAAGCGAGGCAAACACCTCCGCCGGACCCCGACCCACGGGGGTCAGCATCCCGATCCCCGTGATCGTCACTCCGGCCGGAGCGGTCTCAGCCCCCGCGGCGTGGTCGGCCGCATCCGAGGCGGCGCCAGCCACGGCGTCCGGCGTACTCATGAGCGGGCCTCGCGTAATGCGACCTTGCGGACTTTGCCGGTGACGGTGAGGGGGACGTCGTCGGCGCCGACGACCGTGACGCGGCGGAGGATGGCGGCGACCTCCTCGCCTACGGCCTCGCGGACGGCGTCCGTGCGATCGACCTCGGGGGCATCCGGGGTGAGCTCGAGGAGGACGTCGGCGGCGTACTGCCCGCCCTCCGCCACGATCACGACCGTGCAGTCGACGACCTCCGGGAGCGCAGCGAGGATGCGTTCCTCGGACAGCGACGTGTAGAGCTGCGGTCCGTCGAACCCGGCCACCGCGTCAGGGATGCGGTCCAGGTGGAAGTAGTGACCGGTCTCGTCCCGATAGACCAGGTCCCCGGTAACGAACCAACCGTTTAGTCGGAAGCGATAAGTGTTGACCGAGTCGTTCCAATACCCCGGCGACACCGTCGGCGAACGGAACCCGAGGATCCCCGCCTTCCCCGGCGGCAACTCCTCCCCCGCCGAACTCAACACGGCCGCCGAGGCGAACTCGTACGGCTTCCCGATGCACCGCCCGTAGTGCTCGGACGAGACCGTGTGCGTGATGTGGAACCCGTTGTGCCCCATCTCGCTGGAGCCCAGCCCGTCAATGAAGTGCGACCCCGGCACAGTCACCCGACCATCCCGCGTCACCGTCTCCCGGCTGCCGACCGCGACCAGCTTCCGGATGTGCGGCTCATGCGCACAGTCCCCCGTGTTGAACCACATCCGCACCGAATCCAGCTCGTACCGCGACAGATCCTCCCGAGCCAACTCGGACCACGTCACCGCGAACCCGTACACCGCATGGGGCTTCCACCGCTCGATGTGCCGCAGCACCCCACCCGCATCCTGGCTAGACACCAGCAGCATCTCCGCGCGGTTCCCCAGCACCTGGTTGACCATCAGCACCGTCGCCGTATGCGGAATCGGCAGCGCGTTCAGAATCCGATCCGTCCCCTGCGCCTGCGGCATCGTCAGCAGGTGCTTAAGGGCGGCGTACAACGTCGTGTGCGTATGCAGAACAGCCTTCGGTACGCCGGTCGTCCCGCTGGTGTGCGTGATCACCACCGGGTCGTCCCGGTGATGCCGGTAGTGCTCAGGCGCCTTCGCCGGATCACCCGTCCCCAGCTCCCGCGGCTCCGCGAGCACCTCGGCTTCCAGCAACGCCCGGTGCCCCGCGTCAGCCAGTACGGCGGTCACCCGCAGCCGCCGGATGTATTCGTCCGCGATCGCCGGCGCCATCTTGCCGTTCAGCAGCGCCGGAATCGCCCCAACCCGGGTCAGCGCCAGAAAGCTCAGTACGACGTCCTGCGCCTCAGTCGCCCAGACCGCGACCACGTCCCGCCGCCCGATCCCGTGCTCGTGCAACCACGCCGTACGAGCCTGGACCCGCTCATCGAGCTCACCCAAGGTCATCGGGTGCTCAGCCGCGAACTGATCAACAGCCGTGTCGAACGTCAGCCCCGGCCCATCCAGATCGGCGCCCTGAGCAATCACCGTCGCCAGCACATTCCCAGTCCCGATCCCCGGATCCGCCGCCAACCGCGCCCGCCACCCTGCAACCTGCTTCATCCTGGCTCTCCCCCACTCACGATCTGCGCGGACGCCTCGTCCGCCGCAACCTGCACGATCAGCACCCGATCGGCGTCTCCGTCGCCGATCAGCAACGCGGCCTCGTCGAACCCGCCGTCGGTCACACACACCACCGGCCCCCGCAGGTCCCACTTCGCCGCGATCCAGCCCGCGATGCTGTTCGGCACCGACTGGAAGAAGAACAACGGCCCCACCCGCTTGCCCTGCGCAACCAACTCCCGCACAGCCGTCGCACTCACCCGATCCCCCGCCGTCACCACCACAACCCCGGTCACCCCCGCAGCCCGGCCTGCCCGCTCCAGGCACCTCTCGGCTGCGGCGGCTGCCAACGGGTTGAAGGCCGACTCGACAAACCCCGGGATCCCCGGCGGCACCCCGTCGCCCGGCTCGGGCCAGCGCGCCTCGGCGAGTACCACCAAGTCATGGACCTCGATCACACCGTCACCACCAAAGCCGTGTTGGCGCCCCCGAACGCCGAGTTCACCGAAACCCCGACCTGCGTCTGCACACTCCGCGGCGCATCCAGGATCACGTCGACCGGACACCGCGGATCACTCCCCAGAAACCCCGCGTTGACCGGCAGCTTCCCGTCCAGCAGCGCCTGCACCATCACCACGAACTCGACGACCCCGGAAGCCTCCAGCGCATGCCCATGCAGTCCCTTGGTAGAGCTCACCGGCGGACTGCTCCGAAACACCGCACCGAGCGCAGCCGCCTCGGCCTGGTCGCTGAAGAGCGTCCCCGTCGCATTGGCGTTCACATAACCGACGTCCTCCGGAGACACCCCCGCGCGCTCCAACGCCCGTCGCAGCGCAACAGCGAGCCCACGTCCATCCGGTGCGGGCTGACAGGGGTGGTGGGCATCGCCAGCACGCCCCCAACCGGCCAGCCGAGCAAGACCGGCACCAGCCTCGAGTACGACGGCCGCAACCCCGTCACCAAGCAGAGTCCCCCGACGCTCAGTGCTAAACGGCCGCACCACGTTGTCGGAGGCCAGTGCGCGTCCCGCATCGAACAGTGCGAACTGATACGGCTCCACCAGATACGCGCCCGCAACGACGATCCGGTCCGCCCGCCCGCTGCTGATCAACGCCGCCGCGTCGGCCAACGCCGTACTGCCAGACACACAGGCACTTGTATAGACGCGAGCCTGACCGAAGTCGCAGGCCGGCGCACTGTGCATCGCCAGCAGCAACGGCGTCGTACTGCGATCCACACCGGCCTGCATGCACGCCGTAGCGATCGCCAGATCCAGCTCCTCGTCCAGAGTCCCCGTCTCAGCGGCCAGAGCGGCGTACCGGACTCGCAGCGCGCTGGTGTCGAACCGCTGCACCTCGGTAAACGCAGGCACGCCGGAGAGCTGCGCCTCGGGACCACGTCCGAGGGCAGTCAGGATGGAGAGTCCGGTCACGGCGACCGGGCGGCGGTCAGACATGACTGGCCAGCACCTCAGCCAGTACGGCGACCGCTGCGTCGATCGTGGTCATCCGCTCGAGCTGTTCGTCCGGCAGCTCCACGCCGTACCGCTGCTCGACCTGATGGACCAGCCAGGCCAGCTCCATCGAGTCGATCCGCTCGGTACCTGGTGGGCGCTGCCCGAGGCCGGCCAGCCAGTCGATGATCTCTACCCGCCCGGGCGGGGGCTGGGTGGTCATCAGACCTGCTGTGCGACCCGGCCGGCCACCTCGGTGGTGAACTCGCCGACCGTCATCAACGCCAACTGCTCGGACTCGTCGTCGGAGAACCGGACGCCGTACTTGTCCTCGACCCGGACCGACAGGTCGGCCAGCGCGAGCGACTCGAGATCGACCCCGGCCGGGCCGAGCGTGGTGTCGTCGTCGATCCCCTCGACGTCGTAGTTCATGTCCTGCAGTTGCGCGATGACGAAATCGCGAACCTCGTCCTTCATCGGGTTACCTTCTTTCGGTGGGTGTTGATGTGTGGACCGCACCGGCCGGTGACGATTCCCGGGCCACTGCTCATGCCTTGCTGCTCTCGCTCGCCGGCACTCTCGTCAGCGACCCGGTGCTGCAGCACGCTGCGAACGGTCGACCCGAGATCCCCGGTCTGGCGGTGAGCCTCAGCCACAGCCGCTCGCGCGTCGCCGTCGCGGCCCGCCGTACCGGCTCGATCGGGATCGACCTCGAGGACGTGTATCCGCGGGAGGTGAGCGGACTCGCCCGCCGCTGGTTCGACCCGGCCGAGCTCGAGTGGATGGCGGGCGATCTGCACGCGTTCCTGCAGCTGTGGACCGCCAAAGAGGCCGTCGGCAAAGCGCTCGGCGTCGGCCTGCGGAACTCCGGACTCCGCCGACGGGTCCCGTTCGGCGACGGGCCCGTCGGCTCGGTCCCCGGTCTGTACGTCGTCCGCCTGCCGCTCGACGGCGCCGTACTGGCCGTGGCGCTCGACGAACCGCCGGTAGAGATCGTTCTGACCGAGCATCAGGGCACCGCCTTGCGCAGCACGGTGAGGTCGCGGACCAGCTTCCCGGTCGTTGTCCGCGGCAACTGATCGAGCACGTGCAGGGTCCGCGGCCGCTTGTACGACGCCAGCCGCTGGGACAGCTCGGCCTCCAGCCGGGTGGTCTCGCGGCGCTCGTGGAGCTGCAGGTAGGCGGTGATCGAACCGTCGAAGACGACGACCGCGGCCTCGACACCTCGGAGCGTTCCGAGCGTGTACTCGACCTCGGTCAGGTCGACCTTCAGCCCACCGACCGAAACCTGCGAGTCCAGCCGGCCCTTGATACTCACCAGACCGGTGCTTGGTTCTATAACGCCGGCATCGCGTGTCCGCAGCCAGCCGTCCGACCAGCGCGCCGGATCGGACAGCCCGAGGTACGGCGACTCCTTCCGCGCGATCTGCAGTTCGCCGTCGACCGTCCGGACGTCGATCCCGGGCGCGGGCCGAATCGCGGGGCGATGCCGGCCGAACAGGTCGGTGCCGATGACACCGACCTCGGTCATCCCGTACATGTTCCCGAGCGGAACGCCGTACTTCTGCTCGAACGCATCCGACACGGACTGCGGCACGAGCTCGCCGCCGGTCGTCATACGTTTGAACTGCGGCAACCAAGGTGGCTGCTGAACCGAAGCCAGCAAGCCGATGTGGAACGGTACGCCGAGCACGGTGGCCGGCGTGGTCTCGGCCGCGATCGCGTGCACGATGGCGTCACCGGTGAGGCGGGCGGGCGGGACGAGTTCGACTCCGGCGTGCAAGCCGTAGAGAAGGCCGCCGACCAGACCGAGTACGTGCACCATCGACGGCAGCAGAATCAGTCGCTCGTTCTTGGTGGGTACGCCGTCGATCTGCGTGTACCTGTTGATTTCCTCAACGAGGTCCTCGGCGGTCCGGCCGATCACTTTGGAAGGCCCGGTCGACCCCGAACTCAGCTGCACAACCGCGTGCGCGGTATTGGCCGTGTGTCCCGAATAGCTGGCCAGCTCCGCACCCACGTCATGGAACGTCCGCAACCCGGCCGGCACCGGCCGATCCGCCGACACCACCACCTGCGGTACCAGCCGCTCGATCGCCCGCCGTACCTCGTAATCGGTCAACCGGTGGTCCAGCAGGATCGCCTGCCCACCACTGCGCCACACCGCCAGCAAATGCGCCACAAAAGCCACCGACGGCGGTAACCGCAACGCCACCGCGCCACCCGGCCGAAAACCGGCCCGAGCCAACTCCATTTGCCGTTCCTGGACCAACGTGCGGAGTTTCCCGCGGTCGATCACTTCCGGCAGGCGTAAACAAACGTCAGCCGCCGGTCCCGCCAGCAGCACATCGTCGACCCACTCCGCGCCCAGCGCGTTTCCGGGCACGACGAAAGACTCGTCCATGGCCATCCGAGCTCCAAAGCCGTTGCACACAAAGGATTCGAAGGCCAGCACCCCCACCAAGGCCTGGCGATGACTGGACGATACGACACGATCACACAGCCGCGCTATGGACCAGAAGTAATGATCCCATCACGCGAAGCAACCCCTCAAAACAAACGTTCCACCCCCCGAAAAACAAACCGCTTGAATTTTCGTAAAGGGTTAGAAATGGCCTACCCGCAAGCCCCTTCGAAGGATTCCCCGCACGCTTTCACGAATGCCATCCAAAGGACATCGAAACTTTTTCTGCGGCATCCCGATGTCTGATGCCGCCGACGGCCGGGAAGTTCGTCCCAGGCCGGATCATCCTGCTGGCGGCGGACGTGCAGCGGTCCTCAGTTGCCGAGCAACAGTGCGCGGTTCGCCAGGATGTAGGCGACCGCCGCGCGATATCCGCCGGCATGGTCCTCGTCGCGATGGACGTCGTACGCCGGGTTCCCCGCCTTCACCTGCTGCTCGATGTTCGCCGCATGCCCCAGCAACCGCAGCCCGATCAGATCCACCAGCTCGGCCGGCTCGACCCCCAGCCCGTACGCATCACAGAACAACCGCAACCGCCGCGCCCGATCCGGCTCGACATCCCACCCGAACGGCGCCCGCGAGTTAGCCGACCCCCGCCGCCGAACCACCGTCTCCCCCGCCGCACCGCCCCCGAAAGCCGCCCACCACTCAATTCCTCATCCACCCCCAGACCCTAGGACGCGACCACAAGCCCCGAGCTCACCAACTGAACGTCGGAGAACCCGGCGCCGCGCAGTGCCCCGTCCAACTCTTCGGCGCTGAACACTCTCCGCCGCAGCACATCCACGTCGATGGTCCCGTCGTCATGCCGCCACGTCCGATGCATCACCTGCACCCGCTGTTCGGCCTCCCAAACGGAGCCAACCTCGACACTCGCTGCCACGAGATCCGTCTCGACCCGGACGACCTTCATGGCGAGCTCGACCTGCGGAGTCATCAACGTCGCGAGCACGACGACCCCTCGATGCGCCAGGTGCATCCGCATCGTCTCGGCAACCAACCTCAGATCCTCGACCGTCCGCAGATACGACAGGCTGTTCCCCAGGCAGGTGACCAGATCGAACCTCCGCCCCAACCGCACCAGCCGCATATCGCCGCACCGAAGGTCCACTCCGTACCGCGGCCGCCCGTACCGAACCATGCGCTCCTGCAGATCGACCCCCACTGCACCCGCCCCGAACGCATCCCGAAGCCCTGCCAGATGCCGACCGGTTCCACACCCCAGATCCAGGATCTGTGCAGGCGAAACCTCGCGTTCCCCGACGAGGCCGATCACCTGACTCACCACACCGTCGTCAGCCTGCATCGCGTCGTACAACTCAGGTCGCCGGTAAGACAGGTTCGACTTCGCCAGCAGACGCCCGTCAGCATCGTTCACCAGCAGGTCACCCCAGCTCCGAGTACGCTCCGCAGTCCTCGCTCGACAGCCAGCGTGTCATAGAGGAGCTCTGGCAGTGCGCCACCTCGCTCAACGCTCCGCACCGCCGCCGCCAGCGACGACTCGTCGACGTATCCCGCCTCGACGAGGATGGAGCCGCGCAGCATCTCTCGAGCCATGGCGATCCCATGGCGGTGCCCGCCGACACGAACTCACCGCGTATCCCGCGCTCACCACCCTCCCACGACAACGCACTGCGCGCCTGCGCCGGAGGCGCCAAAGGGCTGTCGCCGCCGGAGGCGGTGTCCTTTCGGGCGTGACACCCGCCGCCAGGAGCAGTTGATGGGCACTGGCGGTCCACCGGACTGCGATCCGCGGACCGAGCCACTTGGCGGCGCGAACTCACCCCGCAACACGGCATCCCGCGCTCATCGCCTTCGCCGAACACGCGTTGCGCGCCGCGCCGGAGGCGCCAAAGGGCTGTCGCCGCCGGAGGCGGTGTCCTTTCAGGCGTGGGTGTTGAGGGTGGTCAGGGCGGTGGCTACTCGGCCGTGGGCCTCCGTCAAGGCGGCTTGGGCGGCGGGGATGGGGGCGCCGGTGAGGAGGTGGACCAGGGCTGGTTTTAGTTCGCCGTCGGCGGCGGCTAGAGCTGACTCGCAGGCGTCGGGGTCGGCGCCGGTGGCTTCGGCGAGGATGCGGAGCATGCGGTTGCGGAGTTTGGCGTTGGTGGCTACCAGGTCGACCATGAGATTGGACCAGGTGCGGCCCAGTTTGATCATCAGCGTGGTGGAGAAGGCGTTGAGGATCATTTTCTGGGCGGTGCCGGCCTTGAGGCGGGTGGAGCCGGCGATGACTTCGGGGCCGGTGTCGGCGGCGATCACGATGTCGGCCAGGGGTGCGAGCGGGGCGTCCGGGTTCGAGGTGACCAGGACGGTGGCGGCTCCGGCGGCTCGGGCGGCTTTCAGGGCGCCGGCGACGTACGGCGTACTGCCGGACGCGGCTAGGCCGATGGCTACGTCGCGGGCGGTGACTGCGGCGGCGTCGTCGGCGCCGCCTTGTTCGGAGTCTTCGACGTTCTCGACTGCGCGGAGCAGCGCCTCCATCCCACCGGCATGATGAGCGACCACCAGACCGTCAGGCACATGGAACGTCGGTAGCAGCTCAGCCGCATCCAGCACCGCGAGGCGTCCCGACGTACCGGCGCCGAAGTAGTGGACCCGGCCACCGCGCCGGACCGCTTCGACGGCGCAGTCGACGGCCTCGGCCAGCTGCGGGAGGACGACCGCGACGGCACCGGCGACCGAGGCGTCCTCGGCGTTGACCATGCGAAGGATTTCGGTCGTGCCCACCGCGTCGATGGCGAGCGTGCGGGGATTGCGCTGCTCCGTCGGTGTCGTCACAGTGTCGATGTTAGTTTTCTACTGAAGGATTTTCAATTCTGTTCATCGTTGACAGAAACGCTTGACGTAACGATCCGTACCCGACCGGTCTCACTCCGAACCCTTGAGCCGGTGCCCGCGGACCGAGGTCGCCGTCTCCTCCAGCGCCTTCCGGGCGTCCGGCAGCACCTGCTGAGCGACCCCGATGAACAGGCAGTCGATGACCGTCAGCTGTGCGATTCGCGACGACATCGCACCCGACCGGTACGTCGTCTCGCGCGCAGCCGTGGTGAGCATCAGATCGGCGGTCCGGGCCAGCGGTGAGCGCGGGAAGTTGGTCACAGCGACCGTGGTGGCGCCATGTTTGGCGGCCTCCTCGAGCGCTTCGACGACCTCGACGGTGACACCGGTGTGCGAGATACCGATCGCGACGTCGCCGTCCCCGAGCAGGGCGGCCGACGGTAGCGCCATGTGCACGTCGGACCAGGCGAAGGCGACCCGGCGGATCCGGTGCAGCTTCTGCTGCAGGTCGAGCGCCACGAAGGCGCTGGCGCCGAAGCCGTAGATGTCGACGCGCGGCGCGTTCACGACCGCGGTCACCACCTTGGCCAGGGCGTCGATGTCGACCTGCTGCGCGGTCTCGCGGACGGCCCGCTCGTCGGCGAAGGCGACCTTGCGGACGACGTCGTCGAGCGAGTCACCCGGCTCGATGTCGCCACCGACCTCGGGCCGGATGTTCTCCGTGGCCGACTGGGCCGCCAACTGCAGGCGGAGCTGCGGGTAGCCGGGGACACCGATCTGCTTGCAGAACCGGATGACCGTGGTCTCTGAGGTGGAAGCCACCTCGGCCAGTTCGGAGATCGTCATCGCAGCCACTCCGCCCGGGTCCGCGAGGACCGCGTTCGCCACCCGCTGCTCGGCCGGCGCCAGCGCGGGCATCACCGCGCGGACTCGGACCAGCAGCGGCCCCGTGGGTTCAGGAGAGGTTGTTGAGCTCATGACAGCCACGGTACGGCGACTATGCACCAGATGGGATCACCGACGCGAAAGTCTCCAACCTGTTGCCGTAAATGACTCCGGACTGCGTTCCCCGTCGAGAAGAACATCACGCCCGCTCGTGATCTTCACACCATCCACGTAGACGCCGCGGCCCTGGTACAGCGGATCGGTCGTGTACCGCCAGCGCAACGACCGCTCACCAGCGGCCAATTCGGCCGTCACCTGATGCCAGTGCCGGTCGCCGGAACCGCTGATCGTCCCGTCGGTGTCGATCACCGAACCGCGGTCCCGCACCGTGAACGGCACCTTGGTCCAGGTCTGCCCGTCCGTCGACGTCTCCAGATACAACAGATCCGAGTCCTCGGTATCCACGAACAGATCGAACGCGAGCTTCGCCCCAGCAGCCGGTACGGCGACCGACGTGGCCAGCGTCGTCGTCGCGGCATCCGTCGTCCCGGAGAACCACGCGTCCTTGCCGTGTCGCGGACCAACCCCGAGCGCCAGCGCGAGTCCTTGCGCGACAGCCCGCCGAGCCGGGTTGTTCGAACCCCAGTTGCGACTGGGGTGCACCCGGTTGGTGAGCAGGATCGCGAACGACCGCGAGTCGAAGTCGATCACGAGCGACGTACCGGTGTAGCCGGTGTGCCCGGCGGTCCGCGGCCCGGACAGACCGGCCATGTACCAGCGCTGGTTGAGCTCGAAGCCGAGGCCGTGATCGTTGCCCGGGTAGGCCTGGTTGAAGTTGGTGATCATCGCGGTGACCGAGGATTCCTTGAGGATCCGGGCTCCGCGGTAGCTGCCGCCGTTCAGGAAGGTCTGGGCCAGCACGGCCATGTCGTCCGCCGTACTGAACACGCCCGCGTGCCCGGCGACGCCGTCCAGCGACCAGGCGTTCTCGTCGTGCACGGAACCCCAAACCATCCCACGGGCCGGCGACGCCTGGAACTCGGTCGCGGCGATCCGCGGCTTCTTCTTGGCATCCGGGTTGTAGCCCGTGTCGCGCATCTGCAGCGGCTTGGTGATGCCGTCGGCAACGAGTTTGTCGAGCGTCTTGCCGCTCACCCGGTGCACGACCTCGCCGAGCGCGATCAGGTTCAGGTCGCTGTAGAGGTACGTCGTCCCGGCCACGCTGGTCGGCTTCGCGGTCAGCGCCATCTGTAGCCGCGAGGCCGGATCGGGCCGCGCGCTCCACAACGGCAGCCACGACGGCAGCCCGGTGGTGTGCGTGAGCGCCTGCCGCACCGTGATCGCCGCCTTGCCGTTCTCGGCGAACTCCGGCACGTACTTCGCGATCGGCTCGTCGAGCCCGACCTTGCCCTTCTCGACCTGCTGCAGCACCACGATCGAGGTGAACAGCTTCGAGACCGAGGCCATGTCGAAGATCGTGTCGGTCCGCATCGGGATCTGCTGATCCGCCGGCAACTCCGTCCCACTCCCGTCGGCATACTTCAGCGCCAGCCCCGTCGCCTGCCGGGTGACCACGCGACCGTCGTGACCGAGCAGCGTCACCGCCCCGGCGAACAAAGGTTTCGCCGTACCGGCCGGACGGGTCCAGGCATCGACCTGAGCCAGCGCGGCATCGATCGGCGCCGGATCCAGACCAACGCGGGCAGGAGTGGAGTCACGCAGCAGTGTCGTCTTCGGCGCGTAACCGTCATAGGGCTGGTCGAAGCGGCCAGATTTGTTGCCGTGGGCAACCGCAGGGGAAGTCATCGTCAGCATCACCGCAGAGGCTATCGTGAGGGCAACGGAGCGTTTCACCGGTGCGCTCCCTTGTAGAGCAGGTATTTTGCCCGGCGCGCGGTCCACGCGTCGGTCTCGGCCTGCCACGCTGCCACGATCTCCTCGGCGGTCGCATCGGCCAAAAGCATGGTCCGGAACCGGTCGGATCCGGTGAGCAGATCGATCCAGCGGCCGGGCGGGTTCTCGGTGCGCCAGGTGAAGCCCGGGTACAGCTTCCGCGCCTCCACGATCATGTGCGTCGCGGCCGTGATCGCCTCCACCTTCAAAGGATCGGTGATCTGCACCTGCACGCCGCCGCACAACACGTTCACGTTCTTGCTGATCGTCGGCGTGAAGTAGGCCTCGCGGAACGCCACCCCCGGGATGTTCTTCGCCTGCAACGCCTGCGCCCACCGATAGTCGACGTACGGCGCTCCGATCAGCTCGAACGGCCTCGTCGTGCCACGCCCCTCGGACATGTTGGTCGCCTCGAACAGGCACATGCCGGGGTAGAGCAGGGCGGTATCCGGAGTCGGCATGTTCGGACTCGGCATCACCCAGGTGAGCCCGGTGTCGGCGTACAGCTGGTCGCGTTTCCAGCCGCGCACCTGGATGACCTGCAGCTCCTTCAGCCGGGCGCCGTTGGTGTCGATCGGCAGGTACTCCGCGTTGAAGATCCGGGCCAGCTCGCCCACCGTCATGCCGTGCTGCTGGATGATCTCCCGCTTGCCGACGCCGGAGGTGTACCCGGGCTTCAGCATCGGCCCTCGCGCCGACCCACCGGTCGGATTCGGCCGGTCCAGTACGACGAAGCGCGCGCCGGTGCGGACCGCGGCCAGCATCGCCTCGTACATGGTCCAGATGTAGGTGTAGAACCGTGCGCCGACGTCCTGGATGTCGAAGACGACCGTCTCGACGCCGGACTTCGTGTAGAGGTTCACCAGCTTGTCCGCGTTGGCGCCGTACGCGTCATAGACCATGATCCCGGTCCGCGGATCGACGTGATCGCCCTCGGAGCCACCGGCCTGCGCGGAACCGCGGAACCCGTGCTCCGGCCCGAAGACCGCGACCACGTTGACCTTCCCGGAGGCATGCATGACGTCGACGACGTGGTTGAGGTCGGGCAGGATGCCGGTCGGGTTGCTGATCACGCCGACCTTCTGACCGGCGAGCGCCTTCCAGTTGTCCTTGGCCAGCACCTCGGCCCCGGTCATCAACTTCCGGCCACCTCCCGATCCGTGGGCGACCGCAGCGGGCGCATCAAGCAGCGGTGCAGCGGCGATCACGCCGGCGCCGGCAAACAGAGTGCGTCGTTTCATCGTCACCAGCTCATTCCGTGGCCGAAGGGGTACAGGGGTGTCTGCGGATCGCCCGCGACCGGGATGTCGACAGGCAACTTCCCGGTCGGCTTGATCTCGCCGTACAGGGCCTTGGCCAGCGACTCCATCGACACCGCGGCATAGCCGTAGGTGGCCAGGAACGTCGGTGCGGCGTCGAAGTACGCGATGTCGTAGGGGTCCTGGACCGCGACGACGATCACCGGCTTGCCCGTCGCCATCAGGTCGCCGACCAGCTTCCGCTGCTTGCCGAGTTTGTCGGTGATCTTCGAGTCCCACGCCTTCCGCGTCAGTACGACGGTCACGTCGTTCTCCGCGGCCTTCGCCACCGAGCCCGCGATCGCGGCGTCGGTCGGCGCCGCCCCGGTCTGGGCGACGGTCGTGACCGCACCGCGTTTGGCGAGACTGTTCGCGAGGTTCTGCGTGGTCGAGACGCCCCAACCGGTGACGAGGATCTTCCGCGGGGTGTTGCTCAGCGGGAGCGTCTTCGCGTTGTCCTTGATCAGCGTGATGCTCTTGTCGACGATCTTCTGCGCCGTGGCCAGGCTGGCCGCCGGTCCCATCGCCGCGGGCACCTTGGCGACATCGACGTACGGCTGGAAGAGAACGCCGTTCTTCAGCTTGAGCAGCAGGATCCGCAGCAGGCTCTCGTCGATCCGCCGCTCGCTGATCCGGCCGGACCGAACGGCGTCCAGGACCGCGTTGTACTGCACGTCCGGCGCCGGCGGCAGCAGCAACTGGTCGACCCCGGCCTCGATCGCGCGGACCGCGACCTCGGCATCGCCGTACTCCTGGCGAACCGCGGCCATCTCCAGCCCGTCAGTCACGATCACACCCCGGAACCCGAGCTGTTTCCGCAGTACTCCGGTCAGGATCGGCTTGCTCAGCGTCGCCGGGTCGCCGGACGGATCCAACGCCGGTACGACGATGTGCGCGGTCATGATCGAGTCGATCCCGGCCTTGATCGCCGCTTTGAACGGTGGCGCGTCGATCGCGTTCCATTGCGCCAGCGTGTGGTTGATCGTCGGCAGATCGTTGTGACTGTCGTCGACCGTATCGCCGTGACCGGGGAAGTGCTTGGCGGTCGCAGTGATCCCAGCATCCCGCTGGAACCCGTGAACCTGCGCCGCGGTCATGTCGGAGACCAGCTTCGGGTCGCTCGAGTACGAGCGGGTGCCGATGACCGGGTTGAGCGCATTGACGTTCACGTCGGCGTCCGGCGCATAGTCCTGCCGGATCCCGATCGCCTTCAGCTCCTGGCCGGTGATCGCGGCGGCCGTGCGAGCGTCCGCCGTACTGCGGGTGGCGCCGAGCGCCATGTTTCCGCCGAACTGCGTGGCCGGCGGCCCGATCCGGGTCACCACGCCCTGCTCCTGGTCGGTGGCGATCAGCAGCGGCACGTGCAGCCCGGTCCCGATCGCGGTCTCCTGGAGCTGGTTGGACAGCGTCGCGACCTGGGTCGGGTTCTGCACGTTGCCGCGGCCGTCGAAATAGATCCAGCCGCCCGGTTTGTACTTCTCGACCACCTCGGCCGGGGTGGCCACGCCGTACAGCTTGGTGTTGCGCGCGTCCGGCTGATGCGCGTCGGGACCGTAGGCGAACAGCACGAACAGCTGCCCGACCTTCTCCTCCAGCGACATCCGCTGAATCGTCCGGCCGACCTGCGCGGCGGCGGATTCAGCGGGTTCAGGGGGTTTGGCAGCGGCCGTCATCGACACTCCCGCAACGGTGGTGGCCAGGGCGAGCCCGGCCAGACTGAGGCGGCGGAGAATGGGCAGGGCGGGCATGGCGGACCCCCAACAGTAAGTGAATTACAGGCGCAGCCCCCGGTAGCGAAAGTTAACCACAACCCCGCCACAGTGGGTCAAGGCCAAACTACTGATCGCCACCGACAGTAATGGGAGGGCGGACCACCAGGGTCGCAACGACAGCCACCATCAGCACCGTGGTCACGATGAACGGCACCGGAACAATCGGGTCGAGAAGGACCAGCACAGCCCCGAGCGGTACGACGATGTTCACCACCCGATCGGCGTTCTCGCGCAGGGCGATCCACCAGATGCCGAGGACGAAGATCGCGATCGGCACGGTCATCGTGAACGACGCGACGAACTCGCTGAGCTTGCTGTGATGGGTGATGACATCGATCTGCGCCTCCACGCCGGCCGAGAACGCCCCGGCCGCGGCGAAGACGAAGAAGTGCACGTAGCCGTAGCGCAACGACTTCGCGAACGTCGTGATCGCGTGGTGGTGCGGCGGCCAGAAGTAGATCCACCACATGGCCGCGGTGACGAGCAGCGTGAGCACGGAGATCGCGATCAGCGGCGCGAGCTCCTCGTGCTCGTGGACGGCCTCGATGATCGCGTTGGCCGAGGCCAGCAGGCTCTCGCCGAGCAGGATGAGCGTGAACAGGCCGTACCGCTCGGTGATGTGGTGCGGGTGCCGTGGCGTGGTCTGTTCACCGCGGCGCTCGGCCACGACCGGCACCAGCACCTCGGCGATGACCAGAATCAGCCAGCCGATCAGAGTCACCTCGTGCGGCAGGAACATCAGCGCGATCCAGAGCAGCTGGACGACGGCGATGCCCCCGGCGTAGGTCAGCGCGAGCCGACGGGTCTCCGGGGCCGCCCGGGAGGCGCGCAGCCACTGCGCGATCATCGACACCCGCATCACGACGTACCCGACTACGACGACCCGGAAGTCCTCGTGGTCGAAGACGCGCTCGATCCCGGCGGCGAGCACCAGCACGCCGCCCATCTGGAAGATCGTCAGCACCCGGTACAGCCAGTCGTCGGTCGCGAACGAGGTGGCGAACCAGGTGAAGTTCATCCAGGCCCACCAGATCGCGAAGAACACGACCACGTACCAGAGCACGCCATGCGCGATGTGATCCTCGCTGAGTGCGTGGTGAAGCTGGGCCGCCGCGACGCTCACGGCGACCACGAACACCAGGTCGAAGAACAGCTCCAGCGTGGACGCCACCCGTCCCGGCTCGTGCGGGTCCCGCGGGCGCATCGGCGTCAATCGCAAGCGTGGTGTGCTGCTCGTCGTCATGGCTCCAGAGTCTTCAGTACGTCCGGCCAAGACTCCAAGCAGGCACGCACAGCAGTGTCTGACGCAGTAGCGATCGCCTCGGTGTAGGCAGCAGTCAGTACGTCGTCAATCCGCACCACTGCACCAGTAGCAGCGGACTGTACGGCGGCCTCCACCATGGCCACGCTGATGACGTTGGAATGCACCTCGGACTGCGGCTTTGTCCCCGATCGGACCGCAGCAACGAACTCGGCCAACGAACCAGCGATCTCCTCAGGCTCGTCAGCCAGCTCCGCCACTCGGGTCTCCCCCGACACCAGTTCCACGGCCGGTGCGTTGTCACCGTCCCAGTACGCCGTCCCTCCGGCCGCACTGGCTCGCCAGCGACCGTTCCACGAGGTCTCGAGTCCCGGGGCGCACCAACTGCCGTTGAACGCGAACCTGGTCCCGTTGGCGAACGTGAACACCGCGTTGGCGGCCGCATTGCCGTCGAACCAGCTCCACTCCGGGTTGTAGGAGTCGCAGTACACCGACACCGGCGCAGAACCGATCAGTTTTCGGGCCAGGTCGAACTGGTGGATCGCCATGTCGACCAGTAGCGGCTCAGGCATCTCCTCACGGAAGCCGCTGAAGTGTGGCGCCTTGTAGAACTCACACGACAATGAGCCGACAGGTCCGAGCTGAGCGATCTGGCGAGCGAAGGCGTTGCCGGCCCGGAAGTACCGCCGGGACTGCGACACCATCAGCAGCTTGCCACTGAGCTCCGCTGCAGCGACCATCTGCAGCCCCTCGCGCACAGTCGCGGCCAACGGCTTCTCCGACAACACGGGCAACCCATGGCTCAGTGCGGTCGCGCTAACGATCGGATGGGCCGCGGGAACCGTCACATCGATGACCGCATCGGCCGATGCCGCCAGCTCGTCAATTGACGCGGCAACGGGCACAGCGCCGTACCCATGCTCGTCGGCTGCGCTCCGGGCCAGTGCGGTGTCGAGGTCGATCAGTCCAGCCAGTACGACGTCCCGGTTGCCGGCGATCGTGTTGAGCCACGCGCGGCCCATACCGCCGGCGCCGACCTGAAGGATGCGCAGAGGCTCAGGCATCGATCGGTCCGCCGTACCCGTGACCGTTGAAGAAGTCGCCGGTGTCATAGCGCAGCAGCGTCGGTACGGCGCGTTCGGGGCGGTCCGACTTCGCCCAGGCGACGCCGTTCGCGATCACCTTGCGGATGTCCTTGTGGTGATAGACCGGGTAGTCCTGGTCACCAGGCGAGAAGTAGAAGATCTTCCCGTGCCCGCGGCGGAACGTGCAGCCGGACCGGAACGCCTCGCCACCACTGAACGTCGAGATGAAGATCAGTTCGTCCGGCACCGGGATGTCGAAGAACTCGCCGTACATCTCCTGCTGCTCGATCTCGATCGGGTGCGGCACTCCCTGTGCGATCGGGTGCGTCGGGTTCACCGTCCAGACCAGCTCACGGTCGCGCTCACTACGCCAGCGCAGCGTGCACGACGTACCCATCAGCTTGCCGAAGATCTTCGACCAGTGACCGGAGTGCAGAACGAGGAGGCCCATGCCGGCCAGCACATGCTGGTAGACCCGCTCGACCACCTTGTCCTCGACCTCACCGTGCGCCGCGTGTCCCCACCAGACCAGTACGTCGGTGGCGGCCAGCACCTCCTCGGTCAGCCCATGCTCGGGCTCGTCCAGAGTCGTGGTGGAAACCTCGGCTTCGAGGTTCTCCGCGATGCCGGCGGCGATCGTGGCGTGCATGCCGTCAGGGTAGATCTCGGCGACGTGCGGTTCGACCTGCTCGTGCCGGTTCTCGCCCCAGACGAGTACGCGAATCGTCATCTGTAGAAGTCCTTTTCAGGGGTCACTTGACTGCTCCGCCGACGGCGCCGGCGGCGATGTACTTCTGGGCGGCGATCAGCAGCACCACAGCCGGGATCGCCGACAGGACCGCGGTGGCCATCACCGCGTTCCAGTTCTGTACCTGGGTTCCCAGGTACTGGTAGATGCCGAGCGTCACCGGCCGGACGCCGCCCTTGGTGGTCAGCGTCAGCGCGAACAGGAAGTCGCTCCAGGAGAACAGGAAACTGAACAGTCCCGCGGTGATCAGGGAGTTCCGGCTGATCGGCAGCACGATCGCGACGAACGCCCGGAACAGTCCGGCGCCGTCGACCCGCGCGGCCTCCACCAGCGACGGCGGCAGCGAGAGCATGAACGACCGCAGGATCAGGATCGCGAACGGCACCGCACTGCTGAGGTTCGCCACGATCAGCCCGGGAATCGAGTTCAGCAACCCGATCCGTTCGTACGCCGTGTAGAGCGCGTTCGCGATCACGATCCCCGGGATCATCTGCGAGATCAGAATCGCGAGCAGACCGATCGACACCCAGCGGGACCGGAACTGCGACAGCGCATAGGCACACGGCGCCGCGATCGCCAGGCTCAGCACGACCGTGCCGGTCGCGATGATCAGGCTGGTGACCAGGTTCCCGCCCTGCTCACTGAGTGCCCGCCGGTAGCCGGCGAAGCTCGGGTCGAGCGGGAGGAAACCGGCCGTCAGGGTGTTGCCGGACGGCTGCAGTGACGCGTTCACCATCCAGTAGACCGGGAACAACATCACCGCCAGGATCAGTACGCCGATCACCGTGTACGTCGCTCGTCGCGTGGCCGAGTCCGTCATCGCCGTACCCTCCTCACTCGTCCACCGCGCGGCGGGTGCTGCGCAGGTAGAAGATCGCGAACAAGAACGAGAGCGCGATCAGCAGATTGCTCAGGGCCGCGCCCTCACCGAACTTGAAGTCGATGAACGACCGCTCGTACGACTGGGTCGCGAGCGTCTGCGTCGAATTGGCCGGGCCGCCGCCGGTGAGTCCGAGGATGATGTCCAGCACCTTGATCGTGTAGACGACCCCGAGCATCAGCAGCACGCCCGCCACTGCGCGCAGGTTCGGCCAGGTGATGTGGACGAATGCGCGCCGGCCGGTCGCTCCGTCCAGCTGGCCGGCTTCGTACAGCTCGTCGGGAATCTCGGCCAGACCCGAGTACAGCAAGGTGACGTTGAACGGGATCCCGATCCAGATGTTCACCCCGATCACCGCGATCAGGGCAACCGACGGCGAGTTCAGCCACGGCACCGGCTGGTCGATCAGGTGCAGGCCGGTGAGCGTGCGGTTGAGGATGCCGTTGTCCTGCTCGAGAATCGAGCGCCAGGTTGCACTCGACACGATCAGCGGCAGCAGCCAGGGCAGCAACAGCAACGACCGCAGCAGCCCACCGAGCGGGAACCGTCGCCGGAAGAACAGTGCGAGCGCCAGTCCGATGCCGAACTGGAAGGCGATCGAGCCGATGGTGAACAACGCGGTGTTCACCATCGCCTGCGAGAACAGTTGGTCGCTCACCATCGCCGAGTAGTTCTTCAGCCCGACGAACGGCGCCTGACCGGTGAAGAACGTGCGCAGGCCGTAGTCCTGCAGGCTCATCACCAGGTTCTTCACGATCGGGTAGCCGAACAGCGCAGCCATCGCGAGCACGGCCGGCAGCACGAACAAGACCTTGGTCAGGCTCTCGCCACGCCGGCCACGCGCCCGCCGTACGGCGACTGTCCGGGTCAGTGTCGCCTGCGCCATATCAGCCGCCCGAGGCCTGCTTGAAAGCATCCTGTGCCGAGGCCTTGCCGGTCAGCGCCAACTGGATCGCCTGGTAGATCACCTTCGCCGCGTCCGGCCACTTGTCGCCGAGCTTGCCGGTCCGGGCGCGGGCGGTCTTGACCTGCTCGGCGAACGCTTTCATCGACGGCACTTCCTTGGCGTACTGGTCGAGCAGCGCGGTCTTGGTCGGAAGGGTGAAGCGGGCCTTCGCCCAGGCCAACTCGTTCTCGTCGGAGTTCAGGCACTGCACGAAATCGGCGGCCTTCTGCTGCTTGGCCTGGTCCTTGTTCAGCGGGACCGTCCAGGCCTCGCCGCCGAGCGGCGCGATCGGTGTCTGATCCGGCTTGTGCAGCGGGAAGGTGACGACATCCCACTTCACCTTCGGGCTCTCCTGCAGCGCCGGGATCTGCCACGGGCCGTTCACCATCATCGCGGCCTTGCCGGCCACGAACTGGTCCTTGGCGTCGCCCTGGGTCCAGTTGATCACGCTCTTCGACGCCGAGCCGGACTGGACGAGATCAACCCACAGTTGCAGGGCTTCGGCCACCTGCGGGCTCTTCAGGTCGGTCTCGTCGCCGCCATTGGTCCACATGGCCGGCAGGAACTGCCACGACCCCTCGTACGTCGCGTTGGCGTTGAACGCGATGCCGTAGCGGCCGGGCTTGGTCAGCTTCTTGGCCGCGGCCTTCAGCTCGTCCCAGGTCTTCGGCGGCTGCACGCCGGCCTCCGCCAGCATGTCCTTGTTGTAGAACAGCGCGATCGTGTTCGTCACCGGCGCCAGTCCGTAGAGCTTGCCGTCGTACGACGTCGCGTCGACCATGCCCTGAATGACTCCGTCCGCGTTCAGACCCAGGTCGTTCAGGGGGGCCAGGGCGCCGGTGGCCGCGATCTGCTGGAC
This sequence comes from Kribbella yunnanensis, assembly GCF_039529655.1. Taxonomy (NCBI): domain Bacteria; kingdom Bacillati; phylum Actinomycetota; class Actinomycetes; order Propionibacteriales; family Kribbellaceae; genus Kribbella; species Kribbella yunnanensis. Next base: position 211,762 of record NZ_BAAANF010000002.1, on the reverse strand, counting down.
GTCGGGGTTGTCCAGCATCAGCACGTCGGGCAGCGTCTTCGAGGACGCCTGCTGCAGCACCTTCTGGATCAAGGTGTCACCAGGCACCGTCTCCCGCTGGATGCTGACGCCGAGCTTCGTCCCGCAGGCGTCCAGGCCCTTCTGGACCAGCGCCTTGTCGGGGTCGTTGTTGTAGTAGTCGAGGACGGTCAGGCTGGTGACCGCGCCACCGTTTCCGCCGCCGCCGTTGCCGTTGCCGTTGCCGCTCCCACCGCAGGCCGCGATAGCGAGAGACAGGGCCACCGCACCCGCCAGGACGGCGGTGGACCGCTTGCTGCTGATCACATCGGACTCCTTGCACTGTCGCAGGTAAAGCGCTTAACTCCGGAGTGAAAGGACTATGTTCCTTGGGTCACAGTGGTGTCAAGAGTTCAGAAGGGGGCCAGCCTCGATGGTTACGATGCGCGACGTCGCAGAACGCGCGGGAGTGTCGATCGCCACGGTGTCGTTCCTGCTCAACGACACCAAGCCGGTCACCCCGGCGACCCGCGCCCGCATCGAGCAGGCAATGGCCGACCTCGGGTATCGGCGCAATGTGGTCGCCCGGGCGCTGGCCAGCCGGCGGACGCGCATCATCGCGATGGCCTATCCGGCGCTCGAGCACCGCTTCGGGATGTCGACCGCGGAGTTCTTCACCGCGGCGGCTGAGCGAGCCCGCGAGCAGGAGTACCACCTCGTCCTGTGGCCAGTCGGCAACGACGGCGTCGAGCTCCGCGAACTACTCGGCCAGGGCTTGGTCGACGGCGTCGTCCTGATGGAGGTCCAGCTCGCCGATCCCCGCGTCGAGGTCCTGCGCGAGACCGGTACGCCGTTCGCCCTCATCGGCCGGACAACCGAGCTCGACGGCCTCGCCCACGTGGACATCGACTTCGACGCGACCATCGAGGCCGCGGTCGCCCACCTGCATGAACTCGGCCACCGCTCACTTGCGCTGATCTCGGGCGACCTGGCCGACCCCCGGTTCCACGAATACGGGCCCTGGGTCCGATCAGAGGCGGCGTACCGGCGGGTGATGGCGGAATACGGCCTACGCACAGTCGTCGAGCCTTGCTCGGACACACCCCGGGCAGGCCGCGAGGCCGCCGAACGCCTGCTGCAGGAACACCCCGATACGACGGCGATCCTGGTCGCGAACGAATACGGCGCCCTAGGCGTGGTGTCAGCCCTCAAACGCCTGGGCCGCGACATCCCCGCCGACCTCTCGGTGCTCTCCCTCCTGATGGTCCCCGAGGTAGCCGCCCTCAGCGACCCCGAACTCACCTTCCTGAGAACCCCAGGCTCCGAGCTGGGCCAACTAGGCATCGAAGCCCTCATCCGCCAACTCGAAGGCGCCGCCCCCCTCCCACCCCAACTAGTCCCCGCCACCCTCCAACCCGGCGACACCGTCGGCCCCCCGCCCAGTTAGTTCAACGGGTTGGTGTGTTCCAGAGGGCGGTGATGAGGGGGCGGTGTAGGTCGGTTCGGCGGACGCAGAGGCCGATGGGGAGGGGGTCTAGTGGTGGGTGGACGCGGCGTTCGACCAGGCGGCCGGAGAAGGTTGAGGTGTCGAGGACGAGGCGCGGGACGATGCCAATGCCGAAGCCGAGGTCGACGAGGGCCAGTAGTGCCTCGTGGCCGTCTGGTTCGGCTGCGATGGACGGGCGCAGGCCTCTGGCACGGAACCAGCGGAAGGCGGCCTCACGGACCAGGCCGCGGGCGGGGACGACGTACGGGCTGTCTGAGGGGACTCCGGGGGCGCTGACCAGGATGAGGTCGGTGGTGGCGATGGTGCGGCTGATCAGGGTGCCGGGGAGGCGCGGGGGGATGCCGGCTACGGCGGCGTCTACCTCGCCCTCGTCCAGGCGGGCCAGCGCCATCGCGGCGTCGCCGGTGCGGATGTCCAGGCGGATCTGTGGGTGGGCGGCGTGGAGTGGGGCTAGCAGGTCTGGCAGGAGGGCCTCGCAGGCGGTGACGGTGGCGAAGATGCGTAGCTCACCGGTCAGATCGGCTGGTACGTCGGTCCCGGCGCGATAGTCACTCCACAGTCCCAGCACCTGCTCGGCGTACGACGTGAAGCGGCGGCCGTCGGCGGTGAGCACGACTCCGCGCGGACCGCGGTCGAACAGGCGGCTCCCGGTGCGCACTTCGAGGCGCTGGATGGTTCGCGTGAGCGTCGCGGCGCTGACGTGGCACTCCAGGCTGGTGCGGCCGTAGTTGAGGGTCTGGGCCAGGTGCAGGAACAGTTCGAGCTCGCGATGGTCCACGTTTCACCTTCTGCAACGCTGCGATGCAGATCTTGCGCTTGCTGCAAGAGTAGCTTCGGCTTTCACTGAAAGACATGACCACCATCGACTCGTCGGTCTTCACGACCGAGACCATGACGGTGCCCGGGGGATCCGAGACGATCCTCCGCGGCGGCCGCGACCTGTTCCCGCTGCTTCCCGCGGCCTTTCACGGCATCGAGCGGATCGGCGTACTCGGCTGGGGCCCGCAGGGACGCGCCCAGGCCCTCAACCTCCGCGACTCGCTCGCCGGGACCGGCATCACGGTGTCGGTCGGCCTCCGGCCGGGTTCAACCTCGGCAGACGACGCCCGGGCGAACGGCTTCACCGAGGAGGACGGCACACTCGGCGAACTGCTGCCCGTCGCGGCCGCCTCCGACCTCGTGATCCTGCTCATCGCCGACGCAGCCCTAGCCGCCCAGCACGAGACGATTTTCCAAGCGTTGAAGCCCGGCGCCACGATCGGCCTGTCGCACGGCTTCCTGCTCGGCCACCTGCAGGCGAGCGGCCGGGACTTCCCGCCGGGCCACCCGGTGATCGCGGTCTGCCCGAAGGGCATGGGTGATTCGGTACGCCGTCTCTACGAGCAAGGCGCGACTGTCAACGGCGCCGGAATCAACGCGAGTATCGCGGTCCACGCCGACCCGGACGGGTATGCCACCGACCGGGCACTGGCGTGGTCGGTCGCCCTCGGATCGCCGTACACGTTCGCGACCACGCTGTCAGCCGAGTACCGCTCGGACATCGTCGGTGAACGCGCGATTCTGCTCGGAGCGGTCCACGGCCTGGTCGAGGCGCTCTACCGGCACTTCCGACTCGAAGGGGCCGACCCGGTGACGGCGTACGAGCGGTCCACCGAGGCGGTGACCGGGCCGATCGCGCGAACGATCTCGGCCGCCGGACTGCCCGCCGTACGGGCTGCGTTGTCCGGCGCGGACCAGGAGCTGTTCGATCGCGCCTACAGCGCGGCCTACCAGCCGGCCCGCGACCTGGTCGCCGAGATCTACGACGAAGTTGCCGAAGGCACCGAACTCCGCAGCGTCATCCTCGCCGAGCAACGCCTCGCCACTCGCCCCATGACCGCGATCGCCGGCAGCGAAATGTGGTCCCACAGCGCCGAGGTCCACGCCCGCCGAGGGACGGCTACAACCATTGATCCAGTTACTGCAGGACTTTTCGTTGCCACGATGACTGCCCAGGTGGACGAGTTCGCGGCCCGCGGCCATGTCTGGTCCGAGATCGTCAACGAGTCGATCATCGAGGCGGTCGACTCGCTACTCCCCTACATGCACGCCCGCGACGTCGCCTACATGGTCGACAACTGCTCCCGCACCGCCCGCCTCGGCACCCGACGCTGGGGCCCACGCTTCCAGGCGGCGTACGAGCAGCTAGCCCTCCCCGCCCTCGCCAACCCCGCAGACCCGAAGGCCATCGACGCCTTCCTCCACAACCCCGTCCACGAAGCCCTAGCCGTAGCCGCCGAACTCCGCCCCTCCGTCGACATCTCCGTGTCCTGAAATGCGGCGGCCCCGGGCCTGGTGGGGTCCGGGGCCGTGCGGTGGTGGATCAGAGCTTCAGCGAAGCCGCAACCACGTCAGCAAGCGAGTGGGCGATCTCGTCGGCCGTGTCGGACGACTCGGCCTCGACCATCACGCGAACCAGCGGCTCCGTGCCCGAGGGACGAAGCAGCACCCGGCCGGTGTCGCCGAGCCGCTTGGTCGCCTCAGCGACAGCAGCCTGTACGACGGAGTCGGTCGCGGCCCGGTCCTTGTCCACGTTCTTGACGTTGACCAGGACCTGCGGCAGGCGGGTCATCACGCCGGCCAGATCGGCCAGTGTCTTCCCCGTCTGGGCGATCCGGGCCAGCAGCATGACCGCGGTCAGCGTGCCGTCGCCGGTGGTGGCGTGGTCGGACAGAATCACGTGCCCGGACTGCTCACCACCGAGCTTGTGACCGCCGGCCTTCATCGCTTCCAGCACGTACCGGTCGCCGACCTTGGTCTGCTCGACCGCGATCTGCTCCCGGACCATGGCCTGGACGAAACCGAGGTTGCTCATCACGGTCGCGACCACGGTGTCGTTGGACAACCGGCCGCTGTCGCGCATCGCCAGCGCCAGGATCGCGAGGATCTGGTCACCGTCCACCAGTTCGCCGTTGGCGTCGACCGCCAGGCAGCGGTCGGCGTCGCCGTCCAGGGCGATCCCCAGGTCGGCGCGGTGCCCGATCACCTCACGCTGCAGACCCTCCAGGTGGGTGGATCCGCAGTTCAGGTTGATGTTCAGGCCGTCCGGTGCGGCGGCGTACGTGATCACCTCGGCACCCAGCCGGCGCAGCGCCTCCGGAGCTGTCCCGGACGCGGCGCCGTTGGCGCAGTCGATGACGACCTTGACCCCGTCGAACCGGTTCGGCGCCGAGCGGACCAGGTGCGAGACATACGTCTCGAAGCCCTGCCCGTCGTCGAGAACGCGGCCGACGGCGGCGCCGGTCGGGCGCTGCCACTCCTCGTTCATCCGGATCTCGATGGCGTCCTCGATCTTGTCGTCGAGTTTGATCCCACCGCGGGCCAGGAACTTGATGCCGTTGTCGGGCATCGCGTTGTGGCTGGCGGACAGCATCACGCCGAGATCGGCACCGGTCGAGCCGGTCAGATAGGCGACGGCCGGGGTCGGCAGCACGCCGAGCCGGAACACGTCGACGCCGGCGCTGGCCAGTCCGGCCACCACAGCGGCTTCCAGGAACTCTCCACTGGCGCGTGGATCCCGCCCCACAACGGCGCGTGGCCGGTGCCCTTCGAAGGCACCGGCCTCGCCGAGTACATGAGCTGCCGCGACCGAGAGGTCGAGCGCCAGCTCCGCGGTCAGGTCCACGTTTGCCAGGCCACGGACTCCGTCCGTACCGAACAAACGCCCCATCAGGTGATCAGCGCTTGCTGTACTGAGGAGCCTTGCGGGCCTTCTTGAGACCGGCCTTCTTACGCTCCTTGATCCGCGCGTCGCGGGTGAGCAGACCGGCCTTCTTCAGACCGGGCCGGTTCGCCTCCTCGTCGGCGGCGTTCAGGCACCGGGCCACGCCCAGCTGCAGCGCACCGGCCTGGCCGGTGATGCCACCGCCGTTGATCCGGGCGATGACGTCGTACGAACCCTCGAGGCCCGCGACGACGAACGGCTCGTTCACGTGCTGCTGGTGGACCTTGTTCGGGAAGTAGACGTCCAGCGGCTTGCCGTTGACGGTCCACTGACCCGTGCCGGGCACGAGGCGGACGCGGGCGACAGCCTCCTTGCGGCGGCCGGTGGCGCCGGCCGGGTTGATCACCGCGACACGACCCGTCTCGGCGCGCTGCTCCGGAGTCGGGTTCGTCTCGGAGGTGTAGGCGACCGGGCCCTCGTTGTCGATGGGGACCTCGGGGTCGAACTCTGCAGTCTCGGTGGTGATGTCGCTCACGCTGAAAATCCTCGTTTACCTGGCTCGTCGATCGCTTACTGGGCGATCTGGGTGATCTCGAACGGCTTCGGCTGCTGGGCGGTGTGCGGGTGCTCCGGACCGGCGTAGACCTTCAGCTTGGTGAGCAGCTTCCGGCTGAGACGGTTCTTCGGGAGCATGCCCCAGACAGCCTTCTCGACGGCCTTGCGGGGATCCTTGTCGAGGATCTCGCCGATCGGCGTGGCCGTCAGACCACCCGGGTGACCCGAGTGGCGGTAGGCCAGCTTGTCCGTGCGCTTGGTGCCGGACAGGGCGACCTTGGAGGCGTTGATGACGACGACGAAGTCGCCGCCGTCGACGTGCGGAGCGAACGTCGGCTTGTGCTTGCCGCGCAGCAGGGTGGCGATCTGAACGGCGAGCCGACCGAGCGTCACATCGGTAGCGTCGATCACGTGCCACTCGCGAGTGACGTCCGCAGGCTTCGGGCTGTACGTGCGCACGGTCGTTGACCTTCGTTTCTCAGAGGTTGACAAAACAAGTACGTCGGCGAGCGGTCCGCCGACAGGAATGAACCTCTTCGGGACCTGAAACGCACAACAGCAGCCCAGAATACCGGCGTACACCACCCAGGGTCAAAGTGAGCCCAGGCTCGATGGGGACCCCGGCTTGGAAGCAGCTGAGGACCGCACTAGTTTAGCGGTGAAGATTGCAGTCCGAATCGCGTCCCGCCGGCTGATATACACCCTCACTCACCCAGGCGATGACGCCAGCTTCCGAAGAGGGCATCGTGACCGAACAGTCGCTCACCGTCCGGGACAACCGGACCGGCAAGGACTACGACCTTGCCATCACCGATGGCACCATCCGTGCCGCAGATCTCAAGCAGATCAGCGCAACCGACGGAGACGGTGGCCTCGCCACCTACGACCCCGGCTTCGTCAACACCGCCTCGACCCGGTCCTCGGTCACCTTCATCGACGGTGACAAGGGCATCCTGGAATACCGCGGCTACCCGATCGAGCAGCTCGCCGAGCAGTCGAACTACCTCGAGGTCGCGTACCTGCTGGTGAACGGCGCGCTGCCGAACAAGGCGGAGTACGAAGCCTGGGTGCACGACGTGACATATCACACCTTCGTGCACGAGAACCTGAAGACCTTCATGCAGGGCTTCCGGTACGACGCGCACCCGATGGGCATGCTGCTGGCCTCGGTCGGCGCCCTGTCCACCTTCTACCCGGAGTCCCGGGAGATCTTCGACGAGGAGTCCCGGGCGCTGCAGATCCGCCGGCTGATCGCGAAGATGCCGACGCTGGGCGCCTTCTCGTTCCGGCACGCGCAGGGCAAGCCGTACGTCTACCCGGACAACGAGCTCAGCTACGCGGCCAACTTCCTCTCGATGCTGTTCAAGATGAGCGAGCCCAAGTACGCCGCCGACGACCGGCTGGTGCGCGCACTGGAGATCCTGTTCATCCTGCACGCCGACCACGAGCAGAACGCGTCCACCAACGCGGTCCGCGCGATCGGCTCCACCCAGGTCGACCCGTACTCCGCGGTGACCGGTGGCATCGCCGCCCTCTACGGCCCGCTGCACGGCGGCGCCAACGAGGCGGTGCTGAAGATGCTGCGCCGGATCGGCTCGGTCGACAACGTGCCGTCGTTCATCGAGGGCGTGAAGAACGGCGAAGAGCGCCTGATGGGCTTCGGCCACCGGGTCTACAAGAACTACGACCCGCGCGCCAAGATCATCAAGAAGGCCGCCGACGACGTGTTCGAGGTGACGGGGATCAACCCGCTGCTGAAGATTGCCGTCGAGCTGGAGAAGATCGCGCTCGAGGACGAGTACTTCGTCTCCCGCAAGCTCTACCCGAACGTCGACTTCTACTCCGGCCTGATCTACGAGGCCCTGCAGTTCCCGCCGGAGATGTTCACGGTGCTGTTCGCCATCCCGCGCACCTCGGGCTGGCTGGCGCAGTGGCTGGAGTCGCTCGGCGACACCGACCAGAAGATCGCCCGCCCGAAGCAGATCTACACCGGTGCCCGCGGCGTCCAGTACGTCCCGATGGGCGACCGCTAGCACTGATTGGGAACGGCCCCGGTCCGGCATCATTGCCAGGGACCGGGGCCGTTTCTGCGCTTCTGGACCTACGACGCACCAGCTCCCGGCGCCGGTTCCGCTGTGATTTCACCGATTCGCGCCCGGGCCTTGGCCATCGCGGCGTGGTCGACGTAGTCCCGCGACTCCACGATCTCCCCGTCGCGCACCCGCAGTACGAACACACACGGCACGTGGAACTTCTCGTCGGAGCCCGCCACCGACCCGGCGTACGCGAACTCCCCCACGATCACCTCCGGGTCCTCGGTCCGGTGCACCAGCACATCCACCGCCTCGAAACGCACCACCGGGTCCTCCGGGGCATCCGCGCCACCGCCGAAGTGTGCCCGCAGCTCGTCCCGGGACCGCAGCGGCGCCGGGCGCTCCGGATGCATCGGATGCCGTACGTCGGTTTGTTCGGCGTACAGGTCGGGCAGTTCGGCGTACTGACCGGCGGCGACGCCGTTCACCAGCTTCCGGAAGACCTCTTCGGGTGTCATGCGCGGAGCCTAAGTTCCGGAGAGTTCACTTCGGTTACAACCAAATGGGTCTGCTCGGACGTCTCTTTTAGGGAGGCACGGGGGTTGCCACGAGGAGAGGGGTCTGGGGTGCGAGCTGATGCGCGGGACAATCGGGCGCGAATTCTGACGGCGGCGGACGAGGTGTTCGGGCAGTCGCCACATGCCTCGACGGATGCGGTGGCCAAGTTGGCGGGGGTCGGTATCGCGACCGTTTTCCGGCACTTCCCGACCAAGACGGACCTGCTGGAGGCTGTGCTCACCCAGCGGCTGGAGCGGTTGCGGAACCAGGCTCTGACGCTGGCCGCCGGGGAGAATGCAGGGCGGGCGTTCTATGCGTTCTTCACCCAGGTCGTGGCGGAGTCCTCGGCCAAGCTCGCGATCGGTGAGGCGCTGACCTCGGCCGGCATCGCGGCCGGTGAGGACGCCCGTAAGGCGGCCGCCGGGCTGCGAGAGGCGTTCGGTTCGCTGCTGTCCGAGGCACAGCGCACTGGCGCCGTACGGGGCGATGCACGGCTGCCGGAGGTCTACGCACTGCTGATCGGCGCCTCCCGGGGTGCCACCACACGCAACGTCGACCCTGAGGTCCGGAACCGGATGCTCGGCCTCGTGTACGCCGGTCTACGCCCGGCTGCGTGAGACGGCGGCGCAGGGTCGTCCTGCTGGTCCTGCTGGTCTTCGCACTGCTGATTCCGGTACCGCTAGGCGCCTACGCGCTCTCGCTGCGCATCCAGTACGGCGGTGAGTCGTCGGCCCGCACGCGGAACCACGACGCCTTCTGGCTCGGCCATGCCTGGGTGGACGGCCGTAAGAGCGCGGCTGACGTCACCGCACTGACCAAACGGCTGCAGGGGACGGGGATCCGGGACCTGTACGTCCACACCGGTCCGCTTGAGCACGACGGCACGCTGGCGCTGGACAAGGTGTCGCCACGCGCGCGCTGGTTCACAACCGCGATGCGGGCGGCGGCACCCGACGTACGGGTGCAGGCGTGGCTCGGCGACGTCGTCCAGCCGGGTAAGAACCCTGGCATGGATCTCGAGGACGCGGCTGTCCGCAAGCAGGTGGTCGCCTCCGCGAAAACCGTGCTGGCACAGGGGTTTCAGGGCATCCACTACGACTTCGAGCCGGTGCGGTCCGGGTCGCGCGGTTTCCTCGCCGTACTGGATGAGACGCGCGCTCTGGGCGCACCGCTGTCCGTAGCGGCCCACCAGATCGACCCGCTCTGGCAGCTACACCGCATCCCGATCGACAAGTGGTGGTCCCAGGACTACTTCCGACAGGTCGCCGAGCGGGTCAACCAGATCGCAGTGATGTCCTACGACACAGCGATGCCATTGGAGTCCTTGTACGGCGGCTATGTCGCCAAGCAGACCAAGTTGGCGCTGGAGGTCACACCACCCGGCACTGACCTCTTGATGGGCCTTCCGGCGTACTGGGAGAGCAACCCGTCCCACTGGGGACACGCAGAGACCGTCGCCGCCGCAGTCCGGGGCGCACGCCTCGGACTGGGCGGCTCAACCCGCCAGAACTTCGGTCTGGCCCTGTACGTCGACTTCACCCTCACAGACGAGCACTGGGCCGCGTACCGCGACGGCTGGAGCTAGCGGGAGCGCTGGACCCGGCCTTCGTCCCACACCGGCTCGTCGGACTCGTAGACCGTGCCGTCGGCACCGAACACGAGGTGGCGGTCGAATCCACGGGCGAACCAGCGGTCGTGGGTGACGGCGAGAACCGTGCCGTCGAACGAGTCCAGGCCTTCTTCGAGCGCCTCGGCAGACTCGACGTCCAGGTTGTCGGTGGGCTCGTCGAGCAGCAGCAGGGTCGCACCCGACAGCTCCAGCAACAGGATCTGGAAGCGCGCCTGCTGACCACCGGAGAGGCTGTCGAAGGTCTGCTCGGCAGCATGCGCCAGCTCGTACCGGTCGAGCTTGCGCGAGGCCAGCTCGCGGCCCATGCCGTCACGGTGCTCGTCACCGCGGTGCAGGATCTCCAGCAGCGTCTTGCCGACCAGCTCCGGGTGCTCGTGGGTCTGGGCGAACCAGCCCGGCCGCACGCGCGCACCGAGCTTCACAACGCCGCTATGCGCGACCGGAGCGATCGGAACCTCACCGATCGGCTGGTGCTCGATATCCGGGTCAGTACCGCCACTGGCGAGCAGGCGAAGGAAGTGCGACTTCCCCGACCCGTTGGACCCCAGTACGGCGACACGTTCGCCGTACCAGACCTCCAGGTCGAAAGGCTTCATCAGACCGGTCAGCTCCAGCCCGGTGGCCACCACTGCTCGCTTGCCCGTGCGGCCGCCGGTCAAGCGCATGCTGACCTTCTGCTCGCGCGGCAGCTCCTGCGGCGGACCGACCTCCTCGAACTTGCGCAACCGGGTCTGTGCGGCCTTGTAGCGCGAGGCGAGACCGTCGTTGTACGCCGCCTTGACCTTGTACATCTGCACCAAGGCCTTGAGCTTCGCGTGCTCCTCGTCCCAGCGCCTGCGCAACTCCTCGAACCGTTCGAACCGGTGCTGCCGAGCCTCGTGGTACGTGCGGAAGCCACCGCCGTGGGTCCACGCGGTGTTGCCGGCCGCACCGAGCTCGACGGTGATGATCCGGGTCGCGGTGTTGGCCAGGAGTTCGCGGTCGTGGCTGATGTAGAGCACCGTCTTCTCGCTGGTGCGCAGCTGCTCTTCGAGCCATCGCTTCGCCGGTACGTCGAGGTAGTTGTCCGGCTCGTCCAGCATCAGGACCTCGTCCGGTCCGCGCAGCAGGGCCTCCAGGACCAGGCGTTTCTGCTCGCCACCGGACAGCGTCTTCACCTCACGCCACTGGCAACGGTCGAAGGGGACTCCGAGCGCAGACGTCGTGCACACGTCCCAGATGACCTCAGCGTCGTACCCGCCGACCTCACCCCAGTCGGAGATCGCCTGCGCGTACTTGAGCTGGGTCTTCTCGTCCTCGGACTCCATCATCGCCAGCTCGGCCTTCTCCAGCGTGGCCGCGGCCTGCTGGAGCGGCTCCGGCGCGACGCTGAGCAGCAGGTCCCGAACGGTCGACGCGTCCCGCACCGAGCCGACGAACTGGCGCATCACGCCCAGACCGCCGGAGCGAGCGATGCTGCCGCTGTGCGCCTTCAGGTCGCCCGCGATGATCTTGGTCAGCGTGGTCTTGCCCGAACCGTTCGCTCCGACCAGTGCGACCTTCGCACCGTCGCCCACCCGGAACGTGACGTCGTCCAGCAGCACCCGACCATCCGGCAGCTCGAACCCGATGCCGGCGACTTCTACGTGACCCATTCCCCCAGTCTGACCGGCGGACCCGTCAGCAGGCGAACGGATATCGCGTCACCAGCCCTTCAGGGCATCCAGGTACGTGCTCCCGGCCGGCCGGACCGAACCAGTCATGAACAGCTTGAGCGGTGCCGCGAACAGGCCGTAGGTGTGTGAACCGGTGAAGAAGCCCGGACTGTTGCAACCGGTGTACTCCACCCAGATCTCCCGGATACCGGCCGCCGTGGTGAACCGCAGCACGATCGCCTCACTCGGCTGAGCGGTCTGTGGTGCGCACTTGAACACCGGCAGCTCGGAGTTCATCTCGGGCAGCACCTTGATCGCATCGACCACCTGCTGCGCGATCTCCGGGCTGAACGTCTGCTGCCCGAGCAGTGCACCGCCCTTGAGGTCGTAGCGGCACGCCTGCAGCCCAGACACCGGCGTAGCGACGTCCAGACCGGTCCCAGCCGGTACGGCGTTCGTCGCCTGCGCCTTGAGGATCGGGTGCGCCGCAGGACAGAGGCTCCCCGCTACAGCAGGCGGCTGACTCGGCACAGCCTCCTGCGTTCTGCCGGCGCCACCAGCCTGCTTCCCGCCGTTGTCAGCCACACCGGCGGTCGACTCGGAGTTCGACGAGGAGGAACCGGTGAACACATTCCAGGAGCCACCGATCGCTACCACGACCAGCACCACGGCGGCGCTCGACAGCACGGCCTGCCGCCGTCGCCGTACGCGTCCCCGTGCAACCGCCGCCAGCTTGCCGCTCGCCGACTCCGTGGCATCAGCGCGACTCTGGAACGCCGAGGCGAACTTGGGGCCGAGCTCCTGCTCAGGGTCGTGCTCAGGCATCCTCGGCTCCTTCCTTGCTCAGCGTTGTCTTCAGTGCGGCCAGTGCACGGTGCACATGCGATCTGGCCGTGGCCTCCGCACAGTGCAGCAGTACGCCGATCTCGGCGTACGAAAGCTCTTCGTAGAAGCGCAGTACGACGGCTGCGCGCTGCTTGTCCGGCAGCGTCGCGCACAGCGCCCAGATCGCCTCGGACTCCGCCCTGGCCGCCGCACCATCAGGTGCCGCGGGCGCACTGCGGACAGGGTCTTCAACCGGTGCCTCGCGGCGGCGGAAGCGCCGCCACCAGGAGATGTGCGCGTTCACCACCATCCGCTTCACGTAGGCCTCCGGGTCGTCGGCCCGGCTGACCCGTGCCCAGCGGGCGCAGGCGGTCGTCAGGGCGTCCTGGACGGCGTCCTCGGCCAGCGTGCGGTCTCCGGTGAGGACATAGGCGAACCGCATCAGTGCGTCGGCCTTCTGGCCGACCCACTGCTCGAACTCGATCGACTCCGATCGCGCCTCCGCTGTCGCCAAGGCTGCCTCCATAACCCTCAGGACGGCGTCGGACCCGCGTTCGTTGCACGCAGTACCCGGAACCCCTTGGCACTGCCGACGCGCTCGCAGGGGTAGCCCTGCTCGGTCATCCAGCGCTGCAGCGAGTCACCACCGAGGTTCTTGCCGACCACGAACCATGCCACGCCTTCGGGCGCAAGACGAGCAAGCCAACGCAACAACATCTTGTGCAGCTCGGGCTTGCCGATGTGGATCGCCGGATTCGACCAGATCTGGTCGAACAGCAGGTCCTCCGGTACGTCGTCCGGCAGTGCGGTGTGCACGCGGTCCGCGACTCCGGCCGCCTTGGCGTTCTCGGCGGTCAGCTCCAGCGCCCGGTTGTTCACATCGACCGCCCACACCACTGCGCTCGACTCGACCGCCAGTGCACAGGCGATCGGCCCGTAGCCCGTCCCCAGGTCGAGGAACGTCCCGGGGCCGGTCGGCGCAGCCACCTCGCGCAGCAACACCGCCGTACCGATGTCCAGACGGTCGCGGGAGAACACCCCGCTCGACGTGGTGAACGTGTAGTCCCGTCCCCAGATCCGGCCCTCGACCGTACGGCGCACGTCTGCCGAAGCGGGCTCCGCCGAGAAGAAATGGTCAGCCACGCTGGTGTACCTCTCCCCTGACCTGTCGGGCCTGCAGAGCCCGCGCAGCCAGCTCGTTGTCCGCCGGATACCGCACTTCTTCCAGTGTGAGCCCGTGAGCAGCCACCACCGCCACCGCCGAGTCCCTGGCGCGAGAACTGAGCACTGACGCGGGCCAGTCGATCTCCCGGCGCCCGTCGCCCACCGGGATCATCGAACCCACCAGCGCGCGCACCATCGAATGACAGAACGCGTCCGCGATCACCGTGCCCTCCAGCAGGCCAGGGCCGGTGCGCTGCCAGGAGAAGTCCAGCAGGGCCCGCACTGTACTGGCCCCCTCCCGCTTCTTGCAGAACGCCGCGAAGTCGTGCTCCCCCACCAGCTGAGCCGCCGCCGCGTTCATCCGCTCCACATCCAGCGGCCGCCCCACGCGCAGTACATGCCCACGAGTCAGCGGATCCCACCCAGCCTGCTCATCGCACAGGCGGTACACATAACGGCGAGCAAGCGCAGAAAACCGGGCGTCAAAGCCCTCTGGAGCCGCCGTCACGGCCTTGACGACCACATCCGCAGGCAGGACGCCGTTCAGCGCCCTCAAGAGCCTGAACGGCTCCACAGCGCCTTCCACGTCGACATGAGTCACCTGACCACGCGCATGTACGCCGGTGTCCGTCCGGCCGGCGCAGGTCACAGCCACCCGCTCCGGCAACCGCAGTACGGTCTGGAGCGCCTCTTCGAGCGATCCCTGCACGGTCCGGAGACCATCCTGCCGAGCCCAGCCGTGAAAGGCCGTCCCGTCGTACTTGAGGTCAATCCGCCAGCGCCCAGTACCTTCAAACACAGTGCAATCTAACGCAACAGCGCCCCCGCACCGTGAAGTGCGGGGGCGCTGCCGGCAAGCAGACTTACTTGTCGTCGGTCTTCTCGGCGACGACGTCCTGGACGTCGGCAGCCTCGTCGGTCGTGACCTCTTCGGCCTCGACCTCGTCGACCTTGTCCTCGACCTTCGGCTCCGCCTTCTTGGCCGGGGCCTTCTTGGCGGTCTTCTTCGGCTTCGCCTCGGACAGCGCCTCGACGAGCTCGATCTTCACCATCGGCGCGTTGTCACCCTTGCGCGGGCCGAGCTTGATGATGCGGGTGTAACCACCCGGACGGTCGGCGAACCGCTCGCCGATCTCGGTGAAGAGCACGTGCACAACGCTCTTGTCCCGGATCCGCTTCATCACCTGGCGGCGGGAGTTCAGGTCACCACGCTTCGCCTTGGTGATCATCGACTCGGCCAGCGGCTGCAGGCGCTTGGCCTTGGCCGCGGTGGTGGTGATGGCGCCGTGCTCGAACAGCGACGTCGCGAGGTTGCTGAGGATCAGCTTCTCGTGCGCCGGGCTGCCGCCCAGCCGGGCACCCTTGGTGGGGGTAGGCATCTCTTACTCCAGAAGGATCTCAGGCCGGATTGGTGGCCCGGGGTGGGTGTCAGTACTGCTCGGTCTCGGCGAAGCTCTCGTCGTCGTCCTCGGACTCCGTGCCGTAGGCCTCGGCGGCCGCACGCAGGTCGAAGCCGGGAGGCGAGTCCTTCAGCGACAGGCCCATCTCGGCCAGCTTCAGCTTGACCTCGTCGATCGACTTGGAGCCGAAGTTGCGGATGTCCAGCAGGTCCTGCTCGCTGCGCGAGATCAGCTCACCCACGGTGTGGATGCCCTCACGCTTGAGGCAGTTGTAGGACCGGACGGTGAGCTGCAGGTCCTCGACCGGCAGCGCCAGGTCGGCGGCCATCTGCTCGTCCACCGGGGACGGGCCGATGTCGATGCCCTCGGCCTCGACGTTCAGCTCACGGGCCAGGCCGAACAGCTCGACCAGCGTCTTACCGGCCGACGCGACGGCGTCGCGGGGCAGCATCGACGGCTTGGTCTCGACGTCGACCACGAGACGGTCGAAGTCGGTGCGCTGCTCGACACGGGTCGCCTCGACCTTGTAGGTGACCTTGAGGACCGGGGAGTAGATCGAGTCGACCGGCATCCGGCCGATCTCGGCGTCCGCGGACTTGTTCTGGATCGCGGACACGTAACCGCGGCCACGCTCCACGACCAGCTCCATCTCGAGCCGGCCCTTCTCGTTCAGGGTGGCGATCTTCAGGTCCGGGTTGTGCACCTCGACACCGGCCGGCGGCGCGATGTCCGCGGCGGTGACGTCACCGGGGCCCTGCTTGCGCAGGTACATGGTGACCGGCTCGTCGTGCTCGGAGGAGACGACCAGGTCCTTCAGGTTCAGGATCAGCTGGGTGGCGTCTTCCTTCACCCCGGCAACGGTCGAGAACTCGTGCAGGACACCGTCGACCTTGATGCTGGTGACGGCGGCGCCGGGGATCGAGGACAGCAGGGTCCGGCGGATCGAGTTACCGAGGGTGTAGCCGAAACCCGGCTCCAACGGCTCGATGACGAACCGGGACCGGTGCTCGTCGACGACCTCTTCGGTCAGGGTGGGACGCTGTGCGATAAGCAACTTCGTATTCCTTCACTGTTCGCGACGACCACTATTTGAGGCCGCGAGAGGCTGAAGAACACCGATCCGGCCGGCGGCCTGAGCCACCGGCCGGAACCGGATCAGTTCTTCGAGTAGAGCTCGACGATCAGGTGCTCGGAGACCTGGGTGTCGATCTGCTGCCGGGTGGGCAGCTGGTGGACGAGGATCCGCAGACGCTCCGGCATCACCTCGAGCCAGGCCGGAACAACCCGCTCGGCGTGCGTCTCCCGGGCGATGATGAACGGCGTCGTCTCCGCGGACTTGGCCTTGACATCGATGATGTCGTGGGTGGCCACGCGGTACGACGGGATGTTCACCTTGATGCCGTTCACGGTGAAGTGACCGTGAGTGACGAGCTGGCGGGCCTGCCGGCGCGTCCGGGCCAGGCCGGAACGGTAGATCACGTTGTCGAGCCGGGACTCGAGGATGATCAGCAGGTTGTCACCGGTCTTGCCGGAGCGCCGCGAGGCCTCCTCGTAGTACCGGCGGAACTGCTTCTCCAGCACGCCGTACGAGAAGCGGGCCTTCTGCTTCTCACGCAACTGGAGCAGGTACTCGCTCTCCTTCGGACGGCCGCGGCCGTGCATACCCGGGGGGTACGGACGACGCTCGAACGCCTTGTCGCCACCGACGAGGTCAACCCCGAGACGGCGCGACTTCTTGGTCATGGGTCCGGTGTAACGGGCCATTTTCGCTGCCTACCTTTCTCTGGGTCAGACCCGGCGCCGCTTGGGTGGGCGGCAGCCGTTGTGTGCGGTCGGGGTGACGTCCTGGATGGTGCCGACCTCGAGGCCGACTGCACCCAGCGAACGGATCGCGGTCTCGCGGCCGGAGCCGGGACCCTTCACGAACACGTCGATCTTGCGCATGCCGTGCTCCATCGCGCGGCGTCCGGCGGCCTCGGCGGCCATCTGCGCGGCGAACGGAGTGGACTTGCGCGAACCCTTGAAGCCGACGGTGCCCGCGGAAGCCCACGAGATGACCGCGCCGGTCGGGTCGGTGATCGTCACGATCGTGTTGTTGAACGTGCTCTTGATGTGCGCGTGGCCGGCGGCCACGTTCTTCTTCTCCTTGCGGCGCACCTTCTTGGCGCCGGCCGCGGTGCGGCTCTTGGGAGGCATAAGTCAGTTGCTCCTGGGCAGGTCGAAAGGCTGGGTCATCCGGGTCACTTCTTCTTCTTGCCGGCGATCGCCTTCTTGCGACCCTTGCGGGTGCGGGCGTTCGTCTTCGTGCGCTGACCGCGCACCGGCAGGCCGCTGCGGTGACGGCGGCCCTGGTACGACCCGATCTCGATCTTGCGGCGGATGTCCGCGGTCACCTCACGGCGGAGGTCACCTTCGATCTGATAGTTGCCTTCGATCCAGTCGCGAAGCTTGACCAGCTCCTCGTCGCCCAGTTCGTGGACGCGCTTGTCACCGGAGATACCGGTGGCTTCGAGCGTCTTCAGGGCGCGAGTACGACCTACTCCGAAGATGTAGGTGAGAGCGACCTCGATGCGCTTGTCGCGCGGCAGGTCGACTCCTACGAGGCGTGCCATGTGGCGGTGTTCCTTTCGTCGGCAGAGGTGTGGTGGCGCGCTGCGTCCTTGCCCGCCTCGGTGTCGTTACTGCTCACCGGCAAGGCCCCGGCCTCTGTTCCGGGGGCAGCGTCCAGCGTGTTACCGGTGCTGGACGAGCATGCGCGCTGTGGTGCGAAAGTGCCGTGCTGCTCGAACGGAGCTTCTCAGCCCTGCCGCTGCTTGTGCCGCGGGTTCTCGCAGATCACCATGACCCGGCCGTGACGGCGGATCACCTTGCACTTGTCGCAGATCTTCTTGACGCTCGGATTGACCTTCATCGAGCTTCTTTCTTCGACAGGTGTTGGTGGTCGTGTTACTTGTACCGATAGACGATGCGACCCCGGGTGAGGTCGTACGGCGACAGCTCCACGACGACCCGGTCCTCGGGGAGGATCCGGATGTAGTGCTGCCTCATCTTGCCGCTGATGTGCGCGAGCACCTTGTGCCCGTTGGACAGTTCAACACGGAACATCGCGTTCGGCAGGGCCTCGACGATGGTGCCCTCGAGTTCGATGACTCCCTCTTTTTTGGGCATGTCCTCGCACTTCTGTAGACGTGACTGACTATGGCTCGAAAAGAGCCAACAACCGAGTGTACGTCACTACCACACTCGAAACCCAATCGGCCGTCGCTCGCCCTACTTCTGGCCATACTTACCACTTAGTTAGTACCCCACTTTGTAGTGGGTACTTGTCCGTCACGCAGCGCAGCCACCAGGGTTGCCGCTATGAAGACACCAGTCACCGTCCTCGGCCTGGGAGCGATGGGAACCGCCCTCGCCCAGGCCTTCCTGGCCGCCGGCCACCCGACCACCGTCTGGAACCGCACCCCCGGCCGCTCCCCCGAACTCGATGCGCTCGGGGCCGTCCGCGCCGAGACCCCCGGCGACGCCGTACAGGCCTCCCCGCTGATCGTTGTCTGCCTGCTCGTCGACACCACCGTGCGTGACACCCTCGACGGCATCGACCTCACCGGCAAGGTGATCGCCAATCTGACCAACAGCACCCCGGACCAGGCGCGAGTGCTCGAAACCACGCTCAGCGCCCAGGGAGCGACGTACCTGGACGGCGGCATCATGGCGGTCCCGGTGATGATCGGCGGCCCGGCCGCCTTCATCTTCTACAGCGGTGACTCCGCTGCCTACGAACGCCACCAGGCCGACCTCGCTCCGCTGGCTCGCCCGGTGTACGTCGGAAAGGACGCGGGCCTGGCCGCGTTGTACGACATCGCGTTGCTGAGCGGGATGTACGGAATGTTCGCCGGTGCCCAGCACAGCCTGGCGCTGATGCAGGGCGAGGAGATCCCCGCCGTCGACTTCGCCGAGAAGTTCCTGATTCCCTGGCTGACCGCCATGCTGGGCACGGTTTCCGGGATGGCGTCCGACCTCGACAACCCGCCGGCACCCGGAACGGCCGGATCGAACCTGGCCATGCAGGCTGCCGCGTTCGACAACCTGATCGACGCCGCGGTCGCGCAGGGGGTCGACCCCACGCTCCTGGCGCCAGTGGGCGACGTACTGAACAAGGCTGTCGCCGCCGGTCATGGCGACGAGGACCTGGCCGCGATGGTCCACTTGCTCAAGACGAACGGGTAGCCGCCCACTGCTCGCCCTCGCGCCACAGCTGCTCGGGCATCAGGTCCAGCAGATCGCAGGCAGCATCGAGATGGGCGAGCGCCGTGGTGGTGTCCCGGTACGCCGGGAAGATCGCCACGAACCGGCGTCCCTCACAACTGAACCCGAACGGGGTGACGCCGGTGAGGACCTCGACCGCACGAGGGTGCAGCAGCGCCTGAGCGTGGTCCTCGCGGCCGTTGAAGAGGTTGTAGTGCCCGGGCAAGCCTTCGATGTCCAAGGGCAGCGGCAGTAGCCCAGCGGCCGCGACCGGCGCCAGTCCGGACGGCAGCACCTGCAGCGGAGGCAGCGGTCGGTCGACCTGGAGATCGAGGAAGTCGAAGCCGAGATTGCGACGCCGGACGCGATGCCGGAACTCACCGCTGACGAACTCCCTACCGCGATGCCGCCCGGTGGTCACCTCGGCCACCTCGGCCCGCGGATCCAGATCGAACGGCGGGAACGGCCAGCGCTCGAGCACGTCCGGACCGGCCACCGCGATCCGCCAGCCGAGCTCGCGGGCCGCCCGCGCCCAGTCCTTCCGCAGCCGTACGTCGGCCATCCGCATCGCCAGCGTGAACGCCAGCAGCACCGCGAACCAGCCGAGCATGAACCAGCCCACCCAGCGCGGTTCCACCAGCAGACCGACGATCACCAGCGGTACGGCGACGGCGAACCAGATCACGTAGACGAGCACGGACCCCTGCCGCAGCTGCCAGGCCAGGGCCGGGCGGAGTTGCCGGGTCAACGGCGCTTTCCGAGATTGCCCATGGCGATGATCGCCCACGGGATCAGCAGCCACACCGGCCAGAAGTGCGGCCAGTGCCCACCGTTCGCGAGCCCGATCACACCCCAGATCACCACGTTGATCGCGACGACGCCGGTGAAGCCACCACCCAACGCCATCAGCCCGCCCTTGCGGCGCTGCTCGACGTCCTTCGTCGGGAACTCCCCCGGCGCGGGCGCCGGCTTCGCGTCCTGGACGACAGCAGGTGTCTGGTACGTCTGCATCGGCGGCAGGTCGCGCACCAGCGGCTCGAGCTCGCCGTACGTCTGCACGACGTACAGCTGGTCCAGGCGCGACGAGAACTCAGGCTGATCCAGCCGGCCGTCGGCGAACGCATCCCGCAACCGCCCGGCAATCTTTTCCCGGTCGGCTTCGGTGAATCGCTGATGCGGCTGGTACTGAGGCATATCTCAAGTGTGCCTCAGTCTCCGGGCCGCGCGCGTCCCCCGATGGACGGACGCGGGATGTCAGTCCGCCAGTGCGCCGCAGGTGACCCCGAGCTCGGCGAGCTTGGCCGCACCACCGTCGAGGGCGGTCAGCACCCACGGTCCTTGCGGAGTGAGAGTGAACGTGTGCTCGGTGTGAGCGGCCGCGCGACCGTCGTCGGTCACCACGGTCCAGTCGTCGTCGAGCGTGTGGTTGTCCTGCTTGCCGAGTGTCAGCATCGGCTCGACCGCCAGCGCCAATCCCTCGACCAGCTTCGGACCGCGGCCCGGCTTGCCGAAGTTCGGCACGTTCGGCGGCTGGTGCATCGCCGAACCGATCCCGTGCCCGACGAAGTCCTCGACGATCCCGTACGACGAGTTGGCGCGCACGTGCGCCTCGACGGCGGCCGAGATGTCGGTCAGCCGGCCACCGAGTTTCGCGGCGGCGAATCCCCGCCACATCGACTCCTCGCAGATCCGGGCCAGCTCGAGCAGGTCGTCGCCGACCGTGCCGACCGGCACCGTGATCGCGGCGTCGCCGTGCCACCCGTCCACGATCGCGCCACAGTCGATCGAGATCAGGTCGCCCTCGACGAGCACCCGGGAACCGGGGATGCCGTGCACGATCTCGTCGTTCACCGAGGCGCAGATCGAGCCGGTGAAACCGTGGTAGCCCAGGAACGACGGCGTCGCGCCGGAGGAACGGATGTTGTCCTCGGCGATCGCGTCCAGCTCACCGGTACTGATCCCGGGCTTGACGGCGTCGCGGAGCAACTCCAGCGTGCGGCCGACCACCAGGCCGGCCGCTCGCATGGCGAGGATCTGTTCGCGGGTCTTGATCTCGATCCCGCGGTCCTTGAATATCACTGCAGTCCTTCAGTCGGTCAGTGACTTGAGCGCCGCGATGACGCGCTCGCTGACCTCGTCGATCTCGCCGACGCCGTCCACCTCGACCAGCAGCTCGCGCTGGCCGTAGACCGCCAGCAGCGGCTTGGTCTCGGCGGTGTACACGTCCTGACGGTGCCGGATGACCTCTTCGGAGTCGTCCGTGCGGCCGTCGGTGTGGGCCCGCTTGGTCATCCGGTCCACCAGGACGTCGATGTCGGCGACCAGCGCCACCACCGCGTCCAGCTTGTGGCCGTGCTCGGCCAGGATGTCGTCCAGCGTGCCCACCTGGGCGAGGGTGCGCGGGTACCCGTCGAGCAGGAACCCGTCACCGGCGTCGGCCTCCGACAACCGGTCGCGCACCATCGCGTTGGTGACCTCGTCGGGGACGTAGTCCCCGGCATCCATGAAGCGCTTGGCTTCGAGACCGAGCGGCGTCTCGTCCTTCACGTTCGCTCGGAAGATGTCGCCGGTGGACACGGCCGGGATATTCAGGCGTTCCGCAAGCACCTTTGCCTGCGTGCCCTTGCCCGCCCCGGGCGGACCCATCAGCAACATTCTCATCAGCGCAGGAACCCTTCGTAGTTACGTTGCTGCAGCTGAGACTCGATCTGCTTCACCGTGTCCAGGCCCACGCCGACCATGATCAGGATCGACGTACCACCGAAGGGGAAGTTCTGGTTCGCGCCGGCGAGAACCAGGGCGATCAGCGGAATCAGCGACAGCACGGCCAGGTAGATGGCACCCGGCAGAGTGATGCGGTTCAGCACGTAGCCCAGGTATTCCTCGGTCGGCCGGCCGGCCCGGATGCCCGGGATGAAGCCGCCGTACTTCTTCATGTTGTCCGCGACTTCCTTCGGGTTGAAGGTGATCGAGACGTAGAAGTAGGTGAAGAACAGGATCAGGGCGACGTAGGTAGCCATGTAGATCGGGTGGTCGCCCTTGACCAGGTGTCCTTGGATCCAGATCGCCCATCCCTTGTCAGCTTGGAACTGACTGATCAGAACGGGCAGATACATCAGGCTGGAGGCGAAGATGACCGGGATGACACCGGCCTGGTTCACCTTCAGCGGGATGTAGGTGGAGGTACCGCCGAACATCTTCCGGCCGACCATCCGCTTGGCGTACTGCACCGGGATCCGGCGCTGCGCCTGCTCGATGAAGATGACCGCGGCCATGATCACCAGACCGACGGCGATGACGACGAAGAACGTCCCCAGCCCCTTCTGCTTGCGGATGCTCCACAGGCTGGTCGGGAAGGTGGCGACGATCTGGGTGAAGATCAGGATCGACATACCGTTACCGACACCACGGTCGGTGATCAGCTCACCCAGCCACATGATCACGCCGGTACCGGCGGTCATGGTCAGCACCATGATGGTGACGTGGAACCAGTCGTCCTTGTACAGCAGCGGTTCGAGGCAGCCGGTGAACAGCCGGCCCGGGGTCCGGGCGAGCGCCACGAAGGCCGTCGACTGCAGGATCGCCAGACCGACGGTCAGGAAACGGGTGTACTGGGTGATCTTGGCCTGGCCCGCCTGGCCTTCCTTCTTCAGCGACTCCAGCCGCGGGATCACCACGGTGAGCAGCTGCAGGATGATGCTGGCGGTGATGTACGGCATGATGCCGAGCGCGAAGATCGCGAGCTGCAGCAGCGCACCGCCGGAGAACAGGTTGATCAGGTTGTAGAGATTGGCGTTGGCGCCGTTCTCCGCTCCCTTGATACACGTCTGCAGCGACTGGACGTTGACGCCGGGGGCCGGCACGACGGAGCCGATCCGGAAGATCACGACGATGAAGAGCACGAACAAGATCTTCCGGCGCAGGTCCGGAGTCTTGAACGCGTTGGCAAAGGCGCCTAACACCCTGTCCTCCCACATGTTTCCTCTGCCCCGGGCAGGGCAGGGGTCTGGCATAGCAGCCGGGCAAGAGACGAACCAGGGCCCGTCCGACCGGTGCAGAGTATCAAGCACCGGGCGTTACGAGCCCTGGACCGCATGTCACACCTCGGTGGTGGTTCCCCCAGCAGCCTGGATCTTGTCCAGAGCCGACTTCGAGAACTTGTGCGCCGAGACCTGCAGGGCGACGGTCAGTTCGCCGTCACCCAGCACCTTCACCGGCTGACCACGACGGACCGCGCCCTTGGCGACCAGTTCGGCTACGCCGACCTCGCCACCTTCGGGGAACAGTTGTCCGAGCTTGTCCAGGTTAACGACCTGGAACTCCACTCGGTTCCTGCTCTTGAAGCCCTTCAGCTTCGGGAGCCGCATGTGCTGCGGCATCTGGCCACCCTCGAAGTACTCGGGGATGTTGTTCCGGGCCTTGCTGCCCTTGGTACCGCGGCCGGCCGTCTTACCCTTGGAACCCTCACCACGACCCACGCGGGTCTTGGCGGTCTTGGCTCCGGGCGCCGGACGCAGGTGATGAACCTTCAGCGCCATGTCAGTCGACCTCCTCGACGGTGATGAGGTGGCGAACCGTGCGCACCATGCCGCGAACCTCGGGACGGTCTTCGTGGACGGCGCTGTCGCCGATCCGCTTGACGCCCAGGGTGCGCAGCGTGTCGCGCTGGTTCTGCTTGCCACCGATGCCCGAACGGGTCTGGGTCACCTTCAAGCGTGCCATCAGGAAGCCACCTCCGCCCGCGCCTTCAGCAGCGCTGCCGGAGCGACGTGCTCGACCGGCAGACCACGGCGCGCGGCCACGGCCTCCGGAGTCTCCAGGGCCTGCAGCGCGGCCACCGTGGCGTGCACCACGTTGATCGCGTTGGAGGAACCCAGCGACTTGCTGAGGATGTCGTGGATCCCGGCGCACTCCAGTACGGCGCGCGCCGAGCCACCCGCGATCACACCGGTACCGGGAGCGGCCGGACGCAGCATGACAACGCCTGCGGCCTTCTCGCCCTGGACCGGGTGCGGGATGGTGCCCTGGATCCGCGGCACCTTGAAGAATGCCTTCTTGGCCTCCTCGACGCCCTTGGCGATCGCCGCGGGCACCTCCTTGGCCTTGCCGTAACCCACACCGACGGTGCCTTCGCCGTCGCCGACGACCACGAGGGCGGTGAAGCTGAAGCGACGACCACCCTTCACGACCTTGGCAACACGGTTGATGGCTACCACGCGCTCGATGTAGGCGGTCTTGTCAGCTGCCGCACCACGACCACCGTCGCGGCCACGGCGCTCACCACCGGCGCCGCCTCCGCGACGCTGCTGGCCTCCGCTCATTTCGAACTACCTTCTTCCTTGTGTGAAGCCATCAGAAACCGAGCCCGTTCTCACGCGCGGCGTCGGCCAGGGCCGCGATCCGTCCGTGGTACTTGTTCCCGGCGCGGTCGAAGACGACCGCCTCGATGCCCGCAGCCTTGGCGCGGTCGGCGATCAGGCCGCCGACGGTCTTGGCCTTGTCGGTCTTGTTGTCCGACGCACCGCGCAGGTCGGCCTCCATGGTGGAGGCGGAGACCAGCGTCTTGCCGGCCACGTCGTCGATGACCTGAACGAACAGGTGCCGCGACGACTTGGTGACCACCAGGCGCGGGCGATCCGGCGTTCCGTTGATCTTCTTCCGGACGCGGATCTGGCGACGCAGCCGCGACGCCGTCTTCTTGGCGGAGTGCTTGTTGTGACGCAGTCCGATCGCCATGGTTACTTACCAGCCTTTCCGACCTTGCGGCGGACCTGCTCGCCGGCGTACCGCACACCCTTGCCCTTGTACGGCTCGGGCTTGCGCAGCTTGCGGATGTTGGCAGCGACCTCGCCGACCGACTGCTTGTCGATCCCGATGACCGAGAAGCGGGTCGGGGCCTCGACGTTGAACGTGATGCCCTCGGGAGCGTCCACCGTGATGGTGTGGCTGTACCCGAGCGAGAACTCCAGCTGGGTCGGTCCCTTGGACAGGACGCGGTACCCGACGCCGACGATCTCGAGCTTCTTCTCGTAGCCGTCCGTCACGCCGGTCACCAGGTTGGCGATCAGGGTGCGGGACAGACCGTGCAGTTCCTTGCTCTTGCGCTGCTCGTCCGGACGCGAGACGGCGATCGTGCCGTCCTCGTCGCGGGCGACCGCAATGGGCTCCGCAACAACGTGCGAGAGCTGGCCCTTGGGACCCTTCACGGTGACCGTCTGGCCGTCGATCGTGACGTCGACGCCGGACGGGACCGTGATCGGGAGCTTACCGATGCGAGACATGAGAGTGGTCCTCCTTCCGGTTCTTCGTCACCAGACGTAGGCGAGGACTTCCCCGCCAACGCCCTTGTTCTTGGCCTGACGGTCGGTCAGCAGTCCCTGGGAGGTCGAGATGATCGCGACACCCAGGCCACCGAGGACCTTCGGCAGGTTGGTCGACTTCGCGTAGACCCGCAGGCCCGGCTTCGAGATCCGGCGCACGCCCGCGATGGAGCGCTCCCGGGTCGGACCGAACTTGAGGTCGACGATCAGGGTCTTGCCGACGGCGCCCTCCTTGGGCTCCTCCACCTTGTAGGAGGAGATGTAGCCCTCCTGCTGAAGGATGTCGGCGATGCCCTGCTTGATCTTGCTGTACGGCATCGAGGTCGACTCGTGGTACGCCTGGTTGGCGTTGCGCAGACGCGTCAGCATGTCTGCGATCGGGTCGGTCATCGTCATGGCCTGGGGCCTCTTTCCCGCCGTGGTTTCGCCGCGTGGCGACCTACGGTGACTAGATGGTGAATGGAGAAACGATCAGGGGTGGAGACGGTCACCAGCTGGACTTGGTCACACCGGGCAGCTCGCCCCGGTGCGCCATCTCCCGCAGGCAGATCCGGCAGAGGCCGAACTTGCGGAAGACCGCCTTCGGCCGGCCGCAGCGCTGGCAGCGCGTGTAGCCACGCACCGCGAACTTCGGGGTCCTGGCCTGCTTGACCTTCAGTGCTGTCTTCGCCACGTCAGTTCTCCTTGAACGGGAAGCCGAGTGCCCGCAGCAGGGCCCGGCCCTCGTCGTCGTTCTTGGCGGTGGTCACCACGGTGATGTCCATGCCGCGGACCCGGTCGATGCGGTCCTGGTTGATCTCGTGGAACATCACCTGCTCGGTCAGACCGAAGGTGTAGTTCCCGGTGCCGTCGAACTGCTTGGCCGACAGACCACGGAAGTCGCGGATCCGGGGCAGGGCCAGCGAGAGCAGCCGGTCCAGGAACTCCCACATCCGGTCGCCGCGCAGCGTGACGTGCGCGCCGATCGGCATGCCTTCGCGCAGCTTGAACTGGGCGATCGACTTGCGGGCCTTGGTCACCTGCGGCTTCTGGCCGGTGATCGCGGCCAGGTCCTTGACGGCGCCCTCGATCAGCTTGGAGTCACGGGCCGCCTCGCCGACGCCCATGTTCACCACGATCTTGGTCAGACCGGGGACCTGCATGACGTTGGCGTAGCTGAACTCCTCGTTCAGCTTGCCGACGATCTCCTCGCGGTACTTCGTCTTCAGCCGGGGCTGAACCCGCTCGGTCACTGTCTCGGTCATCAGATCTCCTCGCCGGTACGCCGCGCGATCCGGACGCTCCGGAAACCGGCGTACGTCGAACCGTCGGGGCGCCGCTTCTGCACCTCGACGCGGTTGTAGCCGACGCGGGTGGTCACCTTCTGCTTCTTGCCGTCCTTCTCGACCTCGACCAGAAGCATCACGTTGGAGACGTGGATCGGGGCTTCCTGGGTGACGATGCCACCCGTGGTGCCGCCGCGCTGGGCCTGCTGCACCTTGGTGTGCTTCTTGACCCGGTTCACGCCTTCGACGATGACCTTCTCGGCATCGGGCAGGACCTGAATGATCTTGCCTTCGAGACCCTTGGACTTACCGGCGATCACGCGGACCTGATCGCCCTTCTTCACGTGCAACTTGCGCTGGGCAGCCATCTCAGAGCACCTCCGGTGCGAGCGAGATGATCTTCATGAAGCGCTTCTCGCGCAGCTCCCGGCCGACCGGCCCGAAGATACGGGTGCCGCGCGGCTCGCCATCGGCCTTGAGGATCACGGCGGCGTTCTCGTCGAACCGGATGTAGGAGCCGTCCGGACGCCGGCGCTCCTTCACGGTGCGAACGATGACGGCCTTGACGACGTCGCCCTTCTTGACGCCGCCACCCGGGATCGCGTCCTTGACGGTGGCGACGATCGTGTCACCGACACCGGCGTAGCGCCGACCGGAGCCACCGAGAACGCGGATGCAAAGAATTTCCTTTGCGCCCGTGTTGTCGGCGACCTTCAGTCGCGACTCCTGCTGGATCATCTGTTGATCTCCTGGTTGTCTCGCTGGTTCTCATTCACATGAGCCTTGCGGAACGAATAATTTCGATTGGTTTCCGGACGAACCGGGACTACTTGGCCTTCTCGAGGATCTCGACCAGGCGCCAGCGCTTGGTCGCCGACAGCGGCCGGGTCTCCATCAGCAGCACGCGGTCGCCGATCCCGGCGGCGTTCTGCTCGTCGTGGGCCTTGAGCTTGCTGGTCCGCCGGATGACCTTGCCGTAGAGCTTGTGCTTGACCCGGTCCTCGACCTCGACGGTGATGGTCTTGTCCATCTTGTCGCTGAGCACCAGGCCCTCACGGGTCTTGCGGGTGCTGCGGGTCTCGGGGGTCGTGCTCACGGTCTCGTCCTTCACGTTCTCGGTCATGCCTTCGCCTCGGCCTTCTCGCTGTCGTCCGCGGTCTCGGTCGACTCGACCTCGGCCTCGACGACCGGGGCCTCGACCTCTTCGGTGATGCCGAGCGCACGCTCGGTCAGCACCGTGTAGATGCGGGCGATGTCCTTCCGGACGGCGCGCAGCCGGCCGTGTGACTCCAGCTGTCCGGTGGCAGCCTGGAACCGGAGGTTGAACAGCTCCTCCTTGGCTTCACCGAGCTTGCTCAGCAGCTCGTCCCGGCCCAGGTTCCGCAGCTCGGCGGCGGTCAGGGTAGCCATCAGTTCTCACCTGCCTCTCGGGTGATGAAGCGGCACTTCATCGGCAACTTGTGGATCGCGCGGCGCATGGCCTCGCGAGCGATGTCCTCCGGCACGCCGGAGAGCTCGAACATCACACGACCCGACTTCACGTTCGCGATCCACCACTCGGGCGAACCCTTACCGGAACCCATCCGGGTCTCGGCCGGCTTCTTGGTCAGCGGGCGGTCCGGGTAGATGTTGATCCAGACCTTTCCGCCACGCTTGATGTGCCGGGTCATCGCGATACGCGCCGACTCGATCTGCCGGTTGGTGACGTAGTGGCTTTCCAGGGCCTGGATGCCGAACTCACCGAACGCCAGCGTGGTACCGCCCTTGGCAGCGCCGGAGCGCTTCGGGTGGTGCTGCTTGCGGTGCTTGACCTTGCGGGGGATGAGCATCGTTCAGCTCTCCGTTCCGGTCGTCTCGGCGGGCTTGTCGGCCGCCGGAGCAGTCGCCTCGGCAGCCGGAGCCGCGTTGCGGGCGTTGTCCCGGCCACCGTCACGACGGCCACCACGGTCGCCGCCACGGTCGCGGTCGCCGCCACGGCCACCACGGTCGTCGCGACGGGCCGGCCGACGCTGCTGGGTGGCGGCGCGGGCCGCGGCCTGCGCTTCGCGCTCGGCCCGGGAGCCGGCCACGTCACCCTTGTAGATCCAGACCTTCACGCCGATCCGGCCGAAGGTCGTGCGGGCCTCGTAGAAGCCGTAGTCGATGTCGGCGCGCAGCGTGTGCAGCGGCACCCGACCCTCGCGGTAGAACTCCGACCGCGACATTTCGGCGCCACCAAGACGGCCGGAGCACTGGATCCGGATGCCCAGGGCGCCGCCACGCATGGTGGTCTGCATCGCCTTGCGCATCGCGCGGCGGAACGCCACGCGGCCGGACAGCTGCTCGGCCACACCCTGTGCGACCAGCTGCGCGTCCACCTCGGAGTTCTTCACCTCGAGGATGTTCAGCTGCACCTGCTTGCCGGTGAGCTCCTCCAGGCTGCCCCGGATCCGGTCCGCCTCGGCGCCACGGCGACCGATGACGATGCCCGGACGAGCGGTGTGGATGTCGACCCGCACGCGGTCACGGGTGCGCTCGATCTCCACACGGGAGATACCGGCGCGCTCCATGCCCTTGCTCAGCAGCTTGCGGATCTTGACGTCCTCGCCGACGTAGTCCTTGTACAGCTTGTCGGCGTACCAACGGCTCTTGTGGTCGGTGCTGATGCCGAGACGGAACCCGTGCGGGTTTACCTTCTGTCCCACGTCAGGACTCCTTCTTCTCAGCGGTGGCCTTCTTGGCAGCCGCCTTCTTGGCGGTGGCCTTCTTGGCCGGCTTCTCGGCCGCGTCCGACTTCTCGGCAGCAGCCTTCTTCGCCGTCTTCTTGGCCGGGGCCTTCTTGGCAGTCTCAGCCTTGGCCTCGTCCGCCTTCTTGGCGGTCTTCTTGGCCGGCGCCTTGGCGACGGGCTCCTCGATGACCCGCGGCTGCACCACGACAGTGATGTGGCTGGTCCGCTTGTCGATCCGGGTCGCCCGGCCCTGGGCGCGGGGGCGGTGACGCTTCAGCGTCGGTCCCTCGTCGACCAGGATCTTCGAGACGATCAGCTCGTCCCGGCTCAGGTGCTCGGTGCCCTCGGCGTTCGCCGCGGCGCTGTCCACGACCTTGTACACGGTCGCGGCAGCGGCCTGCGGGGCGAACTTCAGAGTGGCGAGTGCGTCGTCGACGCCCACACCGCGCACCAGATCGGCCACGCGACGCGCCTTCATCGGCGTCACGCGGACGAAGCGCGCGACCGCGAAGGCCCCGGGCGCCTCGCCCAGCAGGCTCTCGCGACGGGCACTGACGGCCCTACGCTCTTGAACGCTCATGATGTTCGAATCTCTCCGTAGGTTGCTTTCGCGTCGTCAACTGACCAGCGGTCAGCGACGCCGTGACTTCCGGTCGTCCTTCTCGTGACCCTTGAACGTCCGGGTCGGGGCGAACTCGCCGAGCTTGTGCCCGACCATCGCGTCCGTCACGAACACCGGCACGTGCTTGCGGCCGTCGTGCACCGCAATCGTGTGGCCGATCATGTCCGGCACGATCATCGATCGGCGGGACCAGGTCTTGATCACATTCTTGGTGCCCTTTTCGTTCTGCACCTCCACCTTCTTGGCCAGGTGGTGGTCGACGAACGGGCCCTTCTTCAAGCTGCGTGGCATTCTGGCCGGCTCCTATCAGCGCTTCTTGCCGGCCTTGCGGCGCCGGACGATCATGCGGTCGCTTTCCTTGCGGGTACGGGTACGGCCCTCGGGCTTGCCCCACGGGGACACCGGGTGGCGTCCACCCGAGGTCTTACCCTCACCACCACCGTGCGGGTGGTCGACCGGGTTCATCGCGACACCGCGGACGGTCGGGCGCTTGCCCTTCCAGCGCATCCGGCCGGCCTTGCCCCAGTTGATGTTCGACTGCTCGCCGTTGCCGACCTCGCCGAGGGTGGCGCGGCAGCGTACGTCGACCATCCGGACCTCGCCGGAGGGCATCCGCAGGGTTGCCATCCGACCCTCCTTCGCGACCAGCTGAATGCTGGTACCGGCGGAGCGGCCCATCTTGGCGCCACCACCCGGACGCAGCTCGACAGCGTGGATCGTGGAGCCGACCGGGATGTTGCGCAGCGGCAGGTTGTTGCCGACCTTGATGTCGGCGGCCGGGCCGTTCTCGACGACGGTGCCCTGCTTCAGGTTGGTCGGGGCGAGGATGTAGCGCTTCTCGCCGTCGACGTAGTGCAGCAGTGCGATCCGCGCGGTGCGGTTCGGGTCGTACTCGATGTGCGCGACCTTGGCCGGCACGCCGTCCTTGTCGTACCGCTTGAAGTCGATCAGGCGGTACGCACGCTTGTGGCCGCCACCCTGGTGCCGAGTGGTGATCTTGCCGCTGTTGTTGCGGCCACCCTTCTTCGGCAGCGGGCGCAGCAGCGACTTCTCAGGGGTCGAACGGGTGAGCTCGACGAAGTCGGCCACGCTGGAGCCACGACGGCCCGGCGTTGTCGGCTTGTATTTGCGGATACCCATTACGACTGGCCTCCGAAGATATCGATGCGGTCGTCACCCTTGAGGGTCACGATCGCCCGCTTGGTGTCCGGGCGCTTGCCCCAGCCCGCACGGGTGCGGCGACGCTTGCCCTTGCGGTTCAGCGTGTTGACGTCGTTCACCTTGACCTTGAACACCTTCTCGACCGCGAGCTTGATCTCGGTCTTGTTGGCGTCGGGAGCGACCTCGAACGTGTACTTCTGCTCGTCCAGCAGGCCGTAGCTCTTCTCGCTCACGACCGGCCGCAGCAGCACGTCCCGCGGGTCCTTGTTCACTCCGTGGCTCATGCTTCAACCTCCTGCTCGGCCTCGGTCGACGTTGCGACGGCCTTCACGGACTTACCTTTCGGGGCGCCGGCGACGAAGCTGTCGAGCGCACCCTTGGTGAACACGACCGCGTCGCTGCACAGCACGTCGTACGCGTTCAGCTGGTCGGCCGCGATCAGGTGCACGTGCTGCACGTTGCGCAGGCTCAGCCAGGTGAGCTCGTCGGCCCGGTCCACGACGACGAGCGCCTTGCCCGGGTCGGTGACGGCCGACAGCACGCTGAGCGCGCTCTTGGTCGACGGGGTGTCGCCCTCGACGAACGCCTCGACGACGAACACGCGGCCGTCCCGGGCCCGGTCCGACAGTGCGCCACGAAGGGCGGCGGCGATCATCTTCTTCGGGGTCCGCTGGCTGTAGTCACGCGGCGTGGGGCCGTGGACGACGCCACCACCGGTGAACTGCGGCGCGCGGGTCGAACCCTGACGGGCGCGACCGGTGCCCTTCTGGCGGTACGGCTTGGCGCCACCACCGGACACCTCGCCCCGGCGCTTGACCTTGTGCGTGCCCTGACGGGCCGCGGCCAGCTGGGCCACCACTACCTGGTGGATCAGCGGGATGTTGACCTGTACGTCGAACAGCTCGGCCGGAAGCTCGGCGGAACCCTTCTTGCTGACCTTGTCGC
This sequence comes from Kribbella yunnanensis, assembly GCF_039529655.1. NCBI lineage: Bacteria > Bacillati > Actinomycetota > Actinomycetes > Propionibacteriales > Kribbellaceae > Kribbella > Kribbella yunnanensis. The sequence goes on along the minus strand of NZ_BAAANF010000002.1, from coordinate 179,490 downwards.
CCTTCACGGCGACGACGTCGACGGTGCTCACTTGGCAGCCCCCTTCGCGGCGTTGCGGATCAGCACCAGGCCGCCCTTGGGACCGGGAACGGCACCCTTGAGCAGGATCAGGCCGCGGTCCGCGTCGATGGCGTGCACGGTGATGTTCTGCGTGGTGACCTTCTCGTGGCCCATCCGGCCGGCCATCTTCAGACCCTTGAAAACCCGGCCCGGGGTGGCGCAGCCGCCGATGGAACCCGGCGAGCGGTGCTTCTTGTGGACACCGTGGGTGGCGCGCAGACCGTGGAAGCCGTGCCGCTTCATCACACCGGCGAAACCCTTGCCCTTGCTGGTGGCGGAGACGTCGACCAGCTCGCCGGCCTCGAAGGCCTCGGCCTTGATCTCCTGGCCCAGCGTGTACTCGCTGGCGTCAGCGGTCCGCAGCTCCAGCAGGTGCCGCCGCGGCGTCACGCCGGCCTTGTCGAAGTGGCCGCGCATGGGCTTGGTCACCTTGCGCGGGTCGATGTCGCCGAACGCGATCTGGACGCCGTCGTAGCCGGCGTCGGCAGCGGTCCGGACGCCGGTGACGACACACGGGCCGGCCTGGATCACGGTGACGGGGACGACACGGTTGTTCTCGTCCCAGGTCTGGGTCATGCCGAGCTTGGTGCCCAGCAGACCGCGCGTGTTCTTGTGATTGCTCATCAGCTGTTCGCGTCCCTCAGAGCTTGATCTCGATGTCGACGCCCGCCGGCAGGTCGAGCCGCATCAGCGAGTCGACGGTCTTCGGCGTGGGGTCGATGATGTCGATGAGCCGCTTGTGGGTGCGCATCTCGAAGTGCTCGCGGCTGTCCTTGTACTTGTGCGGCGAGCGGATGACGCAGAACACGTTCTTTTCCGTCGGCAACGGCACCGGGCCAGCAACCTTCGCACCAGTACGCGTCACCGTGTCGACAATCTTGCGTGCCGAGCTGTCGATGACCTCGTGGTCGTAGGCCTTCAGCCGGATGCGGATCTTCTGTCCCGCCATCGCTTCGCTTCGTCCTTCTCTATCGTCAACGTCTACGTTGCTCCGACCCCCGCGGTCGGGTGTGTCGCGTGCGCAGCACGCGCGTGACTCACCGCTTCTTCGACCAGGGCTTGGGGATCGGGGCTCGGTCTCGGACCGGGCCTCGGCATGGTCTCCGGTCCGGCGCACCAGCCAGACGGAACGTCTGGGGCGCGCCCCGGCAACCTCGCCTGAGCAACCTGAATATTGTGCCAGAGATCGGCGCCGAAACGCCAATCGGGTGGCTTTGACCCCGATCTCCCGCCCACCTGAGCGGGGATCGGGTGCAAAGCAGAGGTCCGCGGGGCTCAGACTACGAGCCCACGCGGACCTCGTGAGATCACTTGAGGATCTTGGTGACCCGGCCGGCGCCGACGGTGCGGCCACCTTCACGGATCGCGAACTTGAGGTTCTCCTCCATGGCGATCGGCTGGATCAGCTCGACGTTCATGTCGGTGTTGTCGCCCGGCATGACCATCTCGGTGCCCTCGGGGAGGGTGACGACGCCGGTCACGTCCGTGGTACGGAAGTAGAACTGCGGGCGGTAGTTCTGGAAGAACGGCGTGTGCCGGCCGCCCTCTTCCTTCGAGAGGATGTAGACCGAAGCCTCGAAGGAGGTGTGCGGGGTCGTGGTGCCCGGCTTGATGACGACCATGCCGCGCTCGACGTCCTCGCGCTTGGTGCCACGAAGCAGCAGACCGACGTTCTCGCCCGCCTGGCCCTCGTCGAGGAGCTTGCGGAACATCTCGATACCGGTGACGGTGGTCGTCTGCTTGGTCTCACGGATGCCGACGATGTCGACGGTCTCGTTGACCTTGACGATGCCGCGCTCGATCCGGCCGGTGATGACGGTGCCACGACCGGTGATCGTGAAGACGTCCTCAACGGGCATCAGGAACGGCTTGTCGACCTCGCGCTCCGGCTGCGGGATGTAGGAGTCGACCGCGTCCATCAGCTCGATGATCGACTCGCCCCACTTGGCGTCGCCCTGCAGCGCCGGGTGAGCGGCGACGCGGACGATCGGCGCGTTGTCGCCGTCGAACTCCTGCTCCGAGAGCAGCTCGCGGACCTCGAGCTCGACGAGCTCCAGGATCTCCTCGTCGTCCACCATGTCGCACTTGTTCAGCGCGACGACCATCGCCGGCACGCCGACCTGACGGGCGAGCAGCACGTGCTCACGCGTCTGCGGCATCGGGCCGTCGGTGGCGGCGACGACCAGGATCGCACCGTCCATCTGGGCCGCACCGGTGATCATGTTCTTGATGTAGTCGGCGTGACCCGGGCAGTCGACGTGCGCGTAGTGGCGCGCCTCGGTCTGGTACTCGACGTGCGCGATGGAGATGGTGATACCGCGCTGGCGCTCTTCCGGCGCCTTGTCGATCTGATCGAAGGCCGAAGCCTCGTTCAGGTTCGGGTACTTGTCGTGCAGCACCTTGGTGATCGCCGCGGTAAGAGTGGTCTTACCGTGGTCGATGTGACCGATGGTGCCGATGTTGACGTGCGGCTTAGTCCGCTCGAACTTCGCCTTAGCCACTGGGGCCCTCCTGGAAAGTGTTGACTTACGCCGTACGCCGACGCGCTGTGGGTTGGTTGGACCGGAGCGAGGTTACTCGCCGCGGGCCTTCTTGATGATCTCTTCCGCCACGTTCTTCGGAACCTCGGCGTAGGAATCGAACTGCATCGAGTACGACGCACGGCCCTGGGTCTTCGACCGCAGGTCACCGACATACCCGAACATCTCGGACAGCGGCACAGAGGCCTTGATCGCCCGGCTTCCACCGGGGCCCTCGTCCATCGACTGGATCTGGCCACGACGGGAGTTGAGGTCGCCGATCACTTCACCCATGTAGTCCTCGGGGGTGATCACCTCGACCGCGAACATCGGCTCGAGGATGACCGGGTTCGCCCGCCGGGCAGCGTCCTTGAAGGCCATCGAACCGGCGATCTTGAACGCGAGCTCGGAGGAGTCGACGTCGTGGTAGGCGCCGTCGGTCAGCGTGACCTTGACGTCCACCATCGGGTAGCCGGCCAGGACGCCGAACTCCATGGCTTCCTGCGCGCCCTCGTCCACCGACGGGATGTACTCGCGGGGGATGCGGCCACCGGTGACGGCGTTGACGAACTCGTAGCCGCCCTCGCCACCGGCCTCGACCGAAGTCGGCTCGATGTTGATGATCACACGCGCGAACTGACCCGAACCACCGGTCTGCTTCTTGTGCGTGTAGTCGACCTTCTCGACCTTCTTCTTGATGGTCTCGCGGTAGGCGACCTGCGGCTTGCCGACGTTGGCCTCGACGCGGAACTCGCGCTTCATCCGGTCGACCAGCACCTCGAGGTGCAGCTCACCCATCCCGGCGATGATCGTCTGGCCGGTGTCGTCGTCGGTCCGGACCTGGAAGGTCGGGTCCTCCTCGGCGAGCCGCTGGATCGCGACGCCCAGCTTCTCCTGGTCGCCCTTCGACTTCGGCTCGATGGCGACCGAGATCACCGGTGCCGGGAACTGCATCGACTCGAGCACGACCGGCTTGGCCGGGTCGGCCAGCGTCTCACCGGTGGTGGTGTCCTTCAGACCCATCACCGCGACGATGTGACCGGCGCCGATCGAGGCGATCTCCTCACGCTTGTTCGCGTGCATCCGGTAGATCTTGCCGATCCGCTCCTTGCGCCCCTTGGTGGGGTTCAGGACCTGCGTGCCGGTCTCGAGCTTGCCGGAGTACACCCGGATGAAGGTGAGCTTGCCCAGGTGCGGGTCGGCGGCGATCTTGAACGCCAGCGCCGAGAACGGCTCGCTGTCGTCCGGCTTGCGCAGCACGACCTGCTCGCTGTCCTTGACGTCGTGGCCCTCGATGGCCGGGACGTCGAGCGGGCTCGGCAGGTAGGCGTTGATCGCGTCGAGCAGGGGCTGGACGCCCTTGTTCTTGAACGCGGTACCGGTCAGCACCGGGGTCAGCTTGGAGGCGATCGTCGCGCGGCGGATGCCGGCCACGACCTGCTCCTGGGTGGGCTCGTTGCCCTCCAGGTACAGCTCCATGATCTCGTCGTCGGCCTCGGCCAGCGTCTCGATCAGCTTGTCGCGCCACTCGGCCGCGATCTCGGTGTGGCTGGCCGGGATCTCCTCGACCGTGTAGTCCTCACCCATCGTGGTCTCGCCACGCCAGGTGAGCGCCCGCATCCCGACCAGGTCGACGACGCCGATGAAGTCGGACTCGGCGCCGATCGGCAGCTGCAGCACCAGCGGTGTCGCGGCCAGCCGGTCGACGATCATGTCGACGCAGCGCATGAACTCGGCGCCGGTGCGGTCGAGCTTGTTGACGAAGCAGATCCGCGGTACGCCGTACCGGTCGGCCTGACGCCACACGGTCTCGGACTGCGGCTCGACACCGGCGACACCGTCGAACACCGCGACGGCACCGTCGAGGACGCGCAGCGAGCGCTCCACCTCGACGGTGAAGTCGACGTGGCCCGGGGTGTCGATGATGTTGATGGTGTGGTCTTTCCAGGTGCAGGTCGTCGCGGCGGACGTGATCGTGATGCCGCGCTCCTGCTCCTGCTCCATCCAGTCCATCGTGGCAGCGCCGTCGTGGACCTCACCGATCTTGTACGTGATACCGGTGTAGAAGAGGATCCGCTCGGTCGTCGTCGTCTTGCCGGCGTCGATGTGCGCCATGATCCCGATGTTGCGGACCTTGGCCAGGTCGGTGGTGATTTGTACGGCCACCTCGGTGGTCTACCTCTCGATTCTGTGCTGCGTAAAAAGTGTGCGTGCGGGGGTCCGGAGCGGACCCCGGATCACCAGCGGTAGTGGGCGAAGGCCTTGTTGGCTTCGGCCATCTTGTGGGTGTCCTCGCGGCGCTTGACCGAGGCGCCCAGACCGTTGGAGGCGTCCAGGATCTCGTTCATCAGGCGCTCGGACATCGTCTTCTCGCGGCGGGCGCGGGAGTACGTCGTCAGCCAGCGCAGGGCCAGCGTGTTCGAGCGGCCCGGCTTGACCTCGATCGGCACCTGGTAGGTGGCGCCACCGACGCGACGGCTCTTCACCTCGATGCTCGGCTTCACGTTGTCGAGCGCGCGCTTCAGCGTGATGACCGGGTCGGTGCCCGTCTTCGTCCGCGTGCCCTCGAGGGCCGTGTAGACGATGCTCTGCGCGATCTGCTTCTTGCCGTCGACCAGGATCTTCGAGATCAACTGGGTGACGAGCGGCGAACTGTAGACCGGGTCGATGATGACCGGCCGCTTCGGGGCGGGACCCTTGCGCGGCATTAGCTCTTCTCCTTCTTCGCGCCGTAACGGCTACGAGCCTGCTTCCGGTTCTTCACACCCTGGGTGTCGAGCGAACCGCGGATGATCTTGTACCGGACACCGGGCAGGTCCTTCACACGACCGCCACGCACGAGCACGATCGAGTGCTCCTGCAGGTTGTGGCCGACGCCGGGGATGTACGCGGTGACCTCGATGCCGCTGGTCAGGCGGACACGCGCGACCTTGCGAAGGGCCGAGTTCGGCTTCTTCGGCGTGGTGGTGTAGACGCGCGTGCACACACCGCGACGCTGAGGGGAACCCTTCAGGGCGGGCGTCTTGTTCTTGGACACCTTGTCCTGGCGGCCCTTGCGGACCAGCTGCTGAATGGTGGGCACCGCGTAGGTCTCTTTCTGTCGTCCGGCTTTCTGCTCATGCTGTTGTGCCTGACCCCCGCGGTCGGGTGTGTCGCGTGCGCACGGGCGTACCGAAGCCGTAATCTTTCTGACTGTCGGCAGGAGTCCCGTGCCACGCGCGCAGACCCTGATGTAACGAGGGGCACGCATGACGGCCCAGGATGACCCGGGCACGATCGTTAAGACTAGCGGCTGCCTCCAGCACGGTCAAAATGACTGACTGCACTGCGGTGAGGCTGAACCGCTGTTCCAGTCTACAGGCTCCCCGGCGTACCTCTGACCGCCCCCGTGGCAGGTATCACTGCCAGACCAGTGGGCGCCGCTTTCACGGCGCCCGCAGACCGTCCAGCAGGCGGATCACCGTCTCATCCGGACCGGTTCAGGAGCGGAATTCGACGTCCGTGATCAGGCCTTCGGAGACCCGGTAGAGCCCGAGCCGGGCCACCGGCTCGCCGCTGTCGTGCGCGACCTGGTGCTCGACCACCCACTCGCCGACCATCAGCTTCTGCACCACCTCGGTCTTGCACCGGCCGGCCTCGAACAGCGGCTGGTAGAGCTCGCGGAGGAACCGGCGGCCCTTCATCTCGGTGCCGTCGGCAAACGAGATCCGGGCGGTCGGCGAGTACATCGCCAGAAACGCCTCCAGATCGTGCGCCGCGTACGCCGAGTGCTCGCGCCCGACGACTCGTGCCGCGGGGGTCTCCGCGGGCCCGAAGGAGCTCGTGAGGGCGCTCAGCAGCTCCGGCGTCTCCGGCAGCTGCGCACTGGCGGGCGCGGCAGCTGCGGGCGCCGGCGCGACGACGGCGGCCGCGGCGGGAGCCGTCTTGGCCGGAACAGTCTCGGCGGGGATGTCGAGGGTGAGTTCTTCCTTCACCTGCTCGGGTTTTGGCTTGGCCGGCGTCCGCCGGGTCGTGGTCCTGGCTTTCGGTGGCGGGACGAGGAGGTCGCCCTGGGCCGCCGTCCCCGGCTCTTCGCCCAGGTGGGCGATCGCCCAGTCCAGAGCCTTGGTGACGGCGGCGCGTGATTCTTCGGTGTGGTCGAGCATGTCGAACCCGTGGTGCCCTTTCGGTACGTCGATGATGTCCAGCGCGGTGCCACCCGCGGAGACGAACTCCGCCACGGGGCCGGCGAGCTCGTCGCGCTCCAGCCCGACCTTGGTGAGTAGCACTGGCAGGTCCTTGTGTTTGCCGATGACTTCGGCGGCGTTGACCAGATCGTCGACACCGGGCGGGGTGGCGAGCAGCGGATAGGTGAGGGCGACGCCGCGCAGCCAGTCGGGGCGGCTGTCCAGCCACTCCCCTGCCAGCAGTCCGGCACCGGAGAAGACCCACAGCACGACCCGATCCGGGTCGACGCGCGGATCAGAACGCAGTACGCCGATCGCTGCCTCCACCTCGTCCGCGGCGCTGGACAACTGGTCCAGGCCCCGGATCAGGCTGTGATCGACGACGGCGGCCACCGCTCCACGGCGAGCGGCGGCGGTCGCATATCCCTTGTAGACCGGCCAGTCCCGAGGCGTCGCCTGGAGATCAGCAGGTGCCGGACCACCGTGCACAAAGAGAATCGCGCCCGTCCGGGCGCTGCCCACAGGGCGGTAGAAGTCGATCTCGCCGAGCCTGTCGACACGCACCTCGGGCCCGTCCAGCACGCCGAGGACGAAGGGCCGCAGATAGCCCGGAAGATCCGTCATGACCCAATCTTGGACCATGCCCCGGACACTTTGGACCACCACCCCGAGTGTCCCCGCGGTTACGATCCGAAACGTCCGATTTCCCTTACCCGCAAAGCGTTTGAACTACCCCGAAAACGCCGCGACGGCGGCACCCCCGAAGGGATACCGCCGTCGCGGGTGACTCGGATCAGTTCTGGTACGAACCGAGGTCGAAGTCGTCGAGCGGGACCGACTGCCCGGCGGACGGGCCGAAGTCGTAGTCGTACGACTCGTAGCCGACCATCGAGTACATCGCGGCCTTCGCCTCCTCGGTGGGCTCCACCCGGATGTTGCGGTAACGGTCCATGCCGGTACCCGCCGGGATCAGCTTTCCGATGATGACGTTCTCCTTCAGACCGACCAGGGAGTCGGACTTGCCGTGGATCGCGGCCTCGGTGAGGACGCGGGTCGTCTCCTGGAAGGAGGCGGCCGACAGCCACGACTCGGTGGCCAGCGAGGCCTTCGTGATACCCATCAGCACCGGGCGACCGGAGGCCGGTGTACCGCCCTCGGCGACCACGCGGCGGTTCTCACCCTCGAAGAGGATGCGGTCCGCGAGCTCACCCGGCAGCAGGTTCGCGTCACCCGACTCGATCACCGTGACCCGGCGCAGCATCTGCCGGACGATGATCTCGATGTGCTTGTCGTGGATGGCCACACCCTGCGACCGGTACACGGCCTGGACCTCGTCCACCAGGTGCTCCTGCGCCTTGCGAACACCCAGGATCCGCAGCACTTCCTGCGGGTCCGGCGTGCCCTGCATGAGCTGCTGGCCGACCTCGACGTGCTGACCCTCTTCGATCAGCAGGCGACCACGCTTCGACACCGGGTAGGCGACCTCCTCGGAACCGTCGTCCGGGGTGAGCACCAGCTTCCGGGTCTTGTCGGTGTCCTCGATCGAGATCCGGCCGGCCGCCTCGGAGATCGGCGCCTTGCCCTTCGGCTGCCGGGCCTCGAACAGCTCGACGACACGCGGCAGACCGTGGGTGATGTCATCACCCGCGACACCGCCGGTGTGGAAGGTACGCATCGTCAGCTGCGTGCCCGGCTCACCGATGGACTGGGCCGCGATGATACCGACGGCCTCACCGATGTCGACCGGCTTGCCGGTCGCCAGCGAACGGCCGTAGCACTTGGCGCAGGTACCGGTCTTGGCGTCACAGGTCAGCACGGAGCGGACCTTGACCTCCTTGACCCCGGCCTCGATCAGCTTCGCGATCGAGACGTCGCCCAGGTCGGCGCCCGCGGTCAGCACGATGCTGCCGTCGGCCCCGGTGGTGTCGGTGGCCAGCGTCCGTGCGTAGGCGCTGGTCTCGACATTCTCGGCGTGTACGACGCGGCCGTCCGGACCGTCCTCACCGATCTGCTTGGGCAGACCGCGCTCGGTGCCGCAGTCCTCCTCGCGGATGATGACGTCCTGCGAGACGTCCACCAGACGACGGGTCAGGTACCCCGAGTCGGCGGTCCGCAGCGCGGTGTCGGCCAGACCCTTACGAGCACCGTGCGTCGCGATGAAGTACTCGACGACGGACAGGCCCTCGCGGAAGTTGGCCTTGATCGGACGGGCGATGATCTCGCCCTTCGGGTTGGCCACCAGACCACGCATACCGGCGATCTGCCGGATCTGCATCATGTTTCCACGCGCACCCGAGTGGACCATCATCCAGATCGGGTTGTGCTTCTCGAAGTTCTCCTCCATCGCCTTGCCGACCTCGGCGTTGGCTCCGGTCCAGATCTCGATCAGCTCCTGACGCCGCTCGGACGAGGTGATCAGACCCCGCTCGAACTGCTTCTGGACCTTCTCGGCCTGCGACTCGTACCGCGCCATGATCTCCGGCTTGGACGGCGGCGTGCTGAAGTCGTCGATGGACACGGTGACACCGGACCGGGTGGCCCAGCGGAAACCGAGGTCCTTCAACGCGTCGAGGGCGTTGGCGACCTCGACCTTTGTGTAGCGCTCGGCCAGGTCGTTGACGATCCCGCCGAGCTGCTTCTTGCCGACCTCGAGGTTGACGAACGGGTAGTCCGCCGGCAGCGTCTCGTTGAACAGCGCCCGGCCGAGCGTGGTCTCCAGCGAGAACCCGCCGGTGGACAGCTCCTCCGAACCCTCCGGCGCACCCGCGCCGGTGAGCCGCAGCGTGATCTTGGCCTGTAGCGACAGCTCGTTGCGGTCGAAGGCCATGATGGCCTCGGCCACCGAGCCGAACGCCCGGCCCTCGCCCAGCGCGCCGTCCTTCAGCATCGTCAGGAAGTAGATGCCGATGATCATGTCCTGCGTCGGCATCGTGACCGGACGGCCGTCGGCCGGCTTCAGGATGTTGTTCGTCGACAGCATCAGGATCCGCGCCTCGGCCTGGGCCTCGGCCGACAGCGGCAGGTGCACCGCCATCTGGTCACCGTCGAAGTCGGCGTTGAACGCCGAGCAGACGAGCGGGTGGATCTGGATCGCCTTGCCCTCGATCAGCTGCGGCTCGAACGCCTGGATGCCCAGCCGGTGCAGCGTAGGCGCACGGTTCAGCAGCACGGGATGCTCGGTGATGACCTCTTCCAGCACGTCCCAGACCTGGGCGCGCTGACGCTCGACCATCCGCTTGGCGGACTTGATGTTCTGCGCGTGGTTGAGGTCGACCAGCCGCTTCATCACGAACGGCTTGAACAGCTCCAGCGCCATCGCCTTCGGCAGACCGCACTGGTGCAGCTTCAGCTGCGGGCCGACGACGATGACCGAACGGCCGGAGTAGTCGACGCGCTTGCCGAGCAGGTTCTGACGGAACCGGCCCTGCTTGCCCTTGAGCATGTCGGACAGCGACTTCAGCGGCCGGTTGCCCGGGCCGGTGACCGGACGGCCGCGGCGGCCGTTGTCGAACAGTGCGTCGACGGCCTCCTGCAGCATCCGCTTCTCGTTGTTGACGATGATCTCGGGCGCGCCGAGGTCGAGCAGCCGCTTGAGGCGGTTGTTCCGGTTGATCACCCGGCGGTACAGGTCGTTCAGGTCGGAGGTGGCGAACCGGCCACCGTCGAGCTGGACCATCGGCCGCAGGTCCGGCGGGATGACCGGGACGCAGTCCAGGACCATACCCATCGGGCTGTTGTTGGTGGCCAGGAACGCGGTGACGACCTTGAGCCGCTTCAGGGCGCGGGTCTTGCGCTGGCCCTTACCGGTCTTGATCGTCTCGCGCAGGTTGTCCGCCTCGGCCTTCAGGTCGAAGGTCTCGAGCCGGCGCTGGATCGCGGCCGCGCCCATCGCTCCGGCGAAGTACTTGCCGAAACGCTCCTTCATGGCGCGGTAGAGGATCTCGTCACCCTCGAGGTCCTGGACCTTCAGGTTCTTGAACCGGGTCCAGACCTCGTCGAGGCGGTCGATCTCGCGCTGCGCACGGTCGCGCAGCTGCTTGACCTCACGCTCGGCGCCTTCCTTCACCTTGCGGCGGACGTCGGCCTTCGCGCCCTCGGACTCGAGCTGCGCGAGGTCCTCCTCGAGCTTCTTCATCCGGGTCTCGATGTCGTTGTCGCGCCGGTTCTCGAGCTGCTTGCGCTCGACGTCGGTCCGGCCCTCCAACGACGCGAGGTCACGGTGCCGTGCCTCGTCGTCGACGTCGGTGATCATGTACGCCGCGAAGTAGATGACCTTCTCGAGGTCCTTCGGGGCGAGGTCGAGCAGGTAGCCGAGCCGCGACGGGACACCCTTGAAGTACCAGATGTGGGTGACCGGAGCGGCCAGCTCGATGTGGCCCATCCGCTCCCGCCGCACCTTGGAGCGGGTGACCTCGACGCCACACCGCTCGCAGATGATGCCCTTGAAGCGAACACGCTTGTACTTACCGCAGTAGCACTCCCAGTCCCGGGTGGGACCGAAGATCTTCTCGCAGAACAGGCCGTCACGCTCAGGCTTGAGCGTCCGGTAGTTGATCGTCTCGGGCTTCTTGACCTCGCCGTGCGACCACTGGCGGATTTCATCCGCTGTGGCCAGGCCGATCCGAAGCTCGTCGAAGAAGTTCACGTCGAGCACGATGTGTTATCTCCCGTAGAAAAGGTTGGTCTGAACGAATTGGCTAGGTTCGAGCAACGCGCTCAGACCTCCTCGACGCTGTTCGGCTCGCGCCGGGACAGGTCGATACCCAGTTCCTCCGCAGCGCGGAAGACGTCCTCTTCGCTGTCGCGCATCTCGACCCGGCTTCCGTCGGACGAGAGGACCTCGACATTCAGACACAGAGACTGCATTTCCTTGACCAGAACCTTGAAGGACTCCGGGATACCCGGCTCCGGGATGTTCTCGCCCTTGACGATCGCTTCGTAGACCTTCACGCGACCGACCACATCGTCCGACTTGATCGTCAGCAGCTCCTGCAGCGCGAAGGCGGCACCGTAGGCCTCGAGGGCCCACACCTCCATCTCGCCGAACCGCTGACCACCGAACTGCGCCTTACCACCCAGCGGCTGCTGCGTGATCATCGAGTACGGACCGGTCGAGCGGGCGTGGATCTTGTCGTCCACCAGGTGGTGCAGCTTCAGCATGTACATGTAGCCGACGCCGACCGGCTCCGGGAACGGCTCGCCGGAGCGGCCGTCGAAGAGCCGGGCCTTACCGGTGCTGTTGACCATCCGGTCACCGTCGCGGTTCGGCAGGGTCGAGCCGAGCAGGCCGGTGACCTCTTCCTCGCGGGCACCGTCGAAGACCGGGGTGGCGACGTTCGTCATCGGCTCGGCCTCGCCGGCGCCGATCTTGATGAGTCGCTGGGCCCACTCTTCCTTGCTGTCCGGGTCGACCTTCCAGCCGCGGCTGGCGACCCACCCGAGGTGCGTCTCCAGGACCTGACCGACGTTCATCCGGCCGGGCACGCCCAGCGGGTTCAGGATGATGTCGACCTGGGTGCCGTCCTCCATGAACGGCATGTCCTCGACCGGCAGGATCTTCGAGATGACGCCCTTGTTGCCGTGGCGTCCGGCGAGCTTGTCACCGACGGAGATCTTGCGCTTCTGGGCGACGTACACCCGGACCAGCTGGTTGACACCCGGCGGCAGCTCGTCGCCGTTGTCCCGGTCGAAGACCCGGACGCCGATGACGGTGCCCTGCTCACCGTGCGGAACCTTCAGCGAGGTGTCGCGGACCTCCCGCGCCTTCTCACCGAAGATGGCGCGCAGCAGGCGCTCTTCCGGAGTCAGCTCGGTCTCACCCTTGGGCGTGACCTTGCCGACCAGGATGTCACCGGTGGTGACCTCGGCGCCGATCCGGATGATGCCGCGCTCGTCCAGGTCCGCCAGCATCTCGTCGGAGACGTTCGGGATGTCCCGGGTGATCTCCTCCGGACCCAGCTTGGTGTCGCGGGCGTCGACCTCGTGCTCCTCGATGTGGATCGAGGTCAGCAGGTCCTGCTGTACGACGCGCTGCGACAGGATGATCGCGTCTTCGTAGTTGTGACCCTCCCACGGCATGAACGCAACGAGCAGGTTCCGGCCGAGGGCCATCTCGCCCTCGTCGGTGCACGGACCGTCGGCCAGCGGCGAGCCGATCTCGACCCGCTGCCCGGCGTCGACCAGCGGACGCTGGTTGATGCAGGTGCCCTGGTTCGAGCGACGGAACTTCTGCAGCCGGTAGGTCTGGTAGGTGCCGTCGTCGGCGGCGATCTCGATCAGATCGGCCGAGACCTCCTTGACCACACCAGCCTTGTCGGAGACGACCACGTCGCCGGCGTCGACCGCACCGCGGAACTCCATCCCGGTGCCGACCAGCGGCGCGTCCGAGGTGATCAGCGGCACCGCCTGGCGCTGCATGTTCGAGCCCATCAGCGCGCGGTTGGCGTCGTCGTGCTCGAGGAACGGGATCAGGGCGGTCGCGACCGACACCATCTGGCGCGGCGAGACGTCCATGTAGTCGACGTCCGCGACCAGCGCGAGCTCGACCTCACCGTGCCGGCGACGGACCAGCACGCGGTCCTCGGCGAGCCGGTTGTCGTCGGTCAGCGCGGCGTTGGCCTGCGCGATGACGAACCGGTCCTCCTCGTCCGCGGTCAGGTAGTCCACCTGCGTGGTGACCAGACCCTCGATGACCTTGCGGTACGGCGTCTCGACGAAGCCGAACGGGTTCACCCGGCCGTACGACGCGAGCGAGCCGATCAGACCGATGTTCGGGCCTTCCGGGGTCTCGATCGGGCACATCCGGCCGTAGTGGGACGGGTGCACGTCGCGGACCTCGAAGCCGGCCCGCTCACGGCTCAGACCACCCGGGCCGAGCGCGTTCAGCCGGCGCTTGTGGGTCAGACCGGCCACCGGGTTGGTCTGGTCCATGAACTGCGACAGCTGCGACGTACCGAAGAACTCCTTCAGTGCCGCGACCACCGGACGGATGTTGATCAGGGTCTGCGGCGTGATCGCCTCGACGTCCTGGGTCGTCATCCGCTCCCGGACCACGCGCTCCATCCGGGCCAGGCCGGTGCGCAGCTGGTTCTGGATCAGCTCGCCGACGGTACGCAGCCGCCGGTTGCCGAAGTGGTCGATGTCGTCTTCCTCGACGACGATCTCACCGGTCGGCGCGGGCAGCTCGGTCTTACCCTCGTGCAGGGCGACCAGGTACTTGATCGTGGCGACGATGTCGTTGATCGTCAGCACGGCCGTGTCGTGGGTCTCGTCGCGACCCAGCTTCTTGTTGATCTTGTAGCGGCCGACCTTGGCCAGGTCGTAGCGCTTGCCGTTGAAGTAGTAGTTCTCCAGCAGCGCCTGCGCGGCCTCGCGCGTCGGCGGTTCGCCCGGACGCAGCTTGCGGTAGATGTCCAGCAGCGCGTCGTCCTGCCCGGAGGTGTGGTCCTTCTCCAGGGTGAGGCGGATCGACTCGTACTCGCCGAACTCCTCGAGGATCTGCGCGTCGGTCCAGCCCAGGGCCTTCAGCAGCACGGTGACGTTCTGCTTGCGCTTGCGGTCCAGCCGGACACCGACCATGTCCCGCTTGTCGACCTCGAACTCCAGCCACGCACCGCGCGACGGGATCACCTTGGCGGTGAAGATGTCCTTGTCGGACGTCTTGTCCGGCGTGCGCTCGAAGTACACACCGGGCGAACGGACCAGCTGCGAGACGACGACCCGCTCGGTGCCGTTGATCACGAAGGTGCCCTTGCGCGTCATCAGCGGGAAGTCACCCATGAAGACGGTCTGGCTCTTGATCTCGCCGGTCTCGTTGTTCATGAACTCGGCGGTGACGAACAGCGGCGCCGAATACGTGACGTCGCGCTCCTTGCACTCGTCGACCGTGTTCTTCGGCGGCTCGAACCGGTGGTCGCGGAACGACAGCGACATGGTGCCGCTGAAGTCCTCGATCGGGGAGATCTCCTCGAAGATCTCTTCCAGGCCGGAGGGGCCGGACAGTTCGGTCCGTCCTTCGGCCTCGGCGGCGGCCACACGGGCCTGCCAGGTTTCGTTACCGACCAGCCAGTCGAAACTGTCCACCTGCAGCGCGAGCAGATCGGGAACCTCGAGAGGCTGCGCGATCTTCGCGAAGGAGATACGGCGGGGAGAGCCGGAAACGTCGGAAATGCTGTCGGACTGGGGGTTGCGCGAGGCGACCAAGGGGCGTCCTTCCACGGGCTCGCAGAAATCACTTGCGGTGCTGGGAGCGCAGGCCAAACCACCCCAGTCAAATCGTGGACCCGAGCTGAGGTGGGAGAAAGGCAGCGCAAAGCAATAGGCTACCCGATAGAGACAAGCCTGTCCAATGGGGTCCGATAGTTTGCCTTCGGACCACCCTTTCCGTCAAGGACCGACCCGGTGTCTCCAGTGGGTAGATCACCCACGAGACTCCCGGCGTCCTTCTGGTGCGGAGTCACAAAGAGACTACAGTCCGGCGATCTCCTGGACCAGCCATCGGCCGTCATTTCGGACCATCGTGAACCGGGTCCGGTTCAGATCCACCCGGGGCTTACCCTGCGTGATCGTGCTGGTGGTGGTCTGGTTCACGAAGATGATCAGCGTGACCCGGTCGGCGTCGCCGTCGCGGACCCCGACCTCGCGGACCTCGGCCTTCACGGTCGCCTTGGACTTCTTCGCCAGTTCGCCGGCCACCTTGGCGGTCTCGTCGAACTTCCCGGCGAACTCCGGGGTCATCGTCGCCCGCGCCGCCGCGAAACTCTTGTCCAGATCCCGGTAGTCGTAGCTGAGCGCGGTCTCGGCCGCCTTCCGCCCGGCCGCGGCCGCCTCGCCCCGGGCGTCCTCGGCCTGCTTGCCCTGCCAGGCCTTCACCCCGAGCACCGCCGCCACGGTCAGCACCAAGACGATCAGAACCCCGAGGACGGCGTACAGAACACTCCCGACCGGACCTTTTTCACTACTCTCGGTAGTCGGCGGGACCTCTTCGGGCTCCTCAGCAGAGGTCTCCTCGACCTCTACCGTGTCCTGAGTCACATCCTCAAGCGCTTCATCGACCGGCTCTACGGTCGGTGGGACCACGCCTGTACGGCGTTGGCCCGCGATCCGCGGGCGGTTGCGGGGCCGGTCCGGCATCAGCCCACCACCTGGAGATCGGCGGTCAGCCAGCGGTCCTTCTCGCGGACCATGTCCAGCTTGATCCGGTACCGGCGTTCGACCCCGTCGGTGGACGCAGTGTTGGTGACGAGTGCGTTCACGATCACCAGGACCTCGGCCGAGTCCTTGTCCCCGGACACCACCGCGGCCTCCTTCACGTCGCCCTTCGAGGTCGCCTTGTTGGCGGCCACGTCGGTCTTCACTGCCTGGATCCCGGACTCGAACTCCTGCCGGAACTGCCCGGTGGAGTTGTCCAGCACGCGCTTCGAGTCCGCGTCCCAGGTCTGGTAGTCGTAGGTGGTGAAGTCCAGCGCGAGCTGCCGCGCGGACTTCATCGCGCCTTCGCGTAGGGCCTTGTCCTGGCTCTGCTTCTGCAGCGCGATCACCGAGAGGGTTGCGGCGGCCAGGGCGAACACCAGCAGGACGCTCAGCGCCCATGCCACGATCAGCCTGCCCCGCCGGGAGTTGCCCGAAGTCACTTGCCGGTCACCGGTCCGAGGATGAGAGCCTTCCAGGAGTCGCTGCCGAGCAGCTCCTGCTGTCCACCGGTCGAGCCGAGCACCATCTCCGGCATCCCGCCGGAACCGCCCGCCTCACCGGTCGCCGGGTCGTAGCCGATCCCGTACCCGACCCGGTTGTTGCCCGCTCGCGACGACGGCTTCGGCGCGTTCTGCGCGCCCCGGACATTCGTGCCGGTCGACGGCGACGCCGTACAGCCGGCCTTGCTGTTCGCGGCCGTGTCGCTGGTGTCCTGCGGGACCCGCCAGCTGTCCTTGGAGTAGCCGGCCCGGCAGGCCGGCGGCGTGAACCCGAGCACCAGCCCGAAGTGGGCGTCGTAGTGCCCGGTCCCGGGATCCTTGGCCGGTACGACGTACCCACCCATCGCGACCGCCGGATACACGACGAGCAGCTGCTCGACGGCATCGAGCCGGACCGCGGTCAACTGGTTCACCGTCAGCAGGTTACCCAGCAGCACCGCGATGTCGGCGCGGTTGTCCTGGATCAGGCCGGTGATCTGGGTCGAGGCGTTCGAACCCTGGTCGATCACCTTGCGCAGGTTCGCGTCCGAGCCGACCAGGGCGTCGGACAGCAGCGCGAGGTTCTTCGCCCAGGTCTTGATCGCGTCGCCACTGGCCACCTGGGTGGCCAGCACGGTGTCGCCGTCGTTGATCAGCTTGATCGTCTGCAGGATGTTCGCGTCCGCGTCGTCGATCAGCAGGCCGGAGTTGTCGATGATCCGCTGCAGGTCGGTCCCGCGACCCTTCAGCGCGGCGCCGAGCTCCTTGACCGTGGTCCGCAGGCTGTCCTGGTTCACCGAGTTGACCAGCTGGTCGAGGTTCAGCAGCAGCTCGGTGGTGTCGATCGGGATCGCGGTGTTCTCCCGGTCGATCCGCGAGTTGTCCTTCAGGTACGGGCCCTCGTCGCGGCGCGGCTGCAGGTCGACGTACTGCTCGCCGATCGCGGACCGGTTCGCCACCACGGCGAGCAGGTCGTTCGGGATCTTGGTCTTCTTGTCGATGTCCAGGTCGACCAGCACACCGTCGGGCAACAGCTTCAGCTCGCCGACCCGGCCGACCGGCTGGCCGCGGTACGTCACCTCGGCGCCTTCGAAGATGCCGCCGGACTCGGCGAAACTGGCGCTGACCGTGTAGTCCTCGTCGAACAGCAGCTTGTCGATCTGCGCGTACTTCGCGCCGACGAACGCGATTCCGACGACGGTGATCAGCAGGAACACCATCAGCTGGATCCGGACTCCCCTGGTGATCACTTCACCACCCCCGGCATCAGTGCGCGGGCCAGGTCGGGATCGAACCCGGCCCGGTTGAGCTTCGGGCCGCAGACCGGCAACAGGAGCACGGTCACACAGGTCGTGGCGATCCCGGTCGGCTTCTGCGTCGGATTCGCCCCCGGCTTGGTCGGGAGGTGCACCGGGAGGCTGATGTTGCCGGTCGGCAGCGCGGTCGGGCCAATGGTCGGCAGATCCAGACCGATCAGGCCCTTGAGCAGCTTCTGGGTGTTGATGTCCAAGGTGATACCGAGGTTCGTGTAGTCACCCTGGACACCCCGTGCGGCGGCATCCGGGAACGGGTAGGTGAACAGCAGCTCGAGTGACTTCGGCAGGTTCTCCCCCGCCTCGGCCAGCTTCGTCAGGATCGGGTACAGCGACTGCAGGTTCGCGACCAGGTCCTTCTGCGCGGACGTGATCACCCGGGTCGCCGTGCTGCCCAGCGTCGACAGAGCCTGCAGCGTCTTGACCAGTGCGGCCCGCTGCTTGTCCAGGGTCGCGATCGACTTCGGCAACGAGTCGATCGCGGTCGCCAACGTCGCCTTCTGGGCGTTCAGCTTCTTGGCCAGCGCGTCGACCGCAGTGATCGCGGTGACGATCTTCTGCTTGTTCTGGTCCAAGGTGCCGACGAAGGTGTCGAGCTGGGTGAGCACGCTCTTGATGGCCGGCTCGTTCCCAGTCAGCGCCTTGTTCAGCTCTTGGGTGATGATCTGCAGCTGCGCGACACCGCCGCCGTTCAGCAGCAGGGACAGCGCGGCCAGGACCTCTTCGACCTCGACATTGCTGGTCGTCCGCGACAGCGGGATGACTTCGCCGTCGTCGAGCCGGCCGCGCGGCGCCTCCTGACCGGTCGGCTGTGCCAGCGACACGAACTTCTCGCCGAGCAGGCTGGTCTGGCGGATCGTCGCGCGCTCGTTGTCCGGCAGCTCGAGACTCTTCGGCAACCGGATCCGCACCTTGGCGACGTACCCCTCAAGCCAGACCTTCTCGACCGTGCCGACGGTGACGTCATCGACCTTCACCGTCGACTTCGGCACCAGGTCCAGGACGTCGGCGAACTCGACAGTGACCGTGTACGACGGCCCCTTGATCTTCGCGCCACCGGGCAAGGGCAACGAGTACACGCTGAAATCACACCCGGTCAGCGCCATCGCCATCGCGAGCGCTCCGGCCACAAGTGCCCAGCGTCGGCTGTGGTTCGAGCGATTGCGGTGTTCAGGTGCGTGCATCGGGGTGCCGGAGGAGCGGCCTCGATGCTTTTCCATCGTGGCTGTTCCTCCGGTGCCGCGAGGTGCGTGCCTGGGTGCCGCAAGCGCCGAAGCACGGCCGACGCTGGGCACTCGCGCCGTACGACGTCTCATCGGACCAGCCCTCCGAGAGTCGGGTCGACGGGGTCGGGGCTGGTCGGCTTGGGCTTCTCGACCTCGCCGGCCGCGGCCCACGGCGTACCGGCTGGGCCTCCACTGGCCGGCGCGCTGCCGGTCAGCTGGCTGAGCAGCGGCAGCTTCGGCAGTGAATCCAGCACCGGCTTGAGCAGTGAGCAGGTCGACAGCGGCTGGTTGACCTGCAACAACAGAGAGCAGATGAACGACGACGGGTTGTCGAGCTGGGCCAGGTTGATCCGCTGGTCCAGCGTGCCGAACTGCGGGTTGTAGACCCGGGCCAGGTTGCCCAGGCCGAGCGCCGCGGTGTCGAGGATCTGGGCCAGCGCGGCCTTCTCCTTGACCAGGATCTGGGAGATCTCGGTGGCACCGGAGACCGTGTTCTTCACCAGCGCCCGGTTCTCCTTGACGAACGTCGCGACCTCGCCGAGCGCGGTCGCGAGTAGCGACAGCGCAGACGTCAGGTCCTTGCGCTCACCGGCCAGCGTTGTGGACGTCGCGGCGAAGTTGGCGTTGAACTGCTTGACCAGCGCGTCGTTCGCAGCGAGCGCGGAGACGAAGGTCTGCAGCTGCCGGATCGTCGCGAAGAGGCTCTGCGAGTTGCCGGCCAGCGTCCCGGTCAGCTTGGAGACATCGGTGATCGTCTGGTTGAGCTTCGCGCCCTGACCGTTCAGGTTCTTCGCCGAGACATCCAGCAGCCGCGACAGCGCGCCCTGGTCATTGGCGCCCTTCGGCCCGAGTGCGACGGACAGATCGTTCAGGCTCTGGTAGATCTGGTCGAGCTCCAGCGGGACGGCCGTGCGCTCGATCGGGATCTGCGCTCCATCGGCCATCACATCGCCCTTGGAGTACACCGGGGTCAGCTGCACATACCGATCGGCGACGATCGACGGCGCTGCGATCACGGCCTTCGCCGTGGCCGGCACCTTGTGCTTGGCCTCCCACCAGAACTTCACCCGGATCGTCCGCCCGGCCGGGGTGACGCTCTCCACCTCACCGACCTTGATCCCGAGGATCCGGACGTCGGAACCGGGATAGACCGACACCGCGCGCGGGAAGTACGCCGTCGCCGACACCCGCTCGGGGTTCGGCCACAGCGAGATCACGCTGACCGTGAGGATCACGAAGACGACCGCGATCGCGATCAGCCGGGAGAACGACGAGACCTTCGTCATCGGCCGCCTCCCAGGATCGGCGGCAGACCGGGGATCGGCACCTTCGGCAGCGGCACTTCGGGGACCGGCACCAGGTTCTGCAGGTAGACGTCGAACCACGGCCCGGTGCCGAGCGTGTTGGTGAAGACCCGGATGAACGGCGCGAGTCCCTTGATACTCGCGTCCAGATCCTTCTGGTTCTTCAGCAGTACGGCGAGCACCGCGTTCACCTTCTGCAGAGTCGGGCCGAGGTCCTTGCGGTTCTCCCGGACCAGCGCGGTGATCTGCGCGGACAGCTTCTGCGTCGAGACCAGCAACTGGTGGATCAGCGCCCGCCGGGCCTGCACGGCCTGGAAGACGGTGTTGCCGTCCTTCATCAGCTTGATCAGCTGCTGGTTGCGGTCGGCGAGCACCTTGGTGACCGTGTTCGAGTGCTGCAGCAGGAGCTTCAGCTGCTCATCGCGCTTGGCGACGTTGCGGGAGAGCCGGGACAGACCGGTCAGCGAGGCCTGCACCTCCTCCGGAGTGTTCTTGAACGTCGTCGACAGTGTGTCCAGGGCCTTCGCCAGCTGCGCGGTGTCGATCCGCTCGGTCGTGTTCGCGAGATCCGAGAACGCGTCCACGACGTCGTACGCCGAAACTGTCCGGGCCAGCGGAATCTCGGAGCCGGCCTTCAGTTGGCCGCCGCCGGACGGGTTCAGCTTCAGGTACTTCTGGCCGAGCAGCGTCTTGATCTTCATCTCGGCGCCGGTCTGGTCGCCCAGCTTCACGCCCTTGTCGATGACGAAGTCGACCCGGACGTGGGTGCCGTCGAGCTCGACCTTGCGGACCTGCCCGACCCGGACCCCGGCGACCCGGATCTCGTCGTTCGGCTTCAGGCCACCGGCCTCGGAGAACTGCGCGGAGTACTTGGTCCCGCCACCGATCAGCGGCAGGTCCTGTGCCTTGAACGCGGCCAGCATGATCAGCCCGATCACCGTCAGGCCGATGACGCCGATCGTCACCTGGTTCTGTTCCCGGAAAGGTTTCACGGCTTCTTGCACCTCGCCGAGTTGTTGTCGTAGCTGACCGGGAGCCGCGTCCCGGTCGGCAGCGTGACGTTGCCGTCGAAGTTGCACAGGTAGAAGTTGAACCAGGAGCCGTACGACGCGGTGCGGGTCATCGTGTTCAGCTTTTCCGGCATGTAGTTCAGCGTCTTCACCCAGATGCCCTGGGTGTCGTCCAGCGTGGTCGCGACCGTGCGCAGCCGGTCCAGGTCGGCCTTGATCGGCACCCGGGTCTGCTGCAGCAAGCCAGCTGTCTTGGTGTTCAGCGAGTTGATCGAGCCGAGCGAGTTCAGGATCGGGTTGATGTCCTGGCTCAGGCCGGTGATGAACTGCTGCAGGTTGACCAGCAGCTGGGAGAAGTTCTGCTGGCGCTGCGAGACGATCTGCAATGTCGAGGTCAGGTTGGTGATCAGACTGCCGATCACTTCGTCCGCGTCGGCCAGTGTGGTGGTCAGCGAGGCAGTCTTGGCCAGCAGCGACTCGATCGTGCCGCCCTCGCCCTGCAGCACCTTGATCACCTCGAACGCGAACTGATTCACGTCCGCCGGGGTGAGCGCGGTGAACAGCGGCTTGAAGCCGTTGAACAGCACCGACAGGTCGAGCGCGGGCGCGGTCCGCTCCTTCGGGATCAGGCCGTTCGCCTTCAGCCGCTCGCCACCGCCGACGCCGTCGGTGAGGGCGATGTACCGGTTGCCGACCAGGTTGCGGTAGCGCAGCGTCGCCTTCGTCGAAGTGTCGACGATCTGATCGGAGTCCACGCTGAAGGTCACCATCGCCAGCGTGTTCTGGTAGAGCGCGATCTTGTCGACCTGCCCCACCTTCACCCCGGCGATCCGGATGTCGTCACCCTGGTTCAGCCCGACCGCGTCGGTGAACACGGCCCGGTACTTCGTCGTCGCGTTGAAGGTGATGTTGCCGATCGTCACCGCCAGCAGCGCGGTCGCGATCGTGGTCACCACGACGAAGATCGACAGCCGGACGATGTCCAGCGAGGTCTTCTTGTCCAGTAATTTGGTCATTTGAGATTCACCTGCCCACCACGCAGCAGCGGGCCCACGAGGAGCGTGGTCAGATCCGGTACGTCGCTCGCCGGGACACCCATCGACGGTGCCACGACTGCATCGATCACCTTCTGCTCGGCCGGCGTACCGACGCCTTGGGTGTCCATTGCGAACCCGGGCATCGCGCGGTTCAGCGTCAGGTTCAGCGGGAACTTGGCCAGCTTGCCGTGGTCGCCGATCACGCCGTCCTCACCCGTGATGTACGGCGCGGGATTCTGCTGCGTGTACGGACCCGGCTTCGCACCCGGGTGGCTGTAGTTCTTGCCCACACAGGTCGGGCCGCGATGATCGGCGTACTTCGGCAACTCGTTCGGCTCGTACGGCGTCGGCTGGTTGGTGATGATCTCGAGATTGATGTTCAGCCGCCCGTCGCGGAACGTGTCGTTCAGGATCGGGGTGGTGTCCGTCATCACCTTCAGGAAGCACGGCACCTCGGGCGAGTAGCGCTCCAGCAGATCGAGCACCGGCCGGCTCACCTCGCCGAGGCGGATGACGCGGTCCTCGTTCTGCTTCAGGAACGTGTCCGTGGTCGAGGACAGCGTCTGTACGTCGACGAAGAACTTCTGCAGCTGTTGTTCCTTCTCGACCACCGTGTTCCCGGTGATGGTCAGGTTGCGCAGCGCCCGGACGAGATCCGGCGTGGCGTCGCCGTACAGCTCGGAGACCTGAGTGAGCTTGGTCAGCGCGGCCATCAGCTTCGGGACGTTCGGGTTCAGCTTCTTCAGGTAGCTGTCGAGCTGGGTCAGCGTCCCGGCGATCTCGGTACCGCGGCCCTCCAGCGCGGTGGCCAGCGTGTTCAGCGTCGCGTTCAGGTCGGCCGGGTCGACCGCCTGCAGCAACGGCAGGGCGTCGTTCAGCACCTTCTCGATCTCGATGCCGACCGCGGTCTTGTCCCGGGCGATCACGTCGCCGGCCCGGATGTGGCGGCCGGCGGCACCGCTCGGCGGCACCAGGGCGACGTACTTCTCGCCGAACAGGGTCTTGGGCAGGATCCGCGCACTGACCGCGCTGGAGATCTCGTTGATCTGATCCGGCTTCAAGGCGAGCTTCACGGTCGCCTCGTCACCGTTGGTCGAGGTCCCGACGACCTCGCCGACGATGATGCCGCGCAGCTTCACATCCGCGTGCTCGTTGAGCTGCAGACCGATGTGACTGGTCTTCAGCTCCACGTTGACGGTGTCGGTGAAGACCTTCGCGTAGAAGGCGTACGTCAGCCACAGCAGGAAACACAGCACGCCGATGAAGGCCACGCCGTACGCCTTGTGCGGGAGTCTGTTGATCATCCGGCCAACCTCACGGTGGTCGTCGTACCCCAGATGGCCATCGACAGCAGCAGGTCGACCACGTTGATGACGACGATCGACGTACGGACTGCGCGGCCGACGGCGACGCCCACGCCCGCGGGACCGCCGCTCGCGTGGTAGCCGTGGTAGCAGTGCACGAGGATCACCAGCACCGCGAAGACCAGCACCTTGCCGAACGACCACAACACGTCGCCCGGTGGTAAGAACAGATGGAAGTAATGGTCGTACGTCCCGGTGCTCTGCCCGTAGAACGTGGTCACGGTCAGCCGGGTCGCGAAGTACGACGAGAGCAGACCGACGACGTACAACGGGATCACCGCGATCAGGCCGGCGATGATCCGGGTGGTGACCAGGAACGGCAGCGACGGGATCGCCATCACCTCGAGGGCGTCGATCTCCTCGCTGATCCGCATCGCGCCGAGCTGGGCGGTGAAACCGCAGCCGACAGTCGCGGCCAGCGCGATGCCGGCGATCAGCGGGCCGATCTCGCGAGTGTTGATATAGGCGCTGACGAAGCCCGCGAAGGCCGACGTACCGATCTGGTTCAGCGCCGAGTAGCCCTGCAGGCCGACCTCGGTACCGGTGAAGAAGGCCAGGAAGGTGATCACGCCGACGGTGCCGCCGATCACGGCGAGCGCGCCGGTGCCGAGCGTCACCTCGGCCAGCAGGCGGAGGATCTCCTTGCGGTACCGGGTGATCGACTTACCGGACCAGGCCAAAGCCTTGATGTAGAAGGCAAGCTGCTCGCCGAGCCGATCCAGCGAGTTCAGCGGCTTCTTCACCAGGGTGTCCATCAGGGCCGACACGTCACGCCCCCTTCGGCGGGACGAGCTGGAAGTAAATCGCGGTCATCGAGAAGTTCGCGACGAACAGCAGCATGAACGTGATGACGACCGACTGGTTCACGGCATCGCCGACACCCTTCGGCCCGCCGCCTGCGTTCATGCCCTTGTACGACGCGACGACCGCTGCGATGAAGCCGAAGACCAGCGCCTTCGCCTGGCCCTGCCACAGGTCAGGCAGGTGGGCGAGCGCGGTGAAGCTGGCTATGTAGGACCCTGGCGTGCCGTCCTGCAGGACGACGTTGAAGACGTAACCGCCCATCACGCCGACGACACTGACGAAACCGTTCAGGAAGAAGGCGACCAGCATCGTCGCCAGCACCCGCGGCACCACCAGCCGCTGGATCGGGTCGATCCCGAGCACCATCATCGCGTCGAGCTCTTCGCGGATCTTCCGCGCACCCAGGTCGGCGCAGATCGCCGAACCACCGGCGCCGGCGATCAGCAGCGCGGTCGCGATCGGCGACGCCTCCCGGACCACGGCCAGTACGGCGGCCGACCCGGTGAAGGCCTGCGCGCCGAACTGCTTGATCAGTCCACCGACCTGCAACGCGATGACCGCACCGAACGGGATCGCGACCAACGCGGTCGGGATGATCGTCACGCTCGCCACGAACCAGGCCTGCTGCAGGAACTCCTTCAGCTGGAAAGGACGACGTACCGACGCCCTCATCGTGTCGAGGGCGAAGGAGAACAGGTTGCCGGCGTGCTTCAGCGGGGCGGTCGCGGACAGTGTCACGTAGCCCCCACGACATCCGTGGCGAACGACCCGGGTGGCGGGGTGACGCCGTTCTCACGGCACCAGTCACCTGGCGGCCGCTGGGTCGGACGCAGTACGCCGCTGCTCGGCAACTGCTGGATCGGGATCGGCGGCAGTGGCGGCAGCTCCTGGTCGGCCTCGCGGGCGAGCTCGTCGGCGTCCTTCTCCTCCGACATGCCGATCGGGCCGACGCGCTGCGCGTTCAGGAACTGGCGAACCACCGGCTCCTCGCTGGACAGCAGCATCTCGCGCTGCCCGAACATGGCCAGGTGCCGGTGGTACAGCAGGCCGATGTTGTCCGGGACCGTGCGGGCGGTGTTGATGTCGTGGGTGACGATCAGGCAGGTCGCCTGGGTCATCTCGTTCAGATCGATGATCAGCTGGTTCAGGAACGCCGTCCGGACCGGGTCCAGACCCGAGTCGGGCTCGTCGAACAGCAGGATCTCCGGCTCCAGCACCAGTGCCCGGGCCAGCCCGGCGCGCTTGCGCATACCGCCCGAGATCTCGCCGGGAAGCTTGCGCTCGGCACCGACCAGACCGACCATCTCCATCTTCTCCATCACGATGGAGCGGATCTCGGCCTCGGACTTCTTGGTGTGCTCACGCAGCGGGAACGCGACGTTGTCGTACAGGTTCATCGAGCCGAACATCGCGCCGTCCTGGAACAGCACCCCGAACAGCTTGCGGATCTCGTAGAGCTCCCGCTCGCTGCAGGTGGCGATATCGGTGCCCTCGATGTGGACATGGCCGCGATCCGGTTTGAGCAGGCCGATCAGGGTCTTCAGGAATACGGACTTCCCCGTACCGGAAGGGCCCAGCATCACGCAGATCTCACCGGCCGGCAGGGTCAGGGACACATCGCCCCAGATCAGCTGGCTACCAAAGGATTTGGTGAGACCTTCGACGCGGACTTCTACGCCCACCGGTCCTCCTCACGGGATCTAAGTTCTTGCCCCGAACCGACGAGTACTTCGATTCCAACGAGGGAGCAGTGGCCTAGGTTACGCACGAGTACGGTTTTGCGTAACCCCTCAAAGTCAAGCGATTGCGATCCTAGCCAGGTCGAAATGCAGAAGGGCGGCCTCCCCGAGGGAGACCGCCCTTCTCTACAAACTTGTTACGTCCCTTAGCGGAACGTAACCGACATCACTTGAGGGTGACGGTGGCGCCGGCGCCCTCGAGGGCTTCCTTCGCCTTCTCGGCCGAAGCCTTGTCAACCTTCTCCAGGATCGCCTTCGGGGCGGACTCAACCAGGTCCTTGGCCTCCTTCAGACCAAGGCTGGTGAGACCGCGCACCTCCTTGATGACCTGGATCTTCTTGTCGCCGGCGCTCTCGAGGACGACGTCGAACTCGTCCTGCTCGGCGGCCTCTTCGACCGGGGCGCCCGGGGCACCCGGGGCGGCGGCAACGGCAACCGGGGCGGCGGCGGTGACGCCGAACTCCTCCTCGAAAGCCTTAACGAACTCCGACAGCTCCAGCAGGGTCAGTTCCTTGAACTGGCCGAGGAGCTCTTCGGTGCTGAGCTTCGCCATGGTGGCGGTCCTTCCTGAACGGTGAATCACTGAAATGGGGTCGTGCAGTGAGATCGGCCTCAGCTGTCAGCTGCGGCAGTCTCCTCGGTGCTCGCCTCGGCAGGTGCGTCGACCGTGTCCTGCACGGTCTCCTCGGCCGCGGCCTCGGGAGCCGAAGCCCCGTCCGCCGGCAGCGTGTCCTGCAGCGCCGCGAACAGGCGCGCGGCCTGCGACAGCGGAGCAGCGAACAGCGACACCGCTTGCTGCGGAGCCGCCTTCATCGCACCTGCGAGCTTCGCGAGGAGGACCTCACGCGACTCCAGGTCAGCGAGCTTGCTGATCTCGTCAGAGCTGAGCGCCTTGCCTTCGAGCACTCCACCCTTGATGACGAGAAGGGGATTCGCCTTGGCGAAGTCACGCAGACCCTTGGCCGCAACCACCGCATCGCCCTTGATGAAGGCGATGGCCGACGGACCCTCGAGCAACGAGTCGAACGACTCGACACCCGCGTCCTTGGCCGCGATCTTGGTCAGCGTGTTCTTCACCACGGCGTAGTTCACGTCGTCACCGAGCGCAGTCCGCAGATTCCGCAGCTGCGCCACAGTGAGTCCGCGGTACTCGGTCAGCACGGCGCCGTTCGAGCTACGGAACTCGTCCGTCAGCTCTGCGACAGCGGCTGCCTTGTCCGGCCTCGCCATGGGGTCTCCTTCGTTTGGCTTTCTCGCCGTAGACCCCAGGAAATGAAAAACGCCCCTGCGCAAGTGGCAAGGGCGTGAACATGCAAACTACACTCACACTTCTCATCACCTGCGCGGGCCGCCCACCTGAGTGGGACTTTCAGCTACCTAGGGCAGCCACCAGCGGTCTTCGGCAGTGTTCAGAGTAGTTGATGCAGTCAGCCTGACCAAATCGGCGGCTACTCCACCGGGTGCGGTGGGATCCACCGGCGCATGGCCGCGGCCGCTGCCCACCCGGTTGCGGCCATCACGAAGACGGCTGGGCCGAGGCCCAGCAGTGCAGTGGCGCCGGCCAGCAGTAGTGGGCCGGCGCCGTTGCCGGTGTCCGCGAACAGGCGGAATGCCCCCAGGAACTGCGCCCGCCCGACCGGTGGCGAGGCGTCCGCTCCGAGCGTCATGATCACCCCCGCGCCGAGCCCGTTGCCAACACCCATCAGCAATGCGACCGCCGTGAGCGTCGCAGCGGTGTGGGTGAGCGGCAGCAGCAGATGTGCCGTCCCCAGAACGAGCATGGACGGTACGGCGACCCACTTGCGGCCGAAGCGGTCCATGACTGAGCCGGCTGGATAAAACAGCAGCATGTCCACCGCACCGGAGAGTCCGAAGATGATGCTGGTGGTCTGAGCGTCCAGTCCGATGTGCAGGGCCCACAGCGGTACGACGACCTGACGCGACGCGCGGACTGCGCCGACCAGAAGGGCACCGGTACCGAGAGTTCGCAGTACTGGCAGGTGCTCGCGGATCACGCCCAGCGTGGACTGGGCTGCGACTGGCCTGCTGCCGCGAGTCCGGCGTACCGACTCGATGTCGGGAAGGCTCACGAGGACTATGCAGGCCAGTACTGCGCCGACGAGGTGGACCCAGTAGGCACCGTCAGTTCCGAGGAAGCGCATCGCCAGTGCGCCAAGGAACGGTCCGATGAAGGAGCCGATGCGTTGGACACCGCCGAGGGTGGACAGGGCGCGGGCGCGGAGCTCGATCGGCACTGCTTCGCTGAGGTAGGCCTGCCGAGCCAGACCCCAGACTGAGCCAGCCAGTCCGGTGACGCCGATCGCCAGCGCGAGCCCCCACACAGTCGGCGCCAGGAGGCAGGCGACCAGGGCCAGCGAGACCAGGACGGTCGCACCGAGCATCGCGCGGCGTTCGCCGATCTTCGTGGTGAGAGCACCGGCTGGGATGTCGCCGATGACCTGACCGAGACCGGCCGCTGCGACGACCACACCGGCGATGGCGGGTGATGCGCCGAGGTGAGTGGCCGAGACCGCGATGACTGGGGCTATGGCGCCTTGGCCGATGCCGTAGAGCAGTGCGGGGACATAGACCGACGGTGCGATCTTGAGCAGGGCGGCCGGGCCGGCCATCAGCGCACAGCCTGCTGTACGCCGCGGTCTCGTGCTGCAGTGGTTGCACCGAGGAGTTCGGACACTTCCCAGGCGGCGGGAGCGACCAGTGCGCCTAGCTCGTCCAGTCGCTGGGGAGACATCCGCATCTCCGGACCAGAGATCGACAGACAGCCGACCACCTGGCCGGAGTAGTCGAAGACCGGTGCGGCGACCGAGCAGATCCCCTGCGTCCGCTCGGTCGCCGACTTGGCGTAGCCCCGCGCACGAATCTCTGCGAACTGTGTGGCGAGGACGTCGGGGTCGGTGATCGTGTTCGGCAGCACCTGCTCGAGACGCCCGGTCAGCACCGCCACCTGCCGTTCCCAGGGCGAGAACGCGAGCAGCACCTTGCCGGGCGCCCCCTGCGGCAGCGGCACCGGAATGCCGAACTCTGTATAGGTACGGCGCAACTGGTGCCGGCTCTCGACCTGATCGAGCACCATGCGGTGTGCGGTCGGCAGCAACTCGTGCACAGCCGCCGTCTCCTCGGAGTCGTCCCGGAGTCTCCGCAGCACCGGCATGGCCGCGTCGCGCAGTGTCGCCGGGACTCCAGTCGCATGCGCCAACCGGGCGACCAGCGGCCCGATCGCATACCGCCGTTGGGCGGTCTGCCGAATCAGCCCGTTCTCCAGCATGGCCAGCAGCAGGCGGTGCACAGTGCTCGTCGACAACCCGGTCGCCCGGGACAGGTCGCTGATCCCGAGGTCCGGCGTACGAGCGTCGAAGCAGCGCAGGATCGCGACCGCACGGTCGATCGACTGCACCGAACCGCGCTGAATGATTTCCTGCATGGCAGGATCCTATCCCGCGATGTGGAAAACCTGCCAGCGATTAGGGTCATCCGGTGACGATCACGCAGACGTGGCGACGACTCGACAGCTGGCTGGCCGAGCACGCGCCGGCGACGTACCTCGTACTGGCGCCGCCCGCGAGCGATGCCGAACTGGACGCGGCTCGTCAGGTGGTCGAGCTACCGCCGGACCTCATCGAGTCACTGCGATGCCACAACGGACTGACCACTTGGGCGAACCTGCTCCCCGAGGCGCCACCGTCGAGCGCGGCGCAGATCGCCGACAACTGGCAGCTGCGGATGGACATCGCGGCGGATGTCGACGGCTTCACGGTGCACGCGTGGAACACCGAGCCCTATTGGCACCCGGCCTGGATTCCCTGGGCGGACGCCGATGGCGATCTGCAGGTCATCGACGGTTCCGGCCGGCTCGGCATGGCCAGCCACGACGGGGTCGGCGACTTCAGCACCGGCTGGCCGGACCTCGCGTCGTACCTCTCGGCCGTTGTCGACGCGCTCCACACGGGGACCGGGGTCAACGGCTGGTACCCGTATCTCACGACCCACCAGGAGCTGTGGTGGGACCGCGGCCCGGATCAGCAGTTCGTCAACGACGAACCTCTGATCCGGGTACCCGTCGTCAGCTGAGAACGGCGAGGGCGTCGATCTCGACGAGCATGTCCGGCAGCGGGAGGCCGGTGAAGACGGTGGTGCGGGACGGCAGGACGCCGCTCGGGGTGCGGGTGGAGACGAACTCGGCGTAGGCCTCGTTCATGGCGGCGAAGTCGTCGCGGGTGGTCAGGTAGACGCGCAGCATCAGTACGTCGTCCAGGCTGCCGCCACCGGCCTTGAGGATCGCCTCGATGTTCTGCAGGACCCGGGTGGTCTGGGCCTTCACGTCGCCGACGAAGACGAACTCGCCGGTCGCGGGGTCGACCGAGCCCTGGCCGGAGACCTGCAGGATGTTGCCCTTGCGGACGCCCTGCGAGAACACCGGCAGCGGTGCGGGTGCGTCAGTGGTGGAGACGGCGGTCTTGTCGGACATCAGGTCGGACACCTCTCAGTTGTAGTCGGCGCTTCAGTTGTAGTCGGCGCTGATCGCCTGGGTGGTGGCGAGCAGCTCAGGCAGGAGTTCGAGCACCTGCTCATAGTTCAGCAGCACATCCGGGACGGACACCGACACGGCCCCGACAACGCGGCCGGCCTGGTCCAGGACCGGCGCACCGATGCAGTTCATGAACGACTCGTGCTCGGCCTTGTCCTGCGCCCAGCCGCGGGTCCGGACTGTGTCCAGCTCGTCGCGCAGGGCATCCGCATCAGTGATGGTCTGCGGGGTGAACGCGTGGTAGTCCAGCGATGCCAGCACCGCCTCACGTTGCCGCTTGGGCTGCGCTGCCAGCAGGATCTTCCCGACCGCTGTGCAGTGCAGAGCCGCCGGTACGCCGATCTGCGAGTACATGCGGAACGTACGCACACTGTCGAGCTTGTCGATGTAGATGACCTCGCCGTTCTCCCACGCGGCCAGGTGAACGGTCTGACCGGTCTTCTGATTCAGCTGACGCAGATGTGGTGCAGCCACTTCCCGTACGACGTGCTGCTCGCGCGCCGCATCCGCCAACGCGAACAAGCGGGAGCCCAACCGATAGCGGTGCGCCTCATCGCGCCGTACGAAGCGGTCTGCCTCCATGGTGCGCAGCAGCCGGAGCACTGTGGTCTTGTGGACGCCGAGCTCGGTCGCGAGCTGATCCAGCGACCGCTCGCCCTCCCCCAGGCTGGCCAGGATCTGCAGGGCTCTCGCGAGGCTCTGGCTCATACCTTCGTCGCCGCCCACTCGTCGTCATCGGCGTTGAGCAGTCTGTCCCGCAGCTCGGGGGCCAGCGGCGCAGCATGGTCTTCCGGTACGGCGAGCACTGCTGCGGCATTCAGATGCCCGAGGCGCAGCCGCTGCTTCATCGGCAGGTCCTGCAGCGTCCCCGCGAGGAAGCCGGCTGCGAACGCATCCCCGGCTCCTACTGGCTCGACCACCTCGACAGTGAGCGCCGGAACCTCGGTACGGCGGCCGTCCGGCTCCAGCGCGACTGCAGTGTGCGCATCGTTCTTGACGACCAGCGTGCAGTCCTTGCCGAACCGTTCGCGCAGCTCAGCGGGGTCATTGGTTCCTGTGAACACCAGCGCCTCATCAGCACCGATCAGTACGACGTCGGCCGCGCGCAGCAACCGCCAGAGCGGCTCCGGATCCTTGTCGCGCCACAACACCGGCCGCCAATTCAGATCAACACTGAGAACGAAGTCCCCGCGGAGCTCGTCCAGCATCCGCGCAGTGTCCGGGGACAGCGCCGCAGTGATGCCGGTGGTGTGCACGATCCTCGCGCTGCGGAGTCTGTCGGCCACCTCAGGATGCTGCAGGAACGCGGGGCTCATCGCCGATGCCGCGGAGCCGGTTCGGTAGTAGTGCATGCGAGACCGGCCGTCGATCGACTCCTTCACGTACAGAGCGGTCGGCCGGTCCGGATCGATCTCCACACCGTCGACATCGACGCCACGTCCGCGCAGATCCCGCAGGACCTGCCGGCCGAAGCCGTCATCGCCGAGCCGCGACACCCAGCTCGTCGGTACGCCGAGACCGGCCAGGCCGCCGGCCACATTGCACTCCGCGCCACCCACCGACCGACGGAACGTCTCGACGTCCTCGAGCGGTCCGGCGGCTCCCGCGAGCATGATCATCGCCTCGCCGACACAGACGACGGCGCTGTCCCCACCCGAATGGCCCGGCCCGAGTTCCGTCTCAGTGCGCGGGTCGGGCATCTGCGCTCCTAGGGACCGGGTGATGGGATAGGTGTGTAACTGCGGTCGTTGACGCAACTTCGAGCGCGATGCTACAACCGTCAGGTCAGAATGCGCAATGAACGTTGCGTATTCTGCAACTACTCCCAGGGGACTCGATGCCTGCTTACGATGCTGCCGCCATCGCCGCGCTTGCCGACGAGCGGGTGAGCCGCCGCGACCGGGTACTGCCGCCCGCCTTCTGGGGCCGGACCGTCGCCGAGGTCCTGGCCGAGCGCCCGAGGCTGTCGCAGCTGCCGACCCCGTTGATGACGCTGTCCGCGCCCGGGGTGCGGCACAACGTCGAGACTCTCGCCCGCTGGTGCGCGCATCACGGCGTCGAGCTCGCGCCGCATGGCAAGACCACGATGGCGCCTGCGCTGTGGGCGCAGCAGTTGGATGCCGGCGCGTGGGCGATCACGCTGGCCAACGTGTTCCACCTCGCGATCGCTCGCCAGTTCGGCGTCCGCCGGGTGCTGATTGCGAATTCGGTCGTCTCCCCGTTGCAGTTGCGCTGGGTCGCCGATGAGCTGGCCCGGGATCCCGAGTTCGAGGTCATGGTCTGGGCCGACTCGGTCCGGACTGTCGAGATCATGGAGGCGGCTCGGTCGGCGCATGTCGGCCCGGATGCGCGACCGCTCGACGTACTGGTTGAGCTCGGTGCGCCCGGTGGTCGGACCGGTGCCCGGGACTTCGAGACCGCCCAGGCCGTCGCCTCGGCGGTGGCGGAAGCCTCGACATTGCGACTGGTCGGGGTGGCAGGCTACGAAGGCGCGGTTAGCAGCGGCGTCGACGAGGCCGCGCTGAGCGCCGTACGGGCGTTTCTACGCGACATGGCTGAGCTGCACTCGCGACTCGGCAAGCTGTACGACGAGGGTGTCGAACCGATCGTCACCGCCGGCGGCAGCGAGTACTTCGAACTGGTGGCCGAGGTACTGGGTCCGATCGACGATGCCCGGGTCGTGCTGCGTTCCGGCGCCTACATCTCGCACGATGACGGGCTCTACCGGCGGGTGTCACCACTGGGCCAGTCACCGCGCACCGACGGCGAGCAGTTGGTCGCGGCGATGCACGGGTGGATGCGGATCACCTCGCAACCCGAGCCAGGGCTGGCGATCTTCGACGCCGGGCGACGGGACTTCCCGGTCGACCAGGACATGCCCGAGCCGCAGCTGATCCGGCCGCGCTCGGTTGGTGAACCGGTGCTCCCTGCAACCGGCATGACGGTGACCAAACTGAACGACCAGCACGGTTATCTGCGGTTCGGCGAGGAACCGGTGGTGATCGGAGACGAACTCCGGGTCGGTCTCTCGCACCCGTGTACCGCGTTCGACAAGTGGGGGCTGATCCCGGTCGTGGACGACCCGGACGCGGCCGATCCCGTCGTCGTCGACCTGATCCGGACGTACTTCTGAGATGGCAGACCTGCTGATCACCGGCGCCACCGTCCTCGACGGCACGGGCGCACCCGGCTTCGTCGCAGACGTAGTAGTCGACGCCGGCCGCATCGTCGCCGTGTCCACCAGCCAATCCCAGCTCGGCCACGATCTGCCAACCACCAACCCAGCCAACCGATCCCCACGCAGCGACGACCTGCCAACCACCGCCTCGGCGGACCGATCTAGGCGCAGCGACAGTGCGCTGACCACCAACTCGTCCAACCAATCCCGGCGCGATGACTTGCCGACTGCCACGCGGACGATCGATGCCACCGGACTCGTGCTCTGCCCGGGCTTCATCGACATGCATGCGCACTCCGACCTGCAGATCCTGGCGACGCCGGACCACACCGCCAAGGTCAGTCAGGGCGTCACGTTGGAGGTCCTCGGTCAGGATGGTCTGTCGTTCGCGCCGATCGACGACCCGACCAGGGCCGCGCTCCGCCGCCAGATCGCCGGCTGGAACGGCGAGCCGGACGACTTCGACTTCTCCTGGTCCACGGTCGCCGGCTATCTGGATCGCCTCGATCAGGGAATCGCGTGCAATGCGGCCTACCTGGTCCCGCAGGGCACGCTGCGGATGATGGTCGTCGGCACCGACAACCGCCCAGCCACTCCCGCCGAACTCGCGCAGATGATCGAGCTGCTCACGCAAGCATTGCGCGACGGCGCGGTCGGGATGAGCAGCGGCCTCACCTACACGCCGGGCATGTTCGCCACCACCGACGAACTCGTCGAACTGTGCCGTGTCGTCGCACAGCACGGCGGCTACTACTCCCCACACCAGCGCTCTTATGGACAAGGCGCTCTCGACGCGTACGCCGAGATGGTCGAAGTGGCCCGCCGCTCCGGCTGCGCGCTGCACCTGACCCACGCGGTGATGAACTTCGGCCCGAACCAGGGTCGCGGCGCCGACCTGATCGCGATGATCGACAAGGCGCTCGCCGACGGTCTCGATGTCACCACCGACACCTATCCTTATTTGCCTGGGGCAACAACTCTCGCCGCGACCTTGCCGAGCTGGACGGCCGAGGGCGGCCCGGATGCCCAGCTGGACCGGTTGCGGGATCCGGCGACCCGGGCCAGGATCGCGCACGAGATGGAGCAGGTCGGCTCCGACGGCTGCCACGGCTGTGTGATCGAGTGGAACACGATCGAGATCGGCGGCGTCCGGAACCCCGCCCTCGGCGACGCCGTCGGCCGGACCGTCCAAGACCTCGCGGCTCGTCGCGGTCGGCCGGCTGCCGACGTCTTCTTCGACCTGCTGATCGCGGACGACCTCGGCACCTCGATCCTGCAGCACGTCGGGCACGAGGAGAACGTCCAGACGATCATGCAGCACTCGAGCCACACCGGCGGCTCGGACGCGATCCTGGTCGGCGGCAAACCGCACCCGCGTTCGTGGGGCACCTTCCCGCGCTACCTGGGCCGGTATGTCCGCGAACTCGGCGTCCTGGAACTGGCCGACTGCATCCACCACCTCACCGGCCGACCGGCACGGCGTCTGCGGCTGACCGATCGCGGACTCGTCCGCGAGGGCTACCGGGCCGACCTGGTCCTCTTCGATCCGGACACCATCCACGACACCGCCACCTTCGACAACCCCCGGCAGCAGGCCGAAGGCATCCCGTACGTCTTCGTCAACGGTGTCCCCGTCATCGACGACGGCCACCGGACCGACGCACTGCCCGGCCGCGCTATCCGCCGTACTGACGTCTGAGAGGACCTCGCTATGACCAACACACTGGACCTGCTGCGCACCGACCGCGTGCTGACTGTCGTCAGAGCCCCGGAGATCGCTGACGCCCGGGACCTGTGCGCAGCGTTGGTCGCCGGTGGCATCCACGTCGTGGAGCTGACCTTCACCACCCCGGACCTGCCGCGTCATCTGGAGCGCGCTGCCTCCACGACCGACGAGACCGGTGCCGTGGTCGGCGCCGGGACGGTGCAGACCGGTCTGCAGGCGCAGCAGGCAATCGACGCGGGGGCGCAGTTCCTGGTGACACCTGGTCAAGGTCCGGAGGCGTCCGCGATCGCCGCAGCTGCGCAGACAGCCGGCATCGCGGTGATGTTCGGTGCGTTCACGCCGTCCGAGGTGATGTCCGCCCTCGCACTGGGATCGTCTGCAGTCAAGATCTTCCCGGCCCACCAGCTCGGACCGAAGTACCTCAAGGATTTGCGCGGACCGTTCCCGGAGGTGCAACTGGTCCCGTCGGGCGGCATCAACGCCGGAAACGCCAGGGACTACCTGGAGGCCGGCGCGCTGGCTGTCAGCGCGGGCACCGACGTGGTCTCCCCCGCCGATGTCTCGGCGGCCAATTGGCAGGCCATCACCGCGAAGGCCAAAGCCTTCGTGGCCGCGATCAACTGACCGTGATGCTGCCATAGCTGGACCGTAGAAAGAGGCGATGAGTCGAGGTCGGGTCGTTGTTCGGACCGAGCTCGACGGAGCCCTGCGCCGCGACCGCATTGATGGCGTACGTCGTCGTACCGGGCACCCGAACGTTGAGCGAGCCATCGCTCACCGTGGCCATCACCTGCTCCGGCGGGTCGTCGAACTGGAGGGAGAGCGACCCCCGGCGGGCGTCGATCGACACTTGAGGACTGCGCATCCGGTTCATCGTCACGGACCCTTCGCTGGCATCGATCTGCACCTTCGCCGTCAGACCCGAGACGTTGAGTGAAGCCCCTTCGGCCTTGGCCTGCACGGCAACAGCGACCGGGACCTCGACCGTCAGCTCGACCTCGCAACTGCTGTCCGGGCAAGTGGTCCGGACATCCAGCACGCCGTCGACGGTCCGGACCTCGACCTTCGGCTCCTGCGCCCCATAGGTCCCGTCGACGGTCACCCGCACCTGGCTGCCCGCACCACCGATCACGTTGGCCGGAACATCCGAGAAGATCCGCACTCCCTGGGGCGCGGTCGCGAAGCTGGACGAGTAGTCGAAGGGGAGTTTGCCGCGGATCGTCGCGACCGTGACCGCCGCACCGGCGACCACGAGCACCACCAGTGGCACCACACCGATCAGCAGCATCCGACGCTGCGCTGTACTGAGTGCCATCAGCTGTCCAGGAACCGCAACACGGCCAGGACCCGGCGGTGCTCGCCCTCGGTCGACGACAGCCGCAGCTTCTGGAAGATGCTGCTGATGTGCTTCTCGACAGCACCCTCGCCGACCACGAGCGCCTGCGCGATGCCGGTGTTCGACTTGCCCTCCGCCATCGCCCGCAGCACCTCCTGCTCGCGCGGACTCAGCGCGGCCAACGGATCTGCCTTGCTGGACCGCACCAGCAACTGCGAGATCACCTCCGGGTCCAGCGCTGCCCCTCCACCGGCCACTCGACGCAGCCCGTCGAGGAACTGATCCACGTCGGCCACCCGGTCCTTCAGCAAGTACCCGACGCCGCCCGGGTTGCTGCCGATGAGCTCGCTCGCATACCGCTCTTCGACGTACTGGGAGAGGACCAGCACACCAGTGTCCGGGTACTGCTCGCGGAGCACCAGCGCCGCCCGCAGCCCCTCGTCGGTGAATGTCGGCGGCATCCGCACATCGACCACGCAGACATCCGGTCGATGCTCGGCGACCGCCTTGAGCAACTCGTCACCGTCGCCGACCGCCGCGACGACCGTGCACTCCTGCTCCTCCAGCAGTCGCACGATGCCCTCGCGGAGCAGCACCGAGTCCTCGGCGATCACGACTCGCAGGCTGGTCATTCGCACGGTACCTCCGCGGTGAGGACGGTCGGACCGCCCGGTGGACTGCTGAGACTGAGCCGGCCGTCGACCCCGGCGACCCGGTCGGACAGGCCCTGCAGGCCGGTACCACCCTCGGGATGCGCACCACCCCGGCCGTCGTCGGTCACTTCGACCCGGAGCAAGTTGCCGATCCGCACGATCCGGACCTCGGCCTGGGCCGCGTCGGCGTGCTTGGCGATATTCGTCAGGGCCTCGGTGACGACGAAGTAGGCGATGGACTCGATGGTCAGCGACGGCCGCGGGTCGACCTCGACACTCACCCGGACCGGCACCGGAGACCGCGCGGCGACTGCGGAGATCGCGGCATCGAGCCCGCGGTCGGTCAGCACCGGCGGATGCAGACCCCGAGTCAGATCCCGAAGCTCCGCAATCGCCTGCAGGGCTTCGGAGTGCGCCTCCTCGATCAGCGAACGCACCGCCGGATCCTTGTCACCCAACCGGTTCTTCGCGCGGCCCAGTGTCATCGCCAGCGAAACCAGACGCTGCTGGGCACCGTCATGCAGGTCGCGCTCCATCCGCCGCCGCTCGGCCTCCGCCGAGTCGACCACCTGCTGCCGGCTCGTGACCAGCCGGCTGACCCGCTCGGTCAGCGCCCCGGTCTCGTCACCGCCCAGGTAGATCCGGGCGAGATGCCCGTCCAACGCGGATGCGGTCCGCATCAGCACCGGGGAGAGCAGCGCCAGGAACACCGCTCCGAACACCGATGCGGCGATGGCCTTGTCGCTGGTGTCGATCACGAACGGCCCGAGCTGAGCCTGCGCCGCCGCGAACTTCGAGAAGTAGAACGGCAGGCCGATCAGCACTGGCGGGACCGACCAGGCGACCACGATCAGCAGCAGCCAGAACATTGCTGCTGGCAACAACAAGACGTAGTACAGGAACTGGCGCCACAGGTTCGGATCTGCGAGCGCCCGGCGGGCGTCGACGGTGCGACTGCCGGATGGCTCCGGTGGCTCGAGTGGCAGCACCTCCTGCCCGCGGGTGATCCGGGCTCTGGCCCGCTCCCACCGGGCCAGCCCGTAGACCGCTCGCGCCGCGGCCGTGGTCAGCGGCACGCCGACGAAGGCGAGCGGCCACCCGAGCACGGCCACACAGATCGCGACCAGAGCCAAGAGCCCAGAGGTCAGCACCACCACGGAATCACCGAGTAGATGGACTGTTGCCAGCCACAAGTACGGCGAGCGCCACAGCCGCCAGGGTCGCCGGGGAACCGGACTCGCGATCGTCGTCACCCGAACCACCTCCCGTTGTCTGTGCCGCTGTGCTGGTTGTGGGGACGGGCTCAAACCTACGACGCTGCCGAGGCCGCCGGTATGAGGACATCCCCCGTATCGAGTTCGGGTTAACCCCACCCCCGATTCGTGGGTTGTCCTCAATGTGCCGAAGCCGCCGCGACGGAATGCTCGAAGCCATGACGACGACAATCCCGCAGGCTCCCGCATCCCGGCCGCTCGGGCCGCAGCTGACCGTGCAACTCGGTGACGCGATCGACGACCGCGTCGCCGAGGCTCTCGACGACTACATCGCGGAAGGCCGCCTCGACGGCCGGATCCGCCCGCGCCGCTCCCCCGGCGGTCTGGCCGCGCTGGTGGCCGGCGGCGTCGCGGCCGTGCTGCTGCCGTGGTGCCTGATCCTCGCGGCGACGCTGCCGAGCACGTACCAGGTCAATCACTGGAAGCTCACCTGGATAGGTCTCGACGTCTTGACCGCGATCGCCGCCGGTCTGACGGCGTACCTGCTGCACACTCGCAACAGATACGCCGTCCTGACCGCGATGGCCGCCGGGACCCTGCTCCTGGCCGACGCCTGGTTCGACGTCAGCACCGCAGGCGCAGGCTTCGACCGCACGCTCTCACTGGCCGAGGCCTTCCTCCTGGAAGTCCCCCTGGCCGTGTGTGCCTGGGTCGTCGCTGCCCGCGAGCTGCGGCGCTAACCGATCAGCTCGAGGATGGGGCCCTCATGCAAAGCTCGGTAGACCTGGTCGCGCAGCAGGTTGGCCTCGGCATCGGTCAGGGTTCGATCGACCGGCCGGAGGACCAGCCTGACCAGGAGGTTTCGTTGTCCTGGGGAGATCTGCAACCGCGCCCGAGCTGCAGGTGGCAGGTCGTCGTACGTCGTCTCGCCCAGCACCTCCAGCGACTCCGCGGCATCCGCGTCCGGACCGAGCGCATCCCGCACCTTGTCGCCGAGCACCTCCGGCGACACGTCCGCCTCCGCGCCCACCACGACCGAGAGGTCCCGGCGGACGGGTGGCATCGTCGACACCGATCGGTAGGGCTGCAGGTCGAGCATCTGTCCGGCCACCCGCGGATCGGTCGACCTGAGCAACCGGATGTCGCGGATGCCCTTCCGCAACATCAGCAACCGGTCGAGGCCCGGACCCATCGCCAGTCCGGTCCAGCTGTCGTCGAGACCGGCCTTGCGCAGGACCTCCGGCGCGGCCACCCCGCATTCACCGATCTCGATCCACTGATCGTCCAGCAGGACATCGATCTGTCGGCCGTGGATCGTGTAGGGGTGCACCGCAGGCACTGTCCGGTAGGCCTGCCCGGGCAGCACGGTCTCGACCAACCGGGCGATCATGTCTTCCAGCTCGGGCTCTCCGAGCGTGACGTTGCGGCTGAGCCGCCAGAGGTCGAGCTGATGCGGCGTGCCGGTGTGCTGCCAGTCCACCGAGTCCCGGCGGTAGCAGATGCCCGCACAGATCATCAGCACATCGGACGCATCGGAGCCGGCGAGCTCGCGCAGCGCCGGCGGGATCATCGCCGACGTGTGACTGCGCAGGACCTCACCCTCCGACGCGTAGCGGGTGTAGCGGGCTTCCCGGGTCACCGCACCGGCGGCGTACCCGAGGTTGTCGTAGTTGTCGGCCAGGCTGACCACGGGATGGTCGCGCCGTGTCCAGATCGCCGTGTAGGGCCAAGCGGCGCCCAGAGCCGTCCTGATCGAGTCGACGATCAACTGGACGGCGTGTGGGCCCTGAGCTGGATCGGTCAGATCGCGCAGCGACAGGGCGGAGTGCAGTTCCTCGAGAGTGAGGACAGACATAAGAATTCTCCAAAGGCGACGGTGTCGACGAGGGGGTCTTCACACCCCGGTCGGCCACGGTCACCTCAGGAGAGAGCGCAGCAGCAGCTCACCCCGTCGGCACCGTTGTGCCGGCCGGGGCGAAGAAATCGCCGCCCGTACTGCGTCATGCCCACAGCCTACCTCGTCCCGACCTTGCCTAACAGTCAAAACTTCTTTAGGTTGTTAGGCAGAGGTGATTCCGATGCTCTATCAGCCGGAACTGATCGGCGGTCACGTTGCTCTGGACCTGCTGAACACCGTTTCCTGGCGGCTGGACCCATCCCGTACCGTCGACCGGATCGCCACCGCGGAGGCGTTGGCGACGTGGCGTGCGGCGGCCGGTCTCAGCGGAGACAGCGATCCCCACCGAGTCGCCACTGTGCGCGCGGTCGTCTACGACGCGGTGTTGCCGATCGCGCGAGGCACCGGACCAGGAGACCTGCGGGAGCTGCAGACCTTGCTGGCAGGTGCCGTGCGGCGAGCAACTCCGGCAGGACCGCGGCCGATGGACTGGGGTGGCGCCAACCTCGTGGACGAGTTGGTTCTCGCGGCAGGCCGCCTGCTGGAGCGGGAGGACCTGAGCAGACTGCGGGAATGCCAGGACGACGGCTGTGGATGGTTGTTCCTGGACCGCAGCAAGAACGGGTCTCGTCGGTGGTGCAGCTCAGGCGACTGCGGGAACCGCGCCCGGGCGAAGCGGCACTACGAGCGAGTCCGCGCCGGACGGGAATCATGAAGGGCCCCGCGGTGATGACCGAACTGCTCGATCGGCGGCAGGACTTCCTCGAGGGCATGCGTCTGGGCATCGGGCCCGGCGCCGCCGCCTTCGTGCTCGCATTGAGCTTCGGAGCCGAGGCTGTCGCGCGCGACTGGGGATTCGGACTGCCGGTGCTGTTCTCGATGTTCGCGTGGTCGGGGTCGGCGCAGTTCGCGTTGCTGACCTCGCTGGCCGGTGGCACGGCGGTCGTCGCAGTGACGTCCGCAGTCCTGATCAACGCTCGCTATCTGATGATGAGCCTCGCGCTCAACGAGAGCCTGCGCGGCGGCAGGCTTTCCCGCGCACTACAGGCGCAGGCGCTCTGCGACGCATCCTTCGTCGTTGCCCACGGCACCAAGGGCGGTTACGACATCGTCCGGCTGGTCGGTGCCAGCGTTCCGCAATGGGTGCTCTGGGCGGCTGGTACGGCGGTCGGCGCGCTGACCGCGCCCTCGCCTGACTTGATGCACAAGCTGGGTCTCGACGTCACGTTCCCGGCGTTCTTCCTGATCCTCGCACTGGACGAACTGCGCCGATCGAAGCGTGCGTTGGCAGCAGGCCTGCTCGGCGCCTCGATCGCCGCCGCGCTGCTCTTCGTCACCACCCCGAGCTACGCCCTGCTGGGCGCCATTGCCGCGGCGCTGCTCGGCGTTCTCCCCGAGAAGGAGGGTGCACAGGCATGAAGCTCTGGTTGTCCGCAGGTGTCGTCACTCTGATCAGCTGGCTGATGAAGGCGAGTGCTCCGCTCGTGATCGGCGGCCGCAAACTCCCGCCGACCGTGCTCCGGCTGACCGCCCTCACCGCACCGGTTCTACTGGCCGGCCTGATCGTCACGGAGCTGGGCGGCGAGCACTGGCAGGAGCTCGACTGGACGAAGCTGGTCGGCATCGGTGCCGCCGGCGGACTCACCTTGGCGAAGGTGCCGATGTTGCTGGCCGTCGCCGGCGGCATCGTCGTCACCGCCCTGATCCGCCTCGTCCTGCGCTAGCGCCTAAGGGCGCAAGTTCAGTCCCGGCCCTGCCAGGTGGTCACGCAAACTTCGTTGCCCTCCAGGTCCGCGAGCACCCAGAAAGCAGGAGCACGCGTCGCGGACACCAGTCGGCCGCCAGCCGCCAGTGCGGCGTCGATGCGATGTGCTGCCTCGTCATGCGGAACACAGATGTCGAAGTGGATGCGATTGCGC
Source organism: Kribbella yunnanensis (assembly GCF_039529655.1). Taxonomy (NCBI): domain Bacteria; kingdom Bacillati; phylum Actinomycetota; class Actinomycetes; order Propionibacteriales; family Kribbellaceae; genus Kribbella; species Kribbella yunnanensis. The sequence goes on along the minus strand of NZ_BAAANF010000002.1, from coordinate 136,808 downwards.
TGCGGGCGCGCCTCGTCCATCTGCTGGAACCAGATGGCCGGGTCCTGCCCAACCGGGTCGACGAGCGGATCCTCCGGTCCGTCGGCACCTGCCTCAGCGGCGTATCCAAGGACCGCCTTCCAGAACGGCCGGATCGCGGCGATGTCCAGTGCATCAATCGCGATCTCCAGCACCTGAACAGATCGCGGTGCCGCCGTTCCGAAGCCCGGCTCCGTCCCGTTCACAGCAGCAGAGATCCGGAGGGCGAGCTCGACATCGCTGGTGGTGACCGCTGCGTGCTCCAACGACTGCAGAGTGAAGACGACCCGATTAGGGCGGGCATCGACGCGAAGGTGCTGGTCCGCGTCATCGCCGGACACCGCGACGGCGTCCGCCGCCACAGCAATTGCCTGGGCCAACGACCCGACCGGAACCGACGTTCGCAACGTGCCCAGCAGGAAGCGCCACCCAGCGTCCTCGACTGCTTCCGACGCTTCCTGCCGACTCAGTACTTGTTCCATAGCCACATTATCCGGGTGCCGTTCGCGCAGACCGGATGCGACGATGGACGGCATGCGATGGATTGATGCGTTGGAGGGGAAGGCCGCCGAGAAGTTGCCGGAGGCCGTGCATCGTTACTACCGGCAAGGATCCGCCGGGGGGATCAGCGTCGGGGAGGCGGTCGCCGCCTGGTCGTCGTACCGGTTCCGGCCGCGTGTGCTGCAAGACGTGTCGTCGATCGAGCTCGGCACCACAGTGCTCGGTACGCCGGTCGCGTCGCCGGTGCTCGTCGCGCCGTCGACCCTGCAGCGGCTGGCGGATCCCGACGGCGAGATCGCGATGGCGAACGGTGTCCGTGACGCCGGATCGCTGCTCGGCGTCTCCAGCAACGCCGGGACCCGGTTCGCCGAGCTCGGGGCGACCGGGGTGCCGTGGTGGCTGCAAATCTACATCGTGCGGAACCGCAGTATCACCGAGCAGATGCTCGACGCGGCCGTCGCCGGTGGCGCCAAGGCGATCGTCCTCACGGTCGACACCCCGGTGGTCGGCCGCAAGGAGGACGACGGCCCGGTGGTGTGGTCGTACGTCCAGCCAGGTCAGCTGCGGATCAACGTGCCCGACGGCGACTGGACCGACGAGGACCTCGACAAGGCCGACGACCTGACCCCCGACGTGATCGGCTGGCTGGCCGAGCGCACCGGACTCCCGATTGTCGTCAAGGGCGTCCTGCGCGGCGACGACGCCAAACGCATCTCCGACGCCGGTGCCGCCGGCATCATCGTCTCCAACCACGGCGGTCGCCAGCTCGACGGCTCGATCCCCACCGCGCAGGCCCTCCCCGAGGTCGCCGAAGCCCTGGCCGGTACCAGTACCGAGCTGTACGTCGACGGTGGCATCCGTCGCGGCGAACACGTCCTCGCCGCGCTGGCTCTCGGCGCCCGCGCGGTCTTCGTCGGCCGGCCGGCCCTCTGGGCTCTCGCCGTGGACGGCCAGGCCGGCGTCACCCGCCTCCTCAACGACCTCACCGAAGAGCTCGAGCACACCCTCCAACTCGTCGGCGTCCCCCGCCTGACCGACCTCACCCCGGACTTGATTGCCCCGCGCACCTAACTCCGAGGGCAAAAGCAGAAGGCCCCGGGAACGAATCCCGGGGCCTTGCTGTCTGGAACCTGTGGATCAGGCGTCCGCGTTCTCCTCGAGGAGGTTGCGGGTGGCGTTCGGGTCGACCGGGACACCGGGGCCCATGGTCGTCGAGAACACCGCCTTGCGGATGTAGCGGCCCTTGGAGCTGGCCGGCTTCAGTCGCAGGATCTCCTCGAGCGCCGCGCTGTAGTTCTCCACCAGCTGGGCCTCGTCGAACGACGCCTTGCCGATGATGAAGTGCAGGTTCGCGTGCCGGTCGACCCGGAACTCGATCTTGCCGCCCTTGATGTCCGTGACGGCCTTGGTGACGTCCGGGGTGACCGTGCCGGTCTTCGGGTTCGGCATCAGGCCACGCGGGCCGAGGACGCGACCGAGACGGCCGACCTTGCCCATCAGGTCAGGGGTGGCGACGACGGCGTCGAAGTCCAGCCAGCCGTCGGTCACCTTCTTGATCAGGTCGTCGTCACCGACGAAGTCGGCGCCGGCGGCCTTCGCGGCCTCGGCCTTGTCACCGGTGGCGAAGACGAGGACCCGTGCCGTCTTGCCGGTACCGTGCGGAAGGTTGACGGTGCCGCGCACCATCTGGTCGGCCTTACGGGGGTCGACCCCGAGGCGCATCGCGACGTCCACGGTCGAGTTGAACTTCTTGCTGCCCGCGGCCTCCTTGGCCAGCCGGACCGCCTCGAGCGGGGAGTACAGGTGATCGAAGTCGATCTTGTCCGCGATTGCGCGGTATGCCTTGCTGCGCAGTGCCATTGCTGTTTCCTCTCTGGGGTGTGGTCTCCGGGCGGCGCTACGCCCTGCCACAACTACTGGTGGTGCTGGTGCTGCCGCGGCGCTCAGGCCTCGACGTTGACACCCATGGAACGGGCGGTGCCCTCGATGATCTTCATCGCGGCGTCGATGTCCCGGGCGTTCAGGTCCGGCATCTTGGTGGTGGCGATCTCGCGGACCTGGTCCTTGGTGATCTTGCCGACCTTGTCCTTCTGCGGGACCGGCGAACCCTTCTGGATACCGGCGGCCTTCTTGATCATCTCGGGCGCCGGCGGCGTCTTCGTGACGAAGGTGAAGGTGCGGTCTTCGTAGATGGTGATCTCGACCGGGACCACGTTGCCACGCATGGATTCCGTCTGGGCGTTGTACGCCTTGCAGAACTCCATGATGTTGACACCGTGCGGGCCGAGCGCCGTACCGACCGGCGGGGCCGGAGTCGCTGCACCGGCCTGGAGCTGCACCTTGACCAGGGCAGCGATCTTCTTCTTGGGAGGCATTCTGTCGGGTCCTTAGACTTTCTGGATCTGGTTGAAGCTGAGTTCCACCGGGGTCTCCCGGCCGAAGATCTCCACCAGCGCCTTGATCCGCTGTGCGTCGGCATTGATCTCCGTGATCGTGGCGTGCAGGGTCGCGAACGGCCCGTCCACCACCATGACCGAGTCGCCGACCCCGAAGTCGGCCACCTCGACCTTCTTCTTGGCCGCCGTCTTGGCGGGTGCGGCACCGGCTTCGGCTGCCGCCGCCTCGGCCGCCGCAACGACGGCCGGAGCGAGCATCTTCTCGACCTCTTCGAGGCTGAGCGGGACCGGCTTCTGGCTGTTGCCGACGAAACCGGTGACCGACGGCGTGTGCCGCACGGTCGACCAGGACTCGTCGGTCAGATCCATCCGGACCAGGACATAACCGGGGAGGACGGTGCGCTTGACCATCTTGCGCTGACCGTTCTTGATCTCGGCGACCTCTTCGGTCGGCACGACGATCTCGAAGATGTAGTCCTCCATGTTCAGGGAGTTGATCCGGTTCTCCAGGTTGCCCTTGACCCGGTTCTCCATCCCTGAATACGTGTGGACGACGTACCAGTCGCCGATCTGCGAGCGGAGCCGGCTGCGCAGCTCCTCGAGCGGGTCGCCCGGCTCGGCGGGCTCCTCGTCGGCCTCCGCCGCCGCGGCGGCGACCGCCAGGGCCGCGTCGTCGGCGTCGTCGTCCGCGCTGGAGAAGACCACCGCGTCGACGGCCGGCTCGGCCTCGGCGCTGTCGTCGGCCGCGGTTTCCGCGGTCTCGTCGGCCAGCTCCTCGGCGGCGTCCTCGACATCGGCCTGCGTCACGACCTCGGCCGCTTCGCTCTCGTCCGCGGCGGCGACCACCACGACCGGCTCGTCGTCGGAGTCGTCGGTCTCGGCGGGGCCGTCCTCGGCCTCGTCGTCGGCGGAGTACTCCGGCTCCTCGACGCCGACCTCGTCGGTGTCGTCGTCCTCGTCGTCGGAGTCTTCGTCATCGAGGCCCGCGAACGGGTCGTCGTCATCGTCGGCGAACAGGTCGTCGTCGTCCTCGACGGTGGTGGTCTCGTCGAAGTCGAGATCGAGGTCGTCGTCGGAGTCGGATACGTCGAACTCGTCCTCGAGCTCAAGGACCTCGTCGTCGCGCTCTGACACGTCGTACTCCGTCATCTGTGGATCGGTTCTGGATCTGGCGTCGGGGTGGGCCGTGGCCCGTCCCGGCCTGCGTGGGCGGTGTCCGGCCTCAGCCGAAGATCTTGAGTACTGCCCAGCCGAAGGCGAGGTCGAGGACCGAGACGATCGCGATGACGAACACCACGAAGGTCAGCACCACCACGAAGTAGGTGGACAGCTGCTTGCGGGTGGGCCAGACGACCTTGCGGAGCTCGGCGACCACCTGGCGGTAGAAACGCAGCAGGCCTCTGCCTTGCTTGCCTTCCGCAGGCTTACCGGCGCCGGACGGTGCCGGGGTGCGCGTCTCCGTCACGACCTACCTCTTTCGCTAGCGGCGGCCTGACCGGCCCTGCGCCGGTCAGGATGTGCAGGGCACGAGGGACTTGAACCCCCAACCTTCGGTTTTGGAGACCGATGCTCTGCCAGTTGAGCTAGTGCCCTCTGCAATCCATCCGGACGCCGCACAGGACCTGAACTCGGGCATGCCGAGTCAGGGCCATCAACGCCCGGACTAGAAGAGTGTACGGGTTCGGAGCCACCTGGTCGAACTCGGCCTGTCGGCCTCGTTCTTCCTGCTCCTGACCCGCACAGCCCCCGCACCGGGCGCCGTACCGCGACCAGAACCATACAGCCTGCACTCGGACACAACGGACCGCACCCCCTGCGTGTTCCCCGGATCACACCGGTCCGGGTCCCGATATTTGTTTAAGCCGGGCGAGCGGGTGCTGCCAGGATGGCGGTATGAGTTCCAGGATCTCGGCGCGGATCGGCGCCATCAGCGAATCGGCAACCCTGGCGGTCGACAGCAAGGCCAAGGCGCTCAAGGCGGCGGGCCGCCCGGTCATCGGCTTCGGCGCGGGCGAACCGGACTTCCCGACGCCGGACTACATCGTCGAGGCGGCCGTCGAGGCCGCGCGGGATCCGAAGAACCACCGCTACAGCCCGGCCGGCGGTCTGCCGGAGCTGAAGCAGGCGATCGTCGACAAGACCAAGCGCGACTCCGGCTACGAGGTCGAGGCTGCCCAGGTCCTGGTCACCAACGGCGGCAAGCACGCGGTCTACAACACGTTCGCGACACTGCTCGACCCAGGTGACGAGGTGCTGCTGCCGGCGCCGTACTGGACGACCTACCCGGAGGCGATCCTGCTGGCCGGCGGAGTGCCGGTGGAGGTGCTCGCCGATGAGTCACAGGACTACCTGGTCACCGTCGAGCAACTGGAGGCCGCTCGGACCGACAAGACCAAGGCACTGCTGTTCTGCTCACCGTCCAACCCGACCGGTGCGGTCGACAGCCGGGAGTCGATCGAGGCGATCGGCCGCTGGGCGCTCGAGCACGACATCTGGGTGATCACCGACGAGATCTACGAGCACCTGACGTACGACGGCGTGCAGTCGACGTCGATCCCGGTTGTCGTGCCGGAGCTGGCGGACCGGACCGTCGTACTGAACGGTGTCGCCAAGACGTACGCGATGACCGGCTGGCGGGTCGGCTGGATGATCGGCCCGAAGGACGTCATCAAGGCCGCCACCAACCTCCAGTCGCACCAGACCTCGAACGTCGGCAACATCGCCCAGCGGGCCGCGATCGCGGCACTCACCAACGACCTGAGCGCGGTCGAGGAGATGAAAGTCGCCTTCGACCGCCGTCGCCGGACCATGGTGCGGATGCTGAACGAGATCCCCGGTGTCGAGTGCCCGACGCCGACCGGCGCCTTCTACGCGTACCCGTCGGTCAAGGGTCTGCTGGGCAAGCACATCAACGGCCGGACACCGACCACGTCCGCTGAGCTGGCCGAGATCATCCTGGACGAGGCGGAAGTGGCCGTCGTACCGGGTGAGGCTTTCGGTGCGCCCGGGTACCTGCGGATGTCGTACGCGCTCGGCGACGAGGACCTGGCCGAGGGCATCGGCCGGATGGCCAAGCTGCTGAGCTGATCACCCCGGGTCCCTACCCGCCCGGATTTCACCGGGCGGGTAGGGACTCTGTAACCTTCGGTAATGACGCAGCGTGACCTGCGGGTGCTGCCGAAGGCGCATCTGCATCTCCACTTCTCCGGCTCGATGCGGCATCTGACGCTGGTCGAGCTCGCGGACAAACACGGGGTCCGGCTGCCCGACGCACTACGCACCGAATGGCCGCCGGAGCTGTCCGCGGCCGACGAGCGCGGCTGGTTCCGCTTCCAGCGGCTCTACGACATCGCACGCTCGGTGCTGCGCACGGAGGACGACGTACGGCGTCTGGTCCGCGAGGCGGCCGAGGACGACCGCGCCGACGGTTCCCGCTGGCTGGAGATCCAGGTCGACCCGTCCGGTTACGCGAACCGCTTCCACGGCATCACCGAGTTCACAGACCTGGTGCTGGACGCGGCCCGGGATGCAGCGGCGTCGACCGGTCTCGCAGTCCAGGTGATCATCGCGGCCAACCGCACCCGGCATCCCCTCGACGCCCGCATCCTCGCCCGCCTCGCCGCGCAGTACGTCGGCCGCGGCGTGGTCGGCTTCGGCCTCTCGAACGACGAACGCCGCGGTACGACGTCGGAGTTCGCCCCGGCCTTCCGCATCGCCCGCAACGCCGGCCTGCTCGCAGCACCGCACGGCGGCGAACTCTGCGGCCCCGCCACAGTCCGCACCTGCCTGGACGAGCTAGGCGCCGGCCGCATCGGCCACGGCGTCCGCTCAGTCGAGGACCCAGAGCTGCTCAAGCGCGTTGTAGACGCTCAGGTAGCCCTAGAGGTCTGCCCAGCCTCCAACGTCTCGCTAGGCGTCTACCGCCACCCCGAAGACGTCCCCCTCCGCCAGCTCTACGAAGCCGGCGCCCGCATCGCCCTCGGCGCCGACGACCCCCTCCTGTTCGGCTCCCGCCTGGCAGAGCAGTACGAGACCGCTCGCACGGTCCACGCCTTCACCGACGAAGAGCTGGCCGACCTGGCCCGCTCCTCCATCCTCGCCGCCACCGCACCCCCAGACGTCCAGAAGTCCCTCCTCACCGACATCGACGACTGGCTCAACACCCCCGCCACCCTCGCGTCGTACTAGTGCCGACCTACCTGGCCCGCCACGGCCAGACCGAGTGGAACGTCGCCGGCCGCCGCCAGGGCCGGCTGGACTCACCCCTGACTCCACTCGGCGTCCACCAGGCCCAGCGCAACGCCGAGTCCTTGCGAGCCGAGCCGATCGACGCCATCTACAGCAGCCCACTCGGGCGGGCCCAGCGAACCGCTCGCATCATCGGCGATGTCCTCGGTCTCCCCATTCAGGTGCTGCCCGACCTCGCTGAGCTCGACCACGGCGATTGGTCCGGCCTCACCTCGGCCGAGATCGATGCCCGATGGCCGGATGAACGCGCGGCACGGGCACTGTCGAAATACACCTATCCGTTTCCCGGTGGCGAGAGCTACGCCGACGCCGATCTGCGGATCGCGCAAGTGCTCGCGGGCATCGAGGTCCAGGGGGCTCTGATCGTGTCGCACGAGATGGTCGGGCGGTTGCTGGTACGGCGGTTGGCGGGGCTCGAGGTGGATGCGGCGATGCGGCGGGATCATCCGTCGGATGTGGTCTTCCGGGTGGGCGCCGACGGCCGGATCGACCGCTTGCAGAGTGCCGGATAAATGCCTCGTGGGTTCGGGTTCAGGGCATTGTGAGGGGTGCCGGGCGCGGCCAAGATTGCAGCATGACGGCTACCAAGATCTTGTTACCCGAGGACGAGCTGCCGACCCGGTGGTACAACGTGCTGCACGACCTGCCGACACCGCCGCCGGCGGTGTTGCATCCGGGGACGGGACAGCCGGTGGGGCCGGAGGATCTGGCGCCGTTGTTCCCGATGGACCTGATCATGCAAGAGGTCTCCCAGGAGCAGTACGTCGACATCCCTGGTGAAGTGCTTGACGTGTACCGGTTGTGGCGGCCGAGTCCGCTGTACCGGGCGCATCGGTTGGAGAAGGCGCTCGATACGCCGGCGCGGATCTACTACAAGTACGAAGGCGTGTCGCCGGCCGGGTCGCACAAGCCGAATACGGCCGTTCCGCAGGCGTACTACAACGCCAAGTCCGGGGTCCGGAAGCTCACCACCGAGACCGGGGCCGGTCAGTGGGGGACGGCGTTGGCGTTTGCCTGTGCGCAGTTCGGGCTCGAGTGCGAGGTCTGGCAGGTGCGTGCGTCGTACGACCAGAAGCCGTACCGGCGGACGATGATGGAGGTCTTCGGTGCGACCGTGCACCCGAGCCCGTCCGAGCTGACCGAGGCCGGGCGGAAGATCCTGGCCGGCGACCCGGCCTCCACCGGATCACTCGGGATCGCGATCAGCGAGGCGGTCGAGGCCGCGGTGCAGTCGCCGGAGATCCACTACGCGCTCGGCTCGGTGCTCAACCACGTGCTGCTGCACCAGACGATCATCGGTGAGGAAGCACTGATCCAGCTCGCGATGGTTGGCGAGACGCCGGACCTGCTGGTCGGCTGCACCGGCGGCGGGTCGAACTTCGGCGGTCTCGCCTTCCCGTTCCTCCGGGAGAAGTGGGCCGGCCGGATGGCACCAACGGTCCGCGCGGTCGAGCCGGCCGCGTGCCCATCGCTCACCCAGGGCACCTACGCCTACGACTTCGGCGACACCATCGGCTTGACCCCGCTGATGAAGATGCACACCCTCGGCCACGACTTCGTTCCGGACCCGATCCATGCCGGCGGCCTGCGGTACCACGGGATGAGCCCGATCATCAGCCACCTCTACGAGACCGGCGAGATCGAAGCCGTCGCCAAACCGCAGTCGGAGTGCTTCGCGGCCGGTCTCCAGTTCGCCCGCACCGAGGGCATCGTCCCGGCACCCGAGCCCACGCACGCGCTCGCGGCCGCCATCGAGGAGGCCATGCTCTGCAAGGAGTCCGGCGAGGAGAAGGTCATCCTCACCGCCCTCTGCGGCCACGGCCACCTCGACCTCGCGGCGTACGACGCCTACCTCAGCGGCACCATGACGGACCGCAACTGGGACGACGCCGACCTCCAGTCAGCAGTCGCCCAAGCACTCACCCGACTACCGGCGATCAGCTAGCTGCCACGTTTCCACCAGGGCTTGGGCTGCTTGCCTACCGCCGCCAGCCAGTCAGCAGGCACAGCCCATCCCTTGGCCTGGATCGCGTCGAAGAACACCACCTTCAGACTCTCCGGCAACCAGTACGTCGCGGTGACCGCGTCCGCCGCCTCGAAGTACGTCGTACGGCGTCCCTCGCTCCACACCGTCGCCAGCTTCGAGCAGTGGGCCAGCCGGACGAAGTCCCATCGCGCCTGTGGATCCGCCATGTCGTACTCGCGCTCCGTCGACCGGAAGATCCCCGTCACCGGCGGCTCCGCCTCGATGATCTCGATCAGCCCCTGGACCAGCACCCGGTCGTCCGTCATCTCGTCCGGCAACCGCAGCCCCACCGGATCGAGCACCACCGGCCCCATCCACGGCCCCGCCACCTCCAAGAAGACCTCCAGCAAGGCGAACCCCTCCTCGCCCCGACCGAACCGTCCCAACTCAGCACGCAACGTCGTCACAGCTTCCTCAGCCACGTGACGACCCTAATTCACTGAGGGAATCCCCTATCTGCCCCGGGATGCCCCGCGAGTTCACGCTCAGCGACCACCCCGGCTGCCCCGAACTACACCGAAACCTCCACAGAACGTCACTTTTTTCGGTCACGACCGTATTTATATCGTTGCAGAACGGGGCATCTCGGGGCATTCCGGGGCATCCAGGGGCAGATGGTCCGCAGTCGCACTTTCCGTCGTTGCGGAGGGTGTTCGCACACCTACAGTTACCGCCATGCCAGCCGCCAATGACCTGTTGCGCAGCGCACGAGAGCGCACCCCTTCTCGGCGCGCACCCGGCGAACGCATGTCCCGCGTCGAGCTCGCGGACGCCGTCTGTGCGTGGCTCTGGGACACGACCGAGGTCCGCTACGAACTCGACGGCCACTACATCGCGAAGATGGAGCGGGGCGCGGTCCGCTGGCCCGGCGCCGCCTACCGATCCGGCCTGCGCTACATCCTGAACGTTGCCTCCGACAACGAGCTCGGTTTCATGCCGCCGCCCGGCACACCCCCGACCGAACTGGAGCTCGAGCCACCGTCGACACTCGGGCTCGACGAGGAGGTCGGGCGTGCCGGTGACGAGTCGATCGCGCTCCTCACCTTCGCCGAGGAGTCGAACGTCGGCGAGCTCACGGTCGAGCAGCTCCACGCCGACATCGAGCGCATCTCCCAGCTCTACCTGCACACCCCCACGAAACCCCTGTTCGAACGCAGCCGGGCGGTCCGCGACCGGGCCTTCGTCCTGCTCGCCGGCCGCCAGTCGCCGAAACAGTCCCGCGACCTCTACGCCGCCGCGGGCTGGGCGATCACCCTGCTGGCCTGGATGTCCGTCGATCTCGGCCGCCCCGAAGTGGCCGAGAGCCACGCCCGGACGGCCTGGGCCTGCGCCGAAGCGGCGGACCACAACGAGCTCCGCGGCTGGATCCGCGCGACCCAGCACACGGCGGCACTCTGGCAGGACGAGTTCGACCGAGCCGCCGACCACGCCGAGGACGGCCTGCGGTACGCCGCGGGAACGTCCCGACTGTTCTTGTCCAGTGCCCTGGCGGTCGACCTCGCGCGATCCGGCCGGATCAGCGAGGCCCGTGACGCACTGGCCGCCGCCCAGGAAGTTCCGAGCATGCCGTCCATTCCTGAGCTCGGCGGACCGTTGCTCTGCACCTCGGAACGCGCCGAGGGCCTTTGGGCCCACGCTCAACTGGCGCTCGGAGATGCTCACGAAACGCTCGTCCATGCCGACCGTTCGGTGGCCGGCTTCGAATCCAGACCGCACAGCCTGCGCAACCCAGGCTCCGAGCGAATGGTCAGACTCCAGCAGGGCATCGCTCATCTGACTCTCGGGGAGCTCGACGGCGCCATCGCCGCTGTCGAGCCGGTCTTCGACACTGCCCTGGAATATCGCGTCCGGCCGTTGGTCCACCGGATGGGCGAGGTCGCCGCCCTGACCGCGCCGTACACCCGCGTTGCGAGAGCGCGACAACTCCGCGAGCGCATCCGGGACTTCATCTATCGCCCCGACCTCCCTGGCCGGCGACCGGCGTACCGACCGCCCTCTCTCACCGCAAAGGAGTCCTAGCCATGATCGACGACGTCCGCGATCACTGGTACTGGCGTCCGGGTTGGCGGCAAGGACGATCCTTCTACACCTGGCACATCACCCTCCGCTACGCGTCCGCACTCGCGGCACTGCGCAGCAGCTACGACCCACTGCTGTCCTCGCTGCCCGAACTGACGCCCGTCCCCCGCCAATGGCTGCACCTCACCCTGCAGGGCGTCGGTTACGCCGACAAGCTCAGCTCCGACGACTTGAGCCCGATCGTCGACGCGACGCGCCGCCGGCTCGAGTCGTTCGCTCCGTTCAGCGTGACCGTCGGCCCAGCAGTCGTCGACGTCGAAAGCCTGCAACTACCGGTCCGCCCCGCCAACGAACTCCGTCGGCTCCGAGTCACGCTCCGCGATGCGATCCACGAGATCTGGGGCGAGGACTCACTCCCCGCCAACCCCGACCTCGACCCGCACATCTCGCTGGGCTACTGGAACCAGTCGGCCCCGGCAGAACCACTCCGCAAACGCCTCACGGAGTTCGGCGACAAGTCCACCCAGCTCTACATCAACGAGGTCAGCTTGATCGACTTGAACCGCGACCACCTCTGCTACCAGTGGACGCCGTACGTCACCATCACCCTCGGCCGCCCCCATGACTGACCCCCTCCCGGAGATGTCAGCCGAGGAGAGCTCAGCCCGCGTGATCCGCGCGCTCCTGGACTATCGGTCCATCTGGACCACCCACGACCTCGTCGAGCTCAGCCAGGCCCCGAGTGTCGACGTACGCCGCATCATCGACGACCTGCAGGCAGAGTCGCTAATCGAGCGCCGACGCGGCGGCATCATCGCCGTACCCGACTGGTCTCTCTTACTCAGCCGCTGGGCCGCCAACTCCCCCGTACTAACAACCAGCCAACTCTCCCGCTGGAAGGCCCCCAAGGACCTCTTCGACCGCCTCGCCACCAGTCCCCTCAAATACGCCCTCACCAGCGAACACGCAGCCGCCTTCTGGACCGCAACCCCCACCGCGAACAACGCCCTCATCTACACCCCAGACGCCCAATCCGCCGCCACCGCCTGGCGCCTCACCCCAGCCCCCAGGGGCGACATAGTCCTCGCCGAACCCCCACTGGACGTCGTCTACCTCCGCCGCCGCAGCACCCCGACCGGCCTCCGCCTAGCAGCCCCGGCCCAAGTCCTGGCCGACCTCCTCAGCACGTCCAACGGCAGGCCCACCCCCGTCTCCACCAACCTCACCAACTGGATGCACGCCCACCTCTTCGAATGGCGCTACTGACCCCCACCCCGCCCGGCCCGGCGCGCCGATGACGCCGCCGGCCGGGCCGGGGCAGCGCGGTGTCCTGAAAGGACACTACGAGCAGATCGGCACCGGCCCGATCGCTTACCTCGATGAGACCTACCATGTCGAAAAGGACGGCAGGTCGCGCTTCTACGTCATGGCAGCCGTCGTCGTGCTCGAGCCCGATCGTGATGCCCTGCGCAACGAACTCGACGACCTCGTCCCCACGGGCTGGTGGCACACCACCAACGAACTGCGCTCCACAGACGGTCGGACACACGTCCGAACCCTGCTGGAGACCCTCCGGGTTCCAGATGAGACGTGCTTGATCGTCGACAAGGTTTCGGTCGACGACGATGACGACAAGGACGGGACACGTGCTCGCGGGGCCGTCCTGGGACGGCTCCTGACCGCACTACACACGGCAGAGCACGGAACTCACCCACCGGTGGAGCTCGCGGTCATCGAAGAACATCGCATCGCTCGCATCAACAACTACGACCGAGCCATCAGAGCGGACCTGATCGTATCTGGGGCGATCGCTCAATCGATGGCACTGGTATCGGTCTCGCCCGGTTCGGAGCACCTGCTGTGGTTGCCTGATCTTGCGTGCAGCGCCTACCGCCAGAAGAAGGTCGGCGCGCGCGGCGACCTGTTCGCGGTGATCGAGGACCTCGCACACGTCATGAGGCTCCCCTAGAAACAGCAAACCCCCGGCTGCCGTAGCTACACCGAGGGCCAACCTGGCTCACTAACCCGAAGGGTCAGAAGCCGAAGCCTTTGCTGCATATGAGTGTACCCGGTTGGCCGCTTGCTGTCAGTGACCGACTCGGGCGGCTCAGAGGGTGCAGTTCACCAGGACTGGTTCGTTGACGAGGGTGATGGCGAAGGCTTGGTGGACTTGGGAGCGGACGTGGGTGGCCAGGGAGAGGAGGTCCTTGGCGGTGGCGGTGCCTCGGTTGGTGAGGGCGAGGGTGTGTTTGGTGGAGACGGCGGCGGCGCCGAGGGTGAAGCCCTTGGGGATGCCGGCGTGTTCGATCAGCCAGGCGGCGCTGGTTTTGGTGCGGCCGTCGGGCTGGGGCCATTGGGGGGCACCGGCGGGGACCTCGGCGGGGGTCGCCAGGAGGGGGTTGGTGAAGAAGGAGCCCGCGCTCCAGGTGTCGTGGTCGGTGGGGTCCAGGACCATGCCTTTGCTGCGGCGGAGGGCCAGGACGGCTTCGCGGACGTCGGTCATGGGGGCGCGGGCGTCGGGTTCGACGTCCAGGACGCGGGCCAGTTCGGCGTAGCCGATGGGGGCAGAGAGGTTGCCGAGCTTCAGCTGGAAGGCGACCTCCAGTACGACGAAGCGCTCGGGCGCGGACTTGAACATCGACGACCGGTACTCGAAACCGCAGTCGGCGGCGAAGATCGTGCGGATGCGGGATTCGGCGCGGTCCCAGACGCGGACCGAGGCGATGGTTTCGGCGACCTCGTGGCCGTAGGCGCCGACGTTCTGGACGGGGGTGGAGCCGGTCAGGCCGGGGATGCCGGACATCGACTCGAGGCCGCTCCACTGTTCGGCGATCGCACGCTGGACGACGGCGTCCCAGTCCTCGCCGGCCTGGATGTGGATCATCGCGCCGGAGCAGGCGTCGGCGTCGACCTTGATGCCCTTGGTGGCGATCTTGATCACCGTGCCGCGGAAGCCGTCGTCGCCGATCACGACGTTGCTGCCGCCGGAGAGCAGCAGGACGGGTTCGGCGGCCGCGTCGGCGTCGCGGACGGCGGTGATCAACTCGTCCTCGGTGGTCACCTCGACGAGTTTGTCGGCCGGCCCGCCGATCCGCAGGGTGGTGAAGCCGGCCAGGGGTACCTGGGTTCTCACGAGACGCGCACGACCGCCCGGGACCGGCCGAGGACCTTCTCGCCGCCGAAGATCGCGGTGATGTCGAACTCGGCGAGTCCGTCGGCGACCTTGTCGGCCTTGGCGGAGAACGTCACCTCGGCGCCGTCGGCGTCATCCGGTACGACGACGGGCTTGGTGAACCGTACGCCGTACTCGACCAGGTCGGCGGGGTCGTCGAGCCAGTCGGTGACGACGCGGACCGCGGAGGCCATCGTGAGCATGCCGTGCGCGATCACGCCGGGCAGACCGAGGGCGGCCGCCATCCGGTCGCTCCAGTGGATCGGGTTGAAGTCGCCGCTGGCGCCGGCGTACCGGACCAGGTCCTCGCGGCGGAACGTCACGGTCAGCTCAGGGAGGACGTCACCGGCAGCGATGGTCTTCATGAGTCCGCCCGGTTGTGCGAGATCGTGGAGGTCGAGGTGGCGATCGGCTCGCCGTCGACCGTGGTGAGGGCGGTTTCGTACATGATCACCTCGACGTCACCGGCCTTGCGGACGGTGGTGATGGTCGCGGTCGCCGCGATGTCGTCACCGGCCTTGATCGGGCGGGTGTAGCTGAACTTCTGCGCGCCGTGCACGATCCGGTCGAGCCGCAGCCCGAGCTCCTGGTCGTTCAGCAGCTGCTCCAGCGCCCGGCTGCCGAGCATGAACGCGAACGTCGGCGGTGCCACCGCGTCGTCACCGGTGTACGCCGGGTTGTCGTCGCCGATCGCGGCGGCGAACTCCCGGATCTTCTCCCGGCCGACCTGGTAGCTCTCGGCGGCCGCATAGCTCCGGCCGACCATCGTGGCGTCGATCGTCATAGCGCCAGAGCCTACTGGCAGACTGACCCCCGGGAAGCCGCCACCCAGCAAACCGTGAGACCCGACTGGGGAAGGTTGAACGTGACGGCAGTAACGGCGCTGGCCAGGTACGCGCCTCGCTACAAGCTGGAGATCGGTACGCCGAGTGGCCCGGAGTGGCTGCGGGTGAGCCACATTCTGGAGCCGGACGGTCCGGAGCTGACCGAGCTGCTCAAGCGGGACAACGACGCGAGCGGGCACGTCTCGGCGCATGCGAACGCGCTGAGCCTGATGTCCTTCTACGCGGGCCGCGCTCCGGCGGCCGCACTGCTGCTGTGGGCGCTCGAAGGGCACGTGCTGGACATCCGGCCGCAGAACCTGTGGGTAAGACCACACGACGGCCACGGGCTGGCCGCAGTCGCCATCGGGTCCGCCGACTACCTCCCAGGCGGTCTGGAGACCCTGTACGACGTCGTGCTGCGTCAGCACCTGCTCCCGCTGTCGGAGGAGCTGCACCGGCGGACCAGGGCCGGTCTGCGCCAGGTGCACGGTGGAGTGGCAGCGGGCTGCGCTATGGCGTTCTGCGCGGCCACCCGCGAGGAAGAGTCACTCGACCCCGGGTTCCTGCTGGAGCGCTGGCAGACGTTCGCGGCGAAGGCTCCGGCCGGGCTGAACAAGCTGGGCGACGTGGAGCTGGCCGGCGGGAAGCTGGTCTACCTGCGGAAGACCTGCTGTCTCTACTACACGAGCGAGTCCGGCGATGGGGCGCTCTGCGGCTCCTGCTGCCTGACACCGCGCGATGAGCGACTGGCGGCGTACGAGGCCGGCCGCCCGATCGTGACCGTCTAAACGGCACAACGCAGTGCTGGATACAAAGCAAAGGGCCGCCCCGGCGTACCGGAGCGGCCCTCGCGAAAGACTGCTGAGGTCAGCGGGTCTCGCGGTGGTCCGTGTGGTCGTTGCAACGCGCGCAGTACTTCTTCATCTCCAGGCGATCCGGGTCGTTGCGCCGGTTCTTCTTGGTGATGTAGTTCCGCTCCTTGCAAACCGTGCACGCCAGCGTGATCTTCGGGCGGATGTCGGTCGACTTGGCCACTGCTGCCTCTTTACCTCATGAGTGCGCAACTTGGGTGATCGCACTCTCGAATACTGCGTTGCGTGGTAGCGGGGGCGGGAGTCGAACCCGCGACACCACGATTATGAGCCGTGTGCTCTAACCACCTGAGCTACCCCGCCGGGAGAGTTCTTCAGGTCACCCGGCGCACCGGATGACCTGTCGATCTCAGAGCCCCTTTACGGAATCGAACCGTAGACCTTCTCCTTACCATGGAGACGCTCTGCCGACTGAGCTAAAGGGGCGGGCCGAGGAGAGAGATTACACGGTCTGCCGCCTCGATGTGAAATCGAGCCAGGCGCACTGTGTGCCCCCCTCTGTCCGACTCGGAAATCATACCGGGTCCCGAGTAGTGCTTTTGACCATCCCCCGATGTCGAGATCGGTGACCCGGCTTCGTCTTAGGTATATAGGCACCCAGCGACGAGAGGACGATCAGATGAGCGCGCTACCCCCAGTGGTCTCCGCCGAGGAGTGGGAGAAGGCCCGGGCCGAGTTGCTCACCGCCGAGAAGGCGGCGACCCGGGTCCAGGACCAGCTGGCGGCGCAGCGAAGGCGGCTGCCGATGGTCCAGTTCGGCGACTACACGTTCCAGTCCCCGACCGGTCCGGTGACGCTGCTGGAGCTGTTCGGCGAGCACCAGCAGCTCGCGCTCTACCAGTTCATGAACAACGGCCCGGACCACTTCTGCCCGGGCTGCACAGCCTTCACCAGGAACGTGCCTGACCTGAGCGGTCTGGCCAAGCGCGGGGTGGCCTGGGCGACCGTCTCGGACATGCCACTGGCCCAGATGACCGGCTACTGGGAGCAGATGGGCTGGCAGGTCCCGTACGCCTCCTCGGCCGGTACGACGTTCTCCGCCGACTCCGGCGCCGGGGGCGGCTTCCTGCTCAGCGTCTTCCTCCGTGACGGCGACGCCGTCTACCGGACCTACTCCACCTACTCGCGCGGAGTGGACCGGCTGCTGTTCGAGAACAGCGTCCTCGACCTGGCGCCGTACGGCCGGCAGGAGGAGTGGGAGGACTCCCCCGCCGGCTGGCCACAGCACCCGACGTACGGCTAGTTCCAGACGCGTGAGGGGTACGACGAACGCAGTACCGGAAGCACGTCTGTGACGAAGGTCTCCACCGAGGCGCGGTTCTCGGCCTCGGGGAGGCCCGCCACCTCCAGCGAGACGCCGGACAGCTCGTGGCCGAACGCCTCCTGGTAGCGGCCGAACTTGTCGATCACCTGTTCCGGCGACCCCACCAGCACCGACCCCTGCTCGAGGAACTCCTCCAGCGTCTTGAACGGGAGCTGGTTATGACGAGCACCCGGTGAGTCCATGAACGCGTCGAAGATCGGCCGGTAGCCGTCCAGCGCGTCCTGTGAGCTCTTGCGCACGTAGAGCCCGTTGAATCCGGCCCCGACCACCGCATCGGCCGGGTCGCGCCCGTACGCCTCCCAGCGCTCCCGGTAGTGCCGGATCAGACCGGCGTACTTCGCCAGCGGGTGGAATCCGTTCGCCGAGAACAGCGGGTCGCCAAAACGAGCGGCCAGCTCGGTGGACTCCTCAGAAGACGCAGACCCATGCCAGAGCGGGATGCCATCAGGACGGAAGGGCCGGGGCTGCGTGGTGGCATCGACCAGATCAGGCCGGTACTGACCAGACCAGCTCACCCCAGTCTCCCGCAGCAGCCGCCGGAGCAGTTCGTACTTCTCCCGGTTCCGGTCCCACTGCCCGTCCAGGTCGTACCCGAACAGTGCGTTCTGGTCCGGGTCGTTCCCCTTCCCGATGATGATGTCCAGGCGCCCACCAGACAGCTGGTCCAGCGTCGCGTAGTCCTCAGCCACCCGCACCGGGTCCAGCAACGACAGCACGGTCACAGTGGTCAGCAACCGGATCCGCGAAGTCGATGCGGCGAGGTAGGACAGCACCACCGGCGGGGACGACGAGATGAACCGCTGTGCGTGCCGCTCCCCCACGCCGTACCCGTCGAACCCGAGCTCCTCGGCCCACTGCGCCTGCCGGACCACGTGCTGAAAACGCTCGTACGTCGTCAGCTGCGCACCACTGATCGGGTCCGGGGAGTTGTCGATCAGGGTGTAGGTACAGAACTTCACCGGACCTTCTTCTCGCCGGCCGCCACCGGCAGTCCGAGCCGGTTGCCTGTCACCGGCGCCGGGCAGGTCCCGAAGGCAGTGAACGCGAACGGCAGGTTGATTGCGCGGTTGAAGTCGATCAGCACCGACCCGTCGCGTTCCACGACTCCAGTGGTCACAGTGCGCCAAGGCGCAGTCTCAGAGCCGTTGGTGTCGTCGTGGAACGACAGCGAGAGCCGACCGTCCGATGCAGCCGTCGCCACCAGCTCGTACGCCGACTCCCCCAGCGCGAGGTGGACCGTACCGACCGCAGTGACGTGCTGACGCAAGTCATCGCGCGCAGTGGACACCTCGACCCGCTCGGGAGCACCGTACGGCGTGTACCAGCCGCGCACCGCCCATTCCGGATCCAGCGGGTACGTCGGTACGCCGGTGAACCCCTGTCGAGTCGCGGCACCGGGGTCCCGCTGCCGGACGGCGTACCGACCGCCTCGCAGCACCAGCTCGATCAAGCGGTCGCCGAACAGCAGCCAGCTGAGCGAACCAGCCTCAGCGACCGACGCCGACACTGTCCCGTCCACAGGTGAGCCGTTCAGCGTCAACGAGCCTTCAGCCGTGACATGCGCCCGCCCGTCAGCAGCCCACCACTCTCCTGGCAGTCCAGCCAGCGCAGCGGGCTCAGTAGGAAGCCAGTCGAACCCGACGATCGTCAGCCAGCCGTAGTCCGTGTTCAGGTCCTGCTCACGCGCCGCATGCCACGTGTGCCAGTCCTGCTCCAGGTCCGAGACAACTGTCATGAGGCCAGGTCCTTCCGGGATTCACGGTGGGCGATTTCGGAGCGGACCAGCGGGATGACGTAACGGCCGAAGTCGACCGCGTCGTCGTAGATGTCGTAACCACGCGCCGAAAAGATCCGGATGCCCAGGTCGTAGTAGTCCAGGAGCGCTGCGGCGATGGTGTCCGGCGTACCGACCAGTGCGGTCGAGTTGCCACCGCCTCCGGTCAGACCGGTCGGTGCGGTCCAGAGAGCGCGGTCGTGCCGATCCCCTTCAGACACTGCCTTGAGCAGCCGCTGCGAACCGGCGTTCTCCGGGTTGGTCCGCGAGCGCAGCCGCGCCTTGGGAGACGGCGTACCGGCCTGGACGTCCTTGATCCGGCCGAGGATGCGCTCGGCCTTCTCCCACGCGAGCTCCTCGGTCGCGCCGATGATCGGCCGGAAGGCGATCTGGATCGTCGGCCGGTCCGCCCGCCCGGCTCGCGCAGCCTCAGCGTCGATCGTGGCCAGCTGCTCGCGTGTCCCGGCCAGCGGCTCACCCCAGAGCGCGAAGATGTCCGCCTCGGCCGCACCGACGGCGTACGCGGCGGCGGACGAGCCACCGAAGGAGATCCGCGGCCGCGGCTGCTGCAGCGGCTTGATGTCCGCGACGAACTGCTCGAACTGGTAGTGCTTCCCCGCGAAGTCGAACCGCTCGTCGGAGGTCCAGGCCTGCTTGAGGATCTGGATGAACTCCTGCGTCCGCCCGTACCGGTCGTCCTTGCTCAGGAAGTCGCCCTCGGCGGCCTGGTCCGCGGTCGACCCGCCGGTGATGACATGCACCTCGAACCGACCGCCGCTGATGTGGTCCAGCGTGGCGAAGGTCTTGGCGGTCAGCGTCGGGTAGGCGACGTTCGGCCGGTGTGCGACGACGAGGTTGATCCGCTCGGTGCGACCGGCGACGTACGCCGCGACCTGTGCCGGATCGGGAGAACCGGAGTGGTACGCGAACAGGACCCGGTCCCAGCCGTTGTCCTCGTGGGCGCGCGCCAGTTTCGCGGTGTACTCCAGATCGAGGGCACCACCGGTGCGCGGCTCGACCTCACTGGCCGGGTTGGTCCCGGCGATCCCCAGGAACTCAACTGGCATGACGTTCTTCCTTCCGTACGGCGGGTGCAAGTGCCCCGCGTTGGAGGTTGCGTTAGCGATAGCGGTGTTCAGGTGCGTGCATCGCGGTGCCGGAGGAGCGGCCTCGATGCTTTTCCATCGTGGCTGTTCCTCTGGTGCCGTGAGGTGCGTGCCTGGGCGCCGGTAGCGCAACGGAATCTCCGACGCGGGGCACTAGCAAAGTGAGCAGATTCCGGGCGACGGCGTCGTTCTGCCGGAAGCCGGGACCGTTGAAGTGCGGGCGGGAGAAACCGGACGAGCCGGCCGAACCAGAAACCGACGGCCCGAGCAGGAACAGCCCCGGATGCACAGAACCGTCAGCGCGGATCGCCCGGCTCTGCGCGTCGGCCTTGAGCTGACCGCCGCCGAGGCTCGTCCCGTCAGTGGCGAACAACTCGTCAGCCGCCAACGTCCCGTCCGCCAGAAGTCCACGCAGCAAGGGATCCGTGGCAGCCAGTACGTCGGGCCGCGGCAACCGTGCCTCGACGAAAGCACGGGCCTGGACCGTGCCGGCCACTGCCGGAGACCGCGCGACGAAGTGATCGTTGTCGATGGCAACTTCCAGGTCGGGCCCGGCGAACCGGACGATTCCGGCGCGATGCAAGGCGAGCAGCTCCTCGAGCCGGCGCGGCGGCGGACCGCTGGCCACGAACGAGAAGAACCCGTGCCACTCGGTCTCGACCCGTCGTACTCGATCCTCGTCGGACAACCGGCCCTCGGTGATCGCGACCGACAACACGCTGTAGATGCTCAGCAACGCGTTGAAGACCGCGAGATCGGCCGAGTACTCCGGGTTGGCGCGGCGAAGCAGGTCATTCTCGATCAGCTCGGTCAGGAACTGTTCGAACGTGTACCAGTCATCGAAGAACCGTCCGTGCAACGGCCGATCCACGTCCGACCGCACGAATCGATCCAACGGATCCGGTACGGCGGTCTCCACGGCCGCGACAAAATCCGGTGCATCGGGCAACGATCGGTCCAGGACATCCCGGAAGAGAGTCCATTCCCAGCGAGTGCGTTCGGGGTGCGCACTGAACAGCTGCTGGTAGTGCGCGAAGGCCAGTTCCTTGTCGATCAGCGGCTGCAGCTGACTGTCGAAGTCGAGCACGCCATCGCCAAGAGCGTCGAGTGCGGCCTTGGTCAGGTAGCGCGTCGGAACGGGCTTGGTTCCGGCGACGGTGTAGCCGAGTTTCGCGTGATACGGCACGCCGCGCCGGGAGCCGACGTACAGGATCGGCTCGGCGCCGGACGGGTGATACGTGAGTAGGCCGTCATGTTCGTCGTACCAGCCGCCGCGGGCCTCAGTGAGCAGGACCATCAGGTCGATGAAGGCCTGACCGAAGCCGCGGACGATGACGCGTTCACCGGGTTGCAGGCCGCCCAGGTCGACGTCGGCCGTGTAGCCGGGTGGGATGTAAGTGAGACCAGCCGCCGCGGCCTTGTTGGCCCAGGCGATTTCTGATGCCGTCGGCAACCGATCGAGATACCCGAGAGCCAGTACGACGAGGTCTGCCTGGATCTCGTGTCCCGACGCGAGGATCACGCGCTGGTCGGGTGTCAGCTCGACCGCCCGCTCGAGATGGGTGGTCACCGTGGCCGGTAGGTCGCCGACGACGCGTTCCCAGACCCAGGACAGGTACTCCGCCTGGACCAGTCGCGGCGGAAAGTCCATCGGACCGGGCTGCTCGATCCCGGCCCGTTCCAGGATGGTTGCGCCTGCACCAGCGACCCAGGTCGCGAGGTCGGGACCTGGGCGGATCGGACCTTCGCATTCGACCGACTCGTCGGTGAAGATCGTGACGTCCGAGGTCATCGAGTTCATCCAGAGCAGGCGGGACTGCTCCCGCCGCCAGATCCGGCCGCCACCCGCGGGGAACGGGTCGACGACATGGATCTCGACCGGTCCGTCGTCGAGTAGCTCACCCGCGTTGGCGGCGAACCGCTCGAGCAGGCCGACCGTGCGTGGTCCACCGCCGACGAAGACCACGGTCGGGCGGCGGTGAATCGTGCTGACACTCATTGGGTGAGCCCGAGATGCGAGCGGAGCGTCGTACCGGTGTATTCGGAGCGGAAGACGCCGCGTTCGCGCAGCAGGGGGACGACGCGGTCGACGAAGTCGTCGAGGCCGCCGGGGGTCAGGTGCGGGACCAGGACGAAGCCGTCGGCTGCGTTCTCCTGGACGTGGCGGTTCATCTCGGTGGCGACGGTTTCCGGCGAACCGATGAAGGTCTGACGGTTCTGCTGGTTGATCACGGTCTGCCGCAGGGACCAGCCGTTCGCGTCGGCGGCCTCGCGCCATTCCTTGATGATCGACGCCGGATCGTTGAAGCCGGCGCGGCCCTGGGTGACGGTCGAGCCGATGACAGGACCTTCAGCAGGCAGTGGACCGTCCGGGTCGTACGCCGAGAGGTCGCGTCCCCAGATGAGCTCGGCCAGCACGATCGCGGTCGGCCCGGACACCTGCTGCTCGCGGATGTGTCGCGCCTTCTCGACCGCTTCGGCGTCGGTGTCGGCGACGACGACCGTCACCGCGGGCATGATCTTCAGCGACTCCTCGGTGCGGCCGTGCTTGGCCAGGCGGTCCTTCACGTCTTTGTAGAAGGTCTGCCCGGCCGCGAACGAACCGTGCCGGCTGAAGATCACGTCCGCGCCGGAGGCCGCGAAATCGCGCCCCTGATCGCTGTCACCGGCCTGGATCACCACCGGCCGCCCTTGCGGCGACGGCGGCAACCCGAACCGGCCGCGGATCCCGAAGTGCGCGCCCTCGTCCGCAAAGGCCCCAGTGCCTTCACGGGCGAACACACCCGCCTCTTGATCCAGTACGAGGTCGTCGTCGGCCCAGGAGTCCCACAGCTTCCGGACGATCCGGAGTGACTCCTGCGCCCGGACGTAGCGGTCGGCCTTGTCGAGGTAGCCGCCGCGGCGGAAGTTCTCGCCGGTGAACGCATCCCAGGAGGTGACGACGTTCCACGCCGCGCGACCGCCGGACAGGTGGTCGAGGGTCGCGATCCGCTTGGCGAGTTCGTACGGTTCGTTGAACGTCGAGTTGACGGTCGCTGCCAGGCCGAGGTGTGTGGTGACCGCAGCCAGCGCGCTGAGCACGGTCAGCGACTCCGGTCGCCCGACGACATCGAGGTCGTGGATGCGGCCCTTCACTTCGCGCAGCCGCAATCCCTCGGCCAGGAAGAAGAAGTCGAACGTACCGCGCTCTGCTGTCGCCGCAAGGTGTTTGAACGACGCGAAGTCGATCTGCGAACGGGACTCCGGGTCGGCCCACACCGTGGTGTTGTTCACGCCCGGGAAGTGCGCCGCCAGATGAATCTGCTTCGTCATCGGGCCACCCCGTTCGCATACCGATTGACCGGCCGCGCAAGCCCCAACCTGTTCCGCAACGTCGTCCCAGGCCGGTCAGCAGCCGTCACCCCCAGCAACGGCAACAACTTCTCCGCAATCACCGGTACGTCGAGCTCCAACGAGGCCGGCCTGAAATGCACCCCATCCACCCCAGCCACCTGCCACTCCCTCACCAGCTCGGCCAGCCCCTCAACCCCACCGACGTAGTCGAAGGAACCACCTTCCGCCCGCCGCTCAGCCGCAGCAGAGTCGTCATCCAGCAGTACGCCGACCGACACCAGCACCCGAGGCCCCCCACTCCCCACCGCCGGCTCCACCCCGTCGCCTCGGATCGCTTCCACCCGCGCCGCGAGGTTGTCGGCCCCGGGCAGCAGGACCAACTCGGCGTCGGCTGCGGCTTCCAGTGCTTCGGGTGTGTTCACTCGGACTGCTGTTAGCGGGTGGCCCTGTGGGGGTCTTGGGACGATCGAGGGGCCTTTGATGTTGAAGTTCGGGCTTTGGTAGTCGACGTAGTGGAGGCGGTCTCGGTCTACGAAGCGGCCGGTGGGGGCGTCGCGGATGATGGCGTCGTCGTCCCAGGAGTCCCAGAGGCGGCGGCTGACATCGACGACGTACCGGGCTTCGCGCCAGAGGTCGGCGGCCGGGGCGGGTTCGCGGCGGCCGATGACTGCGGCTGCTTCGGCGGAGGTAGAGACGTCGGCCACCCAGCCACCGCGGCCGGAGGAGACGTAGTCGAGGGTGGCAACCGAGGCCTGCACGTGGAAGGGCTCGGTGTGGGTGACTGTGATGGTCGGCAGCAGGCCGATGCGTGAGGTGGCGGGGGCGATCCGGGCCGCGAGGCCGAGGGCGTCCAGTCGCACACTCACCGCGCCGGCTGAGTCAGCCGGCGCCTCCAGGGTGTCGGCGAAGGTGGCGATGTCGATGCCGGCGGCCTCGGCACGTTGGACGGCGCGCAGAGCTAGCGAACCGGTGAGGATCGCCCCCGGGTCTACGTCCGCTCCGCGCCACGCACCTGGGTGTCCGCCGGCGCCGTCGATCTCGAGGGCGGTGATCAGTCGACGACTCATGAGGCCACCTTGAAAGCGAGGGTGAGGTCCTTCGTGAACGGCAGTGGGCCGATCGACTCGGGGTCGGCGTCGACATCGAACTGCGGTTCGAAGCCGACGGCTCGGTAGAGCGCGGCGGCCTCGGGTTGGCGAGGGCCGGTGGTGAGATAGAGCTTGCGGTAGCCGAGATCGGCGGCGGCCTGCTCCAGTTCCGCGAGTACCCGGCGACCGAGCCCTTGGCGACGATGCAGGTGTGAGGTCCACATCCGCTTCACCTCGGCGGTCTGGTCGTCGTACCGGCGAATGGCACCGCCGGCCACGGTCTGACCGCCGTACCGGAGCAGGACGAACGCGCCGCCGCTGTCCGCGTGGAAGTCGGTCGGTGGGACCTCGGTGAGCTGGGTGTTCTCGTTCGTGCGGCCGTAGCGGGTGCTGTACTCGACGACCAGGTCCGCGAGCAGCGGCGCGGCCTCGGGGTCCTCGGGGCGAGCCCGGAGCACCTCGATCGCCGCGGCCTGCACCGGTGGACTGTCGATCACCTCTCCACCTTCGACGGCCGTCAGGAAGCCCTCGACAACCTGGTAGAGCGGCACCGACGCGGCCTGATCGAGCAGTACGCCGCCCCCGTCGTACAGGTTGATGTGTGACGAGAGGACGAACCAGCCCTGCGTGATCGCGCCCGGACCGAGACTGGAGAGCACCGGCCGCAACGCGTAGTCGATCACCAGCACGTGCGCCGGCGTCCCACCCGTTGCCAACGGCAACACGGTCTTGCCCTTCAGCGCGTACTGCGGCAGCAGGTCGAGGAACACCTTGAGCAGACCGGCGTACGCCGCCTTGTACACCGGAGTCGTGACGACGACGGCGTCGGCCGACTCGAGGGTCTTGACCGCGGCCGCGATACCGGGGTCGTCGGCGTCGCCGTGCAGCAACGGCTCGGCCGGGAGGTCGCGGAGCACGATGGGGGTGACCTCGTGGCCGTGACTGATCAGACGCTTGGTGACGTAGTCGAGGACGGCGTCGGTCCGGGACGGTACCGACGGGCTGCTGGAGATCGTTGCGATGGTCGCCATGTTTCTCCTACTCGTGCACTACTTGGCTGGAGGCTTGGGAAGGCCGGGCGGGTTGACCAACGACTTCGGGACGGCCTCGTCGTTGAGCCTCCACTTGGCCAGCACCTTGGCGTAACTGCCGTCGGCGATCGCCGCGTTCAGGGCGTCGGCCAAGGGCTTGACCAGGCCGTTGTCCTTCTTGGTGGTGACTCCGACCAGCCCCTGGATCGGGTAGCCGGACGACACCGTGCCGACGATCTCGGTCTGGTGCTGGGTGGCGACGTGATAGGTCGCGTTCGGGTTCGGCCCCAGGTACAGGTCGATCCGGCCGGACTGCAGGGCCAGGAAGGTGTCAGCGGACTGCTGGTAGTACTTGAGGTTCGCGGCCGGCCGGCCCGCGGCGGTGTTCTGCTTGTTCCACTCGAGCAGGATCGCCTCCTGCAAGGTGCCGGAGCTGACCGCGACGTTCTTGCCGCTGATGTCGGCCGGGCCGGCGATCTTCAGGCCGGAACCCTTCTTCGCCTCGAACGCATGCAAACCGAGCCGGTACGTCGCGAAGTCGTACTTCTCCTTGCGCAGCTCGGAAACGCCGATGTTGGAGATGCCGACCTGGTACTTGCCGGAGTCCAGTCCGAGGAACAGGTTCTCCCAGCTGGTCGTCTGCACCTCGGCCTGCAGCCCGAGAACACTGGCGACGAGATGCGCGATGTCGATCTCGACACCGATCGGTGTCTTGTTGTCGTCGGCCGTGAACCCGAGCGGCGGCTGACCACCACCCGCCGAACCGTTGCCCACCACAAGCTTCCCGCTGGTTCGGACGGCCTCCGGCAGTTCGGCGGCGATCGAGTCGACCTTCGCCGTCGTGATGTGCACCTGCTTCGCCGACGTGTCGAACGAAACCGCCGACGCATCACCCTGCGGCGCCGCGGTAGGCGGATCGGCGCATGCGGCCGCCGCCAGAAGCAGCACCCCACCGAGCGCCGCCGACCTCCACCCCGCACCGCGGGCTCCCCGGCGCGCTTCTTGTGTTGATCGCATGGTCGTCCTCAGTTCGTGATCGGTAGGCCGGGTGGGTTGATCTCGGACTTCTCGACCGCTTCCGACGCGACGTTCCAGCGCGCCAGCACCTTTGCGTAGCTGCCGTCGGCGATGGCCGCGTTCAGCGCCGCCTGGTAGGCCTCGACGAGTCCGCTGTCCTTCTTCGTCGTCGCCGCGATCAGCCCCTGCAGCGTCGGTCCCGCACCGGAGAACTTGCCGATCGACTCCGTCTCCCCGGAGGTCGCGATGTGGTACGCGATCGACGGGTTCGGTCCGAAGTAGCCGTCGATCCGCCCGGAGCTCAGCGCCAGGTAGGTGTCGGTGTTCTTCTGGAAGTACTTGATCGTGGCGGCCGGCAACCCGCCCTTGATGTTCTCCTCGTTCCAGTCGACCAGGATCTTCTCCTGGTTCGTCCCGGACCCGACCGCGATCGTCTTACCGGCGATGTCCTTACCGGACGTGACCTTCCAGGTCCCACCCTTCTTCGCCTCGAACGCGATGTCGTCCTTGCGGTACGTCGCGAAGTCGTACTTCTGCTTGCGTTTCTCGGTGACCGTGATGTTGCTGAACCCGACGTCATACTTGGCCGAGTCGAGTCCGACGAACAGGTTCTCCCAGCTCGTCACCTCGATCTCCGGCTTGAGTCCGAGCTCACCGGCGACCAGATACGCGATGTCGACCTCGAGACCGATCGGGGTCTTGTTGTCGTCGGCGTAGAAGCCGAGCGGCACACTGCCGCTGCCGTAACCGCCACCGACGATCAGGGTGCCGCGCTCCCGGATCTTCGCCGGCAGCAACGCGGCCGCCGCGTCGTTCTTCTTCACCTCGACCCGCTTCTGATCCGCCGAGGTGTTGACCCCACCGGTGTCGGCCGCGACCTGGGTCGTCGGGTCGGCGGTGCAAGCAGTTGCTGCCAGCAACACGGTGGCTGCAACGGCGAAGTACAGGGGACGTTTCATTTCAGCTTCCTCAGAGGACTTTGGAGATGAAGGCGCGAGTGCGCTCGTGGACGGGGTTGTCGAGCACCTGGTGCGGCGGTCCCGACTCGACGATCACGCCGCCGTCGATGAAGACCACCGTGTCGGCGATCTCCCGGGCGAAGCCGATCTCGTGGGTGACGACGACCATCGTGGAACCGTCGCGGGCGAGCTCCTTGATCACATCGAGGACCTCACCGACCAACTCGGGATCGAGCGCCGACGTCGGTTCGTCGAACAGCAGCACCTTCGGTCGCAGCGCAAGGGCCCGGGCGATCGCGACCCGCTGCTGCTGACCACCGGACAGCTGCCGCGGATACACATCGGCCTTGTCGCCAACGCCGACCCGCTCCAGCAGTTCGCGGGCGAACGGTTCGACCTCACTGCGCTTGCGGCGCTGGGATGAGACCGGCGCCTCGACGACGTTCTGCAACGCGGTCAGGTGACCGAACAGATTGAAGTTCTGGAACACGAACCCCACCTGCGAACGCTGGTGCAGGATCTCGCGCTCACGCAGTTCGTACAGCTTGTCGCCGCGGCGCTTGTAGCCCATCAGCTGGCCGTCGATCCGGATCAACCCGCGATCAACCTTCTCCAGATGGTTGATCGACCGCAGCAGCGTCGACTTCCCCGAACCGGACGGTCCCAGGATCACCGTGACAGTGCCTGCGCGAACCTCGAGATCCACACCCTTGAGAACCTCGAGTTCCCCGAAACTCTTGTGCACGCCCTTGATATCCACCATCGCGCTCATCGGGACGCCCTCGCCTTCAGGTCGCCCCAAGTCCGCCGTACTCGCTGGATAGGTGTCGGCGGCAACGATCTCGCCGTACCGCGGGCGAAGTGCCGCTCGACGTAGAACTGGGCGATCGACAGCAGCGTGGTCAGGACGATGTACCAAACTGTTGCCACCATCAGCAGCGGGACGACCCGGCTGTTCCGGCCGTAGATCACCTGCACCTGGTAGAAGAGTTCGGGGATCGCCATCACCGAGACGATCGACGTTCCCTTGAACAGGCTGATCACCTCGTTGGCGCCGTTCGGCAGGATCGACCGCATCGCCTGCGGAAGCACGATCCGGAAGAACTGCCGCAGCTTCGGGATCCCCAGCGCCGCAGCGGCCTCCACCTGACCGGCATCGACCGAGATGATCCCGCCACGAATGATCTCCGCCGCGTACGCCGCCTGGTGCAACGCCAGCCCCAGTACGGCGGCACCCAGCGGACCGAACAGGTTGTTCGTACTGAAGTGCACGAACTCCGGTCCGAACGGGATGCCCAGGCTCAGTTCCTGATACAGGTAAGCGATGTTGAACCAGAACAGAAGCTGCACGATCAACGGGATCGAGCGGAATGCCCAGATGTAGCCCCAGGCAACGACCTGGAGAAACGGACTGCTGGACAGGCGCATCGTCGCCACCACGGCACCGAGCGCGAAGCCGAGCACGGTTCCGTAGACGGTCAGCTGGATGGTCACCCAGAGCGCGGAGAAGATCGTCCGGGTGGTGAAGAACTGGAAGAACGTCGGCCAATCCCAGCCAGGGTTGGTGACCAGCCCGTGGACGAACATCGCGAGCAAGGTCAGAACGACGACGACACCGACCCAGCGCCACGGGTGACGGCGAGCGATGACAGGCAGATCGGCATCGGCCGGTACGCCGTTTGCCGGTGGATCGGCGGTGTCCGGTGCGGACGTGAGTGAGGTGGTCGACACGTGTTCTCCCTGGCGGTGGGCAGGCTGACGCGGACGTCCGGACCCGGACGTCGAAAGGGCAGTACTAGAGAGCTGTCAGCGCCGACAGAGTGCGCTGGAGACCCGCAGCAGGTCGATGTGGAGGCGGTAGTACGGCAGTGCGCGCGTCATCTCCGTCTCCTTCGTTTGCCACTGAAATCTGCGGACTTCACCCAGTATGGGACGAACTTGAAAGATCAGTAAGTTAGTGGACAAACCTCTCATTATATGGACGGCTTATATCGGGCCCCGGGGCCGTGGTACGCCAACTTCACGGGTGATCCCGGTCACGCGGTGATCGCCGTTTCAAGCACCTGCCGCCACGCCTGAGCGCGCACAAGGCGAAGGACGGCAGTCGCTCAGTGTCACCGAATTCCGTGATCCGGTTGCAATCCGCATTTGAGGCCGTCGTGATCTGCTCGTTATGGTCGATGAGCTGCCGAGGACCCCGCCCGGTGGCTACCCCCACCTGGAAGGCCATCGTGTCCTCTCACCCTGTGGCCAAGCACCGTTCGAAGGCCCGTAACAAGCAACGAAGTACCAGCCGCCGGACGCAGCTGGTCGGTCTCACCGCCGCCCTCGCCGCGACCGCGGGCACCATCGGCTTCACCGCCTCCATGGGCGAGGCCTCCACCGCGAGCACCGGACTGAGCCCCTCACAGGCCGACGCTCTCACCGCAGCCCGTGTCGAGCGTCGTGACCTCGGCTCCCGGGACGCGAACCGGATCGACCTCTCGCTCGAGCAGATGAAGGCGTACCAGAAGCGTGCCGCGAACGGAGCGCTGACCAAGCGCCGCGCAGTGGCCCTGTCCGCTGCCAAGGCGAAGGCCGCCCAGCTCGCCGCCGCGAAGGCCAAGGCAGTGGCCGCAGCGAAGGCAGCCGCGATCGC
Organism: Kribbella yunnanensis; assembly: GCF_039529655.1. NCBI lineage: Bacteria > Bacillati > Actinomycetota > Actinomycetes > Propionibacteriales > Kribbellaceae > Kribbella > Kribbella yunnanensis. The sequence goes on along the minus strand of NZ_BAAANF010000002.1, from coordinate 106,462 downwards.
CAAGGAAGCCGCCCTCGCCAAGGCACGGGCCGCCGCCCCGAAGGTCGTCCTCCCGACCACCGGCTACCACCTGACCGCCCGCTTCAACCAGGCCGGCGGCCGGTGGGCCCACAACCACACCGGTCTCGACTTCGCTGCGGCGTACGGGACTCCCGTTCGTGCGGTGATGGCCGGCGAGGTCATCCAGGCCGCCTTCGAAGGCGCCTATGGCCGCCAGGTGAAGGTTCGCCACGCCGACGGCACCGTGACGTCGTACAGCCACATGTCCGAGTTCGACGTCTCCGTCGGCGACAGCGTCACCGCAGGTACGCAGGTCGGCGCGATCGGCATGACCGGTAACACCACGGGCCCGCACGTGCACTTCGAGGTCCTGCCCGACGGCGAGAACCCGGTCAACCCCGACCCGTGGCTCCGCAAGCACGGCGTCACCCCGTAGTCAGGAACCTCTCGACGGTCCCCACGAAGGCGTCGCGCTCGTCCAGCCAAGGATGATGCGCGGCGCCTTCGAGCACGACCGCCTCGCCCTGCGGGAACAACCCGGCGAACTCCGCACCAGCGGCTGTATCCAGCGCAAGGTCAAGCGCCCCGGAGATGACAAGCACCGGTACGTCGAGTTGTCCCAGCGCAACCCTGGTCTCGGCCGGGTCGAACGCCCCGTCGGCGTAGTACGCGCCTAGCGCACCCGGGACCGACAGTTCGTCCTCGAACGCCTGCTGGGCCTGCGCTTCCCCGTCCCAGCGGGCATATCCGATCGGGTTGAGCGCGGACCGCTCCACGTCACCGCCCGTCTGCAGCGCCTCGAACGCCGCCGCGACCTCGCCGTACCAGGGCTCGTCCTTCCGTAGTTCGAGCACCCGGCGGCGACGTTCGGCGGTCAACTGGATGCCGACCGAGGACGGGCTCGGTGTGACCAGCACGAGCTTGGCGATCCGCCCCGGATGCTGGACGACGTACTGCGTCACCAAACTCGCGCCGGCCGAGTGCGCCAGCAGTGTCATCCGCTCCAGCCCGAGGTGGTCGCGGACGGCTTCCAACTCCGCGACCTGCCGGTCACACCGCCAGCTCGCCGGATCCCCCTGCCCGTCCGATCCGCGCGGGTCGACCAGGATCAGCCGACCGGACAAGCCACCGAGATCACCCAGATAGGCGGCCGGCAACATCCCGCCCGGGATGCACACCACCGGCGTACCGTCGCCCTCGACCCGATAGGTCAGCATCAGAGGATCCTCGCCAGGACGAGGTCGTCGACGGGCTTGCCCTCGACGACGAACTCATCGGTGTGCGTGGCCTCCACGACATAGCCATGGCGTTCGTAGAGCCGACGGGCTGCGGTGTTCGATCCGAACACGTGCAGGCTGAGTTTGCGAGCGCCGCGGCTGCGCGCTTCTTCGCTGGCGGCGGTCAGCAGCGCCCCCGCAACCCCGCGGCCCCGAGCCGCCGGGGCGACCGCGAGTCCGTTGATCGCCAGTACGCCGGCACCTTCGGGGAACGGGTACTTGTCCTCGAGCCGCAGGTATCCCACGACGACGCCGTCGTCCTCCGCGACCAGGTGAGCCTCCGGCCCACTTCGCCCGAAGAAGGTGTCACCCATCTTCTCCAGGTACGACGGGAAGCCCGACAACCCGTCCCATGACGTCAGCTCGATCTCCAGCAGCGCCGCGTCGTCGGTTGCCTCTGCCCAGCGAATCTTCGCCTCACTCATCTCACCATCGTCCCCCAGCCGGGAGGTCACTCCCCCGCCGGTGAAAGACTGGAGGCTGTGAGGACCCAGGTGGTGACCGCGGAGGATCGAGCAGCGCTGACGCAGTTCCTGCAGGAAGCCGACCTGACGCTGAGCGGTCTCGACGATCCCGGCGTACTGGTCTGGATCGACCGTGACGAGTCCGGCGCGGTGATCGGCAGTACCGGGTTCGAGCTCAGCACCGACCGCGACCACGCGCTGATCCGCAGCGTTGCCGTACACCCCGACGCCCGCCGCGGCGGCTACGGCACCGTCCTGGCCCAGTTCGCCTTGGACGAAGCAGCTCGCCAGGGCGCCCACTCAGCCTGGCTCTTCAGCCGCCGCTCCGGCCCGTTCTGGCAGCGCCTCGGCTTCCACCCAGCCGATCGCGATGCCCTGGCCGCCGCCCTCCCCCACACCCACCAGGTCCGCCTCTTCACCCAAACCGGCCAACTCCACCGCGAAGTAGCCTGGTCCCGCCCACTCAGTCGCTGACTAGTTCAGCACTGGGAAGAGTGACTGTGACGGTGAGGCCGCCGTTGGGGTTGGCGGTGAGGTCGAGGGTGCCGTGGTGGGTTTCGACGATGCGGGCGACGAGGGCCAGGCCTAGCCCGTGGCCGGCGCCGTACCGGTCCTTGGCGAAAGGCTCGACGAAGGTGTGGACCTGGGCGGGGTCGAGGACCGGGCCGGTGTTGCGCACGATCAGGCGACCCGGTGATAGCGCCAGGGTGACTGAGCCGCCAGGGCCGACGTTGTGCCGGATCGCGTTCTGAACCAGGTTGGTGACCAACTGGTGCAGCAGGATTTCATTGCCCTCGACAACCGATTCCGCGAGCGCGGTCTCCACCGTGATCGCGGCCGCGCGAGCCTCCGACGTCAGCACCGGGAGCGCCGTACGGACGATGGCGGACAGATCGACCGGGTCGAGCTCGACCTCGCGATTGTTGAGCGCGGCGAGACTGAGCAACGCCTCGACGATGTCGATCCCGCGCTGGTTCGTCTCGGCCAGGCGTTTGACCAGCTCAGGCACGTCCTGATGCTCGGGATCGGCCTGCGCGACGTCGAGCATTGTCTTCATCACGGCATGTGGAGTGCGTAGTTCGTGGGATGCATTGGCCGCGAACCGCCGGTACTGGTCGAACGACGCCTGCAACCGATCCAGCATCGCGTCGAACGTGTCGGACAGGTCCGTGAACTCGTCCCGGATCCCGGTCAGCCCGATCCGGTGATCAAGCGCACCGGTGGACGCCCGCTGAGCGGCCGCGGTGATCTCCTGCAACGGCTTGAGCATCCGCCCGGCCAGGAACCACCCACCGACCAGGCCAACAATCGCCAGGAAACCGATCGCGTACGCCGACAGTTTCACCGTCAGATCGAGGATTTCGCCCCGGGTCGGGGCCGGCCGCTCGTCGCGCGGATTGGCGGCGATGAACGGATAGTTCGGCACGATCCGGAACACCAACCACAGGATGCACGCCATCACACCACCCGCGACGACCAGCAGTCCGGCGTAGCTCAGAGTCAGTCGCAACCGGACGGTCAGCCGCGGCCGCCACGTGATCAACGGCGAACTCATGCGCCCATCCGATAACCGACACCAGGCACGGTGTGGATCACCCACGGGTCACCGAGCCGCTTCCGTACGGCGGAGATGGTGATCCGGACCGCGTTGCTGAACGGGTCCGCGTTCTCGTCCCAGGCCTTCTCCAGCAGGGTTTCCGCGCTGATCACCCCACCGCGTGCGGTCATCAACACCTCCAGGACGGCAAACTGTTTGCGGGTCAGTTTCACGAAATGGCCGTCCCGGTAGACCTCGCGACGATACGGGTCGAGCCGCACTCCGGCGTACTCGATCACTGTCGGGGTGGCCGCGGCCGGGCGGCGCAGCAGCGCGCGGAGCCGGACGATCAGCTCGCGCAGCTCGAACGGTTTGGTCAGGTAGTCATCCGCGCCGAGCTCGAACCCGGTCACCTTGTCGTCCAGATCACCGGCCGCGGTCAGCATCAGCACGCGACATCCGATGCCCTGCGCAACGATCTGCCGGCAGACCTCGTCGCCGTTCGGGCCGGGGATGTCGCGGTCCAGCACGACGACGTCGTAGTCGTTCACCGCGACCGCCTCCAGCGCCGCGTCCCCGTCGAAGGCCAGGTCGGCCGCGATCGCCTCCAGCCGCAGGCCGGCCCGGATCGCCTCGGCGAGATAGACCTCGTCCTCCACGACCAGCACCCGCATACCGATATTGAAGCAGGCCGGGGATATCGAAAACGTATGCCGAAACGTTGACGCTCCGGCAACATCGGCTCAGATGAACTGTCGGCATGATCGAAACCACACCTCGTCGCTCCACCGCCCTGACCGGGCTGGTGATCGTTGCCGCGGTCACCAGTTTTGGTCTGACCGCCTGCTCCGCGGTCTCCGCCGCCTCGGATCAGTCCGACTCCTCGACCCCGTCCGGCACTCCGCGCGGCAAGTCGGGCGGCGGCAGCAAGCTCCCGGGCGCCGCGGACGGCAAGTTGCCGTCTGGGACCAGCGCCTTCGACACCGACCTGCCCGGGATCGCCAACCTCGATCCCAAGCTGCGAACGGCCGTCCAGAAGGCCGAGCTTGCGATGAAGGCGGACGGCGTACCGATGCAGGTCACCACCGGCTGGCGGAGCAAGAAGTATCAGATCGAGCTGATGGACAAGGCGATCAAGCAGTACGGCAGCCGCGAGAAGGCCCGAAAGTACGTCGCCGATCCGGACGAGTCGCATCACGTCACCGGTCACGCGGTCGACATCGGTCCGACCGACGCCGACGACTGGCTGATCCGCAAGGGCAACCGGTATGGCCTCTGCCAGACCTACTCCAACGAGATCTGGCACTTCGAGCTGGTCACCACGCCCGGCGGCGACTGCCCGCCGATGACCACACCGTCCTAGCTCGGTTCCTCCGGCGGGTCCGGCAGTACGGCGAGTGGCCGTTGTCCCCAGGCCACGTCATGCCAGCCGCCGAGTTTCCAGCCGATGTTGCGGTAGGTCCCGATCGGTTCGAACCCGAGCGCCTTGTGCAACCCGACACTGGCATCGTTCGGCAGCGTCATCCCGGCGATCGCGGTCCGGTACCCGCGGGCGATCAGCCGCTCGAACAGCGCCTCGTAGAGCGCTCGCCCGGCCCCGGTCCGACGCCGCCCGAGCTCCAGATAGACGCTGACCTCACAAGACCACCGGTACGCCGCTCGTGGCTTCATCGGACCGGCATACGCGTAGCCGGTCACCTGCCCGGCGTCCTCGAAGACCACCCAGGCGTGCGTCTCGAGCGCCTGCTTGATCCGCGCGCCCATCTCCTCCGGCGTCGGCGGCTCGGTCTCGAACGTGATCGCGGTGTCGGTGACATAAGGCGCGTAGATCGCCGCACAGGCTGCGGCGTCCTCCGGGCCGGCATCTCTGATCATGTAACGATAGTAGCCATAACTGTCGCTATAGTGGCAACTGTGAATCTCTCCGACTCGCTCGCCGCGACCGTGCACGCCGCCCGGATCGCCCAGGATCTCTCCGTGAACGCGCTCGCCGAGCGCTCCGGCGTCTCCCGCGCCATGATCGGCAAGATCGAGCGCGGCGAGGCCCAGCCGACCGCGGTTCTGCTCGGCCGGCTCTCGGGCGCCCTCGGGATGACCCTGTCCGAGCTGGTCGCCCGAGCCGAACACACCGGCGACCTCCTCCGTCGCGCGGAGGACCAGCCGGTGTGGACCGACCCGGTCACCGGCTACCGCCGCCGGGCCCTGTCACCGGTGACCGAAGGACCACTGGAGCTGGTCGAGGTCGAGCTGCCACCCGGAGCCTCGGTTTCCTATCCGGCCGACGCGTACATCTTCAAGAGCCAGCAGCTGTGGATCCTCGAGGGCCGGTTGGAGTTCCACGAAGGACAGGACGTATATGAGCTGAACGCCGGCGATTGCCTCCAGCTAGGCGCACCGTCGCCCACCACATTCCACAATCCGAACGACACCTCCTGTCGTTACGTCGTTGCGCTGGTCAAGTCGCGCACCTGAAACCACTTACTCAGCGCGGTTTGCAGACCTGCGGTCTCAGTGCCGTTATCCGCGGCCCACGCGACATACCCGTCCGGCCTGATCAGCATCGCGATCTGCCGCTCACCACTACCGGTTACCACGTCGACCTCGTCAGTCGCCTGCAACTTGTACGGCGAACCTTCGAGCAGATCAAGCAGTACCGGTCGACCCGAGCGCAGGATCTCGGCCAGACGAACACCGTCGACGGTCAGGTCAGGGACCGACCGACCGATCAGCGGATGCGGACCATCGAAGTACCGGATGTCCGCGCCGGAGATCAGATCCGCGACATGCTGGACGACCGCGGGCTCAGTGAGCAGCTCGGCGAACACCTGCCGAAGTGCGGTGACATCGGGGCCGGGGGCAATCAATGCGGACTGCGCCTGAGTCTGCATGACGACTCGTTCACCGGCCGGCCGGCGTTCGGATTCGTAGGTGTCGAGCAGGCCTTCCGGCGCTCGGCCTTGGACCTCGGCGGCCAACTTCCAACCCAGGTTGAGGACATCCTGCAGTCCGAGATTCAGTCCCGGACCGCCCATCGCCGAATGCACGTGGGCCGCGTCGCCGACCAGGATCACTCGGCCGGCCCGGAACCGGTCGGCGATTCGCGTGTTGCCGCCGACAGTTCGCCGTACAAACGGAGTCTCCTGCGTCAGCGGAAGATGGACGCCGAGAACGCGATCGACGCTCGCCTGGAGTTCCTCGAACGTCATCTCCGCTTCCCCGGCGTCATCCCACTCGCCGGTGCTCACCAGCGCGGGGCGACCCGGGAACGGCGCGTAGACGAACAGGCCGTGGTCCGAGCGATGATGCATGTACGGCGGCACGTCGCCGTACCCGGGAATCCGCAGTACGCCGGCCTGCTCATCGAAGTACTCGGAGGGAACGGAGGCGTGGCCGGTCCGGGAGACCATGGCGTCGTTGGTCACGCCGACGAAATCGATCCCGGCGAGTTTGCGGGTGCGGCTGCGACCGCCGTCGGCGCCGACGAGGAACTTGGCGCGCAGCGTGTACGGGCCGTCCGGACCGGTGACCTCGACGGTGACGCCATCGGCGTCCTGGGTGAAGTCGGCCAGCTCGTGGCCGCGGCGCAGCTCGGCGCCGAGCTCCAGCGCGCGCTCCTCGAGGACCGCTTCGATCTTCGGCTGCGGCGACGGCAGGATGTAGATCGGGTTGTCCTCGATCAGCTGCAGGGGCAGGCGCATCGCGGCGAAGATGTACTCCGGACGCGGGGTCGGACCGCCTGGTTCGGCGCCGAGAGGTTCGGCGAGACCGCGGCGGTCGAGGGCGCGGGCGACCTGGCCGACCAGGCCATTGGCGCGCTGTTCGTTGCTGCGTTCGGCGAGGCGTTCGAGCACGATCGGGCGGACTCCGGCGAGCCTCAGCTCGGCGGCGAGGAGCAGGCCGTTCGGTCCGGCTCCGGCGATGACGACATCGACATCCATGGCGGTTCTCCTTTGCGAAGGCAGGACTCAGCACCCCGGCTGCTGGCCAGGGTCTTGGTGGTTGGAGATTTAGGAGGGTTCGGGCAGACCGGCGGTGATCCGGTCCAGGACCTCGTTGAACAGCTCGAACATCGACCGCGGCGGATCGGCGCGCAGCCACTCGTGCGTCGCGGTCAGTTGGGCGGCGCCGACGACCTCGGCAACCAGCCGTGGATAGACGCCGGTCGCTCCGGTCCGCTCGGACACGATCACGATCAGCTCTTCGGTGACGGCGGCTTGCGCACCTGCCATCGCGCCTTGGAGCGCAGGCTCGGCGACCATCAACCGAACGCCGGCCAGCCAGGACTCGTCCGGCAGTTGCAGACCGCCATGCCCCTCTTCCCCGAGCGTGAAGCCGGCGGCGACCGCGGCGCGAATCGCCTCCCACAACGGCTCGTCTGCGGGGCGCTCCCGGAGCGCAGCGTTGACCGCGTGGCCCCGGTCGACCTGACGGGCCGCGATCGCCTCGGCCTTGCTGGTGAAGTAGTTGCGGAAGGTCCGCAGCGAGACCCCGGCCTCGGCGGCGATGTCCTCGATCCGGACATTGGCGTAGCCGCGCTCGACGACCAGCCGGACCGCCGCCCAACTCAGTGCGATCCGGGTCTCGCGCTTCTTCCGCTCCCGCAGTCCCTCGGTCATGGCATCGACTCTACACAAACTTGCCCTTTAGGCAAAGATGCCTTTTCGGCAAATTTCTAACACTTGGCTTCTGCGGCGCTGCCGCCGTGATTGGCTGGGGCCCATGACGCTGGTCTGGGTACTGACCTTGCTCGGGATCATCGGGCTGCTGCTGTTCGACTACTTCTTCCACGTCCGATCCGCGCACGTCCCGACCGTGCGCGAGGCCGCGATCTGGTCCGGTCTGTACGTCGGGATCGCGGTGCTGTTCGGGCTCGGCACCTTCATCTTCGGCGGCTCGGCGATGGGCTCGGAGTACTTCGCCGGTTACATCACCGAGAAGGCGCTGTCGGTCGACAACCTGTTCGTCTTCCTGATCATCATGACCAGCTTCCGGGTGCCCCGGGAGAACCAGCAGAAGGTGCTGCTGGTCGGCATCGTGGTCTCGCTGATCGCCCGGGCCGGCTTCATCTTCCTCGGCTCGGCGCTGCTGAACACGTTCTCCTGGGTGTTCTACCTGTTCGGGATCGCGCTGCTGCTGACCGCAGGCAGCATGCTCAAACCGGAGACCGAGGAGTCGCACTCGGCGCAGAACCTGGTCGTCCGGCTGGCTCGCCGGATGTTCCGGACCAGCCCCGACTTCGACGGCGACAAGCTGTTCACGGTGGTCGACGGCAAACGGCTGATGACTCCGATGGTGCTGGTGATGGTGGCCATCGGCGGTACCGACCTGATGTTCGCGCTGGACTCGATCCCGGCGATCTTCGGTCTCACCCAGAACGTCTTCGTCGTCTTCACCGCGACTGCCTTCAGTCTGCTCGGCCTGCGGCAGCTCTACTTCCTGCTGGACGGTCTGCTGGACCGGCTGATCTACCTGTCGTTCGGGCTCGCGGTCATCCTCGCCTTCATCGGCGCCAAGCTGATCCTGCACGCCCTGCACGAGAACAACCTGCCGTTCATCAACGACGGCGAACACATCGAGGTCGGCGAGATCAGCACCGGCCTGTCGCTCGTGGTGATCCTGGTCGTGCTCGTGCTCACCATCCTCGCGTCGCTGCTCAGCACGCGCGGCCGGACCCAGACGGCGATGGCCCACATCCGTCGCGACGCAACGGCGTACCTGGATGAGGAGTACACCGACGACCCGGGCGAGCGCGAACGCATCTTCCTCCGCCTCCTCCGCGCTCGCGACCACATCGTCGCCCTAGGCCCCAAAGCCCGCCAGCAAGTAAAGAACGAGCCGGAGCTATTGGCCCTCTGCCATCAGGTCTCCGAAACCCACGCCACCCTCCACGCCGGCCACACCAAGGGCTACATCCAGCCGTAGCGAAGGACACGTAGTAGGGACCTACGTATAGCCAGCTGCACGCCTGGGCTTTGCGGGCCGGGGACCGATTCGGCGACTACCACGTGTCCTTACCGACAACGTGCGCGCCTAGGGTAGGCGGATGCAGCGGATCTCGACGCGGAACGCCCGGTTCCAGGTGTGGCAGTCGTACTTGGGGAATCGGAACAAGCGGCAGCGGGCCGGGGAGTTCCTCGTCCATGGGGTGCGGCCGATCTCGCTCGCGGTGGATCACGGGTGGCCGATTCGGGCGGTGATCCACGATGCCGCGCGGCCGCTGTCGACCTGGGCCCGCGAGCTGCTGGGACGACTGCCGGGTGTGGAGCGCATTGCGATGGAGCCTGCGCTGCTGGCTGAGCTTGCGGAGAAGGACGAACCTGAGCTCATCGCGGTCGTGGAGATGCCGGCTGACGACCTCGATCGGATTCCGGTCGGCCCCCACTTCCTCGGGGTCGTCTTCGATCGTCCCACCGGCCCCGGCAACATCGGCTCGATCATCCGGTCCGCCGATGCCTTCGGCGCGTCCGGCGTGATCGTCACCGGCCACGCGGCCGACATCTACGACCCGAAGGCGGTCCGCGCGACCACGGGCTCGTTGTTCGCCGTACCGGCGGTCCGAGTCCCATCGCACCGCGAGGTGATCGACTGGGTACGACGTACTGACGTCCCGATCGTGATCGCGGGGACCGACGAGTCGGGCACCGTCGATGTCTTCAACTTCGATTTCACGCAGCCCGCGTTGGTGCTGATCGGCAACGAAACCAACGGGTTGAGCTCCGCGTGGAAGGAAGCGGCTGACGTGTTGGTCCGGATCCCGATCACCGGCGCAGCCAGTTCGCTCAACGCGGCCAACGCGGCGACCGCCGTACTGTATGAGGTTTCCCGCCAGCGCTCGTTGTGAGTCAGGCGGTGCAGAGGATCTCTCCGTGCAGGATGGAGATCCAGCCGTCGGGCCTGGTCGCCCACGTTCGCCACGCGGCCGAGATCCCTTCGAGCGTGGCCTCCGGTACGCCGGCCAGTCGGGCCTGATCGGCCATCGCCGACTGCAGGATGCGGTCGGCCCACATCCCGCCCCAGAACGCGCGACCATCGGAATCGGCGAAGGTCCAGTTGCTCGCCGAGGAATCGACCTTCTCGAACCCGGCCTCGAGCGCCCACGACAGCAGCTGCCGACCCGCGTCCGGCTCACCACCGTTGGCGCGGGCCATCCGCTGGTAGAGCGCCATCCACTCGTCGAGCTCGGGGAGCGTCGGGTACCAAGCGAACGCGCGGTAATCCGAGTCGCGGGCAGCGACGATCCCACCTGGTTTGCAGACTCGCCGCATCTCGCGGAGCGCCTGGACCGGATCCGCGACGTGCTGCAACACCTGGTGCGCGTGGACGACGTCGTACGTGTCATCGGGGATATCAAGCTTGTGGACATCGCCGACGACGAACTCGATCTCGAGGTCCAGCTCGGCGAAGGTCTCGCGGGTGATGTCCAAGGCTTTGGAGGTCGCCTCGAGCGCGGTCGTCCGGCCGGGCTCGACCAGTCGGGCGAGGTCGGCGGTGATGGTGCCGGGACCGGCGCCGATGTCGAGCAGCGACATGCCAGGGCGCAGATGCGGGAGGAGGTAGCCGGCCGAGTTCTCCGCGGTCCGCCAGCTGTGCGAACGCAGTACGGACTCGTGGTGGCCGTGCGTGTACACGTTATTCATCCCAGGCTCCTTTGCCCTCGGCGACACGCCTCACGGTAGCCCAAGATCTTGCTTCATGAGACATATCGTCTCGCATAGCGATACCTACTAGTTGCCTGGAGCAAATGCTTCTATCCCTGATGCCATGGTTGATCTCTCGTACGACGACGCGCTGCCGCTGCACGCGGACGTCGAGGTCCTGGGTGAGCGCGACGGCGTGGTCGTGGCCCGATGCCGTTACGACAACGCCGAGGGCTCACCGGTCGAGGGCTTTCTGGCCTTTCCGTCCGGCGCACTGCTGGCCGGCGACGAGGTGGCCGGAGTGATCTACCAGCACTCCACCGGCGGCAAGGAGGGGTTCCTGCCGGAGGCGATCCAGGTCGCCGAGGCCGGCGGGATCGCGCTGTCACTGGCGATCGCGGACACCGGCGACTCGGTCCGCAACCTGCGCGAATCGATCCTCGCAATCCGGCGCGGCGCCGACCTGCTCACGTCGTACGGCGTCGATCGGTTGGGCTGTGTCGGGCACTCGATGGGCGCGATGATGGCCGGCACGGTGAGCGGGATCGACCGGCGGTTCCGGTGCTTCGTGTTCGACTCGGGGCTGTCCGGGATGAGCATCTTCTACCGCGACACCGCGCACCCGGAGACCAAGCGGGTGCGGGAGTCGATGACGCCGGAGGAATACGAACCGCTGCTGGCGTTGATAGAACCGTACGACTGCGGGAACTTCGTCGGCGACGCGGCACCGGCGGCTCTGCTGTTCCAGTCGGCCTGGTTTGATCCGAACGTGAGCCGGGCGCATTGCGAGGCGTTCTTCGCGGCGGGGAGTGAGCCGAAGGAATTCCGGTGGTACGACACCGGGCATGTGATCAACGAGGTGGCGGCGTACAGCGACCGGGCCCGGTTCCTCGCCCAGTGGCTGGACCTGCCGGGGCTGCCGGATCGGCTGCGCTCACGTACTTGACCGAATATGGCCAGACTCTGAGGTGGGTGGCGGGCGAATCTTGAAGGGCTTCGAACAGACCCTTCAGGAGGAACTTTCATGTTGGCCAAGGTGTTTCCCATCCAGCTCAAGCCCGGTAACCAGGCCTTCGCCGAGGAGATCGTGCGTTCGTTCGCGCCGCTCGGCCCGGGGGTTGAGGAGGGCACGCTGTCGTTCCGCGTCTACCGGCACCCGGCGAACCCGGACTACCTGCTGTTCGTCGAACACTTCGCGAACCAGGCGGCGTACGACGCGCACACCGGATCGGCGGCGTACAAGGATCTGATCGCGGGCCGGTTCGCGGATCTGATCGTCGAGTTCGTCGAGCACGACCACGAACTGCTGGTGAGCCTGTGACCACGCAGGCTGAGCAGGCCCGGCGGCTGCGGGCGCTCCACGCGCAGCCGCCGCTCGTCCTGCCGAACGCGTGGGACGCCGGTTCGGCTCGTGCGATCGAGGCGGCCGGGGCTTTAGCGATCGCGACCACGAGCGCCGGGGTCGCCTGGTCGCTCGGGGTGTCCGACGGTGGTGGGCTGTCGATGGCCGCCGCAGTCGGTGCGATCCGTGCGATCGTCGCTGCGGTCTCGGTGCCGGTCACGGTCGACATCGAGGCCGGGTACGGCGACGTGTCGGCGGCTGTGACCGCCGTACTGGAGGCTGGCGCTGTCGGTGTCAACCTCGAAGACAGCACCGGCGGTGTCCTCGACGAACCATCCGTCTACGCTTCTCGCATTCGCGCGGCCCGCGCGGCTGCCGTTGCCTTCGGCATCGACCTCGTGATCAACGCGCGCACCGACACCTACATGTTCGGCGACGGCGCCGGCACGATGGACCGTGCTGGTTTGTACGCCGAAGCCGGTGCCGACGTGCTCTTCGTACCGGCCGTCGTCGACGCACCGACCATCCGCACACTCGCCGCCGACTCCCCGCTACCGCTCAATGTGATGGCCGGCCCCGGCGCACCATCAGTCCCCGAGCTCGTCGAACTCGGCGTCACGCGCATCAGCGTCGGCCCAGCCATCACAGCTCGCGCCTACGCGTTGGCAACCGCCGCCGCAACCGAGCTACTGAAGACCGGCACCTACGACACCTTGGCCTAGATGGAAAGCAGCCAGGGACCTCCACGGGCTGAGATGTCCGGCATCGCCCTCAAGCGGCCAGGCATCTCGCCCGCCAAGGCGCATCACCACCAACTGCGCCGCCCGCCGGCTCACCCCAGCCACCTGCTCCAACCGCCGCCCCAACTCCTCCGGACTTCCACACTCCAACTCAAGGTTGCCCTCAGCAACCTCCCGCGCCAACTCAGCCACCGGCTCCACCCCACGCAACGCCTCCGCCCCCGGAAACAAATGCGTCAACCCAAACCCCAACCCCGGCACCGCAACCCCGTACACCTCCACAATCTTCCGCAGTACGTCGTCCGCTTCGTCAGCTGGCAGTTGATCGCGGACCACCGCCTGGACCGCCACTTCGAACGGGCCCCACGCTCCAGGCACCCGCAGGCCTGGTCGTTCTATGAGGCGGGGACCGATCTCGGGGTCGGTGCTGAGGAACTGCCGGGCTGTGCTTGTGTCCGTCTCGAGACCGACCAGGCGCGCGGCGCGGTCGACCACGTGGATGACGCCCTCCCAGAACGGCAGATGGGCCTGCAGCAGGAGGTGATCCGGCCCGCCCGGCCCGATCTCCAGCAGGCCCGGTTCGCCGTCCAGCGTGATGGTGCGCCGATAGATCCCGTCCTCGACCGACTCCACCCCCGGGATCGCGTTGGCCTTGAGGAACGCGCTCATCGCCTCCCAGTCGTACGGCGGGGTGAACGGCAACCGCAGTACCAGCCCGCCGTCCGCCGTCAACCGATCCGCCTTCCGCCGGCGATCCCGCAGTTCCTTCGGTGCGGCCCGGAAGATCTCCCGCATCGCCCGGTTGAACTGCCGCAGACTCCCGAACCCGGATGCGAACGCCACCTCCGCGATCCCCAGATCACTATCATCCAGCAACCGCCGCGCGAAATGCGCCCGCCGCGACCGCGCGAACTGATCGGGCGTCACCCCCAGATGCTCATGGAACATCCGTCGCAGATGCCGCGCCGACACCCCGATCCGCGCCGCCAGCGCCGCCTCCCCCGCGGCATCGAGCACTCCCGCGATGATCAGCTGCACCGCCCGGCAGACCAGCTCCGGCGCCTCGTCCGCGACCGTGCCCGCCACCCGATACGGCCGGCACCGTAAACACGCCCGGAACCCAGCAGCCTCCGCCGCAGCCGCCAGCTCGAACGTCTGCACGTTCTCCGCCAGCGGCTTCGCCCCACACCCCGGCCGGCAATAGATCCCCGTAGTCCGAACCGCCGAATACGTGGTCACGCCGTCACCCCCAATCCCAAGCCCTCCCCGTCATGCCCCAAACGCTAACCACCCCCACCGACACTTTCCGTCCCATCACCCGACCGACAGGACGTATAGACCTACCGCCCCGCTCAGCGCCCCAGCCCGGACCATCAAATCGGCGTATACGTCCTGTCGTTGCGCGGATTTCGGTTGGCGGGTCGCGGCCGAGATGGCTAGGGTTCGGCGGTGGACTCGAAGCCGCTGGTCGTCGTCGTAAGTGGTCCACCGGGGACCGGCAAGACGACGTTGGCGCACCGGGTGGCGGGTGCGATCGGATGCCCGGCGATCTGCCGGGACGAGATCAAGGAGGGGATGGCCCACGCCACCCCGGGATTCGTCGCCGGACCGGGTGATCCGCTCACGATGCGGACACTGTCGACGTTCTTCGATGTGATCGGTCTGCTCGTCGGCCGCGGTACGACGATCGTCGCCGAAGCCGCGTTCCAGGACCGCATCTGGTCACCCGGCCTGAGCCCTTTGCTCGGCCAAGCCGACCTTCGCATTCTGCAGTGCACGGTCCCCGCCGAGATCGCCCTCGACCGCATCACCGCGCGGACCGCGACCGACCCGCGGCGTGCCGCACACGAGGACGCGCAGATCACCGCGGATGCCCGACTGCGGACCCACAACGCCTTCCAGGCCGTGGATCTGCCGGTTCCGTGCCTCACCGTCGACACGTCGGTCGAGGACTACAAGCCGTCGTTCCGCGAGATCCTGCAGTTTCTGTCCTAGGCACCTATTACTGTCGTCGGTAACGCGATTGAAGAGGGGTCTGGGGATGCTGGAACGGTTCGACGAACTCACCACCGCACACGTGGCAGACGCCTGTCTCCGCGCAGGTGTTCCGGTTCGGACGGTGTCACTCACCTCCGTGGTCGGCGGCCGCATTGCCGGGCGAGCGCTGCCGGCTCAGCACGTGGGCAGCGTCGACATCTTCCTGGAGGCGTTCGAGGATGCTGCCGAAGGCGACGTGCTCGTGGTCGACAACAGCGGGCGCCGCGACGAAGCCTGTGTCGGTGACATGGTCGCCCGCGAGGCACAGATCGCCTGTCTGAGTGGGATCGTAATCTGGGGTCTGCACCGCGATACCGTTGATATACAGGAGATCGGGCTACCGGTGTTCAGTCTCGGCGCATTGCCGACCGGTCCACTTCGACTCGACCCACTACCGGCCGATGCGTTGCTCGCGGCAACTATCGGCGGGTGGACCGTGACCCGCGACGATCTCGTGCTCGGCGACGAAGACGGCGTACTCTTCGTCCCGGCGGACCGGATCGACGAACTGTTCGACCTGGCCGAGTCCATCCGCGACACCGAGCGCAAACAGGCCGCCGAGATCCGGTCCGGCCGTTCGTTGCGCGAGCAGGTCAGATTCAAGGAGTACCTGACGGCCCGGGCGGCCGATCCGTCGCTGACCTTCCGTCAGCACCTGCGTGCGGTCAAGGGAGCGGTCGAAGAGTGAGCACCTGGAAGCTCGGTGACTACACCGTACGGCGGATCGGGTTCGGCGCAATGCGGCTCGATGCAGTCTCCGGCGTCGCCGTACTGCGTCGTGCCGTCGAGCTCGGAGTAGACCACTTCGACACCGCGGCGTTCTACGGGCCTGCGAATGAGCTGATCCGCGAGGCGCTTTCGCCGTACCCGCCGGAGCTGTTGATTTCGACGAAAGTCGGCCCGGGGAACGACCCCGACCGCGGTTTCTACCAGGCCACCACCGCCGCCGAGCTCCGCGCGCAGGTCGAGGACAACCTGCGCGCTCTCGGTGTCGATTCGCTCGGCCTGGTCAACCTCCGCGTCTCCGACGACAGCGGTCCGCTCGCCGACCGCTTCGCCGTACTGGCTGCGATGCGCGACGAGGGCCTGATCCAGCACCTCGGCATCTCCAATGTGCGCGCCGACCACCTGCGTGAGGCGCTCGCGATCGCGCCGGTCGTCTGCGTGCAGAACAGCTACTCGGTCGACGTCCGCACCGACGACCCGCTCGTCGACCTGTGTGCCGCTGAAGGCATCGCCTATGTGCCGTTCTCCTCGATGGTCGGGGCACCGACCGCCGCGGTCCAGGCCGTCGCCGACGCCCAGGGGGTCAGCCCGCAGCAGGTCCGGCTCGCCTGGACTCTGCAACGCGCGCCAAACATCCTCGCGATCCCGGGAACCGGCAAGATCCCGCACCTGGAGCAGAACGTCGCGGCCGGCGACATCCAGCTGACGGCACAGGAGCTCGCCGTACTCGGCTGATCAGCAACCGACGGCGGCGCGGACGGCTGGGGCGACCTCGTTGCTCCAGCGCGCGAGCTGGACGTCGAACGGCTCGGCTCCGCGCGGGAACAGCGTGAAGCCGCCGGCGCCGTGCTCGAGGATCGCACCGGTGAGTTCCTCGACCCACTGGTCGCTGGAACCGCCGATCCAGACACCGTCCTCGCCGCGAGTACGACGTACTGGCGAGCTGGTGAGTTCGCCGGGGAAGTTGTAGATCGTGGCGATGTCGGCGGGCTTGCGGCCGACCGCCAGCGCGGCCTCGTCGATGATCGGGCGGGCCGAGCGATACCCCTCGCTGAACCAGTCGGCCGCGTGGCCCGGGATCCAGCCGTCGGCCTGACGGCCGGTCGCGGCCAGCGACCTCGGCCCCTTCGAACCGGTCCAGATCAGCGGCGCGGCGACCGCGGCAGGCTGGAGATCGCCGATCGGGTAGTGCTTCGTGGGCTGCGGATTCCCACCGTCGGACAAGCCGCGGACGAGCTGCATCGCCTCCTCGAACGCCTGCACCGCAGCCGCCGGGCGGAGCTCCGGCACCGCCATCGTGGTGATCGCGTTCCACGCTCCGCCGGCCCCGAGCCCCAGGATGAATCGACCCTCCGACAACGCCGCGAGCGAGGTCGCCGTCCGCGCCAGCACCGGCGCCGGGCGCAACGGCAGGTTGGTGACATTGACGAACGCCGACAGCCGCGTCGTACGGCCGAGGAGTACGCCGATCGCCGCGTATGCGTCGAGCAGGTCGGCGACGTACGGGTGATCCGACACGCTGACGTGATCGAGCCCGTCCCGATCAGCTTGGTCGGCCAGTCGCAGCGCGCTGCTGACGTCGCGAACCCCGGCCGGTGAGCCATATCCGAACCACATGATGAGCCTCCTGATTTAGTTCGTAGGCCTAAATAGTAGCCCTACGAAGTATCAGGTGTCCGGACTACACTGGTTCAATGGCGACGACGACGGCGCGCGACACCGAGCTGACCAGTGCTCTCATCCAGATGATGCACCTGCTCCAGGACCTGTACGCCGAGACCAGCCGCCCGCTCGGTCTCACCCCGCAGCAGGCGCACCTGCTCTGCATCCTGCTGATGGGTCCGCAAGGCATGACCGACCTCAGCCGCATCCTCAGCATCGAACGCTCGACCCTCACCAACATGGTCGACCGCCTGGAACGCCGTACCCTCGTCGCGCGCACCGCCCACCCCACCGACCGCCGGGCCTGCGAGATCCACCTGACCGACGCCGGCGAAGCCCTGGCCCACCAGGCCCACGAGGCGATCACCGCCCGCATCACCGAGCGCACCGCGCATCTCCCGGCGGCGACCCGGGCAGAGTTCTGCGCCACGCTCAAATCCCTCCTCACCAACGCCTAGCCGATGCGCTCGGTCGAGCACGCAGGCGCCCGAGTCGCGTACCAGGTCACCGGCGATGGACCGACGCTCGTGCTGGTCAAGAACAACCGCCGGCCGCGTGAGTTCCCCGCCGCGAACTGGCTCGCTGACCGATTCCGCATCCTCGAGATCCATCCCGTCGGTTTCGGCGCGAGCGACCGACCGACGACGTACGACTTCGGCTCGATCGGTGATCAGGTGCTGACCGTCCTCGACCACGAGAGCCTGGATCGCTTTGCAGTGTGGGGTTTTTCGCAGACCGCAGCCATGGCCGCGATGGTCGCGCGCAGCACCTCCCGCGCCCACGCACTCGTGATGGGCGGCCTACCACCGATCGGTTTCCCAACCGACGGCGAGATGCGCCGCCTCGAGCGCGAACCGCGGTTGCCTCGTCCGCCGCTCGAGTTCTGGCGCCTACCGAGTCGGTCAGTTCGTTGCTCTGAAGGGTGGGCCGGAGGCGGAAACTTCGTGCAGGAAGACCTTCTGGGACTCGATTGTGGCGGTTGTCGGGTCGGGGGATGGGGCGATGGCTCGCCAGGTGTTGAGGGTTTCCTCGGAGTCCCAGTACTCGAAGATGTTCACGCGACCCGGATCGATCGGGTCGGGTGAGATCGAGCAGTCGAGGCAGCCCGGGTAGGCACGCGCCGCGCGGACGATCACTTGATGCGCGGCGACGTTCTGATCTCTTGCTGCCGGGTCCACCCACACGCTGCCGGCCACGATGACTGTCATCGCTGTCTCCTTCCGTCACCCCACCGACGGACGGGGAACGCCGAAACAGACAGCTAGCGGCGGCCGCCGAAAGTCCAGGGGTGGACGTGGGCGAGATCGGCTTGGGCGAGAGCGGCGGCTGCTTCGGCGTCCGGGGCCTCGAGCAGTACGGCGCGGCCGAGGTGCGCGTCAGAGTCGAGGGCCAGGAGGTCGCCGTACATGATGATGTGCGGCGAGGTGAGCTCTCGCGGGGCGTCGTCGGTGTGGACGAGGTAGCGGTGGTAGCCGTCGACCGCGTTCGCGAAGTCCCACATCGTGCCGCTGGTGTGCGACTCGAAGCGGGTGATGAGGACGGATTCGAAGACGCCGTCGCGGTAGTAGGGCTCGTCGTACGCGAAGGTCTTCACCGCTTCGAACGTCGGCAGGTCGATGATGTGCAGGCTGCCGGTGGTGCCCTCGCCGTCCGGCGTGAGGGTGGGTCCGCGGGCGATCAGCTCGTCGGCGTACCCATCCATGAACGCCCAGTGCTCCGGCGTCAGCCGCTCTTTGAGCTCACCGGCGCCGGCCCGATCCCGTCCGTACACGAAGTACTTCACGGGATCGGACCCTAGCAACCGATCAGGCCGTCGTTGCGGCGAGATGCAGGCGCAGGATGGTGTCGTAGTCGAGCACCTCGACACCCTCCGCCGCCTTCAGCTGCGCGGCGTCGACGACGTCCTGCGAGCCGATCACCACGAGCTTGCGCGGCGACGTGATCTCCACGCCGTACTTCGTGTTCGCGAACGCACGGTTGTCCGCATCGTCGAAGTACGCGGTGACGCGCGCGAGTTGGTCCACGCCGGCCGCGAGCGTCGTCGTACGGCGGTGCTTCTTGGCCCCATCGGCCAGCGGAAGCCGCAGGTCACCGACGACATGCGACCCGTCGGCCCGCTCCAGAATGAAGTCGGGCGTCAGGGCGGCCTCGTCGCCGCTCTGCCACTCCAGGTGCGGCTGGCGGATCAGTTTGGTCGCGTCGAACGCCGTCAGCAGGAAGTCCTCGTTGGCGCTCAGGAACTGGTCGACCGTCGACTTCGGTACGTCGTGCGCGAGGTACGTGCTCGCGAAGACCGCGCCCTGCAGGTCGGCGCCGTCGTCGGCCCGCGGCACGCTGAGCGTCCCGATCGGGTCGGTGTGCGGCGCGGCGGCGGCGAAGTTGCGCAGGA
Source organism: Kribbella yunnanensis (assembly GCF_039529655.1). Lineage (NCBI taxonomy): Bacteria > Bacillati > Actinomycetota > Actinomycetes > Propionibacteriales > Kribbellaceae > Kribbella > Kribbella yunnanensis. Next base: position 86,651 of record NZ_BAAANF010000002.1, on the reverse strand, counting down.
AATCGAGGTACTTCTCGGCGGGCTCCGAGCGGTGGATCGCCAGCGCGAAGAACACCCAGTGCGCCCGCAGCGCGGATCCGGCCGAGTGCACGAGCAGCGTCCGGTCGAAGGTCGAGTAGTTGCCCGGCGCGAACTTCAGCAGGTCCTCACCCGGCCCGGAGAACTCCTGGCCGATCATCGCCCGCACACCCGGGAACCGCGCCTCGAGCTCACGCCGCCCGTCGTGCGTCGCGACGGTCGCGTCCTTGAACAGGTTCTCGCCCGGCAGCGTCACCACGGCCGAGCCCTCGCCGCTGACACCGAAGTACTCCTCGACGCTCGCGACCTTCTGCCGCCGCACCTCGAGACTGCGGTACTCCCGGCTGATGCCGACCAGCTCCACGATGTTCCAGTCCGGCGTCTCCGTCAGGACCAGCATCCGCGGATACAGCAGCGGACCGGCCAGCTCCCGCCGGTGGCTCACCGGCAGATGCCCGCTGATCTCCCGGAGGTGCTCCCCCCAGAACTGCGCGTTCACCTTCACGAACTCAGTCGGCTTCATCCCATCCCTCTCACACTTGTGCTCACCAACGCCAACCCTGCCCCGCCCGGCCGGTATTCCCAACCCTAGAGTTCGTCCCATGATCCCTTGGCGCCTCCGCCCCGCCACCCCGGCGGATGTCGAACCGCTCGCCGAGCTGCGTGCCGTCGTACTGCGTGCAGATCTCGAGCGCCTCGGCCGGTACGACGAGCGCCGCGTCCGTCAGCGCTTCCGTGACGGCTTCGATCCTTCCCACACCTGGATCATCGAGTCCTACGGTGAGTTCGCTGGCTCGATCGCCCTCCGCCCGGCCGACGACGGCCCGTGGCTGGAGCACTTCTACCTGCACCCCTCGATGCAGGGCCGCGGCCTGGGGAGCGCCGTACTGCAGCACGTCCTGGACTCACATGACGGTCTGGTGCGCCTCAACGTCCTCCAAGGCAGCCCCGCTCGCCGCCTCTACGAACGCCACGGCTTCATCGTCGACTCCGAGGACCCGGTCGACGTCTTCATGACCCGGAAGGTCTAGGCGCGCCGGCCGCGATGCGCTCGCGGACCTGCTGCATCCGCTCGGCGGAGTGATGCGGCATCTCCCAGCGCGTCTCGAGCCACCAGGTCGCCCCTGCCTCGGCCCAGGGCTGCACAGCGGTCGCATCCTGCGACTCGCCCTCGGCGATGACCTCTATCTCGCGCTCGCCCAGCCAAGCCTTGAGCCGCGCCAGCTCCGCGGGTGTGTCCTGCCCAGGCGCGAACTGCGGCAGTACGCCGTCACAACGCAGCACCCGCCGCATCGACTTCGGCCGCGGCCACGCTCCGACGACCCAGATCGGAATCCGCTCCTGCACCGGCCGCCCCACCTGGGCCAGGTCATCACGCTCGCAGCTGTACTCGTAGTACTGACCCTGGTAGTTGATCCCGCCGGCCCACAGCTCCCGGATCAGGTCGATCCCCTCATCGAGCATCGCCGCGCGTGTCCGCAGCTCCAACTCCTCACCCGTCCGCGGCAGATCCGTCTCAATCGCCCCCACACCCACAGCCAGCGTCGCCCGCCCACCGGACACCTGGTCCAGCGTCACCACCTGGCTGGCCACCTTCCACGGCCGCCGCCAAGGCAGTGGCGTCAGCATTGTCCCCAACCGGATCCGCTCCGTCCGCGCCGCCACCGCGCACAGCAGCCCCCACGGATCCACGCCGTACGCCGCCTCCCAGACAAACACGCCGTCCCACCCGGCCCGCTCAGCCGCCACAGCCTGCTCCAACTGCTCACCAGCAGTCCCACCGGGCAAGATGAATCCGTATCTCATCCACCCGTTTTAACTTGGCCCACCGACAGTTTCCTGCGGCGACCTCCTGGCGGCCGTCCTAAACTCGCGGTCATGACCACCTTCGAGCGCCCCGAACCCCCGCTCGCAGCAGGCGAGACCGAGTCGCTCATCGGCTTCCTGGAGTACCACCGCGCGACCTTCGCCTGGAAGTGCGCCGGCCTGGACGCAGCCGGCCTACAGGCGACTGTGGGCGCCTCGACGATGACCCTGGGCGGTCTGCTCAAACACCTCGCCTACTACGAGGACCACTGGTTCTCCCGGCGCATGCAAGGCAACAAGCGCCACCCGCAATGGGCCGGCCTCAACCCCGAAGAGGTCTGGACCGTCCACGAGACTCCCGAGGCCCTCCACGCTCTCTGGGAGGCCGCAGTCGCCCGATCCCGCACGTTGCTGACCGAGACCCTGACGAACGGCGGTCTGGACCAACCCGCCCGCCGCAGCCTGCCCGGCGGTGAGGTGCCCAGTGTCCGCTGGATCGTCCTGCACATGATCGAGGAGTACGCCCGCCACAACGGCCACGCCGACTTCCTCCGCGAATCCATCGACGGCTCCGTAGGCGAGTAGCGCTCAGTCCTTCCGCCACATCATCCGGCTTCGCATCATCCGCGGCGTCTCCCGCGCATTCGGCGCAATCGAGTGCAGCACCCACGGATGCGTGATGTAGACATCCCCGGCGCTCCCGGTCAGCTCAACCACGCGCACCGGAATCCCGTCCACCTCCGCCTCCCTGGTGGGGTCGATGTCGCGATCCGCACGAGTTAGCTGCCGAAACCACTCGTGAGATCCCAGCACCGCATCGCGCACAGTGGTGAAGTCCCGCTCGTCGGTCCCCTGCAAGTACCGCTCGATCACCCGATGCGACCCCACAACCTGCGGCGTCCCACCGCCGCCAGCCTCGATGTCGCCTAGCAGCGCCCAAACCTTCAGTCCCGCCGGCACATCGTCGTACCCCACATCTGTGTGCCACTGCCGATGCGGTACTGCCCACTCGTCCCCGGTAGGCATCGTCACCAACACCTGCCCCTGATGCGTGGGCTCAACCCACTCCCCCAGCAACTGATCCAGCACGCCCCGCAGCACCGGCCCGAGAATCGCGTTGGCCGCCGGATCCTTCCGACTGACCTTCAGCCCGGTGGGCCTGTGCGGCTCCCAGGTACTGCGGTCGTCCGGCCGCATCCCGTACAGCGCACCCAACTCACGCCACACGCCGTCCCGCACCCGAGCCGCATCCTCAGCCCCGAAGGCCTGCGGTAGCTGCAATATCCCGTCCCGCGCAAACTCCTCCAACTGGTCTTCGCTCACCATCTCCCCATGCTGAGCGCCCGCCGTACCGGCTCGCCACCGAGTTTCTCCGTCGGTGAGATCAGGGTGAAAGACCCGTGACACAGCAGCCACCTAGCGTCTGAGCACAGCTCAAACACCTGGGGGATCACTGTGTTGAGATTGATCAGTCGCGTCTTCTTGCTGCTCGCAGCAGCACTACTCCTCTTCAGCGGCACACTGCTGCCGACATCAGCCGCCCCACCCACCGGAGGCGCAACCGACGCCGGACGGATCGGCGGCCCGCCCAAGGAGTTCACCCCGCCACCCAGGCCGAACACCCCGGCCGCGCGCAGCGCCCTCGCCCGGACAGAGGTGCGCAAGTTCACCTTCGACGTACAGCCCTATCGCTACTGGTACGCCTGGGCCTACTGCCCAGCCGGCATGGTCGCGACCGGCGGCGGCGCATACGCCGAATGGGACGGCGGCCCCGAGCTCAAAGCCACCCGCGCCCTGGACGCCGGCGCCGGCTGGCGAGTCACCGTGGCCAACTACACCAACACCGTCCGCTCCGTCACGATGCAGGTCATCTGCTACAGCGGCCTGAACAACTACACCATCCGTACGGCGACCATCCTGGCCCACCCGAACGCGATCGCGGCCGGGGGCGCCCAGTGCACGTCCGGCCAGGTCATCGGCGGCGGCGCCTGGGCCGACACCGACAACACCACCCTCGTCCGCCTCCAGCCCATCGTCGCCGAGAACCGCTACTGGGCGTCGGTCCGCAACAACGACGCCGTAGCCCGCACCCTGACCGTCCAATCCATCTGCGCCGACGGCCTCGGCTACCTCACCTACGACTGGTCCCCCGCCACCTCCGTCTTCCCAGGCGGTCGCCTCTACATCTCCGCAGGCTGCCCGGAAGGCAAAACCATCCTCAGCGGCGGCGCCATCGGCACCCTCATCCACGCCGACGTCCTCAGCAACCGCTGGTACGCCACCCTCCGCAACGATGAGCCCGACTTCCAAACCCTCTACGCCACCATCCTCTGCGGCACCTAAGCCTTAAGCCGCCTCAGGAGCCGGTGACCCCTGCGCCGGCACGGTCGGTGCCGGCCGTGCCGCGCGCAGCACCCCGACAACGGCGCCGATGAGCCACAACCCGAAGGCCACAGACGCCATACCCCCACTCCAGAACCCAGCCAGGCACAACGCGACAACGACGTACGACACCCACACAGCCCACGTCGGCAACACACCCGCCTGCCGCGCGATCCGGGTGGTCACAGCCACCAGCACACCGCACCCGATCAGCCCAGTGAGCGCCAGAACCTGCCCTCCCATGCCAACCGCCCGCACGGTGTCCGCATCGGCGGTGAACTCGTCCGACCACGCCGCAAACGCACTCCCCACATCGAGCGAGACCCCAGTGATCATCAACCCACCAAACATCGCCACAGCCGGCACCACCACATGCACCAGCGGGTCCCCACCAGACAACCGATCCAGCACCAGCCGCAGCCCACTGGCAAACCACAACAACAGCCCAACCCCCGCAGCAAGCACCGGCACCCCCACACCAGCAGCAGCCTGCCGCCCACCATCGTTAAGCCGCTCCAGAATGGCCGCATCCGACATCCCCGCGTCGTCAACCCCAACCAGCGAGCACAACGCCACCGCCCCAGCAAGCAACACAACCGAAGCAGCGCCCGCCCATCCCGCACGCCGAAGAGCCCCTGACCCGTCCATACCGCCTCCCACCCCCCACGAGCACGGGCAGCTCCAAAGTGCTCCACGCACCAAGCCCGCCCGCGCCACCAAGCAACCCCTAGCCCGAGCATGCATCCGCCCCCAGCCACCGGCAAGTGGCCGCGACGGATCTCCGTTCCAGCCCGCGCGGACTCCATGACCCGCCTGTGAGCCAGACGACCGTAGGTGGCCGGACTCGGTCGACACAAGAAGACAGCCCCTGACCTGCTGGTTCGCAAGTCAGGGGCTGTTTTAGCGCCTGTGGCGGGTGCAGGGTTCGAACCTGCGTAGGCATAAGCCGACAGATTTACAGTCTGCTCCCTTTGGCCACTCGGGCAACCCGCCAGGGTGCTGCCGGTTCGTGAACCGGCGTGGGAGACGATACAACAGTAGGTGCCCCTCACAGCAAATCGGAAAGGAAGTGCCCATGGCTTCGGAGTCCTCCTTCGACATCGTGAACAAGGTCGATCAGCAGGAGGTGGACAACGCCGTGAACCAGGCGGCGAAGGAGATCAGCCAGCGGTTCGACTTCAAGAACGTGGATGCGGGCATCAAGCTGTCCGGCGAGGCGATCGACATGCAGGCGAACACCGAGGAGCGCTGCAACGCCGTTCTCGACGTCCTCAAGGACAAGCTCGTCAAGCGGCAGATCTCACTGAAGGGGCTGGAGGCCGACGAGCCCAAGCTGTCCGGGAAGATCTACAAGATCAACGCCTCGATCAGCGCCGGGATCACGCAGGAGAACGCGAAGAAGCTGTCGAAGCTGATTCGGGACGAGGGGCCCAAGGGTGTGAAGGCGCAGATCCAGGGCGAGGAGTTGCGGGTCTCCAGCAAGAGCCGGGACGATCTGCAGGCCGTGCAGGCGCTGATCAAGGGGCAGGACCTGGACTTCGCGGTGCAGTTCGTCAACTACCGGTGAGGTCGTGCAGGAGGAAGTGCAGGACGACGTCGCCTGACTGATCGGTCCAGAGCGCGGTGGCGTCCAGTACGGCGGCAGACACCACCCGGGCCTCCTTCACCAGACCCGGGTGGTTGTTGAACGAGGGCCAGGGGAGCACGGGGTACCCGTGCGCCTCGCCGTACTGGCGGACCTTCGGCATGTCTCCGACCGAGGCCGGCGGGAGTGAGTCGTTCGCCCAGGACCACAGCCAGGTGGACTCGGCCAGGCTGACGGTGCCGATCAGCGTCAGCCGGGCGGTGCGGAACGCCTGGCCAGCGCGGGACCAGGTGATGGTGGCCTGCTCCAGGTCCCAGTCGTACTGGACGTCGTCACCGAGCTGCTCGACCAGCTGCTCCTGTCGCGCCGCGGCCCGGGTGGTTGCCTCCTGCACGATGCGGTCCCACTCCTGGTGATCATGTTCCATCCGCCGGATCATGCCAGCCGACAGGTCCGAAAAGACCTCGCCGCGGGCCGGTACGGCGGGCATGCTGGGCGGCGTGGGTGACACGTTGCTGCGGCGGTGGTTGTACGACGACTTCGGGCTGGATGTGGTGGAACTCTCACCCGTCGGCTACGGGGCGGACCTGGCCGCGCAGGTCTGGAGGGTCAGTACGGCGACCAATGCGTACGCCGTGAAGTGGAGTGGGGCCGGGACCAACACCGGCCACCAGGTGGCGGCGTACCTGGGTGATTGCGGGCTGCCCGGCGTACCGGAGGTCGTGCGGACGGTGGAGGGTGGGTTGTGGACCTTCCACGGGCAGAAGAAGCGGCTGACGGTGACGCCGTGGATCGAGGGGGCGCGGGCGGCTGAGGTTGGGCTCACGGGTGCGGAGTGGGCCGAGTACGGCGCTCTGCTGCGGCGGGTGCACGACGCGGAGCCCCCGGTGCGGTTGCGGGACGCGTTGCCGAGGCGGAGTCACATCGATGCTCGGGTCCCGGCGGCGGCCGCGGAAGTGCGGGAGCGGCTCGCGCAGGCGCCGGAGGACGAGGTGGAGGCGGCGCTGGGCGCTCTATGGGAGGAGCACGCGGCGACGATCGGCGTACTGCTGGGCGGCGATCCGCCGGCGCCAGAAGGGCCGCGGGTGGTCTGCCATGGCGATCCGCACCTCGGCAACGTGCTCGTCGCGAAGGACGGCGTACACCTGATCGACTGGGACGACGTGATCCTGGCACCGCGTGAGCAGGACCTGATGTTCATGCTGGGCGGGATGGGCGATGTCGGGCCCACCTCACCTGAGCAGCTCGAGGCGTTCCTGAGGGGCTATGGACCGCACGTGATCGACGACGAGGCGGTGAAGTACTACCGGCATGTCCGTGCGCGCGAGGACGTCGTCCTGTGGTCGCACCAGGCCCTCACCGGCCCCGACCGCGAAGACTGCCTCCGCATCACCCGAGGCATCCTCACCAAGGGCCTGGCCGCTCAGCCGTAGCCGCCCGGGACCAGGTAGCAGTCGTTGTCCGCGTAAAACACGATCGCCTCGCAGCGTTCGGCGGTGGTCGGGACCTCGCCCGGCCGATGCACGCTCCAGGTCTCGATTACCTCCACCGCTATGTTCACCTCGAGGAAGTAGTCCAGGCCGTCCACCGGCCGGGTGGTGTGGTCTTCGTTCACCTTGAGCGATGCCTCCGAGTCGATCGTCCACGGCCTCGCGGCGTAGATCGTCAGCTCTTCGTCGAACTGCTCGAGGCGGGCGGCAACTTCGCCTAACTTCATCGCCTACTCCAAAGTCTTGCGGAACCGGAGGCCCCCATCATGCTGACCGTTGAGCAGATTCAGCAGCACTTCATCGAGCAGTTGAACGGCGCTATCCGTCGGCCGGGGATGTACGGGCGGGACGAGGACGGGCTCGGCAACGCGATGCGCAATGTCACATACGTCATGGAGACCGGCGATGAGCGGGGTTGGATCAACGCGTTGGAGGCCCGGGGCGCGTGGTCGTCGATCGGGGTTACGGGCATGGTGCGGCAGTTGATGCCAGGAACGGAGCAGAATGCGGCCGCCTCCGTGTACGCCGACTATGCGCACGAGCATGGGTGGCTCGTACTTGATCGGACACTGACGGCCGAGGAGTACGGCGTGGTGCGGGACCGGTTCGCGCAGTGGTGTGCGGTTGATCGCAGTCGGGGGGACGTGGTCGAGCGGTTCGGGGAACCCTCGGTGCGGACCACGAGCAGCGGCGACGGCGTGCTTGGGTATGGCCGGCCGGGTGAGCCGATCGTGTGGTTCCACTGCGGCGACGACGAGGTGGTGCTGGCGGGGCGGTGCGGTGGCCTGTTCGTCGAGTCGCTGCGGTTCACGCCGGAGGGGACTCGGCGGCGGCCGGCCGAGGAGGATGACAGCTGAGGGTGTCGGCAAGGACACGTAGTAGTCGGCTGATGGCCGGTCTGTTGCGCTCACCAACGAGCTTGGCGGGGGCGAATCCGGTACTACTACGTGTTCTTCGCGACGGGGTTAGGCGTGGCGGACCCAGATGTTGGGTTCGGTGTAGGTGCCGGTGTTGGTGGAGCGGTCTATGTGGAGGACTGAGAGGCCGGCGGGGATTACGTAGGGGCCGGTGGTGGGGAAGGACATCTTGGTCCAGGTTTCCCAGTCGGCTACCGAGCCGGTGATGGTCTGGGAGGTGGGGGCAGGGGTGAGGATGGTGGCGCCTAGGCGGGTGTGGGTGCGGAGCCAGGGGTCCAGGGGGAGGCCGTCGGGGCGGGTCCAGGTGGCGTAGGTCTCTATGGGGGTCAGGGGGTAGCGGGGTTTCCAGGTGGGGCGTAGGGGAGCTACGACCTGCCCCAGTCCTGCCGCAACGGCTCGATCGCGGACTGCGGTGATGAGGGCGGCGGCGGTGCCGCGGAACTCGGGGAGTACGGCGGCGGCCATCAGGACGAAGGTGTTCGGTACGACGCCTGCTTCGTACGACGTCACCGACCGCGCGAGCGAGTCCGTGTAGCCGCCGGGGAGGTCGGCGACCGTTCCGTCCCAGGCCAGCGGGACGCCCCAGCAACCGGCGGCCAGGTGGTCGTCGGCGGTGAAGTAGAACTCCCAGTCGGGGAAGTACTCGGTACGACGCGAGTTCCATTGCGACGACGCAGCGTCGTGGAAGATGAATTCGGGCCAGCCCTCGGCGAATCGTACGGCGGCCTCTGACTCGTACTGCGGAGCGTCCGCGACGGGGATCAACACACCGCGCACGCTAACCGGCGCTCTTCAGCGGCGGCCAGCGCATTTTCTTGACAAGAATTCTGAGTAGACTCATTATTGAGGAGACTCAGAGAGAAGGCATGATGAGAGCGTTCGTGGTCAAGAAGTACAAGGGGCCGATCCAGGAAGCGGAGGTGCCGGAGCCTGTCGTCGGGGAGCGCGACGTCCTGGTCGAGGTGCGGGCGGCCGGGCTCAACGCGCTGGACGAGAAGATCCGGGCGGGTGAGTTCCGGCAGGTCCTTCGGTACGAGTTGCCGCTGATCCTCGGCAACGACGTCGCCGGGACGGTGATCGGCACCGGCAAGAAGGTTCAAACATTCGCGCCGGGCGACGAGGTTTACGCGCGGCCCGGCAAGGACCGGATCGGGACGCTCGCCGAACGCATTGCCATCGCCGAGGAGGACCTCGCGCTCAAACCGGCCTCGATCAGTTTCGAGGAAGCGGCGTCGCTGCCTCTGGTCGGTTTGACCGCCTGGCAGGCACTGGTCGAGCGAGCCGATCTGCAACCAGGGCAACGGGTTCTCATCCACGCCGGCGCCGGCGGAGTCGGGACGATCGCGATCCAGCTCGCCAAGCATCTGGGCGCTACGGTGGCTACGACGGTCGGTGCAGACGACGTCGACTTCGTCCGGGAGCTCGGCGCGGACCACACCATCGACTACCGCAGCCAGGACTTCGAACAACTCCTCACCGGGTACGACGTCGTACTGGACAGCCTCGGTGGCGAGAACCTCGAGAAGTCCCTGCGTGTACTGCGTCCTGGTGGCAAGGCGATCGGGATTGCCGGGCCGCCCGACCCGGCGTTCGGTCGCGAACTCGGCGCGAATCCCGTGCTGCGGCTGGCGATGACCGCCCTCAGCAGCAGCATTCGCCGCCAAGCGCGGCGCCGGGGTGTGACCTACGAATTCCTCTTCATGCGCGCCAGCGGCGACCAGCTGCGCGAGCTCACCAAACTCGTCGACAAGGGTGCGGTGCGCCCGGTCGTCCGCCGAGTCGTCGGCTTCGACCAGACCGTCGAGGCGCTGCAGTCGCTGGGCAAGGAAGGCAAGACCGTCATCACCAGAACAACAGAAACCGGAGAAGCAGCATGAACGTCATCACGGCCTACAAGGACGCGCCCACCCAAACAGTCGACGCCAAAGGCGTCACCTACGCCTATCGCGAACTGGGGCCGAAGGGCGGCATCCCTGTCGTCTTCTTCGTTCATCTCGCCGCGAACCTGGACAACTGGGACCCGCGCATCGTCGACCCCATCGCGCAGACCAGGCACGTGATCGCCTTCGACCAGCGCGGTGTCGGGGCGTCGACCGGCAAGGCCCCGGACAGTGTGGAGGCGATGGCCGACGATGCCTACGCCTTCGTCACGGCGCTCGGCTTCGACACGATCGACGTGTTCTCGTTCTCCCTCGGCGGCATGGTCGCCCAGGCCCTCGTCGCGAAGCACCCGGACCTCGTCCGCAAACTCGTCCTCACGGGCACCGGTCCCGCGGGCGGGAAGGACCTGGACAAGATCGCCGGCGTGACGTACTACGACATCCTGCGGGCAACGTTGAACCGCTCGGATCCGAAGGAGTTCCTGTTCTTCAATCGCAACGCGACGGGCAAGCCGGCTGCCCGGGCGTTCGTGCAGCGGCTCGAGGAGCGCACTGCGGACCGTGACACTCCCACCTCGCTGCGGGCGATGCAGACCCAGCTGAAGGCGATCAAGAAGTGGGGGCGCTCGACGCCGGCCGACCTGTCGAAGATCACCCAGCCGACCCTGATCGCGAACGGCGACAACGACCGGATGGTGCCCTCGGTACTGTCCGAGGATCTGCACCGCCGGATCAAGGGCTCCCAGCTGGTCATCTACCCTGATTCCGGGCACGGCGGCATCTTCCAGTTCCACGACAAGTTCGCCCCGGTCGCCGTGGAGTTTCTCAGCCTGTGAGCACGGAAGGACGGCAATCATGCCACCGGTCGGACGGCGCGAGCGGAACAAGCAGGAGAAGCTCGATCGCATCACCGCCGCCGCCCAGGAGCTGTTCGCCGAGCGCGGCGTCGACGAGGTGACCACCCAGGAGATCGCCGACAAGGCCGACATCGGGGCGGGCACGCTGTTCCTCTACGCCAAGTCCAAGGGCGAACTCCTGCTGCTCGTCCAGAACTCCGGGTACGCCGAAGCGTTGGTGGAAGGCAGGTCGGCGGCCGAACGCATCCCCGACGTACTGGATGCGGTGCTGGCGATCGTCCGCCCGGTCGTGGAGTGCAACCGCAAGCAGGTCGACAACGGACGGACCTACCTGCGCGAGATCGTCTTCGGCGACCCTGCGGAACCCCACCACCGCGACGCGCTCGCCCTGACCGTGCAGACCGAAGAAGCGATCGCCGACGTGCTGCGGCGGGACGAGCGGTTCAGCGCCGACGATGCCGCGGCACTCGCGCACATCGTCTCCGCGATCATGTTCCTCAGCATGGCCGCGACGATCAACCGCACCAACCCGATCAACGACGTCGTCCAGGAGATCAGGGATCAGGTCCGTGCGCTGCTCCGCGGGTAGCTGCTAGGCCGTCGTACGGATGGAGCGCGGGGACGCTCCGAGTTCTCGGTGGCAGGCCTTGTTGAAGGCTTGGAGGTCGGGGATGCCTACGGAGGCTGCTACGGCGGGGATGGAGAGGGTGGAGGAGACGAGCAGGTGCCTGGCTCGGGTCATGCGGCGGCGGCGAAGGTAGCCGATGACCGTGGAGCCGGTTTCGGCTTGGAAGAGGCGGGTCAGGTGGTTGTGGGAGACGCCGGCGATGCGGGCTACGGCGGCGACTGTGACGGGGCGGGCGAGATTGGCTTCGAT
>NZ_BAAANF010000002.1:0-74794 GCF_039529655.1 Kribbella yunnanensis | reverse complement strand
GGGTGGCGGCGGCCAGGTCGGCGATGCGCCAGAGGACTGTCCAGACCTCGGCGGTCATGCGGGCTGAGCCGGAGGGCGAGGCCTCGATCGCTGACCGCAGCAGACCGGTCAGCAGCGGCGCGGTGTCACCAGCATCCTGTACGACGGGCAGGTACGACGGCTCGCCCACATCAGACGGGCGGAAGTGGGCATAGAGGTGTTCGGAGCGACCGCGGTAGTCGAACTGCACGAGCGCCCCGGCCGGGGTGAGCGACACGTAGCCGGGGGCCACGGCGTACGTCGTACCGGCGACTGTCAGGTCGCAGGAGTAGGTGTAGAGGTGCAGTTGCCAGAGGTCGGGGAGCTGGAAGACGTCGCGCAGCCGCCGGGTGCCGTGGATTCCGGATCCGACGTTGACGACCTCCGGCGGCGTGGCCAGTGGTAGCGCGATCATGGTGAAAAATTACCACCAGTGGTGATCACAACCCACGCGCAAGCACGAAGAATCGATCTAGCGTTGTGGAGTAGTAACCACCACCCCCGAGAGGGAGAACCATGCCCCATCCGCATCGCAAGAACCTCCTCAGCTCGGTTCAGATGGCGCATTTCGTCGCAACCGGCGCGCTCCGGATGGACGCCGTCGTGCCCGACGAGATGAACCGGCAGGCGATCGAGGTCCTCGACAACGGCATCCCCGGCGTCCCCTACGGCACCCCGCTGTCGGAGGCGTTCGTGGACAGCGAATTCGTCCAGCGGCTGGTGCAGCTGCCCGAGGTGGCCGGGGCGATCCACAGCCTGGTCGGCCCGGAGCCGACGGTCGACCATCACGCCGTGCACATCCGCAAGGCGAACGAGGGTGAGGCGCAGAACCTCCACGGTGACGCGATCATCGACGTCCGCCCGGACGCGTTCGACGTACAGCTCATGTACTACCCGCAGGACGTCACGCTGGAGATGGGCGGCACGCTGAGCGTCCCCGGCAGCCACCTGCGTCGCACCAACGAGTCCGACACCGGCCGCTACCAGAACCTGCTCGGTCAGACCCGTCTGGTCTGCCCGGCCGGCACCGTCCAGTTCCTGCACCACGGGATCTGGCACGGCGGCCGCAAGAACGACAGCGCCATCGACCGGTACATGTTCAAGATCCGCTTCAACCCGACCGTGCGTCAGGTCCGGCTGTGGAACCTCGAGGACCTGTACGACGACGAGGTGGCGCGCGAGCTGAGCCAGTCGTTCCCGTGGTACGAGAACGCGACCGGCCGGCTCGAGATCTACAACCGGGTGAAGCTGTGGCAGGCCATCACCGGTGACGACACCTTCGACCCGGACTACTGGGTCACCCGGGTGTCGAACCGCCCGCAGCGCGTGGTCTCCCAGCGCAGCGTCAACCCCCACGCCAAGAAGGTGATCGCATGACCGCAGCCGTTGAATCGCCCCAGCAGACCGTCCGCCAGCAGGTGCTGGTGCTGTACCTCGCCTCGTCCGCACTGGACGCGCGTGTCGTCGGCTGGTCGACGTACGACGGGACGGGCGCGACGTCGCCGACCACCGGGGACAGTGACGTACCGCCGTACGCGAACGGGCTGGAGGCGTTGAAGGACGGCTGGCGGTTGTTCCAGGCCGCGCAGTTGCTGCCGCCGCAGCCGGGACACGAGTACGACGTGTCGTTCCTGAAGCACGAGTTCTTCTTCGAAAAGCTCGTCACCGTTTGACGCACTGAGAGCCATGGCATCAGTAGCATCTGGTGCCATGGCTCAGTCGTATCCGCCCCCGCAGCTCGGCGCTCCGATCAAGCGCAGCCGGGGGCCGGTGGTGTTGTTCGTACTGCTCGTGGTGGTGCTGATCGCGGCTCTCGCGGGGATCGTCGTGATCGTGCTGAAGCGAGTGAACGAGGAGCCTCCACCCGCGAAGCCGGCCGCGGCGAACACGCTGCAGTTCCGGCGAGTGGTGAAACTCGAGCCGAACGCGTGCGCCAAGGCGCCGACTGTCGCGAATGTGCGCTGCAGTGCGGACGGAACGAAGTACACGCTGGGGAAAGTCGAGCTGGACGGTACGCACGTCACCGACGTACAGGCGTCTGCGGACACGCAAGGCACTGGCTGGCTGGTGACGCTGACGCTCGACTCCGCGGGCACCAAGACGTTCGCGACGCTGACCGGTCAGCTGGTAAAGGCGAAGCCGCCGGCCAATCAGCTGGCGATCGTGGTCAACGACCGGGTGGTGTCGGCGCCGAGTGTCTCGGCGCCGATCACGGCCGGGCGGGTTCAGATCTCTGGAAACTTCACGTCCAAGCAGGCCAAGCAACTGGTCGCGGACATCACCGGTTAGACCGGCAGGATGCAGACCGGCTTCGGCCAGCTCGTCGGGTCGCCGTCTGGCGTCAGGAGGCCGTTAGCGATCCCGTACGTCGCGATGGTGTCGGAGCGCTCGTTGGCGGCGTACAGGCCGGTGCCGTCCGTGCTGAAGGCCAGGTGGCGCGGCCAGTTGCCACCGGAGTCGATGGTCTGGACGAGCTCGGCCGAGAGGGCATCCGCAGCGAGAGCGAAGACGGCGATGGTGTCGTCGCCACGGTTGGAGCCGTAGAGGAAACGGCCGTCGGCGGAGATCAGCAGCTCGGCCGGGTAGCTCTCGCCAGGTGAGTCGGCTGGGCGGGTGGAGAGCGTCTGCACGACCTGCAGCTTGCCGCCGTCGTAGCTGCAGACGCTGAGCGTGGAGTCGAGCTCATTGATCACGTACGCCGCACTGCCATCCGGATGGAACACCAGGTGTCGCGGACCGGCGCCGGGGTGGATCCGCAGCAGGTCGACCGCTTCGAGGCGGCCTGCTGCGGTCAGCGTCGACGTGTAGACGGTGTCCGAGCCCAGGTCGACGTCGAAGACGAACTCGTCGAAGAACACGACCTGGTGGGCGTGCGGACCTTCCTGGCGATCGGCGTTCGGGCCGGTGCCCTCGCGCTGCAGGATCTGCGTCGCCGTACCGAGTGAGCCGTCGGCTTGGATCGGGTGGATCGCGATGGAGCCGGAGCTGTAGTTGGCCGACAGGAGGTAGGCGCCCGTCGGGTCGATGCCGAGGTGACACGGGTGCAGGCCCTCGGTCGGCTGGTCGTTCAGGAACTTCAGCCCGCCGTCGTCCTGGATCGCGAACGCACTGACGCGGCCGGTCTCCTCCTCGTTGGTCGCGTACAGGAACCGTCCGTCGGCCGACCGGACCAGGAACGACGGATCGGCGGTCGTCGCCGCCACCGCGATCCCGTCCAGGGTCCCGAACCCGATCCCCTCGCCGCCTCCCGGCTGACTGGTGTAGCTCCCGACATAGATCTGCTCAGCGGTCATAGCTCATACCCTGCCAGGTCAGTCAATGCCCGGCACTCCGGTGTCCAGCCCGTAGAGCGCCGACCCCCAGCCGAGGTCCTGCACCAGTACCTGCCACCCCAGCCGCCGGTACAACCGCGGCGCGGTCCGATCGTCGGCGTACGTCGTGAGGAGCATCCGCCGATGCGGAAGCCCGTCGACGAGCGCAGTCATCAACGCGGCCCCGATCCCCTGCCCCTGAGCCTCCGGAACAACGGCAAGCTCCACCACCTCGAAGTGCCCACCAATCCACTCCGCCGCGAGGTCGGGGGAAATCGCGGCAGCAATCCGATCCGACCACCACTGCCCCGGCCAGCCGGTGAACCCATAGGCAAATCCAAGAACAGAATCTTCCTGGGCCACGACCAGGCGGAAGTCGTCTCGGGCGGCGTGCGTGGGCAGTTGTTCGGTGGCAAAGCGCTCCCCGTCGGAGTGCTCCTCGCCTGCGAAGGCAGCGGCGAAGACCTCGCCTAGCTCGGTGGCGATGCCTAAAGATGCAGTTCGATCCAGGACGGCGATCACGCCCTCGATGCTGACATAACCTCGACCTCGTGGATACCGAAGCCTTCCTCCGCCGGATCGGCGTCACGCACGAGGAGAAGCCCAGCCTGGACGGTCTGACCCGCCTGCACGAGGCGTACGTCGACCAGATCCCGTACGAGTCGGTCCAGTACCAGCTCACCCCCGGTACGCCGCTCGATCTCGAGGAGACCGCCCGGCGGATCATCGCCCGCGAGACCGGCGGCTACTGCTTCCAGCTGAACGGCGTCCTCGCGCTGCTCCTCACCAACCTCGGCTACCAGGTGACCATGCACCGCGGTGGCGTCCAGACCCCGAACCTTCCGGGCGACGTGGATGGCGGTCACCTCGTGCTGACGGTGCGCGGCCTGGTCGAGGATCCGGAGCGGGTGTGGTTGGTCGACGCCGGTCTGGGCAACGGCCTCATCCACCCGACTCCGCTCGAGGCCGGCGCCTTCCACCAAGCCCCGTTCGACCTGGTCATCCGCCGTTCGGAGAAGACCACCGGCTGGCGGATGGACCACGATCCGCGCTTCGGCGTGTTCGGCATGGACTTCGAGGATGCGCCCGCCACCCTCGGCGACTTCGCCCACCGGCACGCCGAGCTGTCCGGCGAGCCCCAGTCCCCGTTCCGCCGTACGGCGTCGGTCTTCCGTCGCAAGCGCGATTCGATCGTCATCATGCGCTCGGTCAGCCGCACGGAGACGTTCGGCGACCGCGTCGACAGCAGCCTCATCGAGAACCAGGCGGACTACTTCGCGACCCTCGCGGACGAGTTCTTCCTGCCCCTCCCCCAGTACGACGGCACGCAGCGCGACCAACTGTGGCGTCGGATCTGGAAGCAGTACGAGGACTTCATCGCCCAATCCAATTAGCGGCGGGCGTGCCGGATCTTCAGCCGCCCGAACCCCATCGCCCCACTGATCCGAATCGTCGGCCCACCGGGCCCGGTGGGCTGTCGCGCCTTGTAGCGCACGTCTTTCCACCCGGTCTGCAGCGCCTCGATCTCGACGATCGCGTTCCGCGGAACCGTGATCCGCGCCTTCCCAGTCCCGAGCTGCAACTCGATGTCGACCACCGGATCCTCGAAGATCGCCTGCGACAGATCGAGCTGCACCCGCCCGAACGCGGACTCCACCTTGAGCTTCCGAGGCACCTTCCACACGCCACGCCGGTTGATCCGCCCACTCGCGGCACCGATGGCCGCCGTAGTCGCCGGGCGCTCCGCGGGGAGAGCGGTCAGCGCCACCTCAAGCTCGTTCTGCGCCTTTGCGGTCAGCACCTGATGCAGCCGCTCATCCAGCTCCTCGTGCGTGATAAACCCACCGGTGTACGCACTCTGCAGACGCTGGACGGCGGCATTGCGGTCCTCGTCGCCGATCCGCGACGGCTCTTCCGGTGAAAGGCTCACCGGTTCACCCTAGCGGTGGATCAGGTTGCCAACGCGAATAGTGTGCTGGGCAGCACCGAGACCACGACCGCGGCTGCGGTGAACAGCGAGACCATCACGACGGCCGGCGTCTCGATGTCGACCGAGAACGGGTCGTCGGCCGGCAGCAGGAAGAGTTCGGCAACCCAACGCAGGTACACCGCGAGGCCGATCATCACGTTGATCGCCATCACGATCGCCAGCCAGCCGAGGTGCGCATCGATGACTGCCTGGAACGCCGCGAACTTGGTGAACAACCCGGCCAGCCCCGGCGGTAGACCGGCGAGCACGACCAGGAAGAAGATCAGCGCCACCGCGAGCCCAGGCTCCGAGCGAACCATGCCGCGATAATCCGAGAGCAGCCCGCGAGGCCGATGCCGCTGCACGACCGCCACGGCACCGAAGGCGCCCAGCGTGACGACGACGTACGCCGCGAGGTACCCGACGACCGCTTGCGCATCACCGACCGCCAAAGGCGCAAGCAGGAAGCCGACCTGGCCGATCGACGACCACGCGAGCAGCCGCACGGCCTCTCGTTGCCGCAGCGCAGCCAGGTTCCCGACGGTCATCGTGACGGCGGCCAGGACCGCGATCACCAGCCGCAGATCGGAACCGTCCGGCGCGATCCCCGTCACCACCAGGACGAGCAGCCCCGCGACACCCGCCGACTTCGACACGACGGCCAGGAACGCGGTCACCTCGACCGGCGCGCCGACGTACGTGTCCGGAAGCCAAGCATGGAACGGTACGGCGGCGATCTTGAACGCGAACCCGACGACCACGAACAACCCGGCCGCAAACGCGACCCGCTGCAGGTTCGCGTCGAGGCCGTTGAGCCGGTTCGCGATCGTGGTCAGGTACAGCGACCCAGTCACGCCGTACAGATAGGAGATGCCGAAAAGCATCACCGCGGTCGACAGCACCGAGACCAGGAAGGCCTTCAGCGCAGCCTCGGAACCACGGCGGTCTCGGCGCAGCGCGACCAGCGCGAAGCTCGGCAGCGACACGACCTCGAGCCCGATCACGACCGTCGCCAGGTCGCGCGCCCCGGCCAGCGTGGTCGCGCCGACCAGCGCGCTGAGCAGCAGGAAGTGGTACTCACCAACGGGGATGTCCGCCGACAACAGCCGGTACGCCGATAGTCCGACGACCCCGAGCCCGCCGATCAGCAGCACGCCCCACAGCCCCGCGGTCAGCGGCTCGAACACGAGACTGCACTCGGCCGGCCCCTCGGTCACCGGCCGACAGAAGGCGGGCTTGAAGTCATCGCGCTGAGCCCAGACGAAGACCAGTCCGAACAGGATCACCGCGCCGGTCAGCAGGGTGACGACGGTATGCCGGAGTTGTGCCGGCGAGCTGCGCCAGAACGCGTCGATGAGCAGTACGGCGACTGCGCCGATCGCCAGCACCAGCGGTACGGCGATGGCCTGCCAGTCTGTCCAGGTGAGCGTCACAGGTTCCCCCACTGGTGCAGAAGCAGGCTGGGCCAGACGCCGAGCAGCACGGTCAGCACGATCAGCGGCGACCAGGTGAGCAACTCGATCCGGCTCAGGTCGACCGCAAAGGCACTGGCCGGATTCTCGGCCGGGTCGCCCTGGCAGAGGTTGCGGATCAGCCGCAGGAAGTAGGCCGCGGTCAGCACGGTGCCGACTCCGGCGATCACCATGAACACCAGATAAGTTGCCCGCGGCAACGAGCTCGCCGGGTTGTAGGCGCCCAGCAGAACCAGCATCTCGCCCCAGAACCCGGCCAGCCCCGGCAACCCAAGCGATGCCAGGCAGGCGAACGTGAGCAATGCCCCGATCCGCGGCAACCGCGCGTACAGGGCCCGGCCGATCGTGCGCAGGTCGCTGGTGTCGTGGCGGTCCTTAATGGCGCCGGCGAGGAAGAACAGCAGGCCGGTGATGATGCCGTGGGCGATGTTCGCGAACAGAGCGCCTTGCATCCCGGCGTCCGAGAGCGAGGCGATCCCGAGCCCGATGAAGCCCATGTGGCCGACACTCGAGTACGCGATCAGGCGCTTCACATCGGTCTGACCGAGGCAGGCTAGCGACCCGGCGATGATCGCGACGGTCGAGAAACCAGCCAGGTACGGCGCGATCGTCACCGTCGCGTCGGGCAGGACCGGGACGAGGATCCGGATGAGCCCATACGTCCCGAGCTTCAGCAGGACACCGGCCAGGATCACCGACCCGACCGTCGGAGCCTTCGCATGCGCATCCGGCAGCCAGATGTGCAGCGGCCACAACGGCACCTTTACCGCGAGCCCGACAGCGATGAGCAGTGCGGCAGCCAGCGGTACGCCGTGCCCGCCGAGCACCGGCGAATTCGTCAGCTGCACGAGGTCGAACGTCCCGGCCTGCCGGTAGACGAGCAGGAACCCGAGCAGCATCAGCGCGGACCCGAACACCGTCATCAGCACGAACGTGGTCGCGGCCCGCTTGCGCCCGGCCCGGTCGTGGTCGTCACCCCAGATGTCGATGATCAGCCACATCGGGATCAGCACGATCTCGAAGCAGACGAAGAACAGCACCAGGTCCATCGCACTGAACGCACCGATCACGCCCGCCTCGATCACCAGCAGCAACGCGATCAGCGAACGCATCCGCCCGATCCGCGGGGTGATCTTCAACGAGTAGATGCAGCACAGGAACGTCAGCAGCGCGGTGAGGATGATGAGCGGCAGCGAGATGGTGTCGATACCGATGTGGAAGCGGACGCCGAGCGGCGGGATCCACGGGATGTCCGTGACGGCACGCAGCGGCCGGAAGGTGTCACCAGGCGAAAGGCCGCCGTCTTGGCTGGTGTAGGCGAACCAGCCGCCGGCGGGCGACCAGAGCAGGACCGAGCCGACCAGGACGACGCCGGACACGACCGCGCCGTACGCCGCAGCCAGCCGATCACCGAGCTGGATCGGGAGCGCCCAAAGCGCCAGCGCGGCGAGCAGCGGGAGGATCAGGATGCCGAGGAGGACGGCGACCTCGAAGCTGTTGTTCGCCGTGTGCACGGTGGTCATCGGGCGATCACCCCGGCCAGGATCGCGAGGGCTACGACGCCGACGACGGCGCCGGTGAGGTAGGTCTGGACGTTGCCGGTTTGCAGCAGGCGGAAGCCTTGGGACGCCAGCGTCCCGGTCCGGCCGACTGCGCGCACGTAGCCACCGATCACGTCGCGATCCCCCAGCACACTCAACTTCGACAGCCAACGCACCGGCACCACGAACAATCCGTGGTACGCCCGGTCCATCCCGAACTCACGCTCCAGCACGACCGGCCGCGGGTCCGCACCGCGCGACCACAGCGAGTACGCCGGGAGTACGCCGAACAGCACGAGGACCGTGGACGCCAACGCGATCACCCAGTTGAGGTGCAGACCGTCGACGTACCCGAGGGCGATCGCGGCCACCGCCAGTAGGACGAGCGGGCCGAGCATCAGCCAGGGCGCGTCCTTGAGTTTCGAGGTGTCGGGGTCTTCGAGATCCGCCATCGGGTCGTCCTGCTCGAACGCGCCCATCGCGCCAGCCAGAGCCGGCGTTCGGAAGAACACCCACAGCCAGAGCCGCGCGCAGTAGAACGCGGTGAACGCCGCCGTGAGCCCGACCGACGCCAACACAACCCAGCCGATCGCCGAACCGTCCTCATGCGCGTGATCCCACGCGGCTTCCAGCACGGTGTCCTTGGAGAAGAACCCCGCAAACCCCGGTACGCCGGCCAGTGCCGCAAGGCCGACCGTCATTGTCACGAAGGTCACCCGCAACGTCTTCCGCAGCTTCCCGCGGCGCGTGTACCGGCGGAGCACCACGAAGGCGGCGCTGCCGACCTGATGCAGCAGCACGCCGGCGCAGAGGAACAGCAGAGCCTTGAACGCTGCATGCGTGACCAGGTGGAAGAGCGCGGCGTGCCGCCCTTCCCGGGTCCCCAACGACAAGGCGGAGAACATGATCGCCAACTGACTGACCGTCGACCAGGCCAGCACCCGCTTGACCTCGACCGCGTTCATCGCGCAGAGCGCGGCGAACAGCATGGTCACGCAGGCGATCACCGCGAGCACGGTCATCGTGGTCGCCGAGGCCGAGAAAACGTCGTACAGGCGGGCGATCAGGAAGACACCGGCGGCCACCATGGTCGCCGCGTGGATCAGCGCGCTGACCGGGCTCGGACCGGGCATCGCGTCCGGAAGCCAGGTCTGCAAAGGAACCTGGGCCGACTTGCCGACGACACCGACCAGGAGCAGCAGGGTGCCGGCGGTCAGAACTCCGGGCGAGACCTGCGCCGGGTCGAACTCGGAGATTCGGAAGGTGCCCGCGCCGACGCCGAGAACGAAGATGCCGAACAGGAAACCGACATCGGCGAGCCGGGTCATCAGGAACGCCTTGACCGCGCCGGAGCGGGCGTCGCGCCGCTCCCAGTAGTGGCTGATCAGCAGGTACGAGCAGGCGCCCATCACCTCCCACCCGATCAGCAGCAGGAACAGGCTGTCCGCGACGACCACGGTCGCCATCGCGGCGGTGAAGAGCGTGACAAGTGCGTGGTACGACGCCGCGCGCTGGTGCAGGTAGCCGAGCGAGTAGACCTGCACGCAGGTCGCCACGACTCCGACCACCGCGAGCAGCAGCACGGTCAGATCGTCGGTGCGAACCGCGAACCCGATGGTCAGGTCGCCGATCTGCGAGTTCAGGAACGAGGCTTGGCCGGGATCGGCGCCGTACAGGAGACCGGCGATCAGCAGCAGGAGCAGCGAGAAGCCGACACCGGCCACCCGCCAGACAGTCGCGATCACGTCGGCGACTCCTCGTGCTCGACCAGGTCGCGGGCTGCGTCCGCGTCGACGTGACCGTGGCCGCGGAACAGCAGCAGCACGATCGCCAGCCCCAGCCCGATCTCGGCCGCGGCCAGCGTGATCACGAAGACCGCGAGGGTCTGACCGGTGGCCAGGCCGTCGAGGTGCCACGCGTCGAACGCGACCAGGTTGAGGTTGACCGCGTTGAGCATCAGCTCGAGCGACATCAGGATGGTGACCGCGTTGCGGCGCGCCAGGACGCCGTACACGCCGAGGCAGAACAGGACGACCGCCAGCAGCAGCGGGAGGACCAGCGGCATCTCAGTCCTCCTTCTTCCGCTGGGACAACGCGATCGCTCCGATCAGCGCGGCCAGCAGCAGCACCGAGAGGATCTCGAACGGCAACACCCAGGTCTTGAAGATCGAGGTACCGACAGCGTTTGCGGATCCGGCTGGAACGGTACCGATCTTTTCGTTGCCGAAGGCAAATACCACGCCGGAACCGAGGAGCAGCGCGAGGACGACCGCGACGGCGGCCGCGAACGGGCTGCGGGCGGTGGTCAGATTCGGGAGCGGATTCGTCGGGGCCTTGGTGAGCATCAGGGCGAACAGGACGAGTACGACGATGGCGCCGACGTACACGAGGATCTGGACGAGGGCGACGAACTCGGCATGCAGGGCGCCGAAACATCCGGCGACCGCGCCGAGCGTGACGACCAGCCAGAGGGCCGCGTGCACGATCCGGCGCGAGGTCACGACCATCACGGCGGAGGCCACTGCCACCGCACCGGCGACAGCGAAGAGAGCAGTCGTCACGCCTCGTCCTCCACGGCGGTGACGGCGGGGCCCGGGTCGATCGGCTGTGGGGCCGGGACGGTCCACATCCAGTCGCGCAGGCGGTCCTTCTCGTGCGTGAGGTTGCGGAGCTCGGTCTCGGCGTACTCGAACTCGGGGGACCAGAACAACGCGTCGAACGGGCAGGCCTCGATACAGATCCCGCAGTACATGCACAGACTGAAGTCGATCGCGAAGCGATCCAGCACGTTCCGGCTACGCTCCCGCGCCTGCTCCCCCACCGACGGCGCCGTCTCCGTGTGCGAGTCGATGTAGATGCACCAGCTCGGGCACTCGCGCGCACAGAGCATGCAGGAGGTGCAGTTCTCCTCCATCAACGCGATCACGCCCCGCGACCGCGGCGGGAGCTCCGGCTGGACGTCCGGATACTGCTCCGTGACGGACCGACGGCCCAAGGTCTTCGCGGTGACCTTCAGCCCATCGATCAGACCTCTCCCCGGTACAGCCACGCTCCACCTCCCCGTCGAACTCCTGTATTAGCAGGACACTAGTCGGTTCCGCCCCGTTCCGGTGCCAACCTGACGGTCAGATGACGCCGATCGACACCTCGACCGCGTTCGCCGCCAGCGCGCCGAGATCGTGTTTGTCACCAGTGAGGATGAATCCGCCCGGCTCGGCCAACGCCACCAGAGCTGCGTCGACCGCCGATCCACGACCGGCCATAGTGCGTAGCATCGCAGCCCGCCGCGCCTTCGGCACCGTGAGGCTCGTGGCGATGTCACAACCCTTGAGAAATCGATGGGTCAGCGCGTCCTTGTGCGGATGACCGGTCAGGCATTCGATCAGCACCGGCGACGGAACCGTCGGCGGCCACAGATCCTCACTGCCGAACACGGCCATGATCGCCCGGGCGTCGTCCGAAGCCTCGGCGAGAAACGTCACGGCGCCACTGTCGAGAAACAGCTCGGGCATCTCAGCTCGCCTTCGTCTCGTGCGCCCCGGGCTGCACGTCAGGTTCTTCCACAGGTGGGTTCAGGTGCGCCTTGATGCGAGCGGCAAGATCCTCGGCTCGGCCAAGCGCCTCCGAAGACGGCTCACCGAACTCATGCAGCGCGTCCTCCAGGAACTCCTCCATGGCAAGAATCAGCTCCTCACGGCGAATCTCGGCGCGAATAGCCCCCTGCAGGAGCTCTGACACAGGCAGCTTGCGTGACTTCACCTCTGCATACAGGTCATCCGGGAGATAGATCTGCATTCTTGGCATACGCCTACTATACACACATCTGAATACTCACAGTTCTCTTTCCAGGCGGGCCGCGACCTGGCGATAGCGGCTCACCGGTATCAGGTGAACGCCGTCGAAGGCGCCCGAGTCACGGATGCGGAGGATCTGTTCGCAGGCGTGGTCGACGCCGGCGTCGCGGTCCTCGTCGACGGCTTTGATCAGACTGTCGGGGATGGTGAGCTGTGGGAGGGCGGCCAAGTTGCGGGCCATCGTGGGGCTGGCGAGCACCATCACACCGGCGTAGACGGGGATGTTCAGGTCGACGGATTCGCGCCAGCGGAGGAGCTCGTCGACGTCGTAACTGATCTGCACGAAGAGGAAGTCGGCTTCGGCTTTCCAGAGCGGGACCGGGCGTAGGCGGGTGGTCGCGCCGACCTGGAAGGGCTTGAGACCCGGGTACGTCGTCGCTCGCGTCTGCTCGATCATGGCGCGAACCGTGAGCTGGCTGGTGCGGGCGCCCTCGGCCGGGTCGTCGCCGTGGACGAAGAGGAACTGCTCGACGCCGTACGCCGCCGCCGTGAGCAGGTCACGCCGGAAGCCGAGCAGGTTGCGGTCGCGCGAGTTCAAGCACGCGATCCCGCGCGACCCCATCGCCTGCACCTCGTTAGCCACCGCAACACTCGAGACAGTCGCCCGGCCGATGTGGTTGTCCGGGATGAGGAACGCGTCGGCGATCGGGCTCATCACCCCGATCTGGTGCCGCACCTTCTTCAGATCAGGCCGCGTTGGCGGCTCCACCTCACAAATCAACTCAAATCCCGGCATACCGCCGACCCTACTGATGTGACCGGGTTCAGCCCTGGGATGGGCGGACCTCGATCGCGAGAGGCTCGAGGACCTTGGCTACCTTGCGTGCCCAGTGGAGGGCGGCGTCCAGGTCGTCGGCTTCGATGACTGTGAAACCGCCGAGGTGTTCCTTTACCTCGATGTAGGGGCCGTCGGTGACCAGCACGTCGCCGCTGGACGCCTTCAGGACGGTGGCGGTCTCCGGCGGGTGGAGGCCGGCCGCGAACACCCACACGCCCGCCGCCTGCATCTCCTCGTTCACGGCCTGCAGTTCGCGCATGATCTTCTCGAGAACCTCCGGCTCCGGCGCGGGTCCGTCCGGCTGGTAAATGCTCAGCAAGTACTGCGTCATCATGACCTCCTGGTTCCTAGTCTCACCCCTACTACGAACCGGCCGAGCCTAGATCGACAGCAGCCCGCACCCTGCTCCCCTTCGCGCCCAAAGATAGGTCCGCTGCTCTTTGTGCACAGACACCCACTTTGAGAACCCACCAACCATTCCGACAGGCTCTGTGTGGTTGGCAGCTACTCAATGATGCGATCAGTGCACAAAGGTGCGGCGGCTGCTCTTTGGGCGGGAGGGCGGGGCGAGGCGGGGACTGGGGCGGGAGGGCATGCAACCTCCGGAGTGGCCCAGGTACTCGGGCAGGGTGTGGGAATGACACGGGACCGGGCGGAGTTCGAGGACTTCGTCGCGGCTAGATACGGGCAGCTGCTGCGGACGGCGTACCTGCTGACCCAGGATCGGGCGCTGGCCGAGGACCTGGTGCAGACGACGCTGGCCAAGTGCTGGCTGGCCTGGGCCCGGATCGAGGAGCCGGGCGCGTATGTGCACCGGACGATGCTGAACACCTACTCCGCCTGGTGGCGCCGCCGCTGGAACGGCGAGTACCCGACCGACGAACTCCCCAACGATCCGCAGTACGACGGCGAACCCGCGGTCGACCTGGGCAGCGCGTTGAAGCGACTCCCGCGGCGGATGCGGGCGGTCGTCGTACTGCGGTTCTACGAGGACCTCTCGGAGGCGGAAACCGCGCGGGTGCTCGGCTGTTCGGTCGGCACCGTCAAGAGCCAGACCAGCCGGGCGCTGGCGAAACTCCGCATCGATCCCCGTCTCGTCTCCCTGGAGCAGTCATGAGCCTCGACGAACTTCGGCGCCACCTCAGCGACCAGGCGGCCGAGATCGACCTCACCACCCCGGTCCCGCTCACCGAGGTACACCACCGGGCGACCCAGGTACGGCGCCGCCGGATCGCGACCGGGGTGGTCTGGGCAGCGGCCTGCGTGGTCACGGTCGCCGCCGTCCTGAACGGTACGCAGGTCCTCGATCGCAGCGAGCCGGCGACGACCCCGACCCCCCTTCCGGCGCGGGTCACGTCGCCGCCGGACGACGGCATGCCAACCAGCCCGGTCAAGCCGGCCAAGGGCGACTACGTGATCAACGGCGTCAACTACCAGGCCAATGTGGCCGGCGCCGAACTGCAGGTGGCCAAAGTCAATGATCGGCCGCTGTCGTTCTCCTGGACACCGACCGATACGAAGGTCGACTTCCGGGTCTTCTGCACGATCCCCGGCAACGGGGCGGCGGGCGGCATGGGCGCCGTCGTACTGCGGCTCAATGGCAAGGTCGTCACGACCCGGCCCTGCGACAACGTGTCCGATCCGCTGCCGGGCGAGCGTTTCGGCGCCGACCCGAGCCAGGACCTGGGCGTGCGCGTCGGCCGGACCGTCCAGCTGACCGCAACAGTTGTCGACGGCAACGGTCGTGAGGTGAAGTCGCCCGGCCTGCTGCTGGGTGCGGCCGTCTACACCCGCGCCGAGATCCGCGCCTTCGGTCCCCCGTACAACTACGTCGAACTCCCGGTCTTCGCCCAGTTCCACGGTCGGCTGTACCGCCTGGACGAGGGCCAGACCAGCCCCACGTCCGGCCCTCGCTTGGCGAACATCGAGATCCAGGGCCCCGCCTTCGAGCCGTACCTCGCCGTCTTCGGCGTCGAGGGCAGCGGCCTGGCGCAGTCGCTGGAACTAGCAGGCACGCCGGGCGGCCGGTCCTTCGAGTTCACCCCCGCCGACGGCCTGGCCTCCGGCCTCCACATAGCGCCGGTCCCCGCCCAAGCCGCCGGCCCGGTCATCTTCCGCCAAACCGGGAACCTGGTGGCCTCCGGAGAACTGTTCCTAGCCCTGTACCACGCTGTTGAGTGACGCTAGCGACAGGACATAGTCGTATACGTAGACGCCGGCGCCCGCGTGGGAGATCCGCGCGGGCGCCGTCTCATACCTATACGTCCTGTCGTTAGCGTTGCACCTTGGGGTTGTCGATGGCCCAGTACCAGTCGTTGTCCCCGTTGGTGAGGGACCAGGTGAGCTTGAGGGTGCGGGCGCCGGCGGGGACGGGGATGGTGAGGCGCTCCTGTTTGGCGATGGCGTCGGCGGTGTAGGTGAGGACCGCCTTGGGCGCCGCGTTGTCGAAGGTGGCGAGCACGGTCGCGGTCTCGTTGCCGCTCTTCAGGTAGTGCGAGGAGAAGGTGACGGTCGCGGTCGTGGCGCCGGTGACGTCGTACGCCGGTGACGACAGCTTGCTGTTGAACAGACCGCTCCGGGACTTATCGGACCACTCATCGGAGTCGGCCACCGCGAAGACACCGCGCGCCCGCACGTTGCCCTCGCGCGACTGATCCGGAGCAGCGCGGGTCCAGAAGTCGTCCGTGGTGAACGACCAGCCCTGCCATTCGCGCACTCCACCGGTACCGAGACCAGCGTTGTCGATCGTCCATCCCGCCGGTGTGGAGTGCGTCCAGCCCTTCACGTCAGCCGGTACGCCGGTCTCATCCAGACGCGACTGCAGTGAGCCGACGAGCGAGTCGAACGGATCCGCGGGCGGTGTCGCCAGACCGTCGATATCGGGCGCAACCACTCCGAACCGGCTCAGCACGATGGCCGCGATATCCACGTTCTTCGGGGCGACCGCCGGCGTACCAGGCGTCGTACCGGGGCCGTTGCGGATGATGAACGACGACCGCTCCGCGACCGAGCTTCCGCCGTGACCACCGGATTCGGTGTGGCCGTGGTCGGAGGTGACCAGGATGGTCCAGTCCTCGTTCGAGTACGTCGGCCGCGCGCGGACCGCGCTCAGCAGCGTCGCGATGTGCTTATCGGTCTGCTCGGTGGCCTTCCGGTAGCAGGCACCGGCGGCACCACAGCTGTGACCGGCGATGTCGACGTCCCCGAAGTACACGAAGGACGCGTCGGGACCGGTGTCCTTCAGGTAGGCCGCGGCGTCGGTCGCGATCTTGGCGTCGGCGGCCGCCCAGCCGAGGGCGTCGCCGTCGAGCGTCACCTTCTTCTGGATCTCGTCGCTGAAGATCGCCTGCCCGGCGCTGTTGGTGGTCAGCGGCGTCCAGTCGGCGATCGCGTACGTCGACAGTTCGGGGCGGGCGCGCTCGATCCGGGTCAGGAAGTCCGGGTACTGGGTCAGGTTCGAACCCGTCCCCCAGTTGTTGCTCTTCACCATGTGTTTGTCCGGCCAGACACCGGTCGCGTTGGTCGCCCACCCCGGTCCCGAGACGGTCGGGGCGAACGGCGAGGCGTACAAGGAGGTCTTGGCGGCTGAGCCGGTACTGATCAGGCTCTTCATGGCCGGGGTGTTGAAGGCCTGGATCTTGGTCAGCATCGCACCGTCGATGCCGATCACCAGCACCTTCTGCGTGCGGGCGGACGGGGCGTCGGCAACCCCGAACGCGGAGGTCGCGAGCAGGCTGGTGGCGGCGACGATACCGAGAGCGGTGATTGCGAGGGGGCGGTTCACGGGCTCCTCCGAAGGGTCTTTGATTGGTCCGGACCAATGCCATCAGGGATGTGCCGCGAGATCAACGGCTCGGCAGTGGCGCCCAGGTGAATCTCAGAAGACAGTGAGCAAAAGCGGTCAAGACCGACAGGCCGCGGATCGGCAGGATCTAGGTATGGATCTGTTCGTGGCGTTGGTGGATGTGGTCGGCGAGAGCATGGACGACGTGTCCGCGTCCGGGGCCGAGCTGGCTCGGCGGTTGCACCTGTCGCGGTTCCACTGCGACCGGATCGCGACGGCGGTGGCGGGCGAGACCCCGATCGCTCTGCGACGACGGCTGCTGCTGGAACGAGCGGCGTACCAGCTGGCCGGTACTGACCGCGGCATTCTCGATATCGCGGTCGATGCCGGGTTCGGGTCGCACGAGGCGTTCACGCGGGCGTTCTCCCGGTCGTACGGGACGACGCCGAAACAGTGGCGCCGGCAGCCGACGCACCCGTTCTTCCTCGACGCACCGAGCGGGGTCCATTTCCATCCACCGGCAGGCCTCCGCCTGCCGGCCCGACGAAAGGTCACCAGCATGGACATCGTCACCGGTCTCGCCGACCACCACGTGAGTCTGCTCGGCGAACTGATCGACCGCGCCCGCGACATCTCCCCCGAGGTCCTCGACGGCCCGATCCCCGCACCCGACCTGGACGAGCCGCCGATCACGCCGAGGCGGATGCTCGACCGGATGGTCTGGCAACTCGAGATGTGGCTCGCGGCCGTGGCCGCCGAACCGTTCGAGTTCCCGGAGAGCGGTCGTGCCGTCTCGCTCGGCCAGCTTCGCGATCGCTACGACGTGGCCGGACCGCGGTTCCTCGAGCTCGTCCGCCGGGTCAGTGCCGAGAACACCTTCGACGAAACCTTCGTCGACTCGACCTGCGCTCCGCCCAAGGTGTCCAGCTACGGGAGCATGATCGCGCACGTGCTCACATTTGCCGCCGTACGCCGAACACTCGTCGTCGACGCGTTCGTCAAGGCCGGCCTGACCGACCTCGGGTACGGCGACCCAGCGCCGTTCCTGGCGAGGTCCTGATCCGCATGGCGGACTGGGCAGGCGTCGGCCGAGTCGCGGGTGAGCTCCCCTCGACTGCTCTAGCTCGGGTCGGCGGGCAGGGACACGGTGATCTGTAGACCGCCTGCGGGGTGGGGTACGGCGGTGACGGTTCCGCCGTGGGCTTCGGCGACGGAGCGGACGATCGACAGGCCCAGTCCTGCTCCCTTTCCACCGACTAGTCGTTCGGAACCTAGTCGGTAGAACGGCTTGAACAACGCCTCCACCTCGTACGGCGGGATCTCCGGCCCGGTGTTGGTCACCTCGACTTGCACCTGGTCGCCCGCGGTCCGCGACATCACCCGGACCCACCTGTCGCCCGAGGGCAGGTTGTGGCGGATGCCGTTCTCCACCAGGTTGTGGACGAGGCGTTCCAGCAGCAGCGCGTCACCCCGGGTCGGCGCGTCGCCGGGACCGCGGATGACCTCGACCCCGGTCGCGGCAGCCTCCGCACCGACCTGACCGGCAACGTGGTCGACGACGTCCGCAAGATTGACCGGGTACAGCGTGGTCAACTGCTTCTCCGAGTCGGCCAGAATCAGCAGCCCGTCGATCAGCTGCTCATGCCGAGCGTTGATCGTGAGCAGGCTCTCCCCCAACTCCTGCACATCCGCGGAAGCAGTCCGCCGATGCATCGCCACTTCAACGAGAGCGCGTCCGAGAGTGAGCGGCGTCCGCAACTCATGGGACGCGTTGGCGACGAACCGCCGCTGACCGTCGAACGAATGGTCCAGCCGCTCAACCATGGTGTCGAACGCGTCCGCCAGGTTCTTCACCTCGTCATCAGGCCCGCGCAGAGCGATCCGCTCGTGCAGCGCCGCCGGTGACGCCGCAATGCGCCGGGCTGTATCCGTGACCCGATGCAGCGGCGCCAGCACTCGCCCGGCAACCAGCCAGCCAAAACCAGCCGCCAGCGCGCCAACCGCGACCAGTGCGATGCTCCCCTGGGTCACAAGCGACTTGGTAGCCGCCCGCCGCACCTGCTCACGCTGCTCCCGCATCGCCTGCTCAGCAGCCGCACCGGTGATCACAGCACCGTCTTTAGTCGTGGTGAACACCTGGTTCGGCAGCGGCGCCTGCCCTCCCGGTGGCGGGGTGAGATAGGTCCCCTGCACGATCACTCGGTACTGCTGCCCGAAGTTGTTGCTGAACAACACATACGTCAGTCCGAGCAGCAGTGCGCCGGCCGCCAGGAACAGGCCGCCGTACAGCAGCGTCAGCCGACCCCGCAGCGTCAGGGGATGCGGTAGCCAACGCCGGTGACCGTCTCCACCAGCCCGGGCTCGCCCAGCTTCCGGCGCAGCTTGAGGATGGTCAGCCGCACCACTCCGGTGAACGGATCCACGTGCTCGTCCCATGCCTTCTCCAGCAGTTGTTCGGCCGACACAGTCGCACCGTCGGCTCTGAGGAGCTCCGCGAGTACGGCGAACTCCTTCTTGGACAGCGGGACATAGCGACCGTCCCGGAACACCTCGTGCCGCGCCGGATCCAGCGTGACGCCTGCACGCCGCAGTACCGGCGGATCGGCCGGATGACTCCGCCTACCCAGCGCCAGCACCCGTGCCGCCAGCTCGGCGAAGGCGAACGGCTTGGTCAGGTAGTCGTCCGCACCGAGCCCGAGCCCGAAGACCCGGTCCGTGACCGCAGCCGCCGCAGTCAGCATCAGCACCCGAGTCATCGACCCGGACGCCACCACCTGCCGGCACACCTCATCACCGTGTACGACGGGGATGTCGCGGTCCAGCACCAGTACGTCGTACTCGTTCGTGGTCAGCCGTTCGAGCGCAGCGGCACCGTCTCCCGCCACGTCGACCGCATGCGAGTCGTCGCGCAACCACTCCGCGATCGCTGCTGCCAGCAGCGGCTCGTCCTCGACCACCAGTACGCGCACAGTGCCCATGATCCCCGACGACCAGGTTTCCTCCGCGTTATCGCTCTCGGAAACAGCCGGGAAACGGCCTGCCGCGAAAGCTGTCGACATCAACCGAACACGAGGAGATGTCATGCGCAAGACCACCCTGGCCACCGCGGCGCTGGCGGCCGTCGTACTGATGCTGACTGGTTGTGGAGGGAACGCACCGGACACGCAGGTCGCGTCCGGCTCCGGCGCCCAGTCGCAGGCCACCGCACCGACCAGTGCGCCGCCCAGCCTGAGCCGGGACGAGATGGCGGTCAAGTTCACCCAGTGCCTGCGGGAGAACGGGCTGGACGTACCGGACCCGGAGCCTGGCAAAGGACCGCTGCTGAAGTTCGGCCCGGAGTCGGGTGTCTCCCGGGAGCAGGTCGACAAGGCCATGGAGGCGTGCCGGCAGTACAACCCGCAGGCCGACAGCGCACCGGACCCGCAGCAGGAGGAGAACGGGCGCAAGTACGCCGAGTGCATGCGGAAGAACGGCGTGGAGAAGTTCCCGGACCCGAAGCCGGGTCAGCGCGGCGTCATGATCGGCCCGGAGGTCGGTGACGACCCCGACTTCCAGAAGGCACAGGACGCGTGCCAGAGCATCCTGGCGGCGCGCTGATGCGCAGAGTGCTGACCGCTGTGGTCGTCCTGGCTGCCGGCGGAGCGATGAGCGCGTTCCTGGTGAACCGGGGCGACACCAGCCAGGCTGCGAACCAGACCGCGCAGCCGCTGCCGGTCAACACCACCAAGGTCACTCAGCAGACGCTCAAGGACACTGAGACCGAAGACGGCGAGCTCGGCTTCGGTACGACGGCCACTGCGGTCAACCGGATCGCCGGAACAATCACCAGCCTGCCTGACAGCGGTCAGGAGCTCCGGCGCGGCAGCACCGTCTACAGCGTCGACAACAAGCCAACCACGTTGCTGTACGGCGCTCTGCCGTCGTACCGGCGGTTGGCGGACGGGAGCGAGGGACCGGATGTCCGGCAGCTCGAGCAGAACCTGCTGGCGATGGGTTATGACGGTTTCACCGTTGATGACGAGTACACCGCCAACACGGCCGAGGCTGTCGAGGAGTGGCAGGAGGACCTCGGCCTGGACGAGACCGGTGTGGTGGAGCTGGGGGCTGTGCTCTTCGCACCCGCCCACATCCGGGTCGACAGTGTGCAGGCCGAGGAGGGCGCACCGCTCGGTCCGAATCAGCCGGTGCTCACCTACACCGGCACTCGGAAGGCCGTGACGGTTCAGCTGGACGCTGCGGACCAGCGGCTCGCGAAGCCACAGTCGAAGGTCGACCTCACCTTGCCGGACGGGAAGTCCGTACCGGGCAAGGTGGAGAAGGTGTCGACGGTGATCATCCCGGCCGCCAGCCCGGACAAGGATCCGGAGACCAAGGTCGAGGTGATCGTTGCCATCGACAACCAAAAGGCGGTCGCGGCCTGGGCGCTCGCCTCCGTCGACGTCACCTTCACCGCCTCGGAACGCAAGAACGTGCTGACCGTCCCGGTCGCCGCGCTGGTCGCCCTGCGCGAAGGCGGCTTCGGCGTCGAGGTCACCGACGGTACGTCGTCGCGGTACGTGCCGGTGAAGGCCGGCCTGTTCGCCAGCGGTCAGGTCGAGATCAGCGGCGCCGGAATCAAGGCTGGCACGGTAGTCGGGATCCCGAAATGATCGAGTTGAGCAAGGTGACCAAGGTGTACCCGGGCGGGGTGACCGCCCTCGGCGGAGTCAGCCTGCGGATCGACCGCGGCGAACTGGTCGCGATCGTCGGCCCGTCCGGTTCCGGCAAGTCGACGATGCTGAACGTCCTCGGCACCCTCGACCGACCGAGCTCCGGCACGGTCCGGATCGATCAGTACGACGTCGCGCGACTCTCCGACTCGGGTCTGTCCGCGTTGCGGGCGACCCGGATCGGGTTCGTGTTCCAGCAGTTCCACCTGGCGTCCGGCCGACGTGCCCTGGACAACGTGGCCGACGGTCTTCTCTACTCGGGACTCCGCTCATCGGTACGACGCAAGCGGGCCGCGACCGCGTTGGAACGGGTCGGCCTCGCCCACCGGATGGACCACGAACCCCATGAGCTATCCGGTGGCGAGCGACAACGCGTCGCCGTTGCACGAGCGGTCGCAGGCGAACCCGCCGTACTGCTGGCTGATGAACCGACCGGGGCGCTCGACTCGGCGTCCGGTGCCGGCGTGATGGAGCTCCTGCGAGACCTACACGCAAGCGGCACCACGGTCGTCGTCATCACCCACGACCGAGACATCGCCGCCGCCCTGCCACGCCAGGTCCGAATGCGCGACGGCCTAATCCTGGAGGATGCGACATGAGCCGTGCGGGACGGGGAGTGAGCGAGTTGCGGCCGGCGGGGCTGGGGGTGCGCGACGTCGTACGGGTTGGTGCGGTCGGGTTGCGGACCCGGCCGATGCGGGCCTTCCTCTCCGCGTTGGGGATTGCGATCGGGATCGCGGCGATGATCGCGGTGGTCGGCATCTCGTCGTCCTCGCGCGCCGAACTCGACGGTCAACTCGATGCCCTGGGCACCAATCTGCTCACGGTCGCGCCGGGAACCCGGCTGACCGGCGAGCAGGCTCAGCTGCCACTGACCGCAGAGGAGATGGTCGGCCGGATCGCGCCCGTCCGGGCCGAGTCGGCGGTCGGGACGGTCGACGGCGCCTCGGTGTACCGGAGCAACAAGATCCCGGCCATCGAGACGAACGGCATCATCGCGTACGCCGCCCGGACGAATCTGCTCGACACGATCGGCGCAACGCTTCGCAGTGGCAAGTGGATCGACGCCGCGACCGGCCGCTACCCGGCGACCGTGCTCGGCGCCGGCGCCGCCGAGCGGCTCGGGATCACCCGCGCGGGTCCGGAGGTCCAGGTGCTGATCGGCAACACCTGGTTCACCGTGCTCGGCATCCTCGAACCGGCCGCGCTGGCACCAGAACTGGACGCTGCCGCGTTGATGGGTTGGCCGGCCGCCGCCAGTTCGCTGGCCTTCGACGGACACGCAACCACGATCTACACCCGCTCGGACGACGCCCAGGTCGAGGCAGTCCGATCGGTGCTCGGGGCAACGGCCAACCCGGAGGCCCCGAACGAGGTCGAGGTGTCCCGACCGTCCGACGCCCTCGCGGCGAAACAGGCCGCCGGTCAGGCCTTCACCGGTCTACTACTCGGCCTCGGCGCGGTCGCACTCCTGGTCGGCGGGGTCGGCGTCGCCAACATCATGGTGATCTCGGTCCTGGAACGCCGCGCCGAGATCGGCCTCCGCCGCTCACTCGGCGCAACCCGCGGGCAGATCCGCACCCAGTTCCTGACCGAGTCCCTGCTGCTCTCCGCCCTCGGCGGGATCGGCGGGGCGCTCCTCGGATCCGCGGTCACGGCCGCCTACGCGTCGTACCAGAACTGGCTAACGGTCATCCCACCCTGGGCCCTGGCAGGCGGAGTGGCCGCCACCCTGGTCATCGGCGGCCTGGCCGGTCTCTACCCGGCGATCCGCGCAGCCCGCCTCTCCCCCACCGAAGCCCTCGCCACTCCCTGAGTGACTCTAAGGACAGGAGGTAGTCGTCTACGTAGACAGCGGCGCCCGTGTGGCCGAGCCGCGCGAGCGCCGCCGCATACCTATACGTCCTGTCGTTAGCGCGTTGGTTGAGGGTCCTAGGTCAGGACGACGCCGATGCCGGTGATGGCGAGCTGAGCCAGCGCCACCGGTACCAGGACCTGCCAGGCGAGCTTCTGGAGCTGGTCGGCGCGCATGCGGGGGAACGAGACGCGGACCCAGATCACCACGAAGGCGACCACGGCGGTCTTCAGGATGGTCCAGATCCAGCCGATCGAATCGGGGCCGGGCCCGGACCAGCCGCCCAGGAACAGTACGGCGGTGAGGGCCGAGAGGATGACGATGCCGGCGTACTCGGCGAGCAGGAAGAGGGCGAACCGGAGGCCGGTGTATTCGGTGTACGGGCCGAAGATGACCTCGGAGTCGGCGACCGGCATGTCGAAGGGCGGGCGCTGGAGCTCGGCCAGGCCGGCGATGAAGAAGACGACCATGCCGGGAAGCTGCCAGAGCAGCCACCACGGGTTCCAGGCGTCGGCGATCCCGGTCAGACTCAGCGAACCGGCCGCGACCGCGACACTCGCCGCGGACAGCACGAACGGGAGCTCGTAGCTCATCAGCTGTGCCGCGACCCGCAGACCGCCGAGCAGGCTGTACTTGTTCCCGCTCGCCCACCCCGCCATCAGCGAACCGAGCACCCCGACACTCATCACCGCGAGCACGAAGAACAACCCGGACTCCAGATCCGCGCCGACAATCCCAGGCGCGATCGGGATCGCCGCCAGCGCGGCCATGTACGGCAGGATCGCGACAAACGGCGCCCACTCGAACACCCGCCGATCCGCGGCCGCCGGAACCACGCTCTCCTTCTGGACGAACTTCACCCCGTCCGCGACCAACTGCGCCCAGCCGTGGAAAGCCCCGGCGTACATCGGCCCGAGCCGTGACTGCATGTGCGCCATCACCTTGTGCTCGGCCTGACCGACCACCAGCGGCGCCACCAGGAAGGCGACGATCACGCCGACCACCCGCACCACGAACTCCAGCATGCCCGCCACCCTATCGACTCCCGCTTGACCTGAACCACCGTTGAGGTCCGAAGGTGGGCGTCATGAGCACAGTTCTGGTCATCGGAGCCACCGGCCGTACCGGCCGCCACATCGTCACCGGCCTCCGCGCCGCAGGCGTCACAGTCCGCGCCTTGGTCCGTACGCCGGACCTCGCGGATCTACCCGCGGACGTCGAACTGGTGGCCGGTGATCTGCAAGACCCAGCCGCCGTACGACGGGCCGCTGTCGGGGCGGACGCCGCCTTCCTGCTGTGGCCGTGGTTCTCGTCGGAAGGTGCGGCGGCCGTTGTCGCGGAGTTGCCGCGGCGAGTCGTGTACCTGTCGACGCTGGGTGGGGGTGGGTTCTGGGGCGAAATCGAGGAGCTGCTGAAGGATCGGGACTGGACCTTCGTGCGGCCGAGCGGGTTCGCCGTGAACACGCTCGCGTGGGCCGAGCAGATCCGGGCTGGCGCCGTACAACTCCCGTATCCGAAGGCTGCGCGGTCGCTGATCCACGAGCGCGATATCGCGGCGGTCGCCGTACTGGCTCTGTTGGGTGACCATCACATCGGTCAGATCTATGAGCTGACGGGGCCCGAAGCCATCACCCAGGAAGACCAGGTCGCCACGATCGCTGGTGTCATCGGTCGGCCGATCCGGGTCGAGGCGTTGACCGATTCTGCGGCTCGCGACGCGATGCTCGCACAAGGCGCCGACCCTTTGCTGGCCGACAGCGCAGTCACCTATTGGGCATCACTCGTCTCCTCCCCTGAACCCGTCACCACAACAGTCGCCACGTTGACCGGCCGCCCCGCGTTGACCTTCGCCACCTGGGCACGCGAGCACGCCGCCGACTTTCCTGCCGATCGCTAGCCCGCCGTCCGGGCACGCGCCCTCGGACACGTCCCGCCGCGCGGCCTTGGCGTCGGGAAGGACACGTAGAGGTGCGTGTCGGTCGGCGGGTGGGAGCGTTCGCACACGGGCGGATCCGCGGGCGGGGCGACTACTACGTGTTCTTAGCTACGCGGTCAGACGAGTGGTAGCCGGAGCCAGCCGCCGATGTCATGGCGGCCGGCGGTTCGGGCTGCGGTGCGGGCACCGTGGTTGGCGGAGTGGATGGTGCCGATGAGGATGTGGGTGGGGTCGGGGAGGGCGGCGGCCAGGAGGTGGCTGAGGTGGTGGCCGTAGGCGTTGCCTCGGTGTTTCTTGGTGATGATGAGTTCGCGGACGACGTAGGCGGGGAGGCCAAGGGAGTCCTCGGGTTTGACGACGGCGGCGGCGTACCCGGCCCATTCGTCGTTGACCATGACGTCGAAGAGCAGGCCGGTGTCGGCGGCATCCTGGAGGTCTTCGAGGTCCTGGATGCTTGCTTCCTCGACGTGATGCGGGTGGGCTGCGTCGACGTCTGCGTACGCCTGCTGGGCTTCGTCGTAGTGGTCGACGGTTGCGGTCTGGCGCAGGGCGAGGCCGGGCGGTACGTCGGTGGGACCGAGGTCGCGGATCGGGGCGGCTAGGAAGCGGCGGTCGGGCTCAGTGCCGGGGAGTTCGGGATCGGCGCTCCAGAGGCGGAGGTAGCGCGGGTTGTGCATGCCGTAAAGGTCGAGAGCTGCTGCTGCGAGCGCCGGGAAGTCGCCGGGGTGCGGTGAGCGCGTCATCGGGGTGGCGTCCACGAACGGTTTGGTGGCGTCGCCGCCTTCGAACCGCATACTGAACATCGCGTGGAGATCCCCGGCGGGGAGCCAGTAGTTGAGCATCGACTCGGCAGGGTGGCCGGGTGCGAAGCGGTCGGTGCGGAGTTGTGCGATCTCCATCGAGTTCGCGAGCAGGACGTCCGGGTCCTCGTGCTGGATGGTCAACAACTGCAACCGGGTCTCGTCGTCCACCCACGCCCGCGTCAACGGATGCTGCCGCTCGAGGGTGTACGCGGCCAACTCAGCCGCAGTAATCGTCATACCAACAAATCCTCAGCCGTCGCAGGGTCAGCCCGCGGAGGGCTGAAGGTTCGTCTGCCGTCGACTGCGACAGGCGTGCCGTTGTCCATCGATTACCGGCGACACTGTTCCCACAGTCGAGGCGGGCCGCTCGTTGTGGCGCGCCGAACGAAGCCACCGTGGGGATGACTATCCAGGTCAGCGGCTAGCGGACCGCCACCACTGTCCAACTCAGCACCCGTGGTGCGGTGCACGCTCAGCGGGTCCTGCTTCACCGGCTCAGAAGCGGTTAGTGAGTGGCGCAGGTCCGCCCACCGACCACCGCTCCGTCGGCACGACCCCCGCCCGCGCAGCACCGCAAGCGCCCGGAGGCGACACTTCCTGTGCTTCGTGCCTCCCCACCAGCCCAACCACCGCGACCGAAGCCACCGTGCCCGAGGCACGACCGAAGCCCACCGTGCCGCACCGCCCACCCCTCGAGCAGGAGAGCCCGGTTTGGCTGGCTAGGCACCCAAATCAAGGGTTAAGCACCGTGATTCTGGGTGTAGGACCCCCAATATGGCTGCCCAGCCAGCGAAATGGGTGCGGGTGGGCTGGGGTGATCGTCAGGGTGGAGGAGTGGTCGGGGCCCGCGGGTGGAGTGGGGCGGGAGGGAGCGCATCCCCAGGCGCAGCCGCATCCGCAGGCCCAGCCGCTTCCCCAGGCGGCCGCATCCACAGGCGTGTCCGCATCCACACGCGTGTCCGCAGCAGAATCCGGGGCCTAGCCGCCCCTGCCTCCGCCTCCGCCTCCGCCTCCGAAGCAGCATCCGCAAGCTCCGCGTCCTCCACGGCCGGCAGCACATCCACGGGCGGAGCAACACCAACCGGCACAACCACGCTCACGGGCGGACTGACATCCGCGGACGAAGCAGCATCCGGACCCCAGCTCCCGCGGGCAGAACCGCATCCCCAGCCGCATCCGCACACCGCATCTGCGTGCGGGTTGCACCAGTCGGCGGAACCGCGTCCACAGGCGGAGTGGCATCCACGGACGAAGCAGCATCCCCAGGCAATCAGCTCCCCGCGGGTGGACCCGCATCCGCATCCTCCGGACCCGACACCACATCCGCGGGCGGGGTGACACCGGTCCGCGGAACCGCGTTCACGGGTGGGCTGACATCCGTCGGCGGAGTGGCAGCCGCGGGCGAGGCACCCTAGGCAGGCGGAACCGCGTCCCCAGGCGAAGCACCATCCGCATCCGCGGCCGAAGCGTTCTCCGCATCCGACACTGCGTCCACGGGTGGGGTGACGGCAGTCGGCGGAACTGCGTTCACGGGTGGGGTGACATCCGTGGGCGGGACGGCATCTGCCGGTGCAGGCGTGTCCACGGGTGGGGTGGGGTCTGCTGATTTGCGGGTTCGGCGGTCTGCGGCGGCTCGGCGGGGGCGGGCGGGGGTGGCGGCGGCTTGGGCGGGGGCTAGGGGGTCTGGGTCGGGGGTGCCGGGTGGGCGGGGGCCCCAGGAGTCGGGGTCGGGGACACCGGGTGGGAGGGTGCGGCGGCGGGAGGGGGCGCCGGGGGTGGGGGCGTGGTCGGATTCGCCGGGTTCTTTGGCGCCGGGCCAGGGTTTGGCTACTCGGGCGGCGAGGATGAATTCTTTGCGGAGGGGGTTGCCTTCGAAGCCGTCGGGGAGCAGGAGGGGGACCAGGTTCGGGTGGCCTTCGAAGGTTATGCCGAACATCTCGTGGGTCTCGCGCTCGTGCCAGTTTGCGCCGGCGTACAGGTCGGACAGGGTGGGGAGGCGCGGGTTGTCGCGTGGGATGAGGGTGCGGACCAGGACGTGGTCTACGTGTGCGCCGCCCCAGAAGTCGGCTAGGTGCGTCACGATGCGGAAGCCGTCGGTGAGTTCGTCGGAGGCGGATAGGAAGTCGAAGAAGGTGAAGCCGACCCCGTCCCGCAGCACCTCGTGCGCGGCTACCCAGGCGGCGGCCGGTACGTCGATGGTCGTGGGACCGAAGCTGTCTGCGGCGACTGCTTCGATGCCGGCGGTGGTGAGGGCGTTCAGGGCGTCGCTGACACCAGCGCCGGTGCTCATTGCGGCGGCACCAGGTCGCGGGTGAGCGCGGCGGCGGACGGTTCGTCGTACCGGTCGGTGAGTTTCTCGCCGGCGATTTTCTCCTGGAGTTTGAGGATGCCTTGCAGGAGGGCCTCGGGGCGTGGCGGGCAGCCGGGGACGTAGACGTCGACGGGGATGATCTGGTCTACGCCCTTGGTGACGCAGTAGGAGTCCCAGTAGGGGCCGCCGGAGTTGGAGCAGGAGCCGAACGAGATGACGTACTTCGGCTCCGGCATCTGGTCGTAGAGGCGCTTGATGGCCGGTGCCATCTTGTCGGTGACCGTGCCGGAGACGACCATCAGGTCGGCCTGCCGTGGTCCGGGGGCGAACGGGATGACGCCGAGCCGGATGAAGTCGTGCCGTCCCATCGACGCCGCGATGAACTCGATCGCGCAGCAGGCCAGGCCGAAGTTGAACACCCACAGGGAGTACTTCCGGCCCCAGTTCAGCAGGTACCGGACCGGGGTGGGCGCGAGCTTGGCCAGCGCACCCACGGCCGGGCGCACGGCCGGCAGCGGCAGGTCGGTCTGGGACATGGGGTCAGCCTAGTCCGGCGATCTCCTCGGCGAGGATTTCCGGGTACTCCAGCGGCGCGTAGTGTCCGACGCCGTCGACAGTCCGCAGCCGGACATCGCTGAAGAAGTCGTCCAGCCGGTCCGACCAGGCGCGCGGGAACAGTGGGTCGAACTCGGGCCACAGTACGACGGTTGGCACGTTGATCCGGTCGTACGACGCGGGTGCCGTCTCGGCTGCGGACATCGCGACTGCGCCGGAGCCGCCGCGGTACCAGTTCAGCGAGGCGGTGAACGCGCCTGGGACCGAGTACACCTCGACGAGGTGGTCGATGTCCGGTACGAATCCAGGGCCGGACCAGTGCTGCCAGAAGTGGTTCAGGTACGACCGAACGGCGTCGGGCTTG
The DNA here is from genome assembly GCF_039529655.1 of Kribbella yunnanensis. Lineage (NCBI taxonomy): Bacteria > Bacillati > Actinomycetota > Actinomycetes > Propionibacteriales > Kribbellaceae > Kribbella > Kribbella yunnanensis. The sequence continues at coordinate 45,534 of NZ_BAAANF010000002.1, read as the reverse complement.
CCGTCGATCAGCTCTTCGATCAGCGGTAGCCGGTGGAACGACTGGTACCAGAACTCGCGCTGAGCCTGCTCGGAGAACACCCGCTTCCCAATCCCCGGCAACGGCGGCGCGACCACCAGTCCGTCGATCAACTCGGGGTGCGTGCGCGCAATCGCCTGTGCGACCCGACTGCCGACGTCGTACCCGGCGAGCACCGGACGATCCAGCCCGAGCTCCTCGATCAACCCGATGACACTCCGAGCCTGCCCAGCCGCACCGAACTGCGTGGGGTCGACAGCAGCAGGTGAGTCCAACCGCGTGGGATCGATACCGGCGACGTACGAGCCGCCGAAGCCGCGAAGGTCCGGTACGACGACCTCGAAGCCGCGGTCGGTCAGGAGTGGGGTTAGTAGGCGGTAGTCGGTTCGGTCGCCGGGCCAGCCGTGGAGGAGGACCACTGCTGGGCCTTCGCCGGATCGGTCGTAGTCGAGCTCGAATCCGTCCACCGCTGCGCTTCGCATGCGGCCCATTGTCGACTACCTTGATTGAACAGGACTGAACAGGTTCATTCCGGCTGGAGGCAACGTGTCTGAGCAGGTGGAGTCCCGCAGCTTTGGCGTGGAGAGCAACGGGCTGAACGTGATTGCGGACGCGGACCGGAAGGGGCGGCCGGGGCAGCTGTTCTGGCCGTGGTTCGGGGCTAACGTTTCGGTGCTTGGGCTTAGTTACGGGGCGTTCGCGCTGGGGTTCGGGATCTCGTTCTGGCAGGCGGTGGTGGCCGGGGCGGTGGGGATTGTGTTTTCGTTCCTGCTGTGTGGGCTGATCTCGTTGGCCGGCAAGCGGGGTTCGGCACCGACGATGGTGTTGAGCCGGGCGGCCTTCGGGGTGCGGGGCAACAAACTGCCGTCGCTGGTGTCCTGGCTGCTGACGGTCGGGTGGGAGACAGTGCTGACCATCCTCGCCACGCTCGCCACGGCGACCGTGTTCGAGCGCCTTGGCTGGGGCGGCGGCACGGTGACGAAGGTCGTCGCGCTGCTCGTTGTCGGCGTACTGATCGTGGTCTGCGGTGTTCTCGGGTTCGACTTGATCATGCGAGCGCAAACGATCATCACCGTGGTCACCGGCGTCCTGACCGTGGTCTACATCGCGCTGGTCGCGGACAAGATCCACTGGAGCGCCGTCTCCGCACTCCCTAGCGGTTCGACGCAGCAGGTGATCGGGGCGCTCGTGTTCCTGATGACCGGCTTCGGCCTCGGCTGGGTGAACGCGGCCGCCGACTACTCCCGCTACCTGCCGCGCAGCTCGTCGAGCAGAAGCGTGGTCGGCTGGACGACGTTCGGTGGTTCGGTCGCGCCGCTTGTGCTGCTCTTCTTCGGTCTCCTGCTGGCCGGTTCCTCCGAAGACCTCAGCAAGGCGATCAGCGCCGACCCGATCGGCGCGCTGGCCGCAGCACTGCCGACGTGGTTCCTGGTCCCGTTCGTGATCGTCGCCGTACTCGGCCTGGTCGGCGGCGCCGTGCTCGACATCTACTCGTCCGGCCTGGCGCTGCTGTCGATCGGCCTCCCGGCCCCACGCTGGGCCGCCGCGCTCATCGACGGAGTGGTGATGATCGCCGGAACCATCTACGTGGTGTTCTTCGGCGACGAGTTCCTCGGTGAGTTCCAAGGCTTCCTGATCACGCTCGGCGTCCCGATCGCGGCCTGGTGCGGCATCATGCTGGCCGATCTCGCGACCCGGCGCCGCGACTACGCCGAGCGCGATCTCTATGACCCGATCGGCCGGTACGGCGACATCCGCTGGCTGCCCGTGCTCACCATGCTCGTTGCCACTGGCATCGGTTGGGGCCTGGTCACGAACACTCTCGCCTCCTGGCTGACCTGGCAGGGCTACCTGCTCAGCCCGTTCGGCCTCGGCACCAAGGACGGCGACTGGGCCTACGCCAACCTCGGCGTCCTCGTTGCCCTGGCCCTCGGCTTCCTAGTCCAGCTCCTCGCAGGCGCCCGCTCCGTCCGCCGCCAGGAGGCCGTCGCTTAATGCCGGAGGGCCTCAAGCACGAGCGAGTAGCCGCCGTGCTCGCCCGGGAGATCAAAGCCGGGCTGGTACGGCGTGGCGCGCGCCTGCCCGGTGAGGTCGAGCTGGCGCGCCGGTTCGGGGTCAGCCGGAACACGGTCCGCGCGGCACTGTCGGAGCTGACCGAGGAAGGTCTGATCAGCACCCGCACCGGCAAGGGCTCGTTCGTGGTGTTCGACGGCCGCCCTCTCGACGGCCGCCTCGGCTGGACGCACTCCCCCGCGGACCGAGACCTCGACGTCGAGCTCCGCACCATCCGCATCGCCCACGAACACACCGCCCACCGCTCCGACCGCACCGAGAAACTCATTGTGATCGAGCGGTTGCAGCTCACCGGCCACAAACCGATCGCCTGGGAGCGCAGCTGGATCCCAGCGCTGGACAGCCTGCGTGAGCTGCCGAAACGCGGCCTGGTGAGTGACTCGATCGCCCTCACCCTGACCCGCGCCGGACTGCACCCGGACCACTGCCAGCAGCGGCTCCGCGGCCGCGCGCTCGACACGGCCGAGGCCAAGCTGCTCAAGCGTCGTACCGGCTCCTGGTTCCTGCACACCGAGCGGACGAGCTGGACCGCGGACGACCGCTTCGCCGAGTACGCAGAGTGCTTGCTCGACCCCTCTTACTTCGAGCTCAGCCTGGACTACGGAACCTCCTGAGCGCTGCATAGGGAGTTGTGCCGATGCGGCCCTCCCCCTCAGACGAGCACTGTCTGGGCATGTCCTTCTACACACCAGAATCGGTCCGGGCAGAGACCCGGTACCGCCAGGAGAAGCTGCGGCGCTCCTACCAGCGCCCGCTCTGGTTCCAGCGCAAGCCGAAGACGCAGCGGCCCGAGCCCTGCGCCCCCGAACTCCGCGCCCACCCCGTCATGTGAACACCCCTCCAGGCACCTCCTAGGTGCCGGTCCGGACTCCCTAGGACCCCCTAGGGAGCCGGGATAGGGAGGAGTTCCGATGTGCGGAGCTACCTCAGAAGAACAGAGTTACTGATGTCGGCAGGACGCCGGCACCACACCAAGGAGAACCCCATGTACACGAACGCATCGGTCAAGGCCGAGGTCGACTACCGCCGTGAGCGCCTCGCCCGTGACTTCCGGCAGCACCGGAACACCACCGGAGCCCGCCGGACCCTGACCCACCTGTTCGGCCGGAAAGCCTGAGGGGAGGTACACCATGTTCATCACACCGCAGACGATCAAGGCAGAGACTGCCTACCGCCAGGAGCGCACCAAGCGTGAGTTCCGCAAGCTGAGCCTCCGGCACCGCCCGGAGCAGGCCGCCAAGCCCGCTCCGCGGCACGCCCGCCGCTCTTTCACCAAAGCCGCATGAGCGCGAAGGTCGCCGTCCCTGACCCGATAGTCCAGGTCAGGGACGGCGTTTTTGTTGCTGGAGGCGCTCTCCGGACGGGATGCCGTCGATTTGTGTCGGTGCCAGGGGCGAAGATGGACTCCGTGCCCTGGACCTCGACACCCCTCGTCGGCCGCTCGACCGAGATGGCTGCCCTCCTCAGTGCCGTTGACGACGCCAAAACGCGTCGCGCCGGCGCAGTTCTGCTGTCCGGTGACGCGGGCGTCGGCAAGACCCGCCTGCTGGACGAGGTGGCGACCGGCGCCCACGAGCGCGGTTTCGGCGTCCTGGTCGGGCACTGCACCGACTTCGGTGACGCCGGCCTGCCGTACCTGCCGTTCTCGGAGATCTTCGGCCGGCTGGCCGGCGACCGGCCGGATCTGGTCGAGAGCGTGCTCAAGAACTTCCCGGCGATCGGCCGGCTGCTGCCCACCCACCGCCTGATCGGCGCCCAGCCGGTGCCGCAGGACGGCCCGCTGGATCGCGCCGCGCTGTTCGACGCGGTCCTCGGCGCCTTCACCGCGTTGTCGACCAGCGAGCCGCTGCTGGTGATCGTCGAGGACGCGCACTGGGCCGACGACTCCACCCGGGACCTGATCGGTTTCCTGATCACCCGGCTGACCGCGCAGCGCCTCACCCTCGTGGTCTCGTACCGCAGCGACGACCTGCACCGGCGGCACCCGCTCCGCCGCCCGATCGCCGAGTGGTCGCGCAACCCGCGCGTCCGCCGGGTCAACCTGCTGCCGCTGGACGCCACCGAGTCGCGCTCACTGCTCGATTCCCTGCTCACCGAACCGCTCCCGGAGAGCGACGTACGGCGGATCCTCGATCGGGCCGGCGGGAATGCGTTCTTCACCGAAGAGCTGGTGGCCGCGTCGTCGATGGGCGACAGCGCCGCCGTACCGCCTGATCTCGCTGATCTGCTGCTGGTTCGGCTCGACCCGCTGTCCGACGAGGCTCGTCAGGTCGCGCGGGTAATCGCAGTGGCCGGCCGACGTGTCCCGCACACGCTGCTGACCACGGTTGCCGGGCTGCCCGACAACCAGCTCGACCTCGCGCTGCGCGAGCTCATCGACGCGCACATCATCGACGTACCGGGCAATGCCAGCTACTACTTCCGGCACGCGCTGCTGGCCGAGGCCGTGTACGACGATCTGCTGCCGGGCGAGCGGGTTCGCCAGCACGCGGCGTATGTCCAGGCGCTGAAGGATCAGACCGTCGCTGGTACGGCGGCTGAGCTGGCCGGCCATGCCACGCGCTCACATGATCTGGCGACTGCGTTCGAGGCGCGGGTCCGGGCCGGTCAGGAGGCGATCTCGGTCGCGGCGCCGCAGGAGGCGCTCAAGCACTACGAGATGGCGCTGGAGCTGTTCCCGAACGCAGCCGAGGACAACACGATCGACAAGACCTGGCTGATCGCCGACACCGCGATGGCGGCCACGCTGTCGTCGCAGCACCTGCGTGCGCTCAAGCTGCTCCGCAAGGCGCTCGTGGAGCTGCCGGCGGACGCACCGAAGGTCCAGCGCGCCCAGCTGCTGCTTCCGCTGGCTGACATCGCGCTGGTCATCGACCAGGATCAGGAAGCGAACGAAGCGGCCACCCAGGCGCTCAAGCTGGTCGCCGACGAGCCGTCCACCGTGTTCAAGGCCCAGGTCGCCACGCTGTACGCACGGGTGTCGGCCGGACTGGGTCGGTCGATGGAGGCCGAGCGCTGGGCACACAAGGCACTCGAGATCGCCCGTGAGGCCGGCGTGGAGTCTGCAGCCGGGGACGCCGGGATCACGCTGGCCCAGTTGCGCCGCCGGGCCGGTGATCCGGCGACCGCGGCGCGCCAGATGGAAGAGGCTGCAGTGCGGGCCGAGCTGGCCGGTGACGCGGCGGCCGAGGTGCGCAGCCGGTTCCTGCTCGGCTCGATCCAGTACGAAGAGGGCGATCTGCAGGCGGCCAAGGCGACCTTCGCCACCACCTGCAAGCGAGCCGGCGAGCTCGGGCGACAGTGGGCGGCGTACGGGTTCGACGCCCGGCGGATGCTGGCGCTGACGCAGTTCACGCTCGGCGAGTGGGACGCAGCGACGGAGACCACGCGGGTCGACTCCGGTACGCCGGCAGCGTCGGCGGCCGCTTTGCGAGGTATCGAGTTCAACGTTCGGGGCGGGCGCGGGGACACCGCGGTGGCCGAGGAGCTGGAGACGCTGCGGAAGTGGTGGGAGCTGGATCTGCTGCTGCCGATCAACGGGCTCCAGCCAGCCGTCGACGCGTACCGCCAGCTCGATCGGCCGACCGATGCGGAGAAGCTGATCGAGGACATCACAGCGCTGTCCGAAGACGTGTACCAGACCGAGTTGTTCACCGCCCGGATCCGGTTCTCGGCCATCGGGCTGCAGGTGCTCTGCCACCGCGCGGTCGGCGAGCCGTCTGCGGCCAAGGAGCTGGTCGCCCGCGGCGCCGAGCTGGTCGCGGGTGGTCAGACGACAGCCGAGAAGGGCATGCCACCCGGCCGGTTGCTGGGTGTCGAAGGGCTCGCCTGGCTGTCGCGGCTGGAGGCCGAGTGGGAGCGGTTGCGCTGGCTGACGGGTATCGATCCGCCGTTGCCCGAGGAGCATGTCGCGGTGTGGCGGCGGACGACCGAGGCCTTCGGGTACGGGTACGTCCACGAGCAGGCGTGGTCACGGGCGCGGTTGTCCGACGCACTGCGCGCGGCGGGCAAGGTCTCCGAGGCGAACGAGCAGGCGCTCCTGGCCGCGGAGACGGCGAAGGCGCTGGGCGCCAAGCCGCTCCTCGATGAGCTCGGCGGGACCGAAGGGCCTGGGCTGGGCGGGGGTGCGTTGACCGCGCGCGAGACCGAGGTGCTCAAGCTGCTGGCCGAAGGGCGGACTAATCGGCAGCTCGCCCGCGAGCTCTACATCAGCGAGAAGACGGTCAGCGTGCACGTGTCGAACATCCTCGGCAAGCTCGGCGTTCGCTCCCGCACCGAAGCCGCCGCAGTCGCCCGGCGAGACGGCTTGCTGGACTGAACACAATCTGTTGCCTACAACAAGCGTCTGACCCAGCACGGACGGTGGCTTCAACGAACGACTGACCTACCACCCAGAGTGCACCGCTCACGATCGGCGCTGTGCGGCCACCGATCATGAGCGGTGCTGGGCGGGACCCGGTGTGGGGACCGGGCGCTCCCGAATTCGGCGGCCGAGACCGCCTGTGGGGTGGGTCAACCGTGCTTTCGGTGCCGGCCGGATTCGTGGGCGACGCGGCGGGACCGGTGGTCGGCGAGCTCGTCGGCGGTGGCTGGAGGGACTGGACGCTCGACCTGGGTGATGTCGTCGAAGACGTGCTGTGCATGCCGCATCCGGGTCGCCGCGAGCAGGAGCAGGACGGCCGCGACGATGCCGATCGCCACCCAGAGTTGCCAACTCATCGCCTCACCACCCTCGCACTGTGTGGTACCCCGGCGTAATCACGATAACCGCGATTCGACCTGTTGGCGACAGCCCGGACGCAATGCGTTATCAGCAGGGCGATCACGATCACAATTGTTGCCCGGCGCAATGACAAGCGGTGATCAAGCAACGGTTTGAGTGGATTTGAAAGGTGACGATCCGTCACTTCCGGAGAATCGAGACTCCTCGGTCAACGAATACACAGAGTGACGAAAATCGGCTCAGGTCCAGCGCAGAACGCCCTTGCGGTATGCGTAGAGCAAACCCACTGCGACGAAGGCGAGGAAGACGAACATCTCGATCAGCGTGGCGACCCCGAGGGTCGCAAACACGGTCGCCCAGGGGAACAGGTAGACCGCGTCGACGGCGAAGATGACGTACAGGTAGGCGAACAGGTAGTACCGGATGTGGACCTGCGCCCAGCCCTCGCCGACGGGGTCGACACCCGATTCGTACGTCGTGAGCTTGCCCTCGGTCGGGTACCTGACGGTCAGCGCCTTGTTCAGCGCGAACGCCCCGATCAGCCCGAGCAGACCGAGGACGACGATCGCCGCGACAACGCCATAGCTCTCCGACACAGGTCGCAGCTTAGTTCGTGCAGAGCAGGTAGGAGTCGACCGAGATGTAGGGGCCGTAGCCGGACTTCACGTCGGTGGCCTGCAGGCGGAGCCGGGTGACGCCGTCGATCTTGGCGTCGAAGTTGCCCTCGCTCTCCTGCAACTGCCGGACCGAGGCGATCGCCTTCGCCCGCGGACCGTTGTGGATCGACAGCCGCGCAGTGCCGTCGGTCAGATTGCCAAGCCAGGACTTGAAGTGCCGGCAGCCGGTCGAGTCGACCTCGCCCCAGACGTACCCACCCTTGTCCGCAAGCAGGTCCGCCTCCGAACGCCGCGGTCCTTCGCTCGGCGGGATCACGGTGAACTGCGGGTTCGCCTTGCCACCCGAAGCCAGCACACCCCGCTTGAACAACCCACGCCATACATAGTGCTTGAAGGTGATCGGCTTCGAAGTCGCGGCCGGGTACGGCGCCTGGGCGTACACGTTGAGGCGGTAGTCGCGGATCGACCCGGGCTGGGTGACCTTGATCGTCACCCCGGTGCCGACCGAGAAGCCGTGGCCGATCTCCTGCCATTTCTTCGTGGTCGGGATCCACTGGTGCAGCCGGATCCGCGTGCCCTTGGCCGGGGCCGGTGTGATCGTGCCGGTCACCGTGATGACCCCGGTGGTCGCGTTGGTCGTCTTGATCCCGGTGAGCTTCACACCGCGGGTCGCTGCCGCGGCAGACGCGGGCAGTACGGCGGACGCCGTACCGTCGGACTGGTCGGCTCCGGACAGGGTCAGTGCGCCGCTGGAGGGTGCCGCCGGGGCCGCGCAGGCGGTCAGAGCGAGCAGCAGACAGGTGAGCGCAACCGCGGGACGACGAACCATGGAGACACCCTGCCTCTTGGTGCTCCACCTCCGCAACCGAGCGGCTGCTCAGCGTGATACCGACCGGTTTCTGGGCCGCACAGATACCGGGCTTTTAACACCCCGTCCCAGGCTGTGGACCGGCAGGGCTTCCGCGTGGTTCCGTTCTAAGGGCGAACTAATATTGGGGTTACCGCCCTGCCCTGGGGGGACCGGTTGCCGCTCACAAGGCGGTGCGCCGGCCCAAGTGCCGACTTGGAGATGAACAGAACAGTGACCATCGAGGTCAAGCAGCTCGACCGCGTGGTGATCCGCTTCGCCGGCGACTCCGGCGACGGGATGCAGCTCACGGGGGACAGGTTCACAGCGGAAACGGCATCGTTCGGCAATGATCTGTCGACGTTGCCCAACTTCCCCGCCGAGATCCGGGCACCAGCCGGGACTCTGCCGGGAGTGTCGTCGTTCCAGCTCCACTTCGCCGATCACGACATCCTGACGCCGGGTGACGCACCCGACGTCCTGATCGCGATGAACCCGGCCGCCCTCAAGGCGAACCTCAAGGATGTCCCGCGCGGCTCGACGATCATCGTCGACACCGCGGACTTCACCGCCCGGAACCTGAAGCGGATCGGGTACGACGAGAACCCGCTCGAGAGCGGTGAGCTCGAGGCGTACCACGTGGTCGCGCTGAACCTGACCGGCATGACGGTGGAGTCGGTCAAGGAGTTCGGGCTGTCCCGCAAGGACGCGTCCCGGGCCAAGAACATGTACGCGCTAGGTCTCGTCTCCTGGCTGTTCCAGCGGCCGGTCGAGTCGACGATCACGTTCCTGGAGACCAAGTTTGCGGGCAAGCCCGATATCCGCGACGCGAACATCGCGGCCTTCCGGGCGGGCTACAACTTCGGTGAGACGGCCGAGGAGTTCTCGGTCCGCTACGAGGTGAAGCCGGCCGTGATGCCGACCGGCAACTACCGCAACATCTCCGGCAACCTCGCGCTGGCCTACGGCCTGGTGGCGGGTGCCCAGCGGGCGGGGCTGGCGATGGTGCTCGGCGCGTATCCGATCACCCCGGCGTCCGACGTACTGCACGAGCTGTCCAAGCTCAAGCGGTTCAACGTGACCACGATCCAGGCCGAGGACGAGATCGCCGGTGTCGGCGCTGCTCTCGGTGCGTCGTTCGGTGGCGCGCTCGGCGTGACGACGTCGTCGGGGCCAGGGATTTCGCTGAAGTCCGAGACGATCGGTCTCGGTGTGATGCTCGAGCTGCCGCTGGTGGTTTGCGACATCCAGCGCGCGGGTCCCTCGACGGGGATGCCGACCAAGACTGAGCAGGCGGATCTGCTGCAGGTCATGTTCGGGCGGAACGGCGAGGCGCCGCTGCCGGTGCTCGCGGCCCAGTCCCCCGCGGACTGTTTCGCGATCGCGGTCGAGGCGACCCGGATCGCGGTCACCTACCGGACGCCGGTGATCGTCCTGTCCGACGGTTATCTGGCCAACGGTTCGGAGCCGTGGCAGATCCCGGCGGTCGAGTCGCTGCCGACGATCGACCCTTCCTTCACGGTCGAGCCGAATGCGACGGGCGCCGACGGCAAGCCGACGTACCTGCCCTATCTGCGTGATCCGGAGACGCTGGCGCGCGCCTGGGCAATTCCCGGTACGGCGGGGCTGGATCACCGGATCGGTGGTCTGGAGAAGGAGGACAAGACCGGCAACATCTCCTACGACCCGGCCAACCACGACCTGATGATCCGCACCCGGCAGGCGAAGATCGACGGGATCGACGTCCCGCCGATCGCGGTCGACGACCCGGACGGTACGGCGAAGGTGCTGGTGCTCGGCTGGGGATCGACGTACGGGCCGATCGGGGCCGCCGTGCGCCGCGTGCGCCGAGTCGGCGGGAAGATCGCGCAGGCGCATCTGCGGCACCTGAACCCGTTCCCGTCGAACCTCGGCGACCTGCTGAAGTCGTACGAGAAGGTCCTGGTTCCGGAGATGAACCTCGGCCAACTGGCGATGCTGCTGCGGGCGAAGTACCTGGTCGATGTCGTGTCCTACGCGCAGGTCCGGGGGATGCCGCTCGGCGCCGCGGAGCTGGCCGAGGTGATCGGCAACCTGGTCGAGGAGACCGAAGGTATCGACGACGACGCCCGTCATATGGGTAGCGCCGCCGCCAGCCTGACCCACGGCGAAGCGCTGCGCGCCGAGCCCAACGGCCGGTCGAACGGCCAACTGCACGAGTCGGAGGGAGCACGATGAGCACCGTCGACCTCGGTCTGCCGGGTCTGCCCGGTGGGCTGCGCGGGGTTCCGGCCGCGACCGAGCCGCAGAACCGCAAGGAGTACGTCTCCGACCAGGAGGTTCGCTGGTGCCCGGGGTGCGGCGACTACGCCGTACTGGCTGCTTTCCAAGGGTTCCTGCCGGAGCTCGGGATCAAGCGCGAGAACGTCGCGATGGTCTCCGGGATCGGCTGCTCGTCACGGTTCCCGTACTACCTGTCGACGTACGGCATGCACTCGATCCACGGACGCGCGCCGGCGATCGCGACCGGTCTCGCGACGGCGCGGCCCGACCTGAGCGTCTGGGTGGTGACCGGTGACGGCGACGCGCTGTCGATCGGTGGCAACCACCTGATCCACACGCTCCGACGGAACGTGAACCTGAAGATCCTGCTGTTCAACAACCGGATCTACGGTCTGACGAAGGGCCAGTACTCCCCCACGTCCGAGCCCGGCAAGGTCACCAAGTCGACCCCGATGGGTTCGGTGGACACCCCGTTCAACCCGGTCTCCCTGGCCTTGGGCGCCGAGGCGACGTTCGTGGCGCGGACCGTCGACTCCGACCGCAAGCACCTCACCTCGGTACTGCGCGCAGCCGCCCAACACCGCGGCACGTCGTTCGTCGAGATCTATCAGAACTGCCCGATCTTCAACGACAACGCCTTCGACGCCTTCAAGAACCCCGAAACCCGCGACGACGCGATCATCCCGCTCGTCCACGGCGAACCCATCCGTTTCGGTGTCGACGGCCACCTCGGCGTAGTCCGCGACGGCTTCGCCTCCCTGGCCGTCCGCGAGGTCGCCGACCTCCCCGGAGGCGAGTCCGACCTCGTCGTCCACGACGCCCACACCGAAGACCCCGCCTACGCCTTCGCCCTCTCCCGCCTCACCGACGCCGGCGTCCTCCACCAGGCCCCCATCGGCATCTTCCGCCAGGTAGACCGCCCCGCGTACGACGACCTCGTCCGCCAGCAAATCACCACCGCCACCGAAGCCCAAGGCCCCGGCGACCTCCAACAACTAATCACCGGCACCGACACCTGGACCGTCGACTAACCCCAAACGGCGGTTTCCTGCGGCCCCCGGCTGGGGCGGACCCAGAGGCCATCACAACTGCATGCCGAGTGCACACCCGCCGCTCAACCGCGCCCGTCGCGCTCACTTGTGATGGCGCGGGGGTCCGGAGTCAGTCGGTGTTGGGCGTACGCGCAGCCGGGCCGTCTGCGAGGAGCGGCTCGGCTCCGCGGGATCGCTCGACGAGATCGCGGCCGAAGGCGGCCGCTGCGAATCCCCGGAGGGCGGACTTCGAGTCCTCGGGGAGCGCCATGTCATGCTCGGCCCACTCCGCGGCGGAATCCCACGTGCTCGTCACCCGGGCAAAGTACTACAGCTGCCGCCCGGACCGCCCCCACTCAGTAACCTCTCGGTGGGGGTGGTTGTGGGGCTCGCTCAGGCGTGGGGGCGCGGCCGAGTTGCGGGTTGGTGAGTGTTGGCGGTCCGCTGGTTATCTCTCGTGCGGGTCGATGACAGCCTGGTCGATGAGCTCGCGATCGGTTGCCCAGTCCTCGTCCGGGAGCGGGCGCAGGACCTCGGCGATCTCGTCTTTCTGTCGCCAGGTCCGCGGCAGGAGGTCGGTGAGGAGGGCGCCGGCTGGGCGGTTCAGGTGGTGGGCGGTTAGGCCGGCGGCTTGGGCTCCGGCTACGTCTAGGTCGGGGTTGTCGCCGATCATGAGGGTTTCGGTGGGGTGGGTGCCTAGGAGGGCGCAGGTTTTCAGGTAGGACTGGGGGTTGGGTTTGCTGACGCCCAGGGACTCGCTGGTGCAGACGACGTGGACCAGGTCGGCCAGGCCGATGGCTTCTAGTTTGGCGTTCTGTTGCTGGGTGCTGCCGTTGGTGAGGACGCCGACGCGCCAGTTATTGCTGTGGGCAACTTCTAGGGCGGGGCGGGCGTCGGGGTAGGCCGACCAGTTGGTGCGGTAGAGGTCGAGGAAGCGGGCGAAGAGGTCGTCCTGGGCGGACTCGGTGGGGGGAACGGGGTGACCGAGGAGCGGGAGGAAGTCGTGGAGGCGGGCTCGGCGTTGGCCTTGGTGGGTGAGTTCGCCGGTGAGCCAGCGGTTGAAGTTGCGGTCCTCGATGGCGAACCAGTCGGCCAGTAAGGCATCCGACGGGGTACCGCCTAGTTCGGGGATCCAGGCTCGTACGGCGGCGTCGGCGGAGCCGGTGTGGTCGAAGAGGGTGTTGTCGAGGTCGAAGATGACTGCTTTCACGCGCGGACTACCGAGTCGCGGTTGAGTTCGCGGTGGTTGGCGTAGCCGGAGAGGGCCAGGGTCAGGTCCAGTTCGGCGAGGAAGCAGCGGAGGACGTGTTCGACGCCGGCCTGGCCGGCCAGGGCTAGGCCGTAGAGCAGGGGGCGGCCGAGGAGGACTGCTTTGGCGCCGAGGGCGAGCGCCTTGGCCGCGTCCGCACCCGTCCGTACGCCGGAGTCGAACAGGACGGTCAGTTGCTCACCGACCGCGTCCGCGATCGCGGGCAGCGCGTCCAGGGCGGCGATCGCGCCGTCGACCTGGCGGCCGCCGTGGTTCGAGACCACGATGCCGTCGGCCCCGTGTTCATGGGCGAGTTTGGCGTCCTCGACGGCGGTGATGCCCTTGAGGACGATCGGGCCGTCCCAGTTGTCGCGGAGGAAACCGAGGTCGTCCCAGCTCAGGCCGACATTCGGGAACATCTGCGCCCACTGCATCACCGCGGCCCCGGGGTCCTCCGAGATGGGCTTGGCGAGTTTGGACTGGAAGGCCGGGTCGCTGAAGTAGTTCGCGAGCCCCTCACCCTTCAGGAACGGGAGGAACCCGCGATCCAGATCCGCCGGACGCCACCCGATCGTGCCGGTATCCAGGGTCACCACCAGTACGTCGTACCCGCTCGCCTTGGCGCGTTGCAGCAGGCTGAGGCAGACGTCGCGGTCGGTCGGGTAGTACAGCTGGTACCACTTGCTCTTCGCTTCGATCTGCTCGATCGCGTGGCTCGCCTGCGTCGAGTGCGTGTAGGTGATGCCGAGGGTGTCGGCGGCGCGCGACGCGGCGAGCTCGCCCTCTGGGTGCGCGAGCGTCTGAACACCGATCGGTGCGACCAGCACCGGCGCGGGCATCGCCGTACCGAGGATGGTGCAGCTCAGGTCGCGTTCGGTACTCCCGCGCAGCATCCGCGGCACCAACCGCCAACGGTCGAAGGCCGCGAGGTTGGCGCGCGCGGTCGCGCCGTTCCCCGCGCTCGGCACGATGTAGCCCATCGCCTCCGCCGACAGCGTCCCGGCGGCCTGCGACTCCAGCCGAGCCAGGTCGGTGGTGATCTCCGGCGTGGTCCCTTGCAGCATCCCCTGCAGGTAGATCTGCAGCTGAAAATCACCGAAGTTGGCCATGCCGGATGCTCCCACACCATGCCATCCGTCAGGAACCACTCCACCCGTTCCTCAGCCCCCAATCCCCCACGGTGAATTCACTCACCGCCCCCACCCCACCCCACCAGTGAAGCCACCGTGCACATTGGCCGCGAGTGTGGGGAGATTGTCGCCGGATATCGATTTCCGGCGACACGGTCCTCACACTCGGGTCAGGCGAGCAGACTGGCTTCGGTCGCGGGCGCCGGTCGCCAGTGGCTTCAGCGTGCGGGGCCGGCGTGGGTGGAAGCTGACAGATGAGTGGCAGGTTTGTGGGAGATGCGGGCCTGGGTTTGGGAGACTCAGGTGTGACTGATGCCGCGACTGCTGACGATCGGACGGTACGGCGGCATACCGGGCTGGCGTTGTTTGCGTTGGCGACTGGTGGGTTTGCGATCGGGACTACCGAGTTCGTGACGATGGGGTTGTTGCCGCAGATCGCGGATGGGGTGGGGATCTCGATTCCGACCGCCGGGCACGTGATTTCGGCGTACGCGATCGGGGTGGTCGTCGGCGCTCCGGTGATCGCGGCGCTGGGGGCGCGGATCGGGCGGAAGCGGATGTTGCTGGGGTTGATGGCGATGTTTGTCGTCGGCAACGTGTTGTCGGCGGTGGCCAACAGCTACGAGCTTTTGATGGCGGCCCGGTTCCTGACTGGCCTCCCGCATGGGGCGTTCTTCGGGATCGGGGCGGTGGTCGGGACCTCGATGGTTGCGGTGAACCGGCGGGCCTGGGCGGTCTCGATGATCATGGTCGGGTTGCCGGTGGCAAATATCGTCGGGGTCCCGGCCACGACGCTCCTCGGTCAGGAGTTCGGCTGGCAGGTGCCGTTCCTGGCGGTTGGTGTGCTCGGACTGCTCACCCTGGTGGCCGTGTGGTTCTGGGTGACACCACAGCCGGTGGGCACCGACACCAACGTACGCAGCGAATTGAGCGCACTCGCCCGCCCACAGGTGTGGATGGCGTTGCTGGTCGGGATGGTCGGGTTCGGCGGCATGTTCGCGACCTACTCGTACATCACCCCGACGATGACGGAACTGGCCGGTTTCTCCGAGGCCGCGGTCACGATCGTGCTGGCGACGTACGGCGTCGGGATGACCTGCGGCACGCTGATCGGCGGCCGGCTGGCCGACCGCGCGTTGATGCCGAGCCTGTACGGCGGCCTGATCGCGGTGACCGTCGTACTCGGCGTATTCGGGTGGATGGCGCACACCAAGCCGACCGCGCTGATCGCGGTCTTCCTGATGGGGTGCTCAGCGAGCATCCTGATCCCCGCACTGCAGACCCGCCTGATGGATGTCGCCCACGAGGGTCAGTCGCTGGCTGCGTCGCTGAATCACTCCACGCTGAACATCGCCAACGCCCTCGGCGCCTGGCTCGGCAGCCTCGTCCTGTCGGCCGGTTACGGCTACGAATGGCCGAGTCGCGTCGGCGCAGCGCTGGCCGTCGCCGGGCTCCTATTCGCCATCATCTCGGGGCGAATGGACCGCCGTACGGCGAAATCAGGGGCGAACCAGGTCAACGCCTGACCGGATCGCTGGGTATCACCTGGTTGGATCGGGGTATGGCGACAGTGACGTTGGGCGCCGCCGACCTGGTCCGGCGGCGGGGACTGCGGCAGATGCGACTGGTCGCGCTGTCGTTGCTGGTGCTGGCTGCGGTGATCTACGTGATCACGCTGCACCGCGAGGGCGCGTGGGGCTATGTGAACGCGGCAGCCGAGGCGGCGATGGTCGGTGCGCTCGCGGACTGGTTCGCGGTGACCGCGCTGTTCCGGCGGCCGCTCGGGCTGCCGATTCCGCATACCGCGATCGTGCCGACCCGCAAGGACAGTCTGGCCGAGAGTCTCGAGCAGTTCGTCACCGAGAACTTCCTCTCCGCGGAGGTCGTCGCGGAGAAGATGAAGTCGGCGGACGTGAGCCGCCGGGCCGGTGAGTGGCTGGCCGCCGGCAACCACGCCGAGCGGATCGTCGCGGAAGGCGCCCGGACGATCGGGGCCGCGCTGCCGAAACTCGGGGACGACGATGTGACGGCGTTCGTCCGGGGATCGCTGCTGCCGCGGTTCGTCCAGGAGCCGCTGAGCCCGATCGCCGGCCACTTCCTGGAGTCGGTCGTCGACGACGGGGCTCATCACGCGCTCTTCGACCTGCTGATGATCGAGGCTCACGACTGGCTGAGCGACAACCGCGAGCTGCTCGCCGATGTGGTCGGACCGCGCGCACCGCGGTGGTCGCCGATGTGGGTCGACCGACTCGTGGTGGACCGGATTCATCGCGAGGCGCTGGCCTGGCTGGCCGACGTACGGGACAACCAGGACCATGCCGCCCGGAAGGCGATCGACCGGCTGCTGCAGAAGCTCGCGGTCGACCTGCAGAACGACCCCGAGACGATGGAACGATTCGAGGCCTTCAAGGCCCGGATGCTCACCCACCCCGACATGGGTTCCAGCCTCACCGCGGTCTGGGATTCGTTGCGCACGGCACTCATCGACTCGATCCAGGACCCCGCGAGCACGCTGCGGGTCCGCGGGGTGAAGGTCATCCAGGATCTGGGTCAGCGGTTGCAGGACGACGACGTACTGCGGGAGAAGGTCGACGCCCGCGCCACCGAAGCCGTCAGCTACGTCATCCGCACGTACGGCAACGAGATCGTCTCAGTCATCTCCGACACGATCGCCCGCTGGGACGGCCGCGAGGCGTCGGCCCGGATTGAACTGCACGTCGGTCGCGACCTGCAGTTCATCCGGATCAACGGCACCGTCGTCGGCGCCCTTGTGGGGCTAGTGATTCACACGGTCAGCCAACTGCTCTAGATGCCGCAGGTAGGGGCGTCCCAGAAGTTCGTGGTGCGGATGTCGAGGTGGGTGTGGTCGTTGTGGCCGGGGTAACCCGGGCCGAGGATGCCGCCGAAGCCGTGGTTGCGGGCTTGCTTGGCCAGCGCGCACAGCGAGTGCGAGCCGACCAGGTCCGCGGCACGGCCGTAGAGGTGCTGGCTGTTGCTGGCACCACCGACCGAGTTGTTGCACGGAGTACTGCGGAATCCGCTGGTCACATTGAGTGCCTGGTCGCCCATGGCGTGCCGCATGGCCTCGAGCTGCCACATGGTCTGGAGTGCGTTGGCCTTCGTGGCCGCCTCACCGAGCGGACCGCCGTCGTACCCGGAGCCGCCGCACCCGTCGTCGAGCTCGGCATAGGTGAAGTGGATCGGCGTGCAGTCGTCGTCCTGTAGCGCGTAGATCTTGTTGAAGGTCGCGTCGCCGGCCACACCGTCCGATACCAGCCCGTACGCCGTTTGGAATCGCTGTACGGCGGCCTTCGTGGCGGGCCCGAATTCGCCGTCGGTGGCGAGGTGAGCGCCGTACCCGGGGTATCCGGCGACGCGGATCTGCAACTGCTTCACGTCGGCGCCGGTCATGCCCTGGCTGAGGGCACGACTCCACGTGTAGCAGCCGTCGGCGTGAGCCTCGGTGGCGGTGACGAACTGGGTGGTGACGGTCGCGGTCAGCATCGCCGCGAACAGCAGGAGCAGGGAGACCAACCGTGGCAACGGCCGGCCGATGAGCTGGGACATGACAACCTCCGGGGCGGTGAAGTGACTTGTCTGCCGACAGCATTGCGGCAAGATCCACCGGTTGGCCAGGGTTCGTTGGGAACTTTGTGCCGAACAGGCAACCAAATCCCGAGGACACGTGGTCAGGCAAGATGTGACCATCAAGGACAGCACGCTTACGCTGCGTGCCGGGGAAACGGGGCCGCCGGTGACATCCAGCGAGGGATTCGACGCCTTCGTCGCCGCCCGCTCCGGTCGATTGCTGCGGACGGCGTACCTGCTCACCCACGACCACGCGCTGGCCGAGGATCTCGTCCAGACCGCCCTCGCCAAGGCCTGGTTCGCCTGGTCCCGGATCGAACGCGACAACCCCGAGCCGTACGTCCGCAAGATCATGGTGAACACCTACGCCTCCTGGTGGCGCCGCCGCTGGAACCACGAGATCCCCAGCGACGAACTCCCCGAGACGGATTCCACCGCCGGCCCCGAGTACGAGGGTGATCTCTGGGCAGCGCTGCAACGGCTCCCCCGCCGCCAGCGCGCCGTGATCGTCCTGCGCTACTACGAGGACCTGACCGAGGCCGAGACCGCCCGCCTCCTCGGTACCAGCGTCGGCACCGTCAAAAGCCAAGCCAGCAAGGCAGTAGCGAAACTCCGCCTGGACCCCGCCCTCCTGTCCGGCGCCCCTGCCACCCAGGAGACCCCCCGATGAACCTCCAAGACCTCCGCCGCGAACTGGACACCCGCGCCGAAGAATCCGCCGCCCGGCAGCCCGACCTCCTGCCCGGCATCCACAACAAGATCCGCCGTACCAAACAACGCCGTACGGCGACCGCCCTCGCCTCCGTTGCGGCCATCGCAGCCCTGGCCGTCGCTGTCGTTCCCGGCGTCCTCAACACGTCGACCCCGGACCCGGCCGAGAACGTTCCACAGGACTACATCCAGAACGGCAAAACGGTTCCGGGCATGGTCAACGGCGACAAGTTGCTCAAGGCATGGGTCGGCGACCCGAGCCAGAACAAGGTCTCCTTCGCCTGGATCCCGACCACGACCAAGATCAGCATCTACGCATCCTGCGACTCCGCCGGCTACGCGGTCCCCAAGGAGGTCCGGGTCTGGATCGGCGACTGGTACGCCGGAAGCGCGCCCTGCCGGGACGGCAGCACCGAATCCGAGACCTTGCCACTCGGTTCGTTCGAGCCCACTTCGGCGCTCTGGCTGGACGCTCCCGTCGGGAAGGCCACGACAGTCACCGCGCAGGTCGTCGGCACCGACAGCGGAAAGCCCGACACCGTGGACCAGCTCCAACTCGGTATCTACGCCGCCGCAGACGCACCGGCTGCGAGCGATGCCGCCCCGACGCGCGTCCCGGCCGTCGGTCCGGACGACTTCCAGTCCGGCGGCATCGTCTACCGCAAGCACTTCGGCGGCGACACGCTGCTCGGTGCCACCGTCGGCCAGGCCGGTCAGAAGCAGGTCAGCTTCAGTTTCACCTCGACCGGCGCCCCCTTGGTCCTGCACGAGTTCTGCAGCGCGAACAAGGGCATCGCGGGGACGAGCCTCCCGCCGTACCAGGTCGCGACCTCGTTGAACGGCACCTTGGTCTCGGAGGCGACCTGTGGAGCTTCCTCGACCGACGCGGTCGCCGGCACCAGCCACGGTGTCGCGTCCCCACCGGCCGGGCAGCGGGTCGACGTCACGTCGCAGATCGTCCCCGTGGCGGGGAAACAGGCGCCCCCGCTGCCGGCTGACGTCCGGCTGGGTGTCGGCGTCTACTCGCAGGGCAAGCAGCGATCCGTCGACGGTGTCGGGCTCGCCGAACGCATCGAGCTCGGTGGCTACGAGTACCGGCTCGCCGACATCCGGCAGGCGCGCGGTCCGGCGGGCAAGGTCGCCATCGACACTCCGGCGGATCAGCCGTTCGTCATCGTCTACGGCAGTTCGAAGCTCGGCATCGCCGGACCTGCCGAGGGCGAGATGTCTTGCAGGGAGCGCGCCACCGGGATCAGCGTCGCCGCGGCGCAGCACGGAGACCTGGGCCGCTCGCTGGTCCCCTTCGCCGCCGGGCCGCCTGGTCAGGCCGAGATGAAGGTGACTAAAGGCAAGCCGACCAAGGGAACGGTCTTCATCGGGATCTATCTGCCCGTCTAGAGCCAGGCGTGCAGGTTGGCGGCGTCCTTGACGAGTTGTTCCGGGTCGTTGTCGGGGACGAACTCGAGGAGGGCGTTCAGCTCGCGCGGGTCGGCCGCCAACTTCGCCAGGACTTGGCGCCACAGCGACTCGCGGGTAGCCAGGGGGCGGCGGGTGCCGTCGGGGTCCCAGGAGAAGACGTGGACTGTGGTTAGCCAGGGTAGGAGGGCGTCCAGTTGCTGGAGGCACTCTTCGTCGGCCATGCCGACCGGGGGTTGCCAGTACGTCGTGAGGTTCGGCGCACCGACGTCCATCAGCAACGTGATGGTGGAGTCGACCTCGTCGGTCAGCGTGTTGCGGTGGAACTCGAGGGCGATCTCGATTCCGGAGCCGGCGGCCACGTCCGCCAGTTCGGCGAGACCGCGGGTGACCGCCATGCGGTCGCCGACCCCGGCTTCCGCCGTACCGACTGTGCCGGCCCAGACGCGGATGCGGGAGGCGCCGAGGGCTTCGGCGGTGGCGACCGTGGCGCGCATCTGTTCGCGGTCGGCGGCGCCGGCGCGGAGGTAGGAGCCGTAGGCGACGGTTTGGAGGCCGTGCAGCTCGGTCAGGTTCTTCACGCGACGGGCGGCGACCAGGTCGCCGAGGGGGACGTGGACGTCACCACCCCACTCGATCGCCTTCAGGCCGGCCTGCGCCGCGACCTCCACCACCTCGTCGGCCGGCAACTGACGGAACGTCACCGAGACCAGTCCGGTCCTCACACCCACGCGTGCCTCCTCAGGTTCACCCTTCTATCCAACCGCATCGTCTCAAGTCATGAGCAAAGTAGTTGGATGCAAATGACGATCGATCTAGAGTGCGAAAGGTGCCGGAGCAGCGAAAAGGGTTCATCTACGGGTTCACCGCCTACCTGATGTGGGGCCTGTTCCCGCTGTACTGGCGGCTCCTCGATCGGTCCGGCGCGATCGAGTTGCTGGCTCATCGGGTGGTCTGGTCGCTGCTCACGATCGTCGGCCTGGTCGCCGTACTGCGGAAGTTCGGCCAGGTGAAGGCGTTGCTCCGGCAACCGCGGAAGCGGTGGGCGTTGATGGGTGCCGCGCTGCTGATCTCGGTCAACTGGGGGACGTACATCTTCGGCGTGATCAACGGTCACGTGGTCGAGACCTCGCTCGGGTACTTCATCACCCCGTTGTTCGCGGTCTTCCTCGGCGTGGTCGTCCTGAAGGAGCGGTTGCAGCCACTGCAGTGGGTCGCGCTGACGATCGCGTTCATCGCGGTCCTCGGGCTGGCGATCGAGAACGGCCGGCCGCCGTGGATCGCGATCATTCTCACGTTCTCGTGGGGCTTCTACGGGCTGGTCAAGAAGAAGGCCGACGCCGGGGCGATCGAGGGGATGGCGATCGAGTCGGCCACCGTCGTACCGCTGGCGATCGCGGCGATCGTCGTACTGGGTGTGCAGGGTCAGTCGACCGTCACCCAGGACGGCACCGGGTACTTCGTCCTGGTTCTGCTGACCGGCCCGTTGACCGCCGTACCGCTGCTGTTCTTCGGTGCAGCCGCGACGAGGTCCTCGCTGACAACGCTGGGTCTGCTGAACTACATCGCGCCCATCCTGCAGTTCATCTGCGGTGTCACGCTCTTCCACGAGCACATGTCGCCGATGCGCTGGGCCGGATTCGGGCTGGTCTGGCTGGCGTTGGCGATCTTCACCTTCGACGGGATGCGGCGGCGCCGGAAGACGCTCGCGCTGGCTCGGGCCGCGCTCGCCACCTCCGCAGCGTAAGCATTCGACTTCCCGTTGCTACTAAGGGAAGCCTAAGCCGTCCGGCGTTCATCTGACCTTCACCCAGCGACTGTCTGCGCTCCCTAGGGTCCCCGACGTGACCAAGTTTCTGCCGCTGCTCAGTCAGCTCGGTACTCGCCATGGATCCCGCTCGTTCCGCACCTGTGAACTCAAGTGCGCCAACCAGTGCGACCACGCCCAGCCGAACACGTCCGGCAACGAGCACATCCAGTCCGTGGTGCGCTCCGCCTTCACCCGCCGCAACATGCTGAAGGCCGGTGCCGCGGGCGCCGCGGCCGCCGGCGTCGCGACCCTGGCCACCAACCTCCCGGCCACCGCGGACCAGCAGGTGTACGGCGGTTTCCCGAAGGGCAACGGTGACTTCCCCGGGTTCGGCGGTGGTCACGGCAAGCTGACCCACGCCGCCGTACCGCCGAACCGCAAGGACGACATCGTCATCCCGCGCGGTTACGAGCAGGGCGTGATCATCGCCTGGGGCGACCCGGTCGAGTACGGCGCCGCGAAGTTCGACGCGCACAAGCAGTCGGCGGCGGCGCAGGCCAAGCAGTTCGGCTACAACAACGACTACACGATGATCGTGCCGCTGCGCGACGAGCGGAAGTCGTTGCTGGTCTGCAACCACGAGTACACCGACGAGTACCTGATGTTCCCGACCGGCAAGTACGACCTGGCCACCCAGGCCAAGATCGGCATCGCCGCCCACGGCATGTCGGTGGTCCAGATCGAGCGCGTCGGCCACACCGGCCAGTGGCGCCGCGACAAGCACCTGTCCCGCTACAACCGCCGGATCACCGCGGCCACCAAGTTCGACGTGACCGGCCCGGCAGCCGAGGACAAGCGCGTCGGAAAGGTTGCCTACGGCACCTTCGGCAACTGCTCCGGCGGCGTCACCCCGTGGGGAACCGTGCTGTCCGGCGAGGAGAACTTCAACGGGTACTACGACGTCTCGGGCACGACCCCGGCGGAGTACGCGGCGTCGTACAAGCGGTACGGCGTTCCGACCACCGTCACCAAATCGGCGCGGCAGTGGAGTCTCGTCGACCCGCGCTTCGACCTGACCAAGACCCCGACCGAAGTCTTCCGTTCCGGCTGGGTGGTCGAGGTCGACCCGTACGACCCGCGCTCGGCGCCTCGCAAGCGGACGATGCTCGGTCGACTCAAGCACGAGGGTGCGACCACCACGATCACCGCCGACGGCCGGATCGCGGTCTACACCGGGGACGACGAGAAGGGTGAGTACATCTACAAGTTCGTCTCCGAAGGCAAGTACGACCCGGACAACCGGAAGAAGAACTTCGGCCTGCTCGACGCCGGCACCCTGTACGTCGCCAAGTTCACCGGCGACGGCAACGACGACGGCCTGCACGACGGCACCGGCCAGTGGATCGCGCTGACCAGCCACACCACGTCGTACGTCGAGGGGATGTCGGTCGCCGACGTACTGATCGACACCCGGCTGGCCGCGGACAAGGTCTCGCCGACCCGGATGGACCGCCCCGAGGACGTCGAGCGCAACCCGGTCAACGGCCGCATCTACGCCGCGCTGACCAACAACGACAAGCGCGGCGGAGCGTTCCCGGCCGACGAGGCCAACCCGATCACCGTCTCGCACGTCCGCGAGAAGTTCGACGGCCCGCTGATCGAGAAGGCCGGTAACCGCAACGGCTACATCCTCGAGATCACCGAGGAGGGCGACGACGCGGCCAAGACCGGCTTCTTCTGGACCCTGTTCCTGGTCTGCGGCGACCCGACCGCACAGGAGACCTACTTCGGCGGCTACGACAAGTCCAAGGTGAGCCCGATCTCCTGCCCGGACAACGTCAGCTTCGACGGTTCCGGCAACCTGTGGATCTCCACCGACGGCAACGTCCTCGGTTCGAACGACGGCATCTTCACCGTCCCGGTGGCCGGGCCTCAGCGTGGACAGGTGAAGCAGTTCCTCTCGGTGCCGTTCGGGTCCGAGGCCTGCGGGCCGCTGGTCTCCGAGGACGACAAGACCGCCTTCGTCGCCGTCCAGCACCCGGGCGAGACCGACGACGCCACGTTCGAGAAGCCCACCTCCACCTGGCCGCACACCGACAAGTTCCCGCGCCCCGCGATCGCCTGCGTCTGGCGCCGCGACGGCGGTCGCGTCGGCTCCTAGCTTGACCACAGCTAACCTGGACACCTAATATCCAGGTTATGAAGATGAACGAAGGCGTCGAGTGGGCGATGCACAGCTGCGTGAACCTCAGCTGGCTACCCGGCCAGGCAGTCACCGCCAAGCACCTCGCCGCCTTCTACGACCTCCCGACGGCGTACCTGAACAAGCAACTCCAGGCGCTGACGCGAGCTGGGATCCTCTCTTCGGTCTCCGGACCGAAGGGCGGCTTCCAGCTCGCCCGGGACCCTCGGAAGATCAGCTTGCTCGACATCGTGGTCGCCATCGACGGAGCCGATGACGCGTTCCGTTGCACCGAGATCCTTCGGGTCGGACCAGGGGCTGACCCGAAGGCGGACTACCGCAAGGTCTGCGAGATCTCGCAGGCGATGCGAGCCGCCGAACTGACCTACCGCCGCGAGCTCGCCGGCCAGACGATCGCCGCGGTCGCCGAGCGCGTCGTACAGAACTATCCCGACGCGCCGGACAACACCCGCCATCGCTTCGCCAACCTCAAGTCCTGAGCGTTTACCCTAATTCTGGATATTGAACATCCACAATCCAAGGAGTTCCGAGATGACCTTCACCAAGCCCGTCCTCGTCCGCGCCACCGACGGCGAGGTCCTGTCCGCCAGCGGCGTCACCCTGCTGGCCGACGTACCGCAGACCGGCGGCCAGCTCACCAGCCACCGCTCCACCTTCCGGCCCGGCAAGGAAGGCGCTCCCCCGCACCAGCACCACGAAGCGTCCGAGCTCTTCTTCGTCCTGGCCGGCCGGCTCCGCGTCCTCCTCGACGACGAGCTGATCCTCCTCGACCAAGGCGACTTCCTCGTCGTACCGCCCAGCACCACCCACGCCTTCGAAGCCGCCGGCAGCACCCCCACCGAAGTCCTCTTCGTCCTCACCCACGCCAAACCCCGCTTCGGCTACTACCGCCTCCTCGAGCAGGCCTACCAAGGCACCACCGACTGGTCCGAAGTAGCAGCGACCAGCGACCTCTACGACAACCACTACGCCGAAAGCCCCACCTGGACCCACCGCTAACCCCCCCA
Organism: Kribbella yunnanensis; assembly: GCF_039529655.1. NCBI lineage: Bacteria > Bacillati > Actinomycetota > Actinomycetes > Propionibacteriales > Kribbellaceae > Kribbella > Kribbella yunnanensis. Next base: position 20,909 of record NZ_BAAANF010000002.1, on the reverse strand, counting down.
CGCCCACCTCACGCCCACCCCCGCGCCCACTCCACGCCCACTCCACGCCCGCCCCCGCGCCCGCCCCCGCACCCCCGCGCCCAAAGACACGCCGCCCCACCTTTGTGCACGCAGCGCGTCTTTGTGCACCCACCAACCATTTCCACGCCGCCGAAACGGTTGGTGGATACCCAAAGACGCATCTCGTGCCCAAAGACACGGCGACCCACCTTTGGGCACCTACCAACCACGATCCGCACCCTCAGACGGTCGATCCGTGCTCAACGTCAGCGCGATCGGCCACCTTGGGCACCCACTGACCACGATCCACGCCGTCGGATGGTCGAGCGGTGCTCAAGGTCGTGCTGTACGGCGACCTTGGGCGCCCGTCGACCGTTTCGGCGGCGGCAGAGTGGTTGGTGGGGGCACAAAGTGCGCAGCAGCAACCCGTACGACGGGCGCTGGTGCGGGTGGGCTCAGACGGAGCGGGTTACTACCAGGTCGCAGAGGGAGTCGAGGGCTTGGCGGGCGGGGCCTTCGGGGAGGGAGGCGAGGAGGCGGCGGGCGTCGGAGGCGCGGCGGCGGACGTCGTCTTCGGCTTGGGTGAAGGCGGGGTGGGCGCGCAGCAGGTCGAGGGTTTCGGTGAGGCGGGCGTCGTCGGAGAGGTCCGAGTCGAGGAGCTCGAGGAGGCGCGCGTCATCGGGGTTGGTGGGGTCGGCCTGGGCGCGGAAGATGAGCACCGGGAGGGTGGGAACGCCTTCGCGGAGGTCGGTGCCGGGGGTTTTGCCGGACTGGCCCGAGTCGCCGGCGATGTCGAGGATGTCGTCGGCGAGCTGGAAGGCGACGCCGATCTCCTCGCCGAACGCGCGCAGGGACTCCTGGATCTCCTCGGAGGCGCCGGCGAAGCGGGCGCCGAAGAGGGCCGAGGTGGCGATCAGGGAGCCGGTCTTGTCGGCGATGACGGACAGGTAGTGCTTGAGCGGGTCCTGGCCTTCGGTGACGCCGAGGGTTTCGCGGATCTGGCCTTCGACCAGGCGGCCGAAGGTGCGGGCCTGGATCCGGACGGCGTCGGGGCCGAGGTCGGCGACCAGGTCGGAGGCGCGGGCGAAGAGCCAGTCGCCGGACAGGATCGCGACCGAGTTGTCCCAGCGGGCGTTCGCGGTGGCCGAGCCGCGGCGGAGCGCGGCCTCGTCCATCACGTCGTCGTGGTGCAGGGTGGCGACGTGGGTCAGTTCGACCACGACCGCAGACTTCACTACTTCAGGAGCTGCCGGTGCCGAGCCGAACTCGGCGCCGATCAGCACCAGCAGCGGCCGGAACCGCTTGCCGCCGGCAACCATGACGTGCTGGGCGGCGGCAGTGACGAACGGCGCCTCGGACTCGGTGGAGTCGCGCAGCGCCTGTTCCACGGCCTCCAGCCCAGCGCGGACCCGGGCTTCGAGCGCCTCATCGGCGAACGCGAAGCCCAGGCTCTCGGCCGGCAGCGGGGTCGGACTCAACGGATGAACTCACCCGCGCGGGCCGCCAGTTCGAGGACCGGTCCGGGGACCAGGCCGAGAATCACTGTGGCGGCGAGACCGAGGGCGACCGCGGTCGTGGTCTGCCAGCCCGGCAGCGCCACGTCGGGCGCGTCGGCCGGCAGGTCGGAGAAGAACATCAGCACGATCACGCGGACGTAGAAGAACGCGGCGACCAGCGACGACAGGACGGCGACGACCACCAGCGGCCACGCCCCACCGGTCCACGCTGCGCTGAAGACCGCCCACTTGCCGGTGAAGCCCGCGGTCAGCGGGATGCCGGCGAAGGAGAGCAGGAAGAACGCGAAGATCCCGGCCAGCAGCGGCGACTTCTTGCCGAGCCCGGCCCAGCGGGACAGGTGAGTGGCCTCGCCGCCCGCGTCGCGGACCAGCGTGACGACCGCGAAGGCGCCGATCGTCGAGAAGCCGTAGGCGACCAGGTAGAAGAGCACCGCCTGGGTCGAGGTGACCCCGGTGTGCACGCCGCTCCCGGCCTGCGCCAGGCCGACGAACGCGGTCAGCAGGAAGCCTGCGTGCGCGATCGACGAGTAGGCCAGCATCCGCTTCACGTCGGTCTGGGTGATCGCGACGATCGAACCGACCACCATGGTGAGGATCGCGACGACCCACATCATCGGCGCCCAGTCCCAGCGCGAACCGCCGAGGGCGACGTAGAAGACCCGCATCAGCCCGATGAACGCGGCGATCTTGGTGCAGGCCGCCATGAACCCGGTGACCGGCGTCGGCGCACCCTGGTACACGTCCGGCGTCCAGGAGTGGAACGGTACGGCGCCAACCTTGAACAGCAGGCCGACCGCGATCAGCGCGGTACCGGCCAGCAGGATCGACTCCGCGCCGGTGTCCTGCGCGAGCGCGTCGGCGATCCCGCCGAGCGACATCGTGCCGGCGTACCCGTAGAGCAGCGCGATCCCGAACAGCAGGAACGCGGAAGCGAACGCACCGAGCAGGAAGTACTTCATCGCGGCTTCCTGCGAGATCAGCCGGCGACGACGCGCCAGCCCGCACAGCAGGTACAGCGGCAGCGAGAAGACCTCGAGCGCGACGAACAGCAGCAGCAGGTCGTTGGCCGACGCGAACAGCATCATGCCGCCGACCGCGAACAGCGTCAGCGGGAAGATTTCGGTGTGCTCGATCCGAGCCGCCGTACCCTCCCGCTCGGCCTCGGACCCCGGTACGGCGGCCGCCTGGCTCGCGAACGCGGACAGCCCACCGTCGAGCGAGCGCTCGGCGAACAGCAGCACGCTGATCAGTGTCAGCGCGAGCAGGATCAGCCAGGTGAACAGCGCCGGGCCGTCGACCGAGATCGCGCCCTGGGCCGCGATCAGTTCCTTGTTCTCGTTGATCAGCATCGCGGTCCACACGCCGGCGGCGAGGATCGCCACGACGGTGATCGCGACCTGCGCCAGGTGCCGCAACGCGCGCGGCAGGAACGCCTCGGCGATGACGCCGACACAGGCCGCACCGAACACCACGAGCATCGGTGCGAGCTCGTTGTACTCGATCTTCGGCGCGACGAAGTCCGCCGCCGGCAGGATCAGGCCGATCACTTCTGTCCCTCCGTCACGGGGATCTCCGGCGCCTTGTCGGTCACACCGACGCGCTGCATGGTCGATTCGACCGCGGGTTTGATGATGTCGACCACCGGCTTCGGGAAGATGCCGAGGCCGATGATCAGGACCACCAGCGGGGCGATCGCGAGGATCTCCCGCGCGTTCAGGTCCTTGAGCTTCTCGATACCGTCACGCACCGGCCCGGTCATCGTGCGTTGGTACATCAGCAGGATGTAGAGCGCCGCCAGCACGATGCCCAGCACCGCGATCACCGCGATCACCTTGTGCTTGCTGAACGTCCCGGCCAGCACCATGAACTCGGAGATGAACGGCGACAGACCGGGCAGCGCCAGGCTGGACAGACCGGCGAACAGGAACGTGCCGGCCAGCACCGGGGCGACCTTCTCGACCCCGCCGTAGTCGGCGATCCGCGCGGACCCGCGCCGGGAGATCAGATACCCGGCGACCAGGAACAGCGCGGCCGTCGAGAGTCCGTGGTTGAACATGTACAGCGTCGACCCGGTCAGGCCCTGCGACGTCAGCGCGAAGATGCCCATCACGATGAAGCCGAAGTGCGAGATCGACGTGTACGCGATCAGCCGCTTGATGTCGGTCTGGCCGATCGCCACCAGGGCGCCGTACAGGACCGAGATCAGGGCGAGCACCAGGACCACCGGGGTGGCCCACTCGGACGCGTTCGGGAACAGGCCCAGGCAGAACCGGATCATCCCGAAGGTGCCGATCTTGTCCAGGATGCCGACCAGCAGCACCGAGGTGCCCGGGGTCGCCTCACCGGCGGCGTCCGGCAGCCAGGTGTGGAACGGCACCATCGGCGCCTTCACCGCGAAGGCGAAGAAGAAGCCGAGGAACAGCCACCGCTCGGTGTTCTGGCTGATGTCGAGCTTGATCAGGTCACTCAGCAGGTACGACGGGTCGCCGGCACGCGCCGACAGTACGTACAGGCCGACCACGGAGGCCAGCATGAGCAGTCCGCCGAGCAGCGAGTAGAGCAGGAACTTCACCGCGGCGTACGAGCGCTGCGGACCGCCGAAGCCGCCGATCAGGAAGTACATCGGGATCAGCGTGGCCTCGAACAGCACGTAGAAGAGGAACACGTCGGTCGCCGAGAAGACACCGATCGACAAGGCCTCCAGCGCCAGGATCCAGGCGAAGAAGGACTTCGAGGACCAGCGGCCGTTGTCCGCGTCGTTCCACGAGGCGACGATCACGATCGGCGTCAGCAGTGCGGTGAGCACCACCAGGACGATGCCGACACCGTCCAGACCGAGCGCGTAGTTCGCGCCGAACGCCTTGATCCAGGTGTGCGTCTCGTTGTACTTCTCGGCGCCGTTCTGGTGGTAGCCGACGGCAACGATCGCCGTCAGCACCAGCGTCACGAGCGAGAAGCCGAGTGCGACCTGCTTGGACAGCAGCGCCTTCGCCTTGGGCACCAGCATGGTGGCCAAGGCGCCCACGAAGGGCAGCAGCAGTAAGAGGGTCAGCCAACCGATTTTCACGACAACCTCACCGCGAGGAGGGCGACGACCACGAATGCGGCGCCGAAGACCATGCTGAGTGCGTAGGAACGGACGAAGCCCGTCTGGAACCGGCGGAGCCGGCCGGACAATCCACCGAACAGTGCGGCCAGCCCGTTCACCAGGCCGTCCACGCCGCGGTTGTCGAGCCAGACCAGCGTCCGGGTGAGGTACTGGCCCGGGCGCATCAGGACCGCCTCGTTCAGAGCGTCGCCGTACAGGTCACGCCGGGCGAGGACCGTGAGCGGCGAACCGGCCGGGGCCTCCCGCGGGATGTCCCGCCGGTACTTGGCCACTGCGATCACGACACCGACGGCGACCACCGCGAGGGTGATCAGCGTCATCACGATCGCCGGCAGCGGCAGGTGGTGCTCTTCGTGCGCCCCGACGACCGGCTCCAGCCAGTGCTCGATCCAGTGCCCGGCGAAGTAGAGCGCGCCACCGCCCAGCGACAGCGCCGCCAGGATGATCAGCGGGACCGTCATCACCTTGGGCGACTCGTGCGGGTGCGCTTCCTTGTCCCAGCGCTTCTCACCGAAGAACGTCATCAGCATCACCCGCGTCATGTAGAACGCGGTGATCCCGGCGCCGAGCAGCGCGCACAGACCGATCACGATGTTGTCCGCGAACGCGGCCTCGATGATCTTGTCCTTGGAGAAGAAGCCGGCGAACGGCGGGATGCCGAGGATCGCCAGGTAGCCGAACGCGAAGGTGACGAAGGTGACCTTCATCGGCGTCCGCAGGGCGCCGTAGTGGCGCATGTTCACGTCGTCGTTCATCCCGTGCATGACGGAACCGGCGCCGAGGAACATGTTGGCCTTGAAGAAGCCGTGCGTGATCAGGTGGAAGATCGCGAACACGTACCCGGCCGGGCCGAGACCGGCGGCCAGCATCATGTAGCCGATCTGGCTCATCGTCGAACCGGCGAGCGCCTTCTTGATGTCGTCCTTGGCGGTACCGATGATCGCACCGGCCAGCGCGGTGACCGTACCGACGATGACGACCGCGGTCGAAGCGGCCTCGGACATCTCGAAGATCGCGTGCGAGCGGACCACCAGGTAGACGCCCGCGGTGACCATGGTCGCCGCGTGGATGAGGGCCGACACCGGGGTCGGGCCCTCCATCGCGTCCAGCAGCCAGGACTGCAGCGGCACCTGCGCGGACTTACCGCAGGCTGCCAGCAGCAGCATCAGGCCGAGCAGTGTCGCCCAGGTGCTGCTCAGGTGCTCGGCACCGGAGTTCACCGTGGTGAAGGCCGACGAGCCGAACAGCGCCCACATGCTCATCACCGCGAGCGAGAGGCCGATGTCACCGACCCGGTTCACCACGAACGCCTTCTTGGCGGCGACCGCGGCCGAGTCCTTGTGCTGCCAGAACCCGATCAGCAGGTACGACGCCAGACCGACGCCCTCCCAGCCGACGAACACCAGCAGGTAGTCGGCCGCGAGCACCAGCAGCAGCATCGCCGCGATGAACAGGTTCAGGTACGCGAAGAACCGGCGCCGCCGGACGTCGTGCTCCATGTAGCCGATCGAGTAGATGTGGATCAGCGAACCCACACCGGTGATCAGCAGCACGAACAGGATCGACAGCGGATCGATCAGCAGCGTGAAGTCGACCTTCACACTCCCGACCGAGAACCACTCGAACAGGCGAACCGTCTCGGACCGCTCCTCGCCGTGCAGCCCCTGCATCTGGACGAACAGCACGACACCGAAGGCGAACGAGGCCAGCGGCGCCAGCGTGCCCAGCAGGTGACCCCAGGCGTTGGTGGCCTTGCCACCGAGCAGCAGGATCGCCGCGGACAGCGCCGGTACCGCGACCAGCAGCCAGGTCAGCTCATGACTCATCGGTTTCAGACCTCAGTACTTGAGCAGGTTGGCGTCGTCGACCGAGGCCGAACGACGGGTGCGGAAGATGGCCATGATGATCGCCAGGCCGATCACGACCTCGGCCGCGGCCACCACCATCACGAAGAAGGCGGCGATCTGGCCGTCGAGGTTGCCGTGCTGGCGGGCGAAGCTGACGAACGCCAGGTTGGCCGCGTTCAGCATCAGCTCGACGCACATGAACACGACGATCGCGTTCCGGCGCACCAGTACGCCGAGCGCACCGATACTGAACAGGATCGCGGCGAGCACGATGTACGGCTCAGTCGTCACTGTTCTTCTCCTTCACGTGATCTTCACCCTCGGTGATCTCGCGGACGGTCTCGACGTCCGCGCGCTCCTCGGCCTCGGGGAACACCGTGCCACGAGCCTGCAGGACGCGCGAAACCGAGGTCGGTGCGATCGATCCGTCGGGCAGCAGCGCCGGCGTGTCGACGGCGTTGTGCCGGGCCAGTACGCCGGGAGTCGGCAGCGGACCGGGGTGGATCCCCTGCTCGGCGTACTTGCGGATCCGCTCCTCGGCGTGGTCGCGCTGGGTGCGCTTCTTGGTCAGCCGCTCGCGGTGCGCCAGCATCATCGCGCCGAGCGCGGCGGTGATCAGCAGCGCCGAGGTGACCTCGAAGGCGAACACGTACTTGCCGAACAGCAGCTGCGCGATGCCCTTGGGGTTACCGTCCGGCTGCGCGTCGGCCAGGCCGATCGGGTTGCCGTAGATGCCGTTGCCGACCGCGAAGACGATCAGCAGACCGAAGCCGAGGAAGGCGAGACCGGCGAGCAGCCGCTGACCGCGAATCGTCTCCACCAGGGAGTCGGACGCGTCGACACCGACCAGCATCAGCACGAACAGGAACAGCATCAGGATCGCGCCGGTGTAGACGATGATCTGCACGGCGAACAGGAACGGTGCGTCCTGAGCGGCGTACTGGACGGCCAGGCAGATCATCACCGTCGCCAGCAGCAGCGCGGAGTGCACGGCCTTGCGGACCAGCACCATCGCGATCGCGGCCAGCACCATCACCGGTGCGAGCAGCCAGAACGCGACCTGGGAACCGACGACCATCGGGATCACTTGGCGTCACCACCATCGGTGCCGGCCGCGCCGGTCAGGCCGCGGTAGTAGTCCTTCTCGGTCGCGCCCAGCTGCATCGCGTGCGGCGGCTCCTGCATGCCCGGAAGCATCGGGGCCAGCAGGTCCTTCTTCTCGTAGATCAGCGAGGCGCGGCTGGTGTCGGCCAGCTCGTACTCGTTGGTCATCGTGAGCGCCCGGGTCGGGCACGCCTCGATGCACAGTCCACAGAGGATGCAGCGCAGGTAGTTGATCTGGTAGACGCGGCCGTACCGCTCACCCGGCGAGTACCGCGCGGAGTCCTCGCCGTCGACGTTCGAGGCACCCTCGACGTAGATGGCGTCCGCGGGGCAGGCCCAGGCGCACAGCTCGCAGCCGATGCACTTCTCCAGACCGTCCGGCCAGCGGTTCAGCTGGTGCCGGCCGTGGAAGCGCGGTGCGGTCGGCTTCTTCTCGAACGGGTACTCCTCGGTGAACACCTTGCGGAACATCGTCCGGAAGGTGACCCCGAACCCGGCTACCGGGTCCCAGAGGGACTCTTTGACACTAGCCACGACTGCCTTCCTTGCTGCGACTGTCAGTCTGTGTATCCACGATCGGTGGTGGCACCGGGAACCCGCCGGCGAACGCGTCGAAGTCCTTGCCGTCGGCAACCTCAGGCGTCTTGTCGTCCTTCGGCTTGCCCGGGAGCAGCATGCTGAGCAGTGCCAGCACCACCACGACCCCGGCCGCGACCAGCAGCGTGGTCCGGCTGAAGGTGGTCTCCCGGCCGACCGCGCGGACGGTGGCGACCAGCAGGATCCAGCCCAGCGACACCGGGATCAGGATCTTCCAGCCCAGCTTCATGAACTGGTCGTAGCGCAGTCGCGGCAGCGTTCCGCGCAACCAGATGTAGAAGAAGATGAAGGCCATCAGCTTGCCGAAGAACCACAGCACCGGCCAGTAGCCGGAGTTCGCGCCGTCCCACAGCGAGATCGGCCACGGGGCCTGCCAGCCGCCCAGGAACAGCGTGGTCGCCAGCGCCGACACCGTCGCCATGTTGATGTACTCGGCGAGGAAGAACATCGCGTACTTGATCGAGGAGTACTCGGTCAGGAAGCCCGCGACCAGCTCCCCCTCGGCCTCCGGCAGGTCGAACGGCGCCCGGTTCGTCTCACCGATCATCGAGACCACGTAGATCACGAACGACGGGAACAACAGGAACGCGTACCAACCGGGGATTGGGATGTCCACGCCGAACAGATTCACCGTCTGGTGCGTGCTCTGCGCCGCGACGATCTCCGAAGTGGACATCGAACCGGCGAACAGGAACACCGTCACCAGCGCCAGGCCCATGCCGACCTCGTAGGAGATCATCTGGGCGCTGGAGCGCAGGCCACCGAGCAGCGAGTACGTCGAGTTGGACGACCAGCCGCCGAGCACGATGCCGTAGATACCGATCGAGGCGATCGCCATCACGTACAGCACCGACACCGGCAGGTCGGTGAGCTGCAACCGGGTGTAGGTCTCGGTGAAGGGGATCTTCACGGTCGGCCCGAACGGGATCACCGCGAAGGTCAGGAAGGCCGGTACGGCGACGATCACCGGCGCCAGGACGTAGACGAACCGGTCCACGCCCTTCGGCATCAGGTCTTCCTTGAGCATCAGCTTCACACCGTCGGCCAGCGACTGCAGCAGACCGAAGGGTCCGTGCACGTTCGGTCCGACCCGGTGCTGCATCCGCGCCACCACCCGGCGTTCCCACCAGATGTTGAACAGCGTCAGCACGACCAGCAGCACGAAGATGATCAGCACCTTGAGGCCGATCACCCACCACGGGTCATGGCCGACGCCCGCGTCCGGGGGCGCGGCCAGCGGAGTCATGATCATGCGTTTCCTCCGGCGATCGTCACGATCGATCCGTGATCGGCGTGCAGCGAACGACGTACGTGCGAGTCGGCCGAGTTGGTCGGCAGCCACACCACGTTGTCGGTCATCGGGGTGATCGCGACCGGCAGCCGGATCGAGCCGGCATCGGTGCTGATCACCAGCTCGTCACCGTCGGCGAGGCCGACGCGGTGTGCCGTGGTCACCGAGAGCCGGGCAACCGGCTTGCGCGCGGTCGCCGTCAGGTGCGGCTCGCCGTCGCAGGCGCGGCTGTCGTCGATCAGCATCCGCCAGGTCGCCAGGCGGGTGGAGTCGAAGGCGCCGAGCGCCGGACCGGCCGGGTACGTCGGCTCCTGCGAGCGGTCTCCGTCCCAGCGACCGAGCTCGTCGTACTCGCGCTTGGCGCCGGCCGGCGTGGTGAATCCGAGCGTGAGGTCCATCTCCTGGGCCAGTGCGGCCAGGGCGCGGACATCCGGCATCGCGGCCGGCACCTTGAGGACCACCGGGAACGGCCGCTCGCGACCCTCCCAGTTCACGAAGGTGCCGTCCTTCTCCGCCGGCGGAACCACCGGGAAGACGACGTCGGCGTGCTCGGTCACCTGCGAGTTGCGAACCTCGAAGCTGACCACGAACGGCGCTGCGGCCAGTGCGGCCAGCGCAGCAGCCGGGTCCGGCAGGTCGTCGACCTCGACGCCCGCCACGACCAGTGCATCCAGCGACGCAGCGGACGCGAGGATCTCGGTCAGGTCCTTGCCCGGCGTGGCCGGCAGGCTGTCGACACCCCACGCGGCCTGCAGGTCAACGCGTGCCTGCGCGTCGGAGACCAGACGGCCACCGGGCAGCAGGCCCGGCAGACAACCGGCCTCGAGTGCACCGCGGTCACCAGCGCGACGCGGGATCCAGGCCAGCTGCGCACCGGTGTCGAGCGCCAGCCGCAGCGCGGCCGAGTACCCACCCGGGACGCTGGCCAGCCGCTCGCCGACGATGATGATCGAGTCCGCACCGAGCGCGGCCTTGGCCTCACCGCTCAGCTCGGACAGTACGGCGGCCTCCGTGCCCGGCGCGGCCGGTACGACGACGCCGTTCAGCTTCTCGACTCCGCGCGAGGCGAAGGCGGCGACCGTGAACACCTTGGTGCCGTGGGCCTTGACGGCCTTGCGCAGCCGCAGGAACACCGACGGCGCTTCCTCTTCCGGCTCGAACCCGGCGAACAGCACGGATCCGGCCTTCTCGAGATCGGCGAACGTCGTACCGAGGCCGCTACCGGCCACCGCGGCGGCCAGGAAGTCGGCCTCCTCGGCGGAGTGCGGGCGAGCCCGGAAGTCGATGTTGTTGCTGCCGAGGGCGACCCGCGCGAACTTCGAGTACGCGTAGGCGTCCTCGAGGGTCAGCCGGCCACCGGTCAGGACGGCCGCGTTGCCACGAGCCGCGGTCAGCTTCTCCGCGGTGAAGGACAACGCCTCCGGCCACGAAGCAGGCCGCAGTACGCCGTCCTCGCGGATCATCGGGTGGGTCAGCCGGTCACCGGTGCTCGCGTAGTTGAAGGCGAACCGGTCCTTGTCCGAGATCCACTCCTCGTTGACCTGCGGGTCGTCACCGGACAGCCGGCGCATCACCTTGCCGCGCCGGTAGTCGACGCGGATCGCGGCACCGGACGCGTCGTGCTCGGCCACCGACGGCACCGAGACCAGGTCGAACGGCCGCGACCGGAACCGGTACGCCGCGCTGGTCAGCGCGCCGACCGGGCAGATCTGGATGGTGTTACCGGAGAAGTAGCTCTCGAAGGGCTCCTTCTCGTAGATGCCGACCTGCTGCAGCGCGCCCCGCTCGATCAGCGCGATGAACGGGTCACCGGCGATCTGCTCGGAGAAGCGGGTGCAGCGCGCGCAGAGGATGCAGCGCTCGCGGTCCAGCAGCACCTCGGCCGAGATGTTGATCGGCTTCGGGTAGGTCCGCTTGATCTCGTGGAAGCGGGTCTCGCCGCGGCCGTTCGTCATCGCCTGGTTCTGCAGCGGGCACTCGCCGCCCTTGTCGCAGACCGGGCAGTCCAGCGGGTGGTTGATCAGCAGGAATTCCATCTGACCGTGCTGGGCCTTGTCCGCGACCGGCGAGCTCACCTGAGTGCGGACCACCATGCCGTCGGCGACGGTGATCGTGCAGGAGGCCTGCGGCTTCGGCATCCCGCGGCCGTTGCCGGCGTCGGTGATCTCGACCAGGCACTGGCGGCAGGCGCCGACCGGGTCGAGCAGCGGGTGGTCGCAGAACCGCGGGATCTGGATCCCGATCTGCTCCGCGGCCCGGATCAGCAGGGTGTTCTTCGGAACCTTGACCTCGATGTCGTCGATGGTGACGGTGATCAGGTCGGTCCGCTCCACTTCAGCGGTCGTCATGCGTTAGCTCCAGCAGTCGCGAAGACGGTGCTTGCCATCGGGTCCAACGGGCAGCCGCCGTGGGTGAAGTGCGCCAGATACTCGTCCTTGAAGTGCGCGATCGAGCTGGTGATCGGCGCGGTCGCACCGTCGGCCAGCGCGCAGAACGAGCGGCCGGTGATGTTCTCGCTCAGGTCGAGCAGGGTCTCCAGGTCCGCCTCGGACCCCTGGCCCTTCTCGAGCCGCTCGAGGATCTGCACCAGCCACCAGGTGCCCTCACGGCACGGGGTGCACTTGCCACAGGACTCGTGCTTGTAGAACTCGGTCCAGCGCAGTACGGCGCGGACCACGCACACGGTCTCGTCGAAGATCTGCAGGGCCTTGGTGCCCAGCATCGAGCCGACCGCACCGACACCTTCGTAGTCCAGCGGGACGTCGAGGTGTTCGGCGGTCAGCAGCGGTGTCGACGAACCGCCCGGCGTCCAGAACTTCAGCTCGTGGCCCTCGCGGATACCACCGGCCAGGTCGATCAGCTGGCGCAGCGTGATACCCATCGGCGCCTCGTACTGGCCCGGGCGGGTGACGTGCCCGGACAGCGAGTACAGCGTCATGCCCTTGGACTTCTCGGTGCCCATCGAGGAGAACCAGTCCGCGCCGTTCTTGATCACGGCGGGAACAGAAGCGATCGACTCGACGTTGTTGATCACTGTGGGGCATCCGTACAGACCGGCGACCGCCGGGAACGGGGGACGCAGCCGAGGTTGACCACGACGCCCTTCCAGCGAGTCGAGCAGCGCCGTCTCCTCGCCACAGATGTAGGCGCCGGCGCCGGCGTGCACGACGACGTCCAGGTCGTAGCCGGTGCCGAGGATGTTGGTGCCGATGAAGCCGGCGTCCTTGGCCTCCTGGACCGCCTGCTGCAGCCGGCGGATCACGTGCAGGACCTCACCGCGGACGTAGATGAAGGCGACACTCGCGCGGATCGCGTACGACGAGATGATGACGCCCTCGACCAGGGTGTGCGGCGAGGCCATCATCAGCGGGATGTCCTTGCAGGTGCCCGGCTCGGACTCGTCGGCGTTCACCACCAGGTACTTCGGCTTCGGGTTGTCCTGCGGGATGAACGACCACTTCATCCCGGTCGGGAAGCCCGCGCCGCCACGACCGCGCAGACCGGAGTCCTTGACGGCGGTGACCACGTCGGCCGGCTGCATCGCCAGCGCCGTACGAAGGGCGTCGTACCCACCCGTGCGCTGGTACGACGAGAGCTGCCAGGCGTTGATCTGGTCCCAGTTGTCGGACAGTACCGGGGTCAGCATGGTCAGTTCTCCTTCCGCGAATCGTCGCCGTTGACCGCTTGGGATTCCTTGCCCGGCTGGTCTTCCGGACGCGGACCCGGTACGGCGTCCAGCGGGGCCGGCGCGCTGCCGTTGCTGCTGCCGTTCGGGGCGGTCCAGTTGCGCTCGCGGGCCAGGCGGAGGCCGGCCAGCGAGGCCTTGCCACCGGTCGGGCCCTCGTCGGCGCGGCCGTCGGGGAAGCCGGCCAGCACGCGCTCGGCCTCGCGCCAGGAGCAGATGGTGGCGCCTCGCGGCGACTTCACCTCGGTGCCATCCCGCAGGTCGTCCACCAGCTGGGTGGCCGACTCCGGCGTCATGTCGTCGAAGAACTCCCAATTCACCGTCATCACCGGCGCGTAGTCGCAGGCGGCGTTGCACTCGATGTGCTCGAGGGTGATCTTGCCGTCCTCGGTGGTCTCGTCGTTCCCGACGTCGAGGTGGCTCTTCAGCCGCTCGAAGATCAGGTCGCCGCCCATCACCGCGCAGAGCGTGTTGGTGCAGACCCCGACGTGGTACTCGCCGACCGGGCGGCGCTTGTACATCGTGTAGAAGGTCGCCACCGCGGACACCTCGGCGCCGGTCAGCCCGAGCACGTCGGCACAGGCCTCGATGCCCTCCGGGGTGACCCGGCCCTCGACCGACTGCACCAGGTGCAGCATCGGCAGCAGGGCCGAGCGGCCGACCGGGTACCGGGCGGCCAGCTCGCGCATCTCCGCGATGGTGGTCTCGGTGATGTTCGAGTCACCGGTGCTGTAGGGGACCGGGACGTTGGTCGCAGTCGCGTGATCGTTGGCCATCTATCGGTCCACTCCACCCATTACCGGGTCAAGGCTGGCAACGGCGACGATCACGTCGGCCACCTGTGAGCCCTCACACATGATCGGCATCGCCTGCAGGTTTGCGAAGGACGGGTCCCGGAAGTGCACCCGGTACGGCTTGGTGCCGCCGTCGGAGACGACGTGACAGCCCATCTCGCCGCGCGGCGACTCGATCGCCACGTAGGCCTGACCGGCCGGCACCCGGAACCCTTCGGTGACGAGCTTGAAGTGATGGATCAGGGCTTCCATCGACTCGCCCATGATGTGCTTGATGTGGTCGAGCGAGTTGCCCATCCCGTCGCTGCCGACCGCCAGCTGGCTCGGCCAGCCGATCTTCTTGTCGGCCACCATCACCGGGTCGCCGTCCATCTTCTCCAGCCGGTCGGCGCACTGCTCGATGATCTTCAGCGACTCCCACATCTCCTGCAGCCGGACCCGGAAGCGGCCGTACGAGTCCGAGCTGTCCCAGGTCGGTACGTCGAAGTCGTAGGTCTCGTAGCCGCAGTACGGCTGGGTCTTGCGCAGGTCCAGCGCGTAGCCGGTCGAACGCACCGTCGGTCCGGAGATGCCCAGCGCCATACAGCCGGCCAGGTCCAGGTAGCCGACGTCCTTCAGCCGCGCCTTGAAGATCGGGTTGGCGTTGCAGAGTTCGGCGTACTCCGGGAGGTGCTTGTTCATCCAGGTGATGTACTCGCGGATCTTGTCCAGGGCGCCCGGGGGCAGGTCCTGGGCGACCCCGCCGGGCCGGATGAACGCGTGGTTCATCCGCAGGCCGGTGATCAGCTCGAACAGGTCCAGCGTCATCTCGCGCTCGCGGAACCCGATCGTCATCACGGTCAGCGCGCCGATCTCCATACCGCCGGTGGCGATACAGACCAGGTGGCTGCTGATCCGGTTGAGCTCCATCAGGAGCACCCGGAGCACGTTGGCCTTCTCGGGGATCTGGTCCTCGATACCGAGCAGCTTCTCGACCGCCAGGCAGTACGCCGTCTCGTTGTAGAACGGCGAGAGGTAGTCCATCCGGGTCACGAAGGTGACGCCCTGGGTCCAGGAGCGGAACTCCATGTTCTTCTCGATACCGGTGTGCAGGTAGCCGATGCCGCAGCGGGCCTCGGTGACCGTCTCACCGTCGAGCTCGAGAATCAGCCGGAGCACGCCGTGCGTCGACGGGTGCTGCGGCCCCATGTTGACCACGACCCGCTCTTCGGGCTCCTCGCCGAGGCCGGCCACCACCGAGTCCCAGTCCTGACCGGTGACGGTGAAGACCTTGCCCTCGGTGGTGTCGCGCGTCGTCGCGTAGGGGTCTGCGTGTGTTTCGGTCATCAGTTGTACGACCTCCGCGTGTCGGGCGGCGGGATGACGGCGCCCTTGTACTCGACGTCGATGCCGCCGAGCGGGTAGTCCTTGCGCTGCGGGTGCCCCGGCCAGTCGTCGGGCATCTGGATCCGGGTCAGTGCCGGGTGCCCGTCGAAGATGATGCCGAAGAAGTCCCAGGTCTCGCGCTCGTGCCAGTCGTTGGCCGGGTACACCGAGACGATCGACGGGATGTGCGGGTCGGCGTCCGGGCAGGACACCTCGAGCCGGATCCGCCGGTTGTGGGTGATCGAGAACAGGTGGTAGACCGCGTGCAGCTCGCGACCGGTCTCGTGCGGGTAGTGCACACCGCTGACGCCGGAGCAGAACTCGAAGCGCAGCGCCTCGTCGTCCCGCAGCTGCTGGCAGACCGCGACCAGCTGCTCGCGGGCCACGTGCAGGGTCAGCTCGTTGCGGTCGACGACGACCTTCTCGAGCGCGTCACCACCGACCAGCCCCTCGAGCCGGTCGACGGCTCCGTCGAACCACGAGCCGTACGGCTTCGGCGTACCGCCGGGGAGTGCGACCTGGCGGCGCAGGCCGCCGAAGCCGGAGGTGTCGCCGGTCCCGCGGACACCGAACATGCCCTCGCGCTGGTCGATCACCTCCGCGCCCGGCGTCTGTGCGTCACCAGCGTCAGACGTCGCCGGAAGGTTCTCGGGTTGCGTGTCGCTCACCGCAGCAAGCCCTTCATCTCAAGCGTCGGAGCGGCCGTCAGGGCGGCGGCCTCCTGCTCGGCCTGCAGCGCCTTCTTGTGCGCGCCGAGCTTGCTGTGCTGGATCTGGTCGTGGATCTTCAGGAACGCGTCCAGCAGCATCTCCGGCCGCGGCGGGCAGCCGGGCAGGTACATGTCGACCGGGACCACGTGGTCCACACCCTGGACGACGGCGTAGTTGTTGAACATGCCGCCGGACGAGGCGCAGACGCCCATCGCGAGCACCCACTTCGGGCCCGCCATCTGGTCGTAGATCTGGCGCAGTACCGGGGCCATCTTCTGACTCACCCGGCCGGCCACGATCATCAGGTCGGCCTGCCGCGGCGACGCCCGGAAGACCTCCATGCCGAACCGGGCCGCGTCGTACCGCGGTGCGCCGGTGGTCATCATCTCGATCGCGCAGCAGGCCAGACCGAAGGTCGCCGGCCACAGCGAGGCCTTCCGCATGTAGCCGAGCAGACCTTCGACGGTGCCCAGCAGTACGCCGGCCGGAAGCTGTTCTTCTAGACCCATATCAGTCCCACTCCAGTCCACCGCGACGCCACACATAGGAGTACGCGATGAAGACGGTGACGATGAAGATGACCATCTCGATCAGCCCGAACAGCGCCATCTGGTCGAAGGCCACCGCCCACGGGTAGAGGAAGACGATCTCGATGTCGAACACGATGAAGAGCATCGCGGTGATGTAGTACTTCACCGGGAAGCGGCCACCGCCGACCGGCTGCGGGGTCGGCTCGATCCCGCACTCGTACGAGTCGAGCTTGGCCCGGTTGTAACGCTTCGGGCCGACCAGCGCGCTCACGGTGATGCTGCCCAGCACGAAGAGCGCCGCGAGTACACCGAGAGCGAGGATCGGGACGTAGGGGTGCATCGCTCTGGGCTCCTTCCTTACAGCCGGTGGTCGGTGTCTTTTTCAGTTCGTTTCAGCCAGCACTGTGTTATCAGTACCGGAGTGACTCAGCTCACTCGCCCCGCCGATCAGGCGGCCGGGGCGACCTTCGTGAGCCCGTTGATGATCTTGTCCATCACGTCCCCGTCGCGCGGGTCGGTGAGGTTGGCCAGCAACTTCAGGGTGAACTTCATCAAGGTGGTGCGCGGCAGACCGTACTTCGTGCAGAGCCGCATCACCTCCGGATTTCCGATCAGCTTCACGAAGACCCGGCCCAGCGAGTAGTAGCCGCCCCACTCCTGCTTCAGCGCCTTCGGGTACGCCGACAGCGCGCGCTCGCGCTGGTTCGGCTGCCGGTGCAGGGCCTGGGCGGCGACCTCGGCGGCGAACATCCCGGACTCCATCGCGTACGGGATGCCCTCGCCGTTGAACGGGTTGACCATGCCGCCGGCGTCGCCGAGCAGCATCAGCCCGCGGGTGTAGTGCGGCTGCCGGTTGAAGCCCATCGGCAGCGCCGCCCCGCGGATCGGGATGGTCTGGAACTCGTCGCGGAACTGCCACTCCTCCGGCGTGTTCTTCAGCCACGCCTTCAGCAGGTCGGCGTAGTCGACCTTGCCGAAGGCATCGGAGGTGTTCAGGATGCCGAGGCCGACGTTCACGGTGCCGTCGCCCATCCCGAAGATCCAGCCGTAGCCGGGCAGCAGCAGCTTCTGGCCGGTCTGCTTGGGGTCGTCGGCCCACAGCTCGAGCCAGGACTCCAGGTAGTCGTCGTCGTGCCGCGGGCTGGTGAAATACGTCCGTACGGCGACGCCCATCGGCCGGTCGTCGCGCTTGTGCAGGCCCATCCCGATGCTCAGTCGCGACGAGTTGCCGTCGGCCGCCATCACCAGTGGCGCCCGGAACTCGATGTCGGCGCCGTCCCGGCGGCCGTTGTCGTCGACCGGCTTCGCGGTGACCCCGACGATGTGACCCTTGTCGTCGAGGATCGGGCCGGTCACGTTGGTCCGCTCGCGCAACTGCGCGCCGGCCTTGACCGCCTGCCGCGCGAGCAGGTCGTCGAAGTCCATCCGGTTCCGGGTCAGGCCGTAGTTCGGGTGGCTGGCCAGATCCGGCCAGTCGAGCTGGAGGACATGTCCGGCGCCCTGGATCCGCAGCCCGTAGTTGCGGATCCAGCCGGCTTCTTCGGAGATGTCGATGCCCATGTTGATGAGCTGCTTGGTCCCGCGCGGGGTGAGCCCGTCGCCGCAGACCTTCTCCCGCGGGAACGCGGTCTTCTCCAGCAGCAGGACGTCGAGGCCGGCGTTGGCCAGGTGGTACGCCGCGGAGGAACCTGCGGGTCCGGCGCCGACGACGATCACATCGGCTGACTCCGACTGCTGCCCGCTCGGCACGCTCTCGCTCATCTCATCCCGACCTGGAAGTTGGGGGCTCTATAGGCTGGCTCAGGGCTCGTGAAGGGATTCACTAAGCCTGGTCATCCGACAGTCTAGGACTGCCTGACGCGGACACGAAACTCGCCCCAACCCCCTTGCCAGCAAGCAAATTACGCGCCGTTTTCGTTGCGTAATTAAGCCGGTTTCACCGCCCGGTGGATGGCGACCAGACCACCGGTCAGATTGGCCCAGTGCACTCGCGTCCACCCGGCCGCCTCGATCGTCCGGGCCAACGGCTCCTGCGGCAGCCAGGCCCGGGTCGACTCAGCCAGGTACTCGTACGCCTCGGGGTTGCTCGACACCACCTTCGCCACCACCGGTACGGCGCGCATCATGTACTCGAGGTAGACCACCCGGAACGGCTTCCAGGTCGGATGCGACTGCTCGAGGATGACGAGCCGACCACCCGGCCGGGTCACCCGGAGCATCTCCTGCAGTGCGACGGTGACGTCGTTCACGTTCCGCAGGGCCCACGAGATCGTCACCACGTCGAAAGTGTCATCGGCGAACGGCAACCGCAGCGCGTCCCCCGCGATCAGGTCCAGCTCGGGGTGGTTCCGCTTCCCGACCCGCAGCATCCCGACCGAGAAGTCGCACGACACCACCTCGGCCCCGGCCTCGCGCAACTTGATACTCGACGCGCCGGTCCCGGCCGCCAGATCCAGGATCTTCATCCCCTTCCGCGGCGCGATCTCGGCCAGCGTCGCCGGCCGCCAGACCAGCTTCTCCAGCCCCATCGTGGCGACCGCGTTCGTCCGGTCGTACCCCTCCGCCACGTTGTCGAACATGGCGGCCACAGCAGCCGGGTCCTTACTCAGATCTGCACGCGTCACCACCCCAGTCTCCCGCACCCCCTCCCCCGCCCCATCCGATGGGTTGACCCACGAGCTTGTGGGTTCCCCACCCGCATGCAATGGGGGAACCCACAAGCTGATGGGTGAACCCATGAGAGGGGGCGCGGGGAGCATGTGGGACGCGAGGTTCGTCACTGGTGCGACAGGCGCTGAAATTCGCTGGACATCGGACGGTCGTACGCTTGCCTCTCGTGGGTGCATTAGCGGCCGTCGTGATCCGGGGCCTGAGCGCTAGCGAGGAGTGGATGCGTGAGTCTGTCTGAGCCGGTCCGATCCGGTCATCAGTCCGCACCGCAGTTGGTGGTTCGGAGCCAGCCGGTGCGCGGGGTCGCAGCGCAGTTGATCGATCACCTGCCGGCCGAGGGTGGGCTGAGCTGGGTACGACGTGGCGACGGTCACATCGGCTGGGGAGTCGCGGCACGCCTCGACGTTGCCGGTGGCAACCGCTTTCGGGACGCCGTGCTCTGGTGGCAGGAGCTGGTCGGATCCGCCGTCGTACGGGACGAGATCGGCGTACCAGGCTCCGGACTGGTCTGCTTCGGGTCGTTCGGTTTCACCGACGAGGATCCGGGTGAGCTGGTCGTCCCCGAGGTGATCGTCGGACGCCGTGGCGGTACCACCTGGGTGACGACGATCTCACCCGCGAGTTCGCTCGCCGCACCTCCCGATCTGGTCACGCACGAGGCCTCCCCCGTGTACGACGTCACGTTCGCCGACGGAGCGCGGTCCGGGACGGACTGGTCGAGCATCGTGGCCGACGCGATCAAGCGGATCACCTCCGGTGAGCTCGACAAGGTGGTGCTCGCCCGCGACCTGATCGCGATCGCCGAACAACCGATCGATCTGCGGTGGCCGCTTCGGCGGTTGGCGACGGCGTACCCGAACTGCTGGACGTTCTCGGTTGACGGCCTGATCGGCGCAACGCCCGAGCTGCTGGTACGGCGGGAGAAGGGTCTGATCACGTCCCGCGTGCTGGCCGGGACAATTCGCCGTACCGGGGACGACGCGCACGACTTGGCGTTGGCGGCGTCGCTGGCGCGGTCGTCGAAGGACCTGGAGGAGCACGAGTTCGCCGTACGGTCGGTGGCTGATGCTTTGAAGCCGCACTGCAAGTCGATGAACGTGCCGGAGACCCCGTTCGTCCTGCACCTGCCGAACGTGATGCACCTCGCCACGGACGTCGCCGGCGTCGCCAACAACGGAGCCTCCGCCCTAGGCCTCGCCGCCGCCCTCCACCCGTCAGCAGCAGTCTGCGGTACGCCGACGCCCGTGGCGCGCGACCTCATCGGCGAGATCGAAGGTATGCAGCGCGGCCGCTTCAGCGGCCCGGTCGGCTGGATGGACGCCGCCGGCGACGGCGAGTGGTGCATAGCCCTCCGCTGCGGCCAAGCCGACCCCGAAGACCCCCGCCGCATGCGCCTCTTCGCCGGCGCCGGCATAGTCGCCGGCTCCGACCCCACAGCCGAACTAGCCGAAACCAACGCCAAACTAGTCCCCATGCGAGACGCCCTCGGCGACTAGCCACGCGCCACTCCGCCCCTCGCGACCACCTTGAGCACGGCTCGATCACTCGCGTCAGCGAAACGTGGTCGGTGCGCGCACAAAGTGATCCGTCGCGGGGACCTTGGGCACGGATCAGCCGCGCGTGCGGGCGGGATGTGGTTGGTGGGATGCTCCTATAGCTGTCAAGTGGTGGTTTGTGGTTGGAGTGCTTG
>NZ_BAAANF010000001.1:0-283441 GCF_039529655.1 Kribbella yunnanensis | reverse complement strand
ATCCCATCAAAGACAGCGTCGTCAGTGCTCAAGCGAGTCATCCGCCAAGAGCCACAACCATCATCACTGTGCTCAAGGTGAGCCGGCCGGTCGACCTTGAGCACGGTTCGACCGTTTCGGCGGGGGTCAGATGGTTGATGGGTGCTCAAGTTGGGGCCGCCTTTGGCGGTCGAATGGTGCAGGCCGAAAGTTCTCGGCCGGGGACGTGTGCTGTTGCTCATCACCGCTTCCGGCCGACTACAAAGACAGGGTGGCTGGTCGCCGCGGTGGCTGGGGTGGATGGCGAGGCCGGTGACCGCGGCTCGACGTTGCCTTGGGTTGCCGGGCTTTGGTTGCTGTGCGGAAAGACTCGGGTTGCCAACTGGTCCGCCTCAGCCCCGATACACCTCATGGGTTCCCCCAACTCGAGGGATAACCACCGAGTCGGGGGGTTGCCCCCTGAGATTCTCGAGGGGCAACCCCCGAACTCAAGCGATAACCACCGAGATGGGGGGTTGCCCACCGAGATGGGGGGTTGCCCACCGAGATGGGGGGTTGCCCACCGAGATGGGGGGTTGCCCACCGAGATGGGGGGTTGCCCACGGAGGTGGGGGTTGCCGCGCGGCGTGGGGGGTGACCCGCGCGGCGTGGGTTAGAGGGGGTCGATGGTTTGGAGGGACTCGGGGGTTAGTTCGAGCCAGCGGGTGATGCCGATGTCGCGGAGGAACGGGAGGTCGTGGCTCGCGATGATCAGGGCGCCCTGGTACGACGCGAGGGCGTCCTTGAGTTGCGCGACGCTGGCGAGGTCGAGGTTGTTGGTCGGCTCGTCGAGCATCAGCAACTGCGGTGGCGGCTCGGCCAGCAGCAAGGCCGCCAGTGTCGCCCGGAACCGCTCACCACCGGACAGCGTGCTGACCAGCTGATCCGCAGCCCGGCCGCGGAACAGGAACCGGGCCAACCGCGACCGCCGCTCCTGGTTTTCGTGGCCTGGGGCAAGCAATGCCACGTTGTCCACAATCGACAGGTCTTCGCGCAGCAGGTCGAGCCGCTGCGGCAGATAGCGGAACGGCACGACCGGCAACGACCCACTGGTGATCGACTGCAGCAGTGTCGTCTTGCCCGCGCCGTTCGGCCCGGTCAGCGCGATCCGCTCCGGTCCACGGATCTCCAGGTCGACCAGCGCTCCGGTCCGCAACGAGTGCTCCTCGAGCCGCAGGACTACACGCCCAGCCGGTACGGCGGTCTTCGGCAGATCGACGCGGATCGTCTCGTCGTCGTGGACCTTCGCCTCCGCATCGGCCAGCGCATCTTGCGCCGACTCCAGCCGATCGCTGTGCATCCCGATGTGCTTCGCCGCCGACACCTGCGCACTTCGCTTCAGGTTGCCGGCCACGATCTTCGGGATCCCGCCCTTCTCGAACGCCCGCTGGCCGCGCGCCTGACGTTGGTCGGACTTCATCCGCGCCTCGATCAGGTCCTTCTTCTGCTTACGCAGATCGGACTCGGCCGCCCGCACCATCCGCTCGGCCGCCTCCTGCTCGACTGCGACAGCCTCCTCGTACGCCGACAGGTTGCCGCCGTACCAGGTGATGTCGCCCTTGCGCAGGTCGCCGATCTGGTCGACCCGGTCGAGCAGATCGCGGTCGTGGCTGACGATCAGCAGCGAACCGCGGAACTGATCGACGGCGTCGTACAGGTGCCGTCGGGCGCGCAGATCGAGGTTGTTGGTCGGCTCGTCGAGCAGCAGGACATCCGGACGCCGCAGCAGTTCTGCCGCGAGACCGAGCAGGATCGTCTCGCCACCGGACAACTCGCCGACCGACCGGTCGAGGCCGATCGACCCGAGACCGAGCTTGCCGAGCAACGCCTCGGCCCGCTCCTCGGCATCCCACCCGTCGCCGACGATCGCGAAGTTCTCCTCCGACGCGTCGCCGGACTCGATCGCGGTGATGGCACGCCGGACCGCGTCGATACCGAGCGCCTGGTCGACCCGCAGCGCGGTGTCCAGGGTGAGGTCCTGCGGCAGGTAGCCGAGTTCGCCGTTGACCCGGATCGTCCCGCGCTGCGGGTTGAGCCGGCCGGCGATCAGCCGGAGCAGCGTGGACTTGCCGGTGCCGTTGCGTCCGACCAGGCCGGATCGCACCGGACCGGCGACGAAACTCAGCCCGTCGAACAGCACGTCGCCGTCAGGCCAGGCGAAAAAGAGGTCAGTACAAGACAGGGAATGACTCATCAGGTGCTCCAAGAGGTCTTCAAGGAGACCGCACACATCCCGAGAACCGGGCAGCGGTCATCAACAGTCGAAGGAAGACCTCAGATGCGCAACCTGCACCCCTGTCGTAGGCAATGTGACCTGACTACTGTACGACGCCCGCCGAGCACGAACCAAGGTATTTACGGCGCTTGGCGCAGCCAGGTCTCGACACCGGCGATGTGCGCGGTCATCCAGGCACGCGCGGCTTCGGCGTCGCCGAGCTGGATGGCGTCGAGGATGGCGGTGTGTTCGGCCAGCGTGCGTTCGACCGCGCCGGCCTGGGTGACACCGCGCCAGATGCGGGCTCGCTGGGTCGCACCGGAGATGCCGTCGAGCAGTGAGCAGACCACCTGGTTCCCGGTCGCCTCGGCGATGCCACGGTGGAAGCGCAGGTCGTTCGCGACCAGGTCCTCGACCCCCGCATCCGGCGGCAGGTCGGCGCACAACTGCCGCAGCGATGACAACTGCTCGGCCCCGATCCGCGCTGCTGCCAACGCAGCCACGCCGGGCTCCAGCAACCGCCGCACCTCGAAGAACTGCAGCACCGAGTCGTCGCGGTGCAGGTCCACCATGAAGTTCAGTGCGTCGAGTAGGTGTGCCGAGTCCAGACTGGTCACGTACGTGCCGTCGCCGTGCCGGACATCGAGCACATTGACCAGCGTCAGCGCCTTGACCGCCTCCCGCAACGAGTTGCGCGACAACCCCAGCCGCGCGGCCAGATCCGCCTCTTTCGGCAACCGGTCACCCGGCCCGAGCTCCCCCGAGGTGATCATCCCTTTGATCTTGACGATCGCCTCATCCGTCAGCGCCATTGCGTCAGTATGCCGTCAGCGCCTAGCCCGTCCCAGCGATGCGGGCCAGAAGTGCGCCCCGGGTCGCCGTACCGGTCTTCGCGAGCACCGCCTTCACGTGGTCGTTCACCGTGTGCTGGGACAGCACCAGGCGGCCGGCCAGACCGCGTGAGTCGATCCCAGTGGCCAGTTCGGTGAGCACCTCCCGCTCCCGCGGGCTGAGCCCGTGCGCCAGACCGAACACCTCCAGCCGCTCAGCCGGAGTCGAGTCCTCGATGCTGACCACGATGTCTGCTTGCCCGGTCGCCCGGGCTGCGCGCAGGGTGATCCAGCGCCCGGCCCCGAGGTGCACCCGGGACCACGCTGGCCCGACGGGCGCCCCCTGCTCGGCAGCGATCAGCGCAGCCGCCAGGTTGTACGCCGCGGCCGGGATGGCCGGGATCGCCTCGTCCGGTGGATTCAGCTGCTCCAACGCCTCCAGCGCGGCCGGCGTCCGCACCCACACCGTCAACTCAGGACCCAGTACGACGATCGCCGGGCCGCCCGACGCCCGCTGCGGTGCCGCGGCAAAGGTGCGCGCCTGCGCCCGCCGCAGCCCAGTAGTCAGCACAGGCGCCAGTGCGGCAAGGCAATCCCGCTCTGTCCGAGTGAACGGAGTAGAGCGCCACAAGTCGAGCCAAGCCCAGCACCCGAACCGGTCCCAGCACGCCACGGTCAGGATCTCGGCGGACTCACCCCGGAACGCCATGACCGGCGTACCAGCGGCTCGTAGGTCGGTCCAGCGAGTCCCGCGCTCCAGATAGCGCCACCGCACCAGCCCCGGCAGGTCCTTCCACTGCAACCCCGGTACGTCGGCCAAGGGCGCCGTACCGACGCAGGTCACCGGATCGGTCAGCACCCAGACATGTCCGTCGAAGGGCACGACCGGGCGCACCGCGGCCAGCACCTGCTCCCGCAGCGCCTTCGCATCGAGCGCGCCGGAACACAGCCGCTCCACCCGGTCCAGCACACCCCGAGCGTAAATCCCCAGCTTGGGGGATGGGAACGCACCGCACCCGGCGCGCACGCTGGCCGCATGATCACACTGCACATCGAGAACACCATCGAGGACTACGCCGCCTGGAAGGGCGCCTTCGACCGCTACGACCGGGCTCGCCGCGAGCACAACGTGCTCAGCTACCGAATCAGCCGCCCGGCCGAGGACACCACGAAGGTCTTCATCGACCTCGACTTCGCCGCCCGGACCGATGCCGCGGGCTTCGTCCAGCTGCTCGAGAAGATCTGGCAGACGCCGCTCTCGCACGCGGTCTCCGCGGATCACGCTGTCCCCGAGGTCCGGGAGGTTCTGGAGGAGCGGCGTTAGCATCCGAAGATGACCGCCACGCCGGGCTACTCCGGTAAGCCGCTGGCCGTGAAGCTCGGGATCAAGCCCGAGCACACGGTGCTGGTCGACAACGCCCCCGAGGGGTTCACGATCGAGGGACTCCCCGCCGGTACGACGACAGTACGGCGGCCCGGGCGGTCGCCGTACCCGGTCGTGGTGATGTTCTGTCCGGATCGCGCTCGGCTGGCCGGGCGGCTGCCGGTGTTGCTGGAGCGGACCGAGACGGCCGGGATGATCTGGATCGCCTGGCCGAAGCGGTCGTCCGGCGTACCGACCGATCTGGACGAGAACGGGATCCGCGAACTGGCGCTGCCACTGGGTGTCGTGGACGTGAAGGTGTGCGCGATCGACGCCATTTGGTCGGGGTTGAAGCTCGTCCGACGCAAGGCCAATAGGTAGCAAGTGGACTGATCCGGGAGGTGAGCTTCACCACATCTTCACAATTCTTCACCGTTCACCCACGGCGGCGACATGGTTGCATACAGTCGCCATTCAGGCTCAGCAGGTGACCCCACGTGACCGGTGGCACGGCGGGAATCCCACCTGTACAACGAGTCCTGGAGTTGATCACAGACTCGGTCCGGACGTCCAGCGGGACCGGCGTACGGACCCCGCTGAAACACCTGCCAGGACAGTGTTTCAGGGCTCACACCACTTGGCACACTGGTCCGGTGATCCCGGGCTGTGGAACTTACCGCCGTGCTATTAGCCTTGCCCTCGGGAACCAACCCATAACTGCACAGGTCATAACCCGCGGTATCTGACCCGAGATCGGAAGAGGCGAACTGCCCAGTGGCCACCGAGCCATCAGACTCAAATCCCCTTGCAGCCTTCGGTGCGAACGAATGGCTGGTCGACGAGCTGTACGAGAAGTACCTGCAGGACCCGAAGTCGGTGGATCCCGCGTGGCTGGACTTCTTCAAGACGTACAAGCCCGGAGGTGACGCGAAGCCGGTGACGACTGCCCCGGCCGACGCTCCCCGACCGGATGCCGTGTCGGACAACAAGACACCGGAGGCCCCGAGTCGCGGCAGTGCGCCGTCCGTACCGGCCTCGAACCAGCCCGCAGCGGCCGCCGCCGCGGCTTCCGCACCGGTGGCCAAGCCGGCCGCTCAGCCCACGCCGGCCAAGGCCGTCGCCCCCACCGGAGGAACGGTGAACCAGCCGCCGAAGGCGCAGGCCAAGCCCGCGCCCGCCACCAGTACCGACGCCGAGCGGCAGATCCTCCGCGGCGCGCCGGCCCGGACCGCGCAGAACATGGAGACCAGCCTCACGGTCCCGACTGCGACCAGCGTCCGCGCAGTGCCGGTCAAGCTGCTGATCGACAACCGCATCGTCATCAACAACCACCTCAAGCGCGCCCGCGGCGGCAAGATCTCCTTCACCCACCTGATCGGGTGGGCGCTGGTGAAGGCGCTCAAGACGCTGCCCGAGATGAACGCGTCGTACGACGAGACTGAGGGCAAGCCGACGCACGTCCAGCCGGCCCACATCAACCTCGGCCTGGCCATCGACATGCAGAAGCCGGACGGCACCCGGCAGCTGCTGGTGCCGTCGATCAAGGCCGCCGAGGACATGACGTTCGCCGAGTTCTGGATGGCCTACGAGGACATCGTCCGGCGGGCCCGGGACAACAAGCTCGCGCTGCCGGACTTCCAGGGCACCACGATCAGCCTGACCAACCCGGGCACGATCGGCACCCAGCACTCGGTACCGCGGCTGATGACCGGCCAGGGCTGCATCATCGGCGTCGGCGCGATGGAGTACCCGCCGGAGTACCAGGGCGCGGCCGAGGAGACGATGGCCAAGCTCGCGGTGAGCAAGGTCATGACGGTCACCTCGACGTACGACCACCGGATCATCCAGGGCGCCCAGTCGGGTGAGTTCCTGCGCCGGATCCACCAGCTGCTGCTCGGCCAGGAGGGTTTCTACGACGAGATCTTCCAGAGCCTGCGGATCCCCTACGAGCCGATCCGCTGGGCCACCGACCTGCCGCACAGCCACGAAGAGGACATCAACAAGCAGGCCCGGATCCTCGAGCTGATCCACGCCTTCCGGGTGCGCGGCCATATCATGGCCGACACCGACCCGCTGGAGTACAAGCAGCGCAGTCACCCCGACCTCGACGTGGCCACCCACGGCCTGACGCTGTGGGACCTGGACCGCGAGTTCGCCACCGGCTCGTTCGGCGGCGACCGGCGGTTCATGAAGCTGCGCGAGATCCTCGGCATCCTGCGCGACTCGTACTGCCGGACCACCGGTATCGAGTACATGCACATCCAGGACCCCGAGCAGCGCAAGTGGCTGCAGGAGCGGATCGAGCGGCCGCACACCAAGCCGCCGCGCGAGGAGCAGCTCCGGATCCTGGCCAAGCTGAACGAGGCCGAGGCCTTCGAGACCTTCCTGCAGACCAAGTACGTCGGCCAGAAGCGCTTCTCGCTCGAAGGTGGCGAGACCACCATCCCGCTGCTCGACGAGCTCTGCGAGGAGGCGGCCGGCGCCGGCCTGGACGAGGTCGTCATCGGGATGGCGCACCGCGGCCGGCTGAACGTGCTGGCGAACATCGTCGGCAAGTCCTACGGGCAGATCTTCCGCGAGTTCGACGGCAACATCGACCCGCGGACCGTGCAGGGCTCCGGTGACGTCAAGTACCACCTGGGCGCGGAGGGCGAGTTCGTCTCCGAGTTCGGCGACAAGATCAAGGTGTCGGTGGCGGCCAACCCGTCGCACCTGGAGACCGTCGACCCGGTGCTCGAGGGCATCGTCCGGGCCAAGCAGGACATCCTCGACCGCGGCGCGGCCTTCCCGGTCCTCCCGGTCCTGGTCCACGGTGACGCGGCCTTCGCCGGTCAGGGCGTGGTGGCCGAGACGCTGAACCTGTCCCAGCTGCGCGGCTACCGCACCGGCGGCACCGTGCACGTGATCGTCAACAACCAGGTCGGCTTCACCACCTCGCCGGCCTCGTCGCGCTCGTCGATGTACTGCACCGACGTCGCGCGGATGGTCCAGGCGCCGATCTTCCACGTGAACGGCGACGACCCCGAGGCCTGTGTCCGGGTCGCCGACCTGGCCTTCGAGTACCGCCAGGCGTTCAACAAGGACGTCGTCATCGACCTGGTCTGCTACCGCCGCCGCGGTCACAACGAGGGTGACGACCCGTCGTTCACCCAGCCGCTGATGTACGACCTGATCGAGCAGAAGCGGTCGGTCCGCAAGCTCTACACCGAGGCCCTGATCGGCCGTGGCGACATCACGGTCGAAGAGGCCGAGCAGGCGATGCGGGACTTCCAGCAGCGCCTGGAGCGGGTCTTCACCGAGGTCCGCGAGGCGAAGAGCCAGCCGGACACCCCCGCGCCGTACGTGACCGTCCCGGTCTACCCGGACAAGCCGGAGGGCCCGGACGCGACCGCGACCACGCCCGAGGTGCTGAAGAAGATCGCCGACGCGTACACCACGCTGCCGGAGGGCTTCACCGTGCACCCGAAGGTGCTGCCGCAGCTGCAGCGCCGGGCCGCCGCGATCACCCAGGGCCCGATCGACTGGGCGTCCGCGGAGATGACGGCGCTCGGCTCGCTGCTGCTCGCCGGTCGTCCGGTCCGGCTCGCCGGTCAGGACAGCCGCCGGGGCACGTTCGTCCAGCGGTTCGCCGCGATCATCGACCGGGTCAACGGCCAGGACTACGTCCCGCTGCAGAACCTGGACGCCGAGCAGGGCAACTTCTACGTCTACGACTCGCTGCTCAGTGAGTACGCCGCCCTCGGCTTCGAGTACGGCTATTCGGTGGCTCGCCCGGAGGCGCTGACGCTGTGGGAGGCGCAGTTCGGTGACTTCGTGAACGGCGCCCAGTCGGTCATCGACGAGTACATCTCGGCCGGTGAGGCGAAGTGGGGTCAGAAGTCCGGTGTCGTGCTGCTGCTGCCGCACGGCTACGAGGGCCAGGGCCCGGACCACTCGTCCGCGCGGATCGAGCGCTTCCTGGCGCTGTGCGCCGAGAACGCGATGACCGTCGCCCAGCCGTCGACCCCCGCGTCGTACTTCCACCTCCTCCGCCGGCACACGCTCGGCGAGGAGCACAACCCGATGATCGTCTTCACGCCGAAGCAGCTGCTGCGGCGCAAGGAGGCGGTGTCGTCGCCGGAGGAGCTCACCCACGGCACCTTCCGGCCGATCCTGGGCGACGCCGAGGCGGAGGCCACCGCGGCCACCGTCGAGCGCGTCATCCTCTCGTCGGGCCGGATCTCCTACGACCTGCTGGCCGAGCGCAAGAAGGCCGAGCCGGACAAGATCAGTACGGCGGTCATCCGGGTCGAGCAGCTCTACCCGCTGCCCGCCGAGGAGATCGTCGCCGAGCTCGCCAAGTACCCGAACGTCACCGAGATCCGCTGGGTCCAGGACGAGCCCGCGAACCAGGGCCCGTGGCCGTTCATGGCCCTCAACCTGACCGAGCACCTCGGCGGCAAGCCCTTCTACCGGGTCTCCCGCCCGGCCATGTCGGCCACCTCGGTCGGCTCGATGGGCGCCCACACCGCGGAGCAGCAGACGCTGCTGAAGCAGGCCTTCAGCTGACGTGTACTTCACCGACCGAGGAATCGAAGAACTCGAGGGCCGGCGAGGCGAGGAAGACGTCTCGCTGGCCTGGGTGGCCGAGCGCCTCCGCGAGTTCGTCGACCTGAACCCCGACTTCGAAACCCCGATCGAACGCTTCGCCACCTGGCTCGCCAGACTGGACGACGAGGACGAATAACCCCCAATGCCC
This sequence comes from Kribbella yunnanensis, assembly GCF_039529655.1. NCBI lineage: Bacteria > Bacillati > Actinomycetota > Actinomycetes > Propionibacteriales > Kribbellaceae > Kribbella > Kribbella yunnanensis. The sequence continues at coordinate 274,277 of NZ_BAAANF010000001.1, read as the reverse complement.
TTCGCCACCGGCGGAGGGCATTCGTCTGTTCGCTAGTCGGTGTGCGGAGGGCGGGTACGACGGGGTGGGTCGGGGGCCAGGGAGCCGTCGGGGGCGATGTGTTCGAAGATCTGGTCGACCAGGTTGAGGACGTGCGGGTCGTCGACGGTGTAGATGTGCCGGCGGCCTTCGCGGCGGGCGGTGATGATGCCGGCGAGGCGGAGTTTGCCGAGGTGCTGGCTGGCGGTGGCGATGCTGACGCCTACGCGGTCGGCCAGGGTGCCGACGTCGTACTCGCCTTGGGCGGCCAAGGAGACCAGGTGCAGGCGCACCGGGGCGGACAGCATCGCGAAGGTACCGGCGGCGGATTCCAGCTGGGCCTTCGTGGGTTCGGGGAACGAAGTCGTCATCGCGCAGTCATTGTGACCGCTGAACGGGCCGTCCAGGGGCGCGCCGAGCCGTGGTGACGACGCTCTCACACTTTCGCAATTGCGAAAGTATCAAAATGATGGCAGCCTGGAGACATGGTCAGAGCGCTTCGCCCAGTGCTGTTGCTGCTACCGGTGGCGGTTCCCGCCGTCGTGCTGCGGCTGACCGGCACCCATCCGCCGGCACTCGCCTCGATCCTGGTTTTCGGGCTCGCGGTCGTCGCCGCGTCGTTCGTGCTCGCCTGGGCGGCCGAGGCGGCGGAGGTGGACATCTCCGGCGGCCTGGCGATCGCCCTGCTGGCCATCATCGCCGTTCTGCCGGAGTACGCGGTCGACCTCTACTTCGCGCACAAGGCCGGCAGCAACCCCGACTACGTGCAGTACGCCGCCGCCAACATGACCGGATCGAACCGGCTACTCCTCGGCCTCGGCTGGTCGAGCGTCGTACTGATCAGCCTGTACGTCGCCTCGCGGCGGACCGGGGTCTCCATTCGCGAGCTGGTGCTGGAGTCGGGCTATCGCCGCGAGCTCGGGTTCCTCGCCATCGCCGGTGTGGTCGCGTTCGTGATCCCGGTGACCGGTGAGATCCACCTGCTGCTCGGTATCGCCCTGCTCGGGTTCTTCGCCTACTACCTGTACCGCGCCGCCGTCTCGGGCCACGACGATGATCCCGACCTGATCGGCCCGTCCGCGCGGATCGGCGGACTGCCGACCCGGCAGCGGCGGATCGCGGTGATCGGGATGTTCGTGGTCTCGGCCGGGATCATCCTGGCCTCCGCGGAACCGTTCGCCGACTCGCTGGTCGAGGGCGGTCAGGCGCTCGGGATCGACCAGTTCCTGCTCGTCCAGTGGCTCGCGCCGCTGGCCTCCGAGGCGCCGGAGTTCATCATCGCGATCCTCTTCGCCTGGCGCGGCAAGGGCGCGGCGGCGCTCGGCCTACTGATCTCGGCCAAGGTGAACCAGTGGACGCTGCTGATCGGCAGCCTCCCGATCGCCTACGGCCTCGGCGGCGGTCCTGCCGCTCTCCACCTGGACGGCCGACAGATCGAAGAGTTCCTGCTCACCGCGACCCAGACCCTGCTCGGAATCGCGGTCCTGCTCAGCCTCCGCTTCCCCCGCTGGGCCGCCTGGACACTGCTCGCCTTGTTCGCGATCCAGTTCGCCGTACCGGGTCAGACCGGCCGCTACATCCTGAGCGCGATCTATCTAGTCCTCGCCATCATCGCCACCACCCGCAACCGCCACCACCTGGCCGCGACCCTGCGGGCCCCCTTCCGCAAGCCCGCCGTACCGACCCCCGCCGACCGCACCCCCGACCTCGTCGACGCCTGACCCAGGACCCCGCCATCCGCAGGCCCCACCTGCCGCCCACCGCCCTTTGATGGGTTCACCCATCCGGTTGTGGGTTCTGTACCCGCATGCGGGTGGGGAACCCACAAGCTCGTGGGTCAACCCACGAGATGGGGATCGGCGGGAGGCGGGGGTTAGCTGGCCTGCTGTTCGGCGGCGACTTCGGGGATGCGGGTACGGCGTTCCTGGGGGCCGGGGCGGCCGCGGCGGCGGCCGGAGAGGAACTTCTCGCCGGCGGCGGTGCCGGTGAACTTGGTGCGGCGGGCCCATTCGCGGCATTCCTCGAGGACCGGGCACGAGGTCAGGCAGACCGCCTGCGCCTTGCGCTGCTCCCACTGGCTGGCGCTCTCGTCGTACGACGGGGCCTGGCCGACGCACGCGGCGCGGCTCATCCAGTTGTCGGCGGGGTCGACGATCACCGTCAAAAGCGGCCTCATGGGCACTCCTGCTCCCTCATCGATCGGGCGGATCGAATCCGCCGGGGGTTTCTCGGCGGTAGGAACAGCGTGCTCCACCCGCGTTGCCCCGGTGCGACGCCAATGTTTCCGGCGTGAAACGTAGACCAATTCATTCCGTAGTAATAAAACTACAAACAGTTGCGGTGAGTGGTGATTTAGTTACAGACTGATCAGAGCCGCGACAGTCCGTGACACCGAAGACAGGAGATCCGATGCGTCTTTCACGAGTTCTGGTTCAGTTGATGGGTGGCGTGCTGCTCGCCGTCACCGCCTCGAGCGCCACGGCGGTTGCGCCGGCAGTCGCGGATGTTCGCAGCACCGTCGTCGCGGCGGCCAACGGTGAGATCGGCCAGGGCGAAACGCCGCCGGGAAGTAACTGCAACCCCTACGGCCCGTGCCAGGCCTGGTGCGCGCACTTCGCGACCTGGACCTGGCGCCAGGCCGGCATCAACATCCCGAACTACGGTTTCACCGGCGACATCTACACCTGGGGCACCCGCAACGGCCGGTCGCATGCCACCAACACGGGGATGAAGCCCGGCGACATCGTCCTGTACGGCACGGGTCCGCAGAACACGAGCACGTCGGTACACACCGGGGTCGTAGTTGCGGTGGGCAACGGAACCATCACCACCGTCGAGGGCAACTCGAACAACGCGGTCCGCAAGCACGGCCCGTTCGACCCGACCAGGGCCAAGGCGGCCGGTCGGCCCGGCAACATCTACGGCTGGGTCTCCGCCGTCGGATGACCCGTCCGGACGAGGCGAATCTCCCACAGATCGAAGTACTCGTCGTGCTTGCGGGTGCCGTCCGGGGCGAATCCGTGCCGGCGGTAGAACCCGAGCGCCCGCTCGTTGTCCTCGAACACCCACAGGTACGCCGGATCCTTGCCGATAGCAACGTCCAGCAACCGCGTCCCCAGCCCGCTCCCCCACCAGGCCTGGCGCGTGTAGATCGCCTGCAACTCCAACGCCACCGGCGAATCCTCATCCCGCCCCGGACTCGTCCCCACGAACCCGACCACCCGGTCCCGCACCGGCGCCTCGGCAGGGTTGATCGCGAGCCAGCGCGTCTTCCCATCCTGGATCGCCTGCGACCAGCGCTCGATCCGCTGGTCGACGTTCGCGGTTCGCTGGGCAAGTACGTCGGCGGGGGCGAGTCCGGCGTACGCCTCCTGCCAGCATTGAAGGTGACACCAGGCGGCGGCTTCGGCGTCCTCGACCGTCGCCGGGCGGATCTCGGGAGTCATGTCAGACAGTGAAGACGATCTTCCCGAAGACGTCACCCGCATTCATCTTGGCGAACCCGTCCCGCGCGTCCGCCAGCGGCAGCACGGTGTCGATGTGCGGCGAGATCCCGGCGTTCGCCATGAACTGGACGAGCTCGGCCAGCTCGGTCCGGGTCCCCATCGTGGAGCCCTGCACCCGCAACTGCAGGAAGAAGATCCGGTTCAGCTCGGCCGACTTCGGCGCCTGCCCACTCGTCGCCCCCGAGATCACCACCGTCCCGCCCTGCTTGAGCGACTTCAGCGAGTGCGACCACGTGGCCTGCCCGACCGTTTCCATCACCGCGTCCACCCGCTCCGGCAGTCGCGCCCCGGACTCGAACACGTCGTGCGCACCGATCTCCAGCGCCTTCGAACGCTTCGCCTCGTCCCGGCTGGTCGCCCAGACCCGAATCCCGGCCGCCCGCGCCAGCGTGATCAGCGAGGTCGCCACCCCACCGCCAGCACCCTGCACCAGCACGGTGTCACCCGGCTTCAGGTCGGACTGCGTGAACAACATCCGGTACGCCGTCAGCCAAGCAGTCGGCAGACACGCCGCCTGCTCGAAGCTCATCCCAGCAGGCTTCGGTACGACGTTCCGCGCCGGAACCGACACCTTCTCGGCCAGCGTCCCGTCGTACCGCTCACTCAGCAGCGACCGCTTCGGGTCGAGCGTCTCGTCGCCCCGCCACTCCGGATCCGACACCACCGCATGCACAACCACCTCGTTGCCATCCGGATCGACCCCGGCCGCGTCACACCCGAGGATCATCGGCAGGTTCGCCTCGGCCAGCCCCACGCCCTTGAGCGACCACAGGTCGTGATGGTTCAACGCCGACGCCTTCACGTCGATCGTCACCCACCCGTCCCGCACCGCAGGCTCCGGCCGCTCCCCCACCTCGAGCGCCCCGACGGGATCCTCCGCATCAAACCGAGCAGCATAAGCAGCAAGCATCCAATCACCCTAAGCGCTCCCCCCACCCCCGTCAGCGACCAACCTCACCCGTACCGAAGGACTGTTGGTAGTGGACGTGGCGAGGCATCCGCACGGTGGATCAAGGCTCGGCTGGGCCGTGAGCTGCCCACTACTAACAGTCGGTCGGTACGCCGGAGGCGGAGCGGCTAGGGGCGGGCGACGTTGTCGGTGTGGGCTGCGGCGGCGACCGCGGCGGCTACTGCGGGCGCGACTCGGGGGTCGAAGGGGGACGGGATGATGTAGTCGGGGCGCAGGTCGCCGGGGGTGATCAGGCCGGCCAGGGCGTTGGCGGCGGCTAGCTTCATGCCTTCGGTGATGCGGGAGGCGTTGGCGTCGAAGGCGCCGCGGAAGATGCCGGGGAACGCGAGCACGTTGTTGATCTGGTTGGGGAAGTCCGAGCGGCCGGTAGCGACGACTGCGGCGTGCCGGTGGGCGATGTCGGGGTGGACTTCGGGGTTCGGGTTGGCGAGGGCGAAGATCATCGCGTCGGGGGCCATCCGGGCGATCGCCTCCTCGGGAACCGTCCCGCCGGAAACACCCAGGAAGACATCGGCGCCATCGAGCGCGTCCACCAGCCGGCCGGACAGGCCGCCGGTGTTCGTGTCGCGGGCCAGCGAGAGCTTCACCGGGTTCAGGTCGGCGCGGTCCTCGTGCAGCACGCCCTTCGAATCCACCACAGCCAGGTCGCCGACACCCGCCTGCAGCAGGATCCGGGCACACGCGACCCCGGCCGCCCCGGCTCCGGAGATCACCACGCGGATCTCGGCGATCGACTTCCCCGTGACCCGGAGCGCGTTCTGCAACGCGGCCAGTACGACGACCGCCGTACCGTGCTGGTCGTCGTGGAAGACCGGGATGTCCAGCCGCTCCTTCAGCCGGCGCTCGATCTCGAAGCAGCGTGGTGCCGAGATGTCCTCCAGGTTGATTCCGCCGAACGACGGCGCCATCCGCGCGACTGTCTCGACGAACTCGTCCACGTCGGTGCAGTCGAGCGCGATCGGCACCGAGTCGACCCCACCGAACTCCTTGAACAGCAGCGCCTTGCCCTCCATCACCGGCAGCGACGCGGTCGGCCCGATGTCACCGAGACCCAGTACGGCGGTTCCGTCGGTGACGACTGCGACCACGTTCGACCGCCAGGTGTAGCGGCGGGCCAACGACGGGTCCTCGGCGATCGCCGTACAGACCCGGGCGACGCCCGGGGTGTAGGCCTTGGACAGTTCGGCGGCGTCGGTGACGTGCACCGAGGACGTCACCTCGATCTTGCCGCCGACGTGCAACTCGAAGACCGGATCACCGGCGTAAGGATCGGAGACAACAGGCGAAACAGGCTGGGCGACCATGACAGAACCCCTCGGGAAGGTGTGTGTACAAGACTGAGTGCGCCCGACGTTGATGCGTCGAAACGGCGCTGTTTCCAGGGGGTCACCCGTGCGGAACCGAGTAAACCACAGCGCCTACTGGTCTGCTGTGAGCGGCCCCACACAGATAACGATCCCGGTCAGTCCGGGGCCGCGAACTGCCCGCTGTGCCAGGATTCGGGGATCCAGACCCCTGTCGAGGAGTAATCGCGATGAACATCGTCCGCACTCTCCGTACGCATCGCCGGATCACCGCGGCGGTCGCCGTTTCGGCGCTCGCGCTCGCACTCACCGCCTGTGGCGGCGAGTCCGGCAGCGGTGGATCCGGCGACAAGGCCAAGGCTGCCGGGATCGACCTGGTGAAGTCCGGCCAGCTGACGATCTGTACCCACCTGCCGTACAAGCCGTTCCAGTACAAGGACGGCACCAAGGTCGTCGGCTTCGACGTCGACCTGCTGAACCTGCTCGCCGAGGACCTCGGGCTGAAGACCGACGTGGTCAACATCGAGTGGGCCCAGGTCACCTCGGGCGCCGCCTTCAAGGCGAAGAAGTGCGATATCGGCATGGGCGCGATGACGATCAACGAGCCGCGCAAGGCCGCGCTCAGCATCACCGACCCGTACATGGACGCCACTCAGGTGCTGATGGCCAAGAAGGACTCCGGCATCAAGGGTCTGGCCGACCTGAAGGGCAAGAAGCTCGGCGCCCAGGCCGACACCACCGGTAAGGAGTACGCCGACAAGAACGCGGCCGCCAACGGTTACACGGTGATCCCGTTCAACGACCTGGCCCTGCAGGGCAACAACGTGAAGTCGGGCCGGGTGGACGCCGCGATCAACGACAACGGCGTGCTCTACGACTTCGTCAAGGACAACCCGGACATGGCCGTGGTGGCCGAGTTCGACACCGGCGAGCAGTACGGGTTCGCGGCGCTGAAGGACGGCACCGGCCCGAAGATCGTGGCCAAGTTCAACGAACTGCTGGCCAAGGCGAAGAGCGACGGCAAGTACAACGAGATCTACAAGACGTGGTTCGGGGTTGAGCCGAAGAAGTGAGTACTCCGGCCGACACCGTCGTACGTCAAGGGCTGAGTCCGCGCAAGCGGGCTCAGCGCTCCCGCCTGATCCAGTACGCCGTCCTCGTGGCCGTGGCCCTGTTCGCGCTGTTCAGCGCCGACTGGGGTCAGATCGGCTCGGTCTTCTTCAAGCCCGAGTTCATCAAGTCGACGTTCCAGGACGGCGTACTGCAGGCGCTGATCAAGACGCTCGAGTACACCGCCGGCGCCTTCGTCATCGGCCTGGCCGGCGGCACGCTGCTGGCGCTGATGCGACTCAGCAGCGTCGGCCCGTACCGGTGGCTCGCGACCGCCTACATCGAGTTCTTCCGCGGCCTGCCGGCGATCGTGGTCTTCATCGCGTTCAGCCTGCTGCCGCTGGCGTTCGAGGGTATGACGATCCCCTGGGACCCGTACGGCGTCGTCTGGCTCGCGCTCGGAATCGTCGCCGCGGCGTACATGGCCGAGGTGATCCGGGCCGGCATCCAGGCGGTTCCGAAGGGCCAGATCGAGGCGGCCCGCTCACTGGGCATGCCGTCCGGTTTGGCGCTGCGGAAGATCGTGCTCCCGCAGGCCTTCCGGATCGTGCTGCCGCCACTGACCAACGACCTGATCCTGCTGGTCAAGGACTCGTCGCTCGTCTTCATGATCGGTGTCGCGGCCGACGGCTACGAGCTGACCGGCTTCGGCCGGGACCTGGCCAACACCTATTCGAACCTGACCCCGATCGTGGTCTGCGGCTTCTGCTACCTGATCATCACCCTGCCGCTGGGCCTCCTGGTCCGCCGGCTCGAGGCGAAGGCAGCGAGGGCCCGCTGACATGGCTAGTTTGAATACCTCCCCCACCCCACCACCCCGGTCGGTAGAAATCAAGAACCTCCACAAATCGTTCGGCAGCAACCACGTCCTGCGCGGGATCGACTTCACCGTCGAGCAGGGCGAGGTCGTCTGTGTGATCGGGCCGTCCGGCTCGGGCAAGTCGACGCTGCTGCGGTGCGTCAACCTGCTCGAGGTGCCCCAGGAGGGTCAGGTGATCGTCCGCGGTGAGGAGATAACCGACCCGGACTGCCACCTGGACGCCGCTCGTGCGGGGATCGGCATGGTGTTCCAGCAGTTCAACCTGTTCCCGCATCTGAGTGTGCTGGCGAACTGCACGGTCGCCCAGACCACGGTCCTGAAGCGCAAGCCGGCCGACGCCGAGAAGATCGCGCGGGCCAACCTCGAGCGGGTCGGTCTGAACGAGAAGGTCGATGCGTTCCCGGCACAGTTGTCCGGCGGTCAGCAGCAGCGGGTCGCGATTGCCCGCGCGCTGTCGATGGACCCGGCGCTGATGCTCTTCGACGAGCCGACTTCCGCGCTCGACCCGGAGCTCGTCGGCGACGTACTGACCGTCATGCGCAAGCTGGCCCTCGAGGGGATGACGATGCTCGTCGTCACCCACGAGATGGCCTTCGCCCGGGAGGTCGCCGACCGCGTGGTCTTCATGGACGGCGGCGTCATCGTCGAGCAGGGCCCGCCCGCCGAGGTGATCGGCAACCCGCAGCAGGAGCGCACCCAGCTCTTCCTCCGCCGCGTCCTCGACCCCACCCACGTCCAGGACCTCTGACCCGTACTTCGTCACGCTGCGTGCCCGGTCTGTCGACGGGCCGCACGCGTGGGGTTCACATCGGCTACGAATAGGTCTCCATTCCGGAGTTGACGCTGCGTCGGGGGCATCACCCTGTGTCAAGATGCGGACCACACGGCGCCGGAAACCGGCCGGCACCCCGGTATTGGAGGACTAGATGTCTGTCCTGCGGAGGACGCTCGTTCTGTCGGGCGTTCTGGTTCTGGCGGCGGCGGGATGCGGTTCGGACTCGCTTGGCTCCGGCTCGAGCCCGAGTGCGCCGAACAGTGCGTCCTCGAGTACGCCGACCAGCGGTGGGCCGGACCTGAGCGGCAAGCTGCCCCCGAAGATCGCGGCGGCGAAGAAGATCGTCGTCGGCGTCGACGCGAGCTACCCGCCGAACGAGTCGCTCCAGGGCGGCAAGACCGTGGTCGGCATGGATGTCGACCTGTTCAACACCGTCGCGGCCAAGTTCGGCGTCACCGTCGACTGGCAGCCGGCCGGCTTCGACACCATCATCACCGGTGTCCAGAGCGGCAAGTACGACGTCGGCGTCTCGTCGTTCACGATCAACGACAAGCGCAAGCAGCAGGTCAACATGGTCAGCTACTTCAGCGCCGGCACCCTGTGGGTGACCGCGAAGGGCAACCCGAAGGGCGTCAATCCCGACGACGCCTGCGGCAAGACGGTCGCCGTACAGAAGGGCACCACGCAACTGGAGGACGACCTGCCGAAGCGGCAGGCCAAGTGCAAGGCCGACGGCAAGCCCGAGATCAAGCCGCTGGTCCGCGAGAAGCAGGACCAGGCGACCGCCGACCTCGTGGCCGGCAAGGCCGACGCGATGCTCGCCGACTCCCCGATCTCGCTGTACGCGGTCAAGCAGACCAACGGCGCGCTCGAGCAGCTCGGTGAGATCTACGACGCCGCGCCGTACGGCTATGTCATCCCGAAGGCGCAGACCGAGTTCGCGGAAGCGATCGTCGAGGCGCTGAAGTCGGCGGCGGCCGACGGCTCCTACAAGGCCGCACTGGCCAAGTGGGGCAACGAGTCGGGAGCGATCACCGACTTCGCGGTCAACCCCTGATGAGTGCGGAGACCACCTCAGACGGCACCCCGGCCGGTACGACGGACCGGCCGGGCGCCATCAACGCCGTACCGGTGCGGCATCCGGGCCGGTGGGTCGCGATCGCGGTGATCGCGGTCCTGGCCGCGATGCTGGTGCATCTGCTGGTCACCAACAAGGCGTTCGACTGGAGCTTCGTCTTCCAGGCGATGAACCAGTCGCCGGTGATCAACGGGTTCCTCAAGGGCACGCTGCTGGTCACCGTGCTGGCGATGGTCGTGGGTGTCGGCGGGGGCGTGCTGCTGGCGACGATGCGGTTGTCGGACAACCCGATCCTGTCCGGGGTGTCCTGGCTGTTCACGTGGTTCTTCCGCAGCATCCCGCGGTACCTGCTGCTGTTCTCGATGGGCACGCTCGGCGTGCTCTTCCCGCAGGGCATCGCGTTCGGCATCCCGTTCGACTGGAAGATCATCGACTGGCTCGGGATGTCCGGTGACTGGCGGTTCCTGACCCTGGACGCGAACCAGGTGTTCACCGGACTCGTTGCCGGTGTCATCGGTCTCGGGCTGTCCGAGGCGGCGTACATGGCCGAGATCGCCCGGGCCGGCATCATGTCGGTGGACAAGGGCCAGGCCGAGGCCGCCGAGGCGCTCGGGATGAGCAAGGGCAAGGCGATGCGCCGGGTCGTGCTGCCGCAGGCGATGCGGGTGATCGTGCCGCCGACCGGCAACGAGACGATCGCGATGCTGAAAGACACCTCGCTGCTGCTGGCCGTGCCGGTGATCGGCGAGCTGTTCTATCAGTTGCAGTCGATCGGTTCGACGTACTACAAGACGTTCCCGATCGCGGTCGCCGCGACGCTGTACTACCTGGCCGCGACCAGTGTGCTGATGGTCGGGCAGTACTTCCTCGAGCGGCACTTCGGCAAGGGCTTCGGTACGACAGCGCCGCGGGCTGCCCGTCCGGCCGGGGCAGGGGGTGCCTGATGCCACTCGTCCACGCAGTCAACGTGAGCAAGTCGTTCCATCACAACGAGGTACTGAAAGGCATCGACCTCGATGTCGACGCCGGCCAGGTCGTCTGCCTGCTCGGGCCTTCGGGTTCGGGTAAGACGACGTTCCTGCGCTGTATCAACCAGCTCGAGACGATCGACGGCGGCCGGATCTGGGTCGACGACGACCTGATGGGGTACTCCGACCGCGACGGCAAGCTGTATCGCCTGAAGGACAAGGAGATCGCGGCCCAGCGGCGCGAGATCGGCATGGTCTTCCAGCGGTTCAACCTGTTCCCGCACATGACCGCGCTGCAGAACGTGATCGAGGCGCCGGTCCAGGTCAAGGGTGAGTCGAAGAAGGCCGCCCGCGACCGGGCGCAGTCGCTGCTCGACCGAGTTGGCCTCGGCGACCGTACGGCGGCGTACCCGGCGCAACTGTCCGGTGGCCAGCAGCAACGAGTTGCGATCGCCAGAGCGCTGGCCATGCAGCCCAAGCTGATGCTGTTCGACGAGCCGACCTCCGCGCTCGACCCCGAACTGGTCGGCGAGGTCCTGTCGGTGATGCGCGAACTGGCCGCCGACGGGATGACGATGATCGTGGTCACCCACGAGATGTCGTTCGCCCGCGAGGTGGCCGACACCGTCGTCTTCATGGACGGCGGCGTGGTCGTCGAGGCCGGTCCGCCGGCCGACGTGATCGGCAACCCGCAACACCAGCGCACCAAGACGTTCTTGTCACGTCTGAGGTCCGAACACGACTGAGGATCTGGCGCCGTGCATCAAATGCGCTGAGAGTGGTAGATGTACGGCGCACACTCTTTATTCTGAGGAGACGACGTGAGCAGCACGGGGCAATCGGCCGAGGTCCGCCTGAGTATCCCGGCCGATGGTGCGTACATCGCCGTACCACGGTCGGTGGTGGGCAACCTTGCGGCCCGCAACGACTTCACCGTGGACGCGATCGACGATCTGCGGATCGCCGTGGACGAGGCGTGTTCACTGCTGCTCCCGCAGGCCACGGACGGCGTCCTGGACTGCGTCTTCGCGATCGACCCGCCGCAGCTCACGGTCCGCACGAGCGCCGTCGTACCGGCCGGCTGGACCCCGGACACGTCGTCGTTCGGCTGGACCGTGCTGACCGCACTGGTCGAGACCGCCGCCGTCGAGACGATCGACGGCCGGCTGACCATCACCGTGACGGCCACCGCCACCGCCACGGAGAAGGCGTGAGCGACGAAAGAGACCTGGGCGATTCCCAGGACCATCACTCCGATTTACGCACGCGGACGGCTGCCTTCTTCGCTGCGATGGCTGCAGCTGGGGCCGGTACGCCGGATCACACGGCCGCCCGCGATGGTCTGGTCTCGCTGCATATGCCGTTGGTCGAGCACCTGGCCCGCCGCTTCCGCAACCGCGGTGAGCCGTACGACGACCTCGTGCAGGTCGCGACGATCGGGCTGATCAAGGCGATCGACCGGTTTGACTCCGACCGCGGAGTCGAGTTCTCGACGTACGCGACACCGACGATTCTCGGCGAGATCAAGCGGTATTTCCGCGACAAGGGCTGGGCGATCCGGGTACCGCGGCGCCTGCAGGAGCTGCGGTTGTCGCTGACCGCGGCCACCGCCGAGCTGACTCAGGAGCTCGGTAGAGCCCCGACCGTGGCCGAGCTGGCGGTGCGTCTCAACCTCCCGGCTGACCTGGTGATCGAGGGGCTCGAGTCCGCAAACGCCTACAACACCTTGTCTTTGGACGCTCCCGATCAGAACGAGTCGGACGCGACCACGGTCCTGGACGGGCTGGGTGGCGAGGACGAGGCACTGGAGAGCGTCGAGTATCGCGAGTCGCTCAAACCCTTGCTGGCCCAGCTGGACACGCGGGAGAAGCGGATCCTCACACTGCGATTTTTCCGCGGCATGACGCAGTCCCAGATCGCCGAAGAGATCGGCATCTCGCAGATGCATGTCTCCCGGTTGCTGGCCCGCACGCTGACCGAACTGCGGGCCGGATTGCTCAAGGAATAGCGCTACAGGACTGGCGGATGATCTTTCTCGGGGTTGTCGGCAAGGGCTTCGGTGGATTCCTTGCGGAAGACCCCGACCAGTACGCCGGCCGCTGCCACTGCGAGCGCGATCGCGACCCCCAAGGTCGCGCCGCCCCAGAAGCTGTAGGCGATCAGGAGCTGGATCAGCTGGGCGAACACGGCTGGTCCACGGCTCCACGTCGACGCCCGGGACAGACCGCGCGCGACGACCGCCAGACCCCCGCCGTACAGCACGAAGAACACGGTCGTGGTCAGGCCGAGCACCAGGCGTGAGCCCTGAATCGTAAATGCTTCGGCAATTCCGAGAACGACGAGCACAAGCCCTTCCGCTGCGACCACCGCCGCGGCTAGCTTCAGTGCTCTAGGTACTACGGCAGCTGGGGAGTCGGTCGGCACTCCGCCAGCCTAGACGCTGTGCACCGAGGTTTTGGGTGGCGTAACCCCAGCCCTACAGGGATTCGAGGTTGTGCGTAACCAAAGCGTTGTCCGATCGGTTACTTGCAGTGAACGGGTGATTGCGAGTTCGCGCCTCTGTCCGGTTAACGGACGGGGAGCACCGTCACGCACCGGTTCGTAGTGTTAAGGAAGTGTTGTGATCTGATCGACAACTCCAGAACCCTTGTTTCACACGCCTGAGATTGGGAACATGGAGTCATTCGTGAAAGCGTTCACAACTTGCCGCGAACATTCAGACCCTCGCCCGACGGTCCCCTCCGTCGCGAGAAGTACGACGAGTACAGCACCCGCTGATCGGGCACAGACCTAACCGACAGCGTACTTCCACTACTGAGAGAGATGGGATTCGCCATGGATTGGCGCCACCGGGCCATTTGCCTCGATGAGGACCCGGAACTGTTCTTCCCCATCGGCAACACCGGGCCCGCGATCATGCAGATCGAGGAGGCCAAGCAGGTGTGCCGCCGGTGCGACGTGCGTGAGCAGTGCCTCGCGTGGGCACTGGAAGCCGGCCAGGACCACGGTGTCTGGGGCGGCCTGAGCGAGGACGAGCGACGTGCGCTGAAGCGCCGTAACGCCCGTCAGCGCATCCGCACCGCCTGAGTGTTCTTCGTCGAGGCCCCGCGGGATCCGCGGGGCCTTCGCCATTTCAGCACTGCGCTATTCCGGGACCGGAATGTCGAGTGTGACCTGGGTTCCGCTCTTGCCGTCGCGGCGGGCGCCGAACTCCAGCGTGCCGTCCAATTCACCCAGCACCAGGGTGCGGACGATCGACAGCCCCAGATTTCCGGACAGCTCGGAATCGAAGTTCGCGGGCAGACCCTGACCGTCGTCGATCACATCGACCCGCAATCGGCCGACGGATCGTTCGGCCAGTAACTCGATGGTTCCGGACGTTTCTTCTCCGTCACGGGTGCCGAACGCATGCTCGACCGAATTCTGCATGAGCTCGGTCAGGACCATCGCGAGCGGTGTGGCCTCGTCCGAATCCAGGACACCGAAACTTCCGGTCCGCCGGATCTCCACGGCTGTCGCGACGGTCGACACGTCGGCCACCATCGCCGCGACCCGGTCTGCCACATCGTCGAAGTCCACATGCTCGTCGAACGATTCCGACAGCGTCTCGTGGACGATGGCGATCGACCCAACCCGCCGTACCGCCTCGGCCAGTGCCTCCTGGGCTTCCGGCACGGTGATCCGCCGGCCCTGCATCCGCAGTAACGCGGCGACGGTCTGCAAGTTGTTCTTGACGCGATGATGAATCTCCCGGATGGTCGCCTCTTTGGTGACCAGCTCCCGCTCCCGGCTCCGCAGCTCGGTGACATCCCTGAGGAGGATGAGCGCTCCCACATGCTGACCGTCGGCGCGCAACGGGATCGCCCGCAGGAACAGGGTCGCATCGGCGTTCTCGATCTCGATCTCCTGCGCCGCGCGTCCGGTCAGCACGGTCGCGAGCACGTCGTCGACCTTGGTCCCGGTGTGCAGGAGCTCCGCGGTCACGTCCTTGAGCCGGCTGCCGACCAGGTCGGTGACGAGCCCCATCCGCCGGTACGCCGACAACGCGTTCGGGCTCGCGAACGTCACCATCGCGTGCCGGTCGACCCTGATGCAGCCATCCCCGACCCGGGGCGACGTGGACAGCAGCCGCTCCCCGCCGTACGGGAAGATGCCGTCGGTGATCATCCGGGCCAGGTCGGTCGCGCTCTGGAGGTAGGCGATCTCGAGCCGGGACGGGGTCCGGACGCCGAGCAGGTTGGTGTTGCGGGCGATCACCGCGATCACCCGGGAGCCACGCCGTACGGGGATCGTCTCGACCCGCACCGGTACGTCGTCGCGCCACTCCGGGTCGCCTTCGCGGCAGATCCGGCCCCCGTCGTACGCCTGGTCCAGCAGGTGCCGGCGGCCGCGCGGGATGAAGGAGCCGACGATGTCGTCCAGGTACGCCGTCGGTCCGGTCGTCGGCCGCATCTGGGCGCCGGCCCAGAAACCGAGGCCTTCGGTGTCGGGCAGCCAGAGGACCAGATCGGCGAACGACAGGTCGGCCAGCATCTGCCAGTCCGAGACGAGCAGCTGCAGGCGATCCAGGTCGGCCTGGTCCAGTGTTGTGTGGTTTCTGGCCACGTCACTCAAAGACGGCACAGCCCTGATGCTACCGACGGGGATACGACTCGACAGATGGGTGTAGACAGGTGTTTGATCTCAGACGGGCGGAAGGATGATCTTGGTGGAGTCGACGTACTGGCAGGACGTGATGGCCGCGGACTATGCGGTCCCTCACGACCGTGCGCTCAACGACCTCACCGAAGAGCTCGTCCGCGGCCTCGCGTCGACCAACCCGCAGGTGCGTGACGCACTGGCCTATCCCACTTTGGCGACCTGGCTCGAGCGCGGCGTGTACGACGACCTGCTGCCCGGCTTCGGTGACGGTCTCTGTGCCGGACTGTCGTACGGACTCGGCGAGGACGGCACGGACAGTGTCTTCCGGCGCTCCTTCACCGCACTGACGCTGGCTGAGGTCATCCACCGCGACAACGCCGAGTTCCTCGTCCACGACGAGGTGGTGATGCGCTGGGGCGACCGGCTGGCCACCTGGCTGCTGCGCGAGCGCGACTTGCGTGGCTACGTGCCGGACTGCGGCTGGGCGCATGCGGTTGCGCACGGTGCGGATGCGATCGGCGCACTGGCCCGGTCGCGGCACTGCGACATCGGCGTGCTTCGGGCACTGCTCGACGTACTGGCGGACCGGATCGTCAAGGACACGCAGTACCGCTGGGTGCACGAGGAGCACGACCGGGTCGCGCACGCGGTCATGACGATCCTGCACCGCAACATGCTCACCAGTGACGAGCTGGAGCGCTGGCTGAAGCCGATCGCCGCCACTGCGGCCCAGCAACCGCTCATGCACGAGACGCTGCCGGAGTGGCCGACTCCCCCGGTCTTCAACGCCCGCGGGGTCCTGCACGTGCTGCTGAGCCAGCTGGCGATCGGAGTGAAGGGCTTCCCGATCCCTGGTGACGACGAGCTGTTCGGACGGCCTATCGAAGCCCGTGCGGACCTGCTGCTGATGCTCACCGAGGCTGTGCAGGGCTCACAGCCCTACATCTACCGGCCGGCGACTAATCCGTCTTAGGTACTGCGACTGTTGCCACCACCGCGAGGTGGTCGGTGCCGGCGATCTCGTACGTCGCGAACTGGAGCGGCTGGATCGGCCGGGTGGCCAGGACGTGGTCGATCTGGGTCCGGGCGATGGCCGGCTGGTCGGACGGCCAGGTGCCCTTGAAGCCACCGCCCACGGACGGTCCGACGCTGTGACAGTTCGAGGCGAGTGCCCAGCGGAAGTCCGCGTGGTCCAGGGTCGCGTTGAAATCACCGGCCACGATCGTCGGCGGGTCCTGCGCGCACCAGCGCCGTAGCTGCATCAGATCGTGCTTCCACGGCGGCACGTCCTCCGGTAGCGGCGGGAAGCCGTGGTACGCGACCAGCCGCACCTCGCCCAGATTGCCGCCTGTCACCATCAGATTGCCGAAGCTGGTCGGAAGGTCCGGCTTGACCTGCACAGCGCCCAGAGAGGCCGCTACGAGCACGCTGGTGGCGCTCTCCACGGCTCTGGTGGGCTGTTCGGTGTAACCGGCGTACTTCAGGTCCTCGAGCTGCGCCCGGATCTCCTCGCGGACATCGACCTGTGCCTCCGGCAACGACACCAGGTCCGGTTTGCGCTCCCGGATGAGCTCCGCGACCGCACCGGCGTTGGCACCGCCACCCAGCACGTTGGCGACCATGATGGTCAGCACCCGGGTGTCCGCCGCCGGAGGCTTCGGATCACTCGTCACCCGCGGCAGGGTCAGCCCAGCACCGATCAGAGCCAGTACGGCGACCAGTCCGGCCGCTAGGCGCCAGCCCTTCCGGATTAGCATCAGCAGGGCCAGTACGAACACCAGGACCAGCCCCTGCGGCCGGAATGCGACCAGCTGGGCGAACGGCGTCACCTCGTCAAGACCGTACAGTTCCGGATACAGCGGGACGGCAACGATCACCACGAAGAGTACGGACAGCACGATCCGGCGTACCAGCCATGCCTTTTCGTTATCCACGCTCCACCCCGAACCTCTAGTCGCTTGTCCGGACGAAACGGTAGCGTGCTCCGTTGCGCCCGCTCTGTCCCGAGGAGGTTCGCAGTGTCCCGATTGTCCGCGGTGAAACCCGCGTACTGGATCGCCGGTGTACTACTGGCGGCCACGATCGTCGCCCCGCTCATTGTCTCGTCCTATGCCAAGGCCGAGCCGCGACTGTGGGGTTTCCCGTTCTTCTACTGGTACCAGCTGCTCTGGGTCGTCCTGTCGGTGTTCACCGTGGGGATCGCCTACAAGCTGGTGATGGGCGAGGAGCGCAAACGACGGGCTGCCCAGGGTCTCGGTGACCCGGACAAGCCGGCGAAGGGGGCAGAGCAGTGAACCACTCAGTCGACTGGGTGCAGTTGATCGTCGTCGTCCTGATCTTCGTCGCCGTCACGGTGATGGGCTTCATGGCGTCCCGCTGGCGGGCCGCCGCCTCGATGGACAACCTGGACGAGTGGGGTCTGGGTGGCCGCGGCTTCGGCACCTTCATCACCTGGTTCCTGCTCGGCGGCGACCTCTACACGGCGTACACGTTCATCGCCGTACCGGCCGCCATGTACGCCACCGGAGCCGTCACCGGCTTCTTCGCCGTGCCGTACACGATCGTGGTGTACCCGCTGATCTTCGTCTTCATGGCACGGCTCTGGTCGGTCTCGCACCGGCACGGCTACGTGACCCCGGCCGACTTCGTCCGCGGGCGCTACGGCAGCCGCTGGCTGTCGCTGGCGGTCGCGCTGACCGGCATCCTGGCCACCATGCCGTACATCGCGCTGCAGCTGGTCGGCATGCAGGCCGTCTTCGAGACGATGGGTCTCGGCGGCGACAACCTGCTGGCCAAGGATCTGCCGCTGCTGATCGCGTTCGCCGTACTGGCGGCGTACACGTACTCCTCGGGTCTGCGGGCACCGGCGATGATCGCGTTCGTCAAGGACGGCCTGATCTACCTGGTGATCGGTGTCGCAGTCATCTACCTGCCGCACGCACTCGGCGGCTGGGAGGCCATCTTCGGTGCGGCCGAGAAGAAGCTGACCACGCCGAACCCGGCCACCGGGAAGCCGGTCGGCTCGTTCATCCCCGGCGTGACCGGGCACTCGGCGTACTGGACGCTGGCGCTGGGTTCGGCGCTCGCACTGTTCATGTACCCGCACTCGGTGACCGCGGTGCTGTCCACCAAGAGCCGCAACGTCGTACGGCGGAACGCTGCGATCCTGCCGGCCTATTCGCTGCTCCTCGGTCTGCTCGCGCTGCTGGGCTTCATGGCCATCAAGGCGAACGTGAACATCACCGGCCTGGACGGGCTGCCGAACCCGCAGCTGGCGATTCCGCGGCTGTTCGACCAGGAGTTCCCGTCCTGGTTCGCGGGCATCGCGTTCGCGGCCATCGCGGTCGGCGCGCTGGTACCGGCTGCGATCATGTCGATCGCGGCAGCGAACCTGTTCACCCGCAACATCTACAAGGAGTTCCTGAAGAAGGACGCCTCGCCGGCGCAGGAGGCCAAGGTCTCCAAGCTGGCCTCGCTGCTGGTGAAGTTCGGCGCGCTGGTGTTCGTGCTCGGCATGGACAAGACGATCTCGCTCAACCTGCAGTTGCTGGGCGGCATCTGGATCCTGCAGACGTTCCCGGCGATCGTGGTCGGCCTGTTCACCCGCTGGTTCCACAAGTGGGCACTGCTGGCCGGCTGGGCGGTCGCGATGGTCTACGGCACCATCGAGGCCTACAACGTGGTGAACCCGGCGACCAAGAAGCACTTCGGCGGCTCGGTCACGAACATCCCGTTCACCGACACCACGGCGTACATCGGTCTGGTCGCGTTCGGGCTCAACCTGGTGATCGTGATCGTGCTGACGCTGGTCTTCCGGGCCCTCAAGGTCTCGGCCGGCGACGACGCCACCCACGTGTCGGACTACACCGCCGACCGCGGTGACCCCGGCGTACACGACCTGCCCGACCTGCTCGACGAGGACGGCGCCGCTCCGGCCAAGTCCTAGCTGTTCCCCGGCGGCGGCCCCTTGGCGGGCCGCCGCTTTCTTTGTTCTTACGTTACGTTTTGCCACCATATCGACACGCTGCGCGGTCAGCTTGCCCGAATTCGGGCTGTAGGGGCGGCAGAATCGCGAGCGTGTTGCTGGTCCTCCTCGTCATGGCGCTCGCCGCCCTCGCGGCGCTCGCCACGGGCGGACGCTTAGGGCGGCTGGCCGACCACGCCCTGACCGGCCTGCACTGGCTGGCCGCAGCCGCCATCGGCCAACTCCTGGGCTCCCTCTTCGGCGGTACGGCGTACCCCGTAGGCCTGATCGGCTCCGCGGTCTGCATCGCAGTCTTCCTCCGCGAGAACCTCCGCCAGCCCGGCGTAGGTCTACTTGCCCTGGGCTTCTTCTCCAACGCCGCCGTAGTAGCCCTGAACGGCGCCATGCCCGTCTCAGCCGCCGCCCTGACCCGAGCAGGCCTGTCTCCTCAGGTCGCCGGCCCTCGCCACGAACTCGTCACCGCCACAACCACGTGGCCCTGGCTGGGCGACGTCGTACCGGTAGCCCTCCCCGGCCTAGGCCAAGCCGTCAGCCCCGGCGACATCCTGATAGCCGCCGGCGCAGGCCTGTTGCTCTACACCGGCATTGGCGGCTCCGGCCGAGTAGCCACCGACGTGGCCCCCGCCTGGGACGACCTGGAACCCTCAAGAGCGAACCCAGCCATCCGGATCCGCCGTCGTTCAGAACCGGAATCCCCGCCCGATCACCCGACGAAGTGAATCCACCACCACCGGGTCATACTCTGCCCCGATCCCCAACCCGATCGACTCCATAGCCTTGTCCGGCGACTGCCCGCCGCCCTCCCCCACCAACTGCTCATAAGCCAACGCCACATTCACAATCCCGCTCTCCACCGGAATCTCAGCGTTGTTGGCCCGCCCATGCCGATAAGGATCATTGGAGTGCCGCACAATCTCCGCCACATGATCCAGCACCCCCGACCGCTCAATAACGGACGCCCCAATCTCCGCCGCCCGCTGCCGCTCCTCCCGCGTCCGCAACAACGACGCCCCACCCGGCGACGGATCCGCCAACGCCAACTGCCCCACCCCAGACAACAAAGCGGCGTACTCCAACGCCTCCATCCGAGCAGGTATCAGGCCGAGGTCGTTGCCCATCGCCACCGCCAACTGCGCCGTCCGCGCGTTCTGACCTGGACTGCTGAAGCCGGCGATCTCAGTACTGCGCGCCATCGACCGCACGGTGGTCCGATAGGTCCGCTGAGCCGAAGCGAACCGCCGAAACGCGAACTGCGTCAGCAACAACGGCACGATCACCAGTGGCACCGCCCACAAGCCGATCAGCGACGCCCCGGCCGCAAGGAGGATGCCCCCGAGCCCCATCGCCATCCCGATCTGACCCATCACGACCAGCTCGTCGCGTAGCGCTGCAGGGAAGGGCCGGTTGTAGGCCTCGGTGATCTGTCCGGCTCCGACGAGCGCGTCCACTACTCCGGCGGTCAGCACAGCCAAGAACATTCCAGCGACCAGCGGAACGGCCTGCGTCCAGCGGCCGTTCCAGACGAATCCATCCGGGATGACAGCCCAGAAGGCCGTCGCCGCACAGGCCACCGAGATCACCCGCCGGCTCGACACGACCAGATCCCACGACAGGCCTGCGATCGCTCGGGGCGCGATTCCGGCCAGCGTCGCGATCCAGGTCACCGCGACGACCTGCGCGACATCCGGCGGCAGACCAACGTCCGTCCCGCGCAGCAGGGCGTAGGCCAATGAGGCGCTGGTGGCGATCGGGGCTCGGTTGCGGCTGCGGTCCACCTTGAACTGGACCATCTCGCCCGCAGCGATCAGCAGCCCGAACGTCAGCGCGAACGGCCACTCGGTGAGACCGTGCTGGCCGGTGATGAACAGGGCGGCAACACCGAGCACACAGCCGGCGATCACGATGACCGCGCCGCTGCCCAGTCGCTTGTCCTGTGAATCACGGTCGGTCATGAACGTCATTCAGGTCCCGCCGCAGAGCCCGCTGCGCCACCACTACTGCCGAGGCTCAGGTCGTCATGGTCGATACTCACTGCCGCGCTCCCGTCCGGTGCCGGCTGATCGGCAGCGGCAGCCTGCCAGCCCTGGGCACGAATCACCTGCACGAACACGTCCACAAGCTGGGGATCGAAATGCGTGTAGCGATCCTCGAGCAGGATGGCGAGTGTCTCCTCCACCCCGCGCGCCGGCCGATACGAACGCGTCGAGGTCAAACTGTCGAATGCGTCGACGATGCCGATGATGCGCGCGAAGTACGGGATGTTGGTTCCGCTCAGCCCCGCCGGATAGCCGGTCCCGTCGTACTTCTCGTGATGGTGAAGAACTGCCGACTTCACTTCTTCCAGAAATGGGATATTTCCGATCAACTCGACACCGCGGGCCGGATGGAGCCGGATCGCATCCATCTCGGCGTCGTCGAGGCGGCCGGGCTTACGAATGATCCTCGTCGGGACGCCGACCTTGCCGACATCGTGCAGCAGCCCTGCGTGCTCCAGCGCCTGCTGGCGGTCCTCAGGGAGCCTCAGCCGCCGGCCGACCATGCCGACACCGGCGCTGACCCGCTCCGAATGCCCGCGGGTGTACAGGTCCTTGGTCTCGATGACCTGGATGAATGCACGCATGGTGGCCGCCTGGGCATCCTTCTCCGCCTCGTACTGGGACAACGCCCAGCGGGCCAGGGCGACCAGGACCAGGAACGCGGCAAACGGCCCGAGCCCCCCGAGCCACGGCACGGCGAGGAGCAGGCCGACACAGCTGTAACCCAGCATCGGCACGAACGTTGGCGCCACAACCCGGACGATGAAGTCCAGGGGCCGCGACTTGCCCTCGCTCCAGATCATCAGACAGACAAGCGCCGCGTTCACCACTTGATGAGCGATGGCAGCACCCAGGCTCGCGACGATCACCCGCGGCATCGAGTCGAGCGCGGCGGCACCGAACGGTGCGCCGACGAGGGTGTAGACCAGACTGCCTGCGGCTGCGGCCGGAACGCGCTGCGCAAAGGCGAAGATCTTGCGGATCACGGGGACCGGCGATCGAGCAGCGGCGACGTACCCGAACACCGAGGCGACGATCGCGGCCCACGGGCCGGCGAGCACATACACCGCGGTGAGAACGACAGAGTCCAGGGACATCCGGTCGTCGCGAGTCAACCCGAACTTGAAGAAGCCGGCGGCCAGCATGATCAGACACAGCCCCGCCAGCAGGCCGAAGTCGTCGATATGCCGTAGCGCCAGGACCATCAGGAACAAGGCAAGCGCTGCGATACTGGAGACGACCAAGCGAACCACTGTGGTTCTCATGGGCCACCTCGCCTGCGCATGCCCATCAGTATGCCGTCACCACAGCCAAGATGCAGTAGCCGCAATCGGTCGCCCGCGTAAACCTCTCAGCGCGACGTCACCACTCCCACGTGTCAGCACCAAACATGATCCACCTCCGATCAGCGGTCGCGGTCTTACTCATCGCGATTACGAGGAGTAGGGGGGCTAGACAGCACATCGCTGACTCAACTGAATTTTGCTCGCACCGGCTGCGCCGAAACACTGTAAGCCAGACCGTGACCCGATGCCGGACACGATCAAGTCTGCGTGGTATGAGAGACTGTGACTCTTTGCAGTTGTTTCTAGGAGGCTTTGAAATGGGCAAGACCGGCCGCAAGCGTCGTGCGCGCAAGAAGAAGGGCGCGAACCACGGTAAGCGCCCCAACGCCTGACCCCAGGCGACTACGCAAAGCGAGGACCCCGGCCCCAAGCCGGGGTCTTTGCAATTTGGTCACAACGCAGGCCAGACCACCTTTCACAGAGGTCCTGTATTCGGAGCGTCTCCACACGCATACCGAAAGCGATCATCAAACGCCTGTTGGGCTATTCTTTTGCACGAATTCGTGCGAGAACCTAAGGCGCCCGGGCCGACCCCGAAGAGGCCCCTCGGAGAGCCCCTCGGCGACCCGGGTGTGGATAACTCCAGCGAACCGTCGGCGGAGCCTCCTATTGTTAGCCCCGGACCACCCGCCCTGGCCGTCACCCAGGAGTGGGCTGATTGCAGGAGGGAGGTTGGGTCAGCTGACCGGCGAGAGCTTGAGTGATCTGCTACGCAAGTACCGGGGACGCGCCGGACTGACCCAGGCCGCACTTGCGGCCAAGGCCGGATTGAGCGACCAGGCCATCAGCGTCCTGGAACGCGGCACCCGCACCCGCCCACGCATCGACACCGTCCGCGCCATCATCCAGGTACTGGGTCTGGACCAATCCGAATCAGACCACTTCCTGGCCGTTGCACGAGGCAAGAGTCTGCCCGCTGAACCCGAGCCGGCTCTGGGCACCAACACGGCACCGACGCCTTGGCAACTGCCACCAGCCGTACCGGACTTCACCGGCCGATCCGCCCAGATCGACACAATTCTGGATGCTCTGCGCGTCACCAACGGCACGCCACGTACGTCGGTCGGCCTGGTGGCCGTGACCGGTATGGGCGGAATCGGCAAGACCACGCTCGCGGTCCAGGCCGCCAGCAGACTGGTCGAGAGCTACCCGGACGGCCACCTTTACCTCAACCTCCGCGGATACGGCCCTGGACGTGCGATCTCGACCGCAGATGCGGTGCGCCAGCTCCTGCGCTCCCTCGGCGCGGACCAACGGCTCGTTCCGGACGACGTCGATGAGGCCGCCGGCCTACTGCGATCGCATCTGGCCGGCAAACGCGTCCTGCTCGTCCTTGACAACGCCGCGGACGTGTCCCACGTCACGCCGTTGCTACCAGGCAGCCCTGGCTCCGCGGCGATCATCACCAGCCGCGGTTCCCTGACCAACCTGCCCGGCGCTCGCCAGGTCCGGCTCGACGGGCTGTCGCAGTCGGAATCGGTCGACCTCCTGTCTGGCATCGTCGGCCATGCACGTATCGCTGCCGAGCCCGCGGCAGCCGATGCATTGGCATCCTTAGCCGGCCGGCTCCCCCTTGCCGTCCGGCTGATCGGCGCACGCCTCGCCGCCCGACCCAGCTGGACGATCCAGCACCTCGTCGACCTCCTCGCCGACGAAGACCACAAACTCGACACCCTTGGTTCCGACGAAACCGGCGTCCGCGCCAACATCACCAGCTCCGTCGAGTTCCTCCGAACCAGCGACCGCCCCCTGGACCGCGAGGCCGCGGAAGCGTTGCCCCTGCTCAGCATCCCCGATGGCCCCGACCTGCTCGTCGCGGTCGCAGCCGCCGTCCTCGAAGTACCGGCGCGCGCGGCCACCGCGATCCTCGAACGTCTGGCTGACGTAAACCTGCTGGAATCCGTCGCCCCCGAGCGCTATCGCTTCCACGACCTGATCCGCTTCTACGGTAGGGAGCTCGCCGAGGAGAAGCTCACCACGTCCGATCGAACGGAAGCATTGGAACGGCTGCTGCGCTTCTACATCGGCTGCGCCTGGCAATGCCAAGCGCTGACACACCCGGACAATCCACGGCTGGCGCTGGCCAGTGTTCCACTACAGACCTTCCCTGCACTGAGCGAGAGACGTTCCGCCCTCCAGTGGTTCGACGCTGAGCAACGCAATCTGATGGAGCGATTCGCCCAGCTGTCGCGCCTGTTCACGGGCTCGGCCCTCCTGCCCGAGCTGGCGCTGGCGCTGTTCGGGGAACATGAGACGCGCCGTCGTTGGGTGGAAATGCAAGAGATGGCGCAGGGCGCGGTCGAAGCGGCCGCCGACCTCGGCCTGCCCCTGATGGCCGCCTGGCTGCAGCACGACCAGGCGATTCCAACGGTCGAGAACGGACAGCTTGAAGCAGCGGTGCCCCAGCTCTCCAGGGCACTGGCCATGTTCCAGGACGCGAGCGATCTAACTGGCCAGTCAAGGTGCAGCTCTGCGCTGAGCTACGTATTCGCGAGCCTCAGCCGCGTCAACGAGGCTCTGGAGCTCGGCGAACAGTCCATGAAGCTCAGCGAGATGCTCGGCGACGCGGTGCTGGAGGGTGTCGCGCACACGGCACTGGGCGTGCTTTATAACCAGTCCGGTGATTTCGTACGCGCGACGTCAGAATTCGACCGGGCCATCCAGCTCGCCGAGTCAGCGGGCCAGTGGCACTCGGGTTTCAAACGCCGGCTCAGCGCGAGCGTTTCGCACCTGCGAGTCGGACGTCACGACGACGTCCTGGGCTATCTCGGGGACGCTTTCGTACCGGAGTTCGACGACGAGGCGGCGTGGGTCGAGCGCAACCACATCCTCGCGCTGGCCCACGCTGCCAAGGGCACCTATCCGAAGGCACAGCAGCATGTCGAGGTCGGCCTGCATCTCGCCCAGCAAATCGGCAATGCCAGACGCGAGGGAGATCTTCTGTTTCGTCTGGCCGAACTGCAGGCCGTCCAGGGCGACCGCTCCAGCGCGGTCGCGAGCGCTGAGGCAGCGGCAGGCGTACTTGCCCGCATCTCGCCACCTCGCGCCGAGCTCGCCGAGCGCCTGATCGACCGTCTGCGATCGGATCACTCCTTCGCTTACGGTTCCATCTCCTATCCGCGCTTCGCGTTTCGTGCCGACGAGAGCGATCCGAAGGGAGGTGGGTCCGCTGAGTGAGGAGAGCTTGAGCGATCTGTTGCGCAGGTACCGGGGACGGGCTGGGCTGACCCAGGCTGCGCTTGCGGCCAAGGCCGGATTGAGCGACCAGGCGATCAGCGTCCTGGAACGCGGCACCCGCCGCCGTCCTCGGATCGACACCATCCGTGCCCTCATCAAGGTGCTTCGCCTGGACAAAGCCGAAGCCGCGGAGTTCCTGGCCGTTGCGCGGGGCAAGAGTCAGTCGGCCGAAGCTCAGGAGCCTGAGGCCGCGTCTGGCGCCGAGGCTTTGCCGATGCCTTGGCAGTTGCCACCTGCGGTCTCCGATTTCACCGGGCGGACTGCTCAGATCGAGGCGATCCTCGATGTATTGCGGGTTCCGGACGGCGTACCTAGCACCTCGGTCGGTCTGGTCGCGGTGACCGGTATGGGTGGGATCGGGAAGACCACCTTGGCCGTCCAGGCCGCTCACAAGCTCGTCGACAGTTATCCCGACGGCCACCTCTATCTCAATCTCCGCGGCTACGGGCCTGGCAAGCCGGTGTCGAGTGCCGATGCGCTGCGGCAGCTGCTGCGTTCCCTGGGGACCGAGCCGCAGCTCATCCCCGATGAGGTCGAGGAGGCTGCAGGGCTCCTGCGCTCGCAGCTGGCTGGTCGGCGTGTGTTGCTGTTCCTCGACAACGCTGCTGATGCCGCGCACGTGATGCCGTTGCTGCCAGGCAACCCGGGGTCGGCGGCAATCATCACCAGCCGCGGGTCGTTGGCTCCGCTGCCAGGTGCACGGCAGGTGCGGCTCGACGCCTTGTCGCAGTCGGAGTCGGTCGAGTTGCTGTCGGGCGTGATCGGCCAAACACGTATTGCTGCAGAGCCTGAGGCAGCTGAGACCTTGGCGTCGTTCACCGGTCGTCTGCCACTGGCCGTTCGGCTGATCGGCGGTCGTCTCGCGGCGCGCCCGAGCTGGCCGATCCAGCACCTTGTTGCGCTCCTCGAGGACGAGGACCGCCGCCTCGACACTCTCGGATCCGACGAGACCGGCGTACGGGCCAACATCGCGAGCTCCGTCGACTTCCTGCAGAACAGCGACCGGACTCTCGATCGCGAAGCAGCAGGAGCCCTGCCGCTGCTGAGTATCCCGGACGGGGCCGACCTGCTGACCAGCGTCGCGGCGCACCTACTCGACGTACCGGCGAGGAAGGCCAATGCGATCCTCGAGCGGCTCGCCGACCTCAACCTGATGGAATCCGTCGCGCCCGACCGCTACCGGTTCCATGACCTGATTCGCGCCTACGGCCGCGAGCTCGCCGACGAGACGCTGTCCGAATCGGCGTCCAACGCGGGCCTGGAGCGGCTGCTGCGCTTCTACATCGGCTGTGCTTGGCAGTGCCAGACGCTGACGCACACGTCCAGCCCTCGGATCCCGCTCGCCAGTGTCCCGCCGCTGCGGATCCCCGCGCTGGCCACTCGCCATTCAGCGCTCCAATGGTTCGACGCCGAGCTGCGCAATCTCATGGACCGCTTCGCCCAGGCCACGACAGTCCTGGCGGGCTCCACTCTGTTGCCCGAGCTGGCCCTCGCCATGTTCGGGTATCACGAGTCGCGCCGGCGCTGGATGGAGATGGAGGAGATGGCTCGTGGAGCGGTCGAGCTGGCGACGAAGCTCGATCTGCCGCTGACGGCGGCCTGGCTGCAGCACGATCACGCCATTCCGACCGTCGAGAACGGACGACTCGAGGCGGCCATTCCCGACCTGTCGAAGGCGCTGACGATGTTCCAGGATGCCGGCGATCTGACCGGGCAGTCGCGGTGCTGCTCATCGCTGACCTACGCCCTCGCGGGCGTCGGCCGCATCGAGGAGGCGCTCGAGTACGGCAAGTTGTCGTTGGAGCTCAGCGAGAAGATCGGCGACCTGGTCCTGGAGGGTGTCGCCCACACGGCCCTGGGTGTTCTCTACAACCGGGTTGGCGATCGTGTCCACGCGGACCTGAACTTCGATCGCGGCATCGAGCTTGCCCGACAAGTCGGAGACATCCGTTCGGTCTACAAGCGCAACGCGAACGCCGCGTTCTCGCATCTCGTGGCCGGTCGCTGGGAGGACGCCCAGAAGTACAACTGGGAGGCCGACCGTATTGCGGAAGAGACCGGCGACGACGTCAATCGCACCGAGTCGCATCAGACCCGCACACTCATCTTCGCCGCGCAGGGCAAGTATGCGGAGGCTATTCACGAGGCCGAGCTGGGAATCCATTTCGCCCGGCGATCTGCCGACGCCATTCGCGAAGGGCGGCTTTACCTGGAAATGGCCCGGGTCCAGGCAGCGGCAGGTGACCGCACGGCCGCCATTCTCAATGCAGCCCAGGCGGTCAGCAAGCTCGCCCGGATCTCGCCGGTGCATGAGCAATACGCCAGGCAGTTGCTGGAGCAATTGCGGCGCGGTGACCCCTACACCTACTCGTTCACCGATCACGCCATCTGAACCGGTCCACGGGAGCGGTTCAGTCGGTGGTGATGATGGTTGTCTCTACCTGGATCTGGGTGAGGCGGAGGAGGATTTTCTGGCGGAGGGCATCGGGGGCGTGGTCGGAGCCGCAGGAGCGGTGGACCAGTTTCTTGATGCAGCGTTCGAGGTCGTACTCGTCGAGGCAGGGGGCGCATTCCTCGAGGTGCTGACGGATCTCCTCGGTGCTGGCGCCTTCGATCTCGTTGTCGATGAAGACGTAGACCCGCTGGAGGATCTCGTTGCAGTCGACGTCGTGGTCCTCGCCGCAGCTCACGACTCCTCCTTCTTCGCGGTCGCTTCGTCGTCCGTGGCGGCGATCAGGCCGCGGTCGCGGGCGTAGTCGGCCAGCAGTTCGCGCAGCTGGCGCCGGCCACGGTGCAGGCGTGACATCACGGTGCCGACCGGCGTACCCATGATGTCGGCGATCTCCTTGTAGGCAAAGCCCTCGACGTCGGCGAGGTAGACGGCCAGCCGGAAGTCCTCGGGGATCGACTGCAGCGCCGACTTCACGTCGGAGTCGGGCAGGTGCTCGAGCGCGACCGCCTCGGCCGACTTCAGGCCGCCGGGGGTGTGGGACTCGGCGGCGGTGAGCTGCCAGTCCTCGATCTCCTCGGTCGGTGACTGTGTGGGCTGGCGCTGCCGCTTGCGGTAGCCGTTGATGAACGTGTTGGTCAGGATCCGGTACAGCCACGCCTTCAGGTTGGTGCCGGGCGTGAACTGGTGGAACGAGCTGTACGCCTTCGCGAAGGTGTCCTGGACCAGGTCCTCGGCGTCGGCCGGATTCCGGGTCATCCGCATCGCGGCGGCGTACATCTGGTCGAGGAACGGCAGCGCCTCGCGCTCGAAGCGCGCGGTCCGCTGCTCGGGTGTCTCGGTGGTGGTCGGTGTCGGCATCGTGATCGAGAATACCGGGGCCAACCTAGTGCTCTGTCCAGTCTTCCGCGCCGGAGCCACCGTCGTTGCCGTCATGCTCA
The DNA here is from genome assembly GCF_039529655.1 of Kribbella yunnanensis. Taxonomy (NCBI): domain Bacteria; kingdom Bacillati; phylum Actinomycetota; class Actinomycetes; order Propionibacteriales; family Kribbellaceae; genus Kribbella; species Kribbella yunnanensis. The sequence continues at coordinate 245,093 of NZ_BAAANF010000001.1, read as the reverse complement.
TCACAACAAGCCCTGGTACGGCGTAATTCCCGGCTAGCGGGCGACCACTATCCGGACACTTCCCGGACGACCCACTCGAACACAGCTTCGACCAGAAGGTCGTAGGACTCGTCCTGGCTGAGCTCGGCCTTCTTCGGCACCTTGAAGGAGTGGTCGGCATCCGGGACCACGGCCATCTCGGTCAGCGGCGGAAACTCGTCCGGCGTACCAAACGTGTCCCGCTCCCCCTGTACGACGAACGTCGGCAGCCCAGCGCCCTGCAACTCGGCCACCCGCGACTTCTCCGGCTTGCCCGGAGCGTGCAGCGGAAAAGCCAACGCCAGTACGCCGGATGCCCCGAGACTGCTCGCGGTTCGGCAGGCCACCCGCGCACCCGCACTCCGGCCACCGATCACCAGCGGCGTACGGATCCGCAACTGCCCGACGATCGCGATCCACGCCTCGTCGAGGATCTTCGGCGCCGGCGCAAGCTTCTTCCCGGCCCGCCGCCACGGCTGCTCGATCAGAAACACGTTGATGTCCTGCTTCGGCAACCGCGCCGCCAGCGCCGCCAGATCAGGCGCCTCGATCCCCCCACCGGCCCCATGACCGAGCGCCAGCGTCGCCACCGGCCGCCGAGCCCGGTGCGCCACGATCCGCGCTTCCCCGTGCGGCGTCCCCACAATCCGTTCGTCGGTCACCCGCCCCATCCTGTCATCCGCACCCACGAACCCCGACCTCCACCGCGCGGGTCGCCCACCTTGAGCCCCGATCAACCATCCGCGGGCCAACAACGTGGTCGATGCGAGCCCAAGGCGACTCCCGCCGAAGAACCTTGAGCACGGATCAACCATCCCCGCGGGCAGATCGTGGTCGAGCGGTGCCCAAGGTGATGGGAGTGCCGCGAGTGGGATCACCGTGCAGCGGGCAACCGCCGGCCGAGCTGCGCTCCCGGCTGGCCGACCATCGGCGTACCGACGAACGGGTAGTAGTGGGCCACCCACTATCGGTGGCAGGCGTGCGGGTCGCCCGGATGAGGCATGCGGAGCGACCAGTACTCGATCTTCGGCACGCCCTGGGCAGAGCGCGGGCGTCTGCGGCCGACCGCATTCCCGCGGCATTCACTCGCCGCCGCCATTTGATGGGTGAACCCATCCGGTTGTGGGTTCCCCAGCCGCATGCGGGTCCAGAACCCACCAACTCGTGGGTGAACCCATCAGGCGCGCACGGAGTGCAAGGAGCGCACGCCCAGCGCGATGAGCGAGATCTTGTGCGCGGTCAGCGGCGACGGGGCCGGCGGTGTGCTCGCGGGCGGCACGGCGCGGTAGGCACGCGAGCGGCGGCGGGTACGGCGCGGTGGCGCGCGGGCGGCGGCTGGTACGGCGCGGCGGTGAGTGCCGAGGTCTCGGATGTGGGCGTGCGGCAGGCGACTAGCGCGGGAACTGGTACGGCCTGATGGTTACCTCCGCCAGCCCACCCTCGCCGGGGGGGCTGGGGTTAGAAGAGCGTTGTGCCGTCTTCGCCGCCGACTGGCGGGGAGCCGTCTGGTGGGAGGGGGTCTAGGAGGTGGGGGCCGTTGTTGCGGACGGAGCCTACGGCGGTGGAGACGGCGTAGGCCTCGAGGCGGCCGGGGGCGGCTGGGACGAGTAGGCCGAGGAGGTCGTCGGGGTCGGACGACAGCGGGTCCAGCCAGGCGTCGTACCGGTCGCGCTCGACGAGTAGGGGCATGCGGTCGTGGATGCGGCCTAGGTCGTCGGTGGCGGAGGTGGTGAGGACTGTGCAGGTCCAGAGCCAGGCTTCGTCGGACTCGGCGTCGGCGACCGATTTGTCGCGCCAGATCTCGTAGAGGCCGGCCATGGCGAGGATGCCGCCGTCGGCGGGGTGGATGAAGTAGGGCTGCTTGACGGGCTTGCCGTCCTTCTTCTCCTCGGCCGTGTACCACTCGTAATAGCCGTCGGCGGGGAGGATGCAGCGGCGGGTGGCGAAGGCCTTTTTGAAGGCGGGTTTCTCGGCCACCGTCTCCATCCGGGCGTTGATCAGCCGGGAGGCGATCGAGGTGTCCTTGGCCCAGGACGGCACCAGCCCCCACTTGACCGTGGTGAGCTTGCGGATCGTCTCGTCGGGGACCTCGCGGTTCTTCCGCTCGACGACCGCGATCACCTCGTTGGTCGGGGCGACGTTGTAGTTCGGCTCGGCCTCCTGGACCGATTCGCGCACGTTACCCACCTCGATCTCGAACTCCTCGACGAGATCGGACGGGTTCCGGCTGGACGCATACCTACCGCACATACAACGCAGCCTAACGAGCCGCCCCGACACTTTCGGCCGTACGACGCTCAGGACGCGGTGAGCCGGTCTCTGAGCTGTGCAAGGTAGAGGGAGCTCGGGTCCAGTCCGAGCTCGTTGGTCCCATCCTCGTAGCCCTTCGTGTGGGTGTACCAGTTCTCTCCGGTGACGATGCCCTGCGTGCCGATGGCGAAGTTCTGGGCGGTCGGCGGAGCCTGCACGCACAACTGCCGGCCGGAGTCGACGGTGCAGTTCCAGGCCACGCTGTTCACCGAGGACCAGCCGTGCCCGTCTCCCTTGTCCCCGCGATTGTGCAGGCCCAAAGCCCAGAGGTTGTCGCTCTGGTTCGACAGCTCCTTGATGTTGTCGTACAGGAGTCCTTGGCTCCACCGGTGGTGGCCGCCGCTCTCGTTGCGCCCGTTCACGCTGGATCCGTTGAGCCACACGTTGCCCGAGCAGGTCGTCGTTCCGGTGGCGATGAAGGCGTGCCGTGCGTCGTTCGCCTCCAAGTCCCGGAAGAGGATCTGCTGGGCATCTCCAGCGGCGCAGAAGCTGTACCGTTTTCCCCCGACGACCCTGGAGCGGGGTTCCATCGCCCGTGCCCCCTGAACGGTGACCCGCGTACTGCGCTGCACCCACACGGCGGATTTCGAGAAGTGCAGCAGGGAGGCGTCCTTGACCCACACATCCTCGGCGCGGGAGATGACGATGCAGCTCTCCGGGTGGGTCTCGTCGTAGGGGCCCTGGTGGGCCATGTCGATGCGGAGGTTCTCGATGCCGACGTTGCGCACGAGCCCCGTCTGGTCCCAGGCGTAGACGTAGGACTTGGACAGCGAGTGCCGGAGATCGTTGAAGACCGGGGCGCAGATGACGATGTCGTTGCCGTCGATCTCCTGGATGTACCGGTTGTACATGATCGGGTACTTCCCGGCCTCCCAGCTCGGCTTGTCCTTGACGCCCCCATTGTTGATCGCGTCGCGCCAGGTCGGGGTGTCCGGATGGACGATAATGATGTTGTCGCCGACCTTGAGGTTGGCCGTCGATCCCACCGTGAGCCGGCGTTGCCCCGCCTTGACCAGGGTGGAGGTGACGTCGGTCCGGGGGCCGGCTAGCTCCGCAGAGTCCCAGTCACCGGCTGCACCGTCGACCCAGAGAACCGTGTTCCTGACCCCAGCCGTACCGGTGATGACCGTGTTGGCCGACGGGTCCTCCCACTGGCCCTCGCCCCGCAGTACGACGCCGGAGCGCTTCATCTTGAGCACGCCGCCGACGGGGTAGTTCCCGGCCTTGAGGAGCAGCGCACCCCTGAACCCATTGGCATCAGGCTTCCTGGCGCCAACGTCGTCGAGCGCAGCCTGAATGCGGGCGGTGCTGTCTGTTTCGCCTTTGATCGGACCGATCTTCGTGACGACCGGGACGTCAGGCAGTTTCTCCGCGCCGTTGCGGTAGCCGGCCCAACTGAAGTCCGGGATCACCTTGCCGCGCCCATCCGGCGCGTAGACAAGCCGGCCGTCGGCACCTGGCTTGACCAGCTCATTGGTCCAGCTGTCCGCCCGCGCTTCGCCTGGCAGCAGTGTCACGCCGGCCAGGGAAGCGACCCCGGCCCCACCGCCGATCTTGAGCAGGTTGCGGCGAGAAATCGATTCGGACACGGCAGGTTCCCCCCAGGCGGACTGTCAGTTCAGTACGAGCCTACGGCGGCAGGAGGTCGTGCCGACGGCAACAAGCGACGGGGGATCGCTCACCCCGTGATGAGCGATCCGCCGCCGGCCTGATGCGCCCGGGCGCCCCCCTGTTGGCGCCCGGACGCGAGTCCTATGGGCGGGCCAGTTCGTCGAGTACTCGCTCGGCCATGGCTTCCGAACCGGGGAGTCCCTCGATCCAGACGCGGGCCAGTTGCGGTACGTCGGTGTCCAGCCGCCACTGGGTGATCAGGGCTCGTACCGTCTCGACCTGGTCCGGCAGGTTCTTGTCGCGGCCGACGAGCGCCGCCGCGCGGCGTGAGCCGACGCGGCCCAGTACGTCACCGCCGCAGAACACGATCCGCAGGCACTCCGCGACGTCGACGAGGCGGAGTTCGCGCTCGAACGGCGAGGTGCCCGGGGGATTGAGCGGCTCGACAACCACCAGTGCGTGGGTCTGCGGTACGGAAGTTCCACGGAACTCCGCCTCTCGGTAGAGCTCTCCCAGGCGGGACCGCAGGTGCGCCAGGCTGGACAGCCCGGTCAGCGGGTCCTCGCAGGACAGCGTGTGGAGATAGATCAGCGAGGCCTCGGCCCAGCTCGAACTGAGTGCGCGTACCGCGGCGAAAGCCGGCTCGCCCCCGGCGATCGAGCGGTACAGCGCACTCAGCCCATCAAGTGCCTCGAGCAGTGAGACTCCGTCGGCCGCCAGACGGCGTCCGACCTCGTCACTCGCAGGCACGACATCGGCACCGTCGTGCAACGCCTCGGCAATCGCGAGATAGGCGCTGTGGTCGGTACCTGAACCCCCGTGATACCCCCCGTGCTTTTTCGCTCCGTGCGGGTCCCTCCTCCCGAGCGGTGCACCTGATGACCCCAGATCAGGGGACGACGCTCCCGGCGTACTCCGGGCGGGCGACCCCGCCAGGTTGAGGGACTTCGGCGGGCGCAGGTCGAACCGTCGGCGGATGTCCGCGAACAGTGACATGGCCCTCCTCGAGGCGTCCCTTCAGTCTCCCGACCGGGTGGCCGGAAGCGTCGTTCCAGGGATGAGACAGCCGGGCGGGAACTTCATGACGCGGATTCGCAAAACTTTTTTCGCGTAACTTCCCCGCTGGTCATCTCGTCAGGAAAGGGGCAGAGTTCCGGGTCAGAAACAGGTGCGTCGAGGCGTCCCACGTGGGAGCCTTGTCTCCGGCAACGATGTGACAGACGGTGACAACGTGAGTCAGTAGAGTGAGAGCACGGGGAGATCGATGGAGACGCCGGAAGGGCCGAGCGACGGCGAGCTGATAGCGCGCGTCCGCAACGGCGACCTGGAGGCGTACGGCGAGCTGTTCGGCCGGCACCACCATGCGGCCGAGCGGATGGCGCGGCAGCTGGTACCGGCCGGGGACGCCGACGACCTGGCCAGTGACGCGTTCGCCAAGGTCCTGGACGCGCTGCGCGGCGGCGGTGGCCCGGACATCTCTTTCCGCGCCTACCTGCTCACGACAGTACGGCGGGTGCACGTCGACCGGATCCGGTCCGGCAAGAAGGTGCAGACGACCGACGACATCGCGGCGTACGAGCGGGAACCGGAGACCTTCGACGACCCGACTGTCACCGGTTTCGAGAGCGGTGCGGCGGCCAAGGCGTTCGCCAGCCTGCCGGAGCGTTGGCAGGCAGTGCTGTGGCACACCGAGGTCGAGGGTGAGAAGCCGGCCGCTATCGCTCCCCTGCTCGGGCTGACCGCCAATGGCGTGTCCGCACTGGCGTACCGGGCGCGTGAGGGTCTCCGGCAGGCCTATCTGCAGCAGCACCTGGCGGATGTGGCCGGGGACCGTTGCCGCTGGACCACTGAGCGCCTGGGTGCCTATGTGCGCGGCGGACTGACCAAGCGGGAGAACCGCAACGTCCGCGAGCACCTGGACGACTGCGCCAAGTGCACCGCGGTCTACCTCGAGCTGGTCGAGGTCAACAGCGCTCTGCCGGCACTGCTCGCCCCCGCACTGCTCGGTACGGCGGGTCTCGGCTACCTGGCCGCTGCGTCCGGCACGAAGATCGGACTGGTCGGTTTCTTCGTCACCGCGTGGCGCAAGGCCACCGAGAACAGCACCCGGACCGCAGTCGGTGCCGGTGCGGTCGTCGTCGTCGCAGTGGCTGCGATCGTCGCGGCCATGGCGCTGACCGGCAACGACACTCCCCCGGCCGCGATCAACAAGCCGCCGGTGTCGGCGCCGACGCAGCCCCCGGCGAAGCCACCGACTGTGCCCCCGGCCAAGCCGCCGACGCAGCCACCGCCGGTGAAGCCGACGACTGCGCCGACCACGGCACCCACAACGGCTCCGACAACAGCCCCGACCACTGCGCCGACGACGCCGACGCCAACCACGCCGACGCCGACTCCGCCCACACCGACGACACCTGTGCTTGACGAAGGCCTGCTGACGATCACCATGCCGCCGACGCCGCGCAGCGGAGGTAGCGCACCAGCTGAGGCGGCCGGCGGCATGACCTTCATCATCACGATCAAGGCGCCGGCGGCTAACAAGGAGCCGGTGGTGATCGGTCTCAAGTACGGCAAGTCGCTGTCCTGGCCCCTCACCGGCAACCCGCGCGGCTGGACCTGCAACAAGGCCACGGGCGACTGTACGGCGACCAACTCCGCCAAGCCGGAGCCGATGACTGTGTCGTTCGCGACGCCGACCGGTGGTTCGGTCGCGGACCGCACCTTCACGGTGTCCGCCAAGACAGGCCGGTTCTACGACGACGACTCGCGGACGCTGGAAGCCCCGCCGCGCACCGACGAGAACCTGCTGAAGATCACCAAGGGTCCGAACGACGTAGATGTCCACCACCGGGTGCTGACGGTGGCTCCGGGCCTCGACCGTCCGTCTGTGACGCTGAAGATCACCTATGGCTCGAGCCTGCAGTGGCCGATCGCCAAGAACCCGCTGGGCTGGAAGTGCTCCGCCAGCACCAAGACCTGTACGTCGCTCACACCGCTCAAGCCCGTGCCGCTGCGTGCCGTCTTCAACGTGCCCGAAGGCGGTTCGCCGAGCGCCCGGACGTACACGGTGAGTGCCACGGCCGGACTGGTCAGTGACGTCGATTCCGAGACCCTCCCGGGGATTCGGAACGACGAATCGCTGCTGCAGATCCTCACGCCGTCACCGCACGACGACCCGAACCCGTTCGTCTACAACCGGTTCCTGAAGGTCAACGGCGTCACCGACCGCCGGGTGACCCTGGACATCTCCTGGGGCCGCAACTTGTCGTTCCTGAGCGCGCTGGACCACGGCTGGACGTGCTCCCGGTCGACCGACGTACGGCGTGCGACCTGCTGGACCGACAACTACCGCAAGGCGTTCAACTCGGAGTGGAGTGCCTGGCCCGGCAAGGGCACGGCGAACACCGTCACCGTGCACGCCCGGGTCGGCGGCCGCGAGGACACCGACTCCGTACAGATCCCGCCGGCAAGTGGCAGTCGCTGAAAACTGATTGCCCTGTTGGCCTATCCTGGTTGTTGTTCGCGCTGACGGAACCAAGTAGCGCCGTACGCCACGTCCGAGAGAGCCGCCGGTAGCTGTGAAGGCGGCACGTGGAGCGGTCGCGAAGACACTCCCGAGCGAATGCACGGCAAGAGGCCAGGGCTGGTTTCGCTACCGGCTCTGGTGAAGGTGTGGTGGCACCGCGAGATTCCCCTTCGCCCACACCTCCGGGGTTCGAGTACAGACCTGGAGGTGAAACAGTGATGCGAATTCTCAACCAAGAGATCCCCTCAGCAGTAGGCCAGACCGTGACGGTGGCCGGCTGGGTGCACCGAAGACGACGGCTGGCGGCCGTCAGTTTCCTGATCCTGCGCGACCGGTCCGGCCTCAGCCAGATCGTCGTGAAGGAGGCGGAAACCCAAGCCCAGCTGGACGAACTCGGCGAGGAGACCGTGGTTCAGGTGACCGGCACGGTCGCCGCGAACCCACAGGCACCCGGTGGTGCGGAGCTGGTCGACCCGGTGATCGAGCCGCTCACCGAGCCGGCCGTGACTCCGCCGATCGAGCTGTGGCGACCCACAGTCGGAGCCGGACTGCCCGTCGTACTGGACAACGCACCGGTGGCGCTACGGCACCCTGCGGTGCGGGCGGGCTGGGAGATCGCGGCAGCGGCGCTGCACGGTTTCCGGAGCGCTCTGGACAGTCAGGGCTTCACGGAGATCCAGACACCGAAGATCGTCGGTACGGCGACCGAGTCCGGAGCCAACGTGTTCGCGCTGGACTACTTCGGCGGACCGGCGTACCTGGCGCAGTCACCGCAGTTCTACAAGCAGACGATGGTGGGGGTGTTCGAACGCGTCTACGAGGTCGGACCGGTCTTCCGGGCCGAGCCACACGACACTGTGCGGCACCTGGCCGAGTACGTGTCGCTCGACGCGGAGTTCGGGTTCATCCAGGACCACCGCGACGTTCTCGCCGTACTGCGCTCTGTCCTGTCCACCATGCTGTCGTCGGTGGGCGAGCGGGCGTCGGCCGCGCTGGAGCGGCTCGGAGTCGAGCTACCGGAGATCCCTTCGGAGGTCCCGGTCTTGCACTTCTCCGAAGCACTCAAGCTGGCCGGTGCGAACCCGGACGAGCCGGACCTCGCACCGGCCGACGAGCGTGCAATTGGCGAGTGGGCGCTGCGGGAACACGGCAGCGCTTTCGTCGCTGTGGAGGGCTATCCGATGGTGAAGCGGCCGTTCTATACCCACTCACAGCCGTCTGACCCACGCTGGTCGAACTCCTTCGACCTGCTGTTCCGCGGCGTCGAGCTGGTCACCGGCGGCCAACGCCTACACCGCTACAGCGACTACGAGGCCGCACTGGCAGCTCGTGGTGAGTCGGCGGACGCACCGGCGTACAGCTCGTACCTGCAGGCGTTCAAACACGGCATGCCGCCGCACGGCGGTTTCGCCATCGGTCTCGAGCGCTTCGTCGCGCGCCTGACCGGAGCCGAGAACATCCGCCAGGTCACGCTGTTCCCGCGCGACCTCCACCGGCTGACACCGTAGATGGACACCACCGAGTCAGTCGTCGCCGAACTAAACGTTGCCCTGGGCACCGATTATCAGCTGGTGCGGCGACTGACCGGTGGTCTCCAGTCGGGCGCCTTCGAACTGACCGGTGGCGCGGTCCTCAAGTGGACCGACAATCCGGACTGGGCGCCACGCGTCCACCGTGCGGCCGATCTGGTCCGTCGGGCCCGCGCCGTCGGCTACCCGACACCGGAGTGGCTGGCGGTCGGCACTACCGCGGCCGGCTCGCCGTACCAGCTGCAGGCGTTCGTCACCGGTACGCCGGTCCGAGACGGGGCTCTGGTCGACGAGTCGATCGCGCGGCAGCTGATCGCGGCCTGTGAGCTCCAGCGCGACCTGGTGCCCGACGACGTGGTGAACTGGTCGGGCTACGTGCATGGCGTGGTGTTCGAGGGCTGGGACGGCCTGTGGGAGCGGGTGCGCGAGTACGGCGGTGAGCCGGCCGACCTGATCGAACGGTACGGCGTGCTGTGCCGTCCGTACCGGGATCATCCGCTGCCCGCCGATGACCTGGTGCACGGTGATCTCAACATCGGCAATCTGCTGGTCGCGGACGGACTGCTGACCGGCATCATCGACTTCGAGGCTGCCGGGTCGGGATCACGTGCGTACGACCTTGTCTCGCTGGCGGCGTCGGCTGCGCGCGACGGTGCGCCGGACGGGATCGACGAGTTGTTCGTGGAAGCCGCGCTACGCGCAGGTGGGCGGGCAGCGGTGGCGGTGTGTGCGGCGTCGATCTACGCGAGTGTTGCTGAGTTCGCCCACGGGCGGGCGGTGGTGATGGAGGAGCTGGTGGCTGCCGGGGCGCGGCGCGTGCTCGAGTTGATCGATGCATGATGGGCGCATGCTGAGTGAGGTTGAGCAGAGAGTCCTGGCGGCTGTTGACGACGAGCGGGTGGTTGCGGAGCTGCGGGAGTTGGTGCGGATTCCTAGTGTGGACGGGACTCCGGCTGAGGGTGAGGTCCAGGCCTGGTGTGCGGAGCGCTTGCGGGCACTGGGGCTGACTGTCGATCACTGGGAGATCGATCTGCCGGCTCTGACTGCTGACCCGGCGTTTCCGGGGTGGGAGGTTGAGCGGGAGCGCGCGTGGGGTTGTGTGGGCGTGCTGGGCGGGGACGGTACGCCGGGACTGATCTTCAACGGGCATGTGGATGTCGTACCGCCGGGTGACCTCGCGCAGTGGCCGGACCGGGATCCGTTCTCGGCGCGGGTCGAGGACGGCGTGATGTGGGGCCGCGGCACCTGTGACATGAAGGGTGGCGTTGCGGCCTTCCTTGGTGCGGTGGCGGCGATTGTTGCGGCCGGTGTGGAGCTGCGGAAGCCGTTGGCCGTGCACACCGTGTTCGGTGAAGAGGACGGTGGCGCGGGCGCGTTCGCGACGCTCCAGCGCGGGCACACCGGTGAGGCGTGTCTGATTGCTGAGCCGACGGCCGGTGCGGTGATCCCGGCCAACGCCGGCTCGCTCACCTTCCGGCTGGAGGTCCCAGGGCTCGCGACCCACGGCTCGACTCGCTCCCGTGGTGTCAGTGCGATTGAGAAGTTCACCGTGCTGCAGAGCGCGTTGCAGGCGCTAGAGGCGGAGCGGAACCGCGACCCGCACCCGCTGCTCGTCCACCTCGACCTGGCGAACCCACTGTCGGTCGGCACCATCCAGGCCGGTGACTGGGCCAGCACCGTGCCCGACCTGCTCATCGCAGAGGGCCGGTACGGCGTGCGTCTGGGCGAGTCCGTCGAGTCCGCGCGAGCGGCTTTCGAGGCAGCGATCGCGGAGTCCTGCGCCAAGGACGACTGGCTACGCGACCACCCGGTCACGGTCACCTGGCCCGGAGGCGAATTCGCCTCCGGTCTGCTCCCCGACAACGACCCCCTGCTCCCCGACACCCTCCAAGCAGCCACCGACGCCGGCGGTACAACGCCGCCCGTCAACGGCGCGCCGTACGGCTCAGACCTCCGCCAGTACGCGGCGGCCGGCATCCCCACGCTCCAGTACGGCCCAGGCGACGTGCGCTACGCCCACGCGGCGGATGAGCACGTCCGCCTCTCCGAAGTGCTCCACACCGCACGTGCCTACGCCCTCCTCGCCCTCCGTCGTTGCGCCTGAATGGTAGAAACGCACCATGCAGCCGTTGCGCGGGCGTTCGGAGGAGCTTGGGCGACTGCTCGAGGCTCTGCGAGAGGCTGAGCACGGTACGGCGTCGCTGGCGGTTGTGAGCGGGGAGCCGGGGCTCGGGAAGTCGGCGTTGCTGGCTGCGGCGGTTGAGCAGGCGGAGCGGCAGGGGTTTCTGGTCGCGCAGGCGACTGCGCAGCAGACGGATGACATCAGCCCGCTCTCGTCACTCGCTCCGGCGCTGCGAGCTGGCCGCGAGCCGCTCATCGACACCGAGCACTTCATGGAACTGGCGGCGCTCAACACGCAACCCCTCTGGCTGGCTGAGCGGTTGGCCGCCTTCGTCGGTCGCCGGTTGGACGGGGTCAAGGCGCTGGTCGTTCTGGACGACGCCCAGTGGTCTGACCCGCTGACGGCCTTCTCCCTACGCGTCCTTATCGCCCGGCTCGCCAGCCACCAACTGCTGTGGCTGATCGCCACCCGACCGGCTCCTGGCGGTGTGGCCGACCAGCTGGTCAATGCGGTTCAGACGCAGGTCCCCGTGCACACCATCGAGCTAGGTCCGCTCAGTGCAGAGGCGATCCAGGACATCGCGAAGGACCGACTCAACCGTCCCGTCGAGTCAGGCCTCGCCCTCCAGCTCGCTGGGGTCCAGGGCAGCCCGTTCCTGGCCGAGCAACTGATCGCCGGCCTCTATCTCGACAACACCACGCCAGGCGCTCCCGGCCTTGAGCACACAGCGCCAGGCGCTTCGAGCCTCGGCAGCGCCGCAGCGGGCACCCCAGCGAGCGTTACCCCGGTGGGCCCGCTCCTCACGGCTCCTGCCTCAACCGGACCGCTGCCGCCCGGGCTGGTTGAAGGGGTTCGGCGCCGCAGCACGGGGCTCTCGGAGAATGCTCGAACGCTGGTCCGGACGGCGGCGGTGTTCGGCAGCGAGTTCCGGCTTGAGGATGTTGCTGCGCTGATGTCCGAGCCGGTGGCCAAGTTGGCGACCGCGCTGGATGAGGCGATTCACGCCGGCCTACTGACCGACGCCGGTTCGGCACTGCGGTTCCAGCACGAGCTCCTGCGCTCGGCGACGCTGGCCGACGTACCGCCGTCCGCTCAGCGGGCTCTGCATGGCGCCATCGCCGCACAGCTGATCGCAGCCGGCCGTGGCGCGGCTGTCGCGGCACCGCATGTGCTGGCGGTCGCGCAGCCCGGTGACACCGCGGCTGTCAGCACGCTGCGGCAGGCCGCGCAGGAGCTGATCGCGACCATGTCCACCACGGCAGCCGAAGTGATCCAGCATGCGTTCGAGCTGACCGCGGTTGACGACCCCCTGCGCGCCGAAGTCGGTGTCGACGTCGTCGCCGTCCTGCTCGCCGCCTACCAGTACGACCGAGCCGCCGCCTTCGCCGACGACCTGCTCAGCGGTACGGCGCTCTACCACGGACCGGTGACCCCGGATCTGCGCGCGACCGTCCGGCTGCATCTGGCACCACGCCAGTGGGTCACCGGCCGTCTGCAGCGGCAAGACCTCTTCGCCCCGGGTGCAGCACCGCACTTGACCGAGCGCCTCACCGCCTACCGCACTTTGCTCGCACCGGACGAAGTGGCACCGACGGAATTGCTCCCCCGCCTGACCGACCCGGTGGCCCGCGCGATCGTCCACACAGCCGCAGCCGAAGCTGCGAGGGCAGCGGGCCGTTACGCCACCGCTCGCGACTACTACGTCAAGGCTCGCGAGACACCGTCAGACCTGGGCAGTCTCCCGGACACCGTGCTCGAGGTCGGTGAGCTCTACTGCCGCGCCGAGGCCGACGAACTCCCCGCAGCGCTGCAGCGCAGTCGTGAGCTCATGACCGCCGGTGATTGGCAGACCGCGGCCCATCTGAGTGTTCTGCATGCCCGCCTCGAGTACGCGGCCGGCAACCTCGACCTGGCCGAGAAGGAGGCCAAGGCCGGTCTCTGGTGGATGAAGGACCTCCACGACACCGCACTGGTCCCGGCCTCCCATCAAGTGCTCGCTCTGATCGCGCTGCTGCGGAACCAGCCCACCAAAGCCCGCGAGCTCGCTGGAACCGACAGCACCATCAACGCGCTGCTGGCACTCGCCGATGGCGACGACAAGGCGGTCACCCGGCTGCGCGACGTACCGCATGAGTTTCCGGAGCGGATCGACGTACTGGTGCGGGCTGACGCAGAAGACCTGCTGGCTGCTCAGGTCGCCGTCAGCCCGTCAGTTGCCGCGCTGGGCGCACACGAGCTGGTCGCTGCAGGCAACGACCTGAAGCGGCTCGCTGCGGCCACAGAGCAGCTTCGAACCACAGGCAGACCGCTACTGCGAGCACTGGCCGCCGACCGCTACGGCCGGGCCGAGCTGGAGAGCGGTGACCGCGCAACCGGAGTTGCCACGCTGGAAGAGGCACTGGACACGCTCACCAAGCTGGGCGCCACCGCACCGGCAGGGCGGATCCAGGCGGTGCTCCAGGCGGCCGGCGTACGGCGTCGTCGGTGGGCCGCCGTCCCGGCTCGGGCCGAGGCCGGGTGGGAGGCCCTCACTCCGATGGAGCGCCGAGTCGCACTCCTGGTCGCGGAGGGGCACACCAACCGGTCAGCGGCCGAGGAGCTGGTCATCTCGGCCAGCACCGTCGGTACGCATCTGCGGTCGGTCTTCGGCAAGCTAGAGGTGAACTCGCGGGTCCAGCTGACCCGTCTGGTGCTGGAAAGGTTCGCCCCTCCCCCGAACGCATGAGTTTTGGGTGCACCGGCACCCCAGCAGGCCTCATGCACTCCCCAGAAGTTCAGTTGATCGGTCGATCCGGCGGAGCGGCGGTCCGCGGCAATCTTCAGGTCATCACCTACTGAACTTCCTGAAGGAGTGCGAGACAGATGACCGACAAGACTCCCACCGTCGTCCTGGTGCACGGAGCGTTCGCCGAGAACGCGTCCTGGACCGGCGTGATCGCCGAGCTCACCAGCCGCGGCATCCCGGCGGTGGCACTGTCCAACGAGCTGCACGGCGTCGCGTACGACGCCGGCCGGATCGCCGCCCAGGTTCGGGAGATCGACGGCCCGGTCGTCCTGGTCGGGCACTCGTACGGCGGCGCGGTGATCACCAACGTGGCGAACGCCGCCGACAACGTGACCGCCCTCGTGTACGTCGCCGCCTTCGTCCCGGACGAGGGCGAGAGCCTGCAGGACCTGCTCGGTAGCTTCCCCGCCAACGACTTCGCCGCCGGACTGGTCCCCCACCAGCTGCCGACCGGTGACGGTGCCGAGGAGACCTTCCTGAGCATCGACCAGGCCAAGTTCCACGACCTGTTCGCGGCCGACGTCGCGGACGCCGAGCTGCTCGGCCGGACGCAGCGTCCGATCGCCGCCGCGGCCTTCGCGGAGAAGTCCGGTCCGGCCAGCTGGACCCGGCTGCCCGTCTACCAGCTGATCGCCACCGGCGACCAGGCCATCCACCCGGAGGGCCAGCGGACCATGGCGGCCCGCGCCAAGGCCACCACGATCGAGGTCGACGGCTCGCACGCAGTCGCCGTCTCGCAGCCCAAGGCTGTCGCCGCCTTCATCGCGACCGCAGTCGAGGGTGGTGCGAACTGATGAAGCTCCTGCGCCTCACCGCCGCCGTCGCAACCGTCCTGCTGGCAGTCACCGGAGCCACCACGGCCGCTGCGACTCACAAGCCGAAGCCCAAGCCCACCATCGTCCTCGTGCACGGAGCGTTCGCCGACGGCGGTAGCTGGTCGGAGGTGACCAAGAAGCTCCAGCGGGACGGCTACACGGTCGTCTCCCCCGCCGTACCGCTCCGAAGCGTCGCCACGGACACCGAGTACCTCAACGGGGTCCTGGCTGGCATCCCTGGGCCGAAGGTCCTCGTCGGACACTCGTACGGCGGTGCTGTGATCACCGAGCTCGCCGGGGCGGCCGACGTGAAGTCGCTGGTCTACGTGGCGGCGTTCATCCCGCAGGCCGGTGAGACGATCGGCGCTCTGAACGCGCAGTACCCCGGTAGCGAGATCGGACCGGACACCACGAACGTCATCAGCTACCCAGGTGGGGCGGACCTGGTGATGAAGCCGGATGCGTTCCGGTGGGTCTTCGCCGCCGACCTGCCCAGCCGCCAGGCCGCCGTACTCGCCTCGTCGCAGCGTCCGGTGTCCGCCTCGGTCTTCACCGAGGAGATCAAGACCAGCGCCCCGGCCGGCCTCCCCAAGTACGCCGTGATCCCGGGCAAGGACCGTGCGATCCCCCCGGCGGGTGAGCGGTTCATGGCCGAGCGGGCGGACGCCACGATCGTCGACGCACCTGGCGCCTCGCACCTGGTGATGCTCTCCGAGCCGAGCCTGGTCACCCGCACCATCGAGCAGGCCGCTCGCTGAGTCACCTGTCGGCCGGGCCACCCCTCACCGGGTGGACCGGCCGACGACGCGTTCCAGGGCCAGCTCCCCCGCCGCCCGCCAGGTCGGCTTGCCACCCGGCAGCCCCTTGTCGCCGTTGTTCGCCATGGCCAGCACGAACAGCGCCTTCTGCACGGCGTGACCCCGGGCGCGCCGGAAGGTCGCATCATCGACCGGATAGCTCTCGAAGAACCGTTTCGCCGCACCATCCGGCAGCAGGGTCCACGCTGCGGAGATGTCGATGGCAGGGTCGCCGCTGCCCAGGTCGCCGAAGTCGATGATCCCGGCCAATCGGCCATCTGCGACCACGAGGTTCGCAGGGTGCAGATCCGTGTGCACGAGCAGCGGTGGGCCGTCCCAAGCCGGTGCGGCGACAGCGTCCGCCCAGATCTCCCGTACGGCGTCCCCCGGCTCCACATTGTCGAAGAAGTGGTCGATGTGTCCCAGCTGGAGCATCCCGGTGCGCGGAGTCGGCGGTACGTCGGCCGGTGCGGGGACATGCAGTGCGCGCAGGAACTCCGCCAGCGTTGTACCGGATTCGTCCGCAGTCACGAACTCACGGTCCGCTGGCTCACCGTGCACCCACTGGGTGATCAGCCACGGGTATGGGAACCGCTCCGAGGGCGCCCCACGCCGTACCGGGGTCGGCACTGGTAGCGGGAGCCGGTCAGCCATGGCCGGGAGCCACCGGTACTCGAGTTCGAGCAGCTGCGGCGCACCGGCTTGGCGGGGCATCCGGACCGCCAGCTCGTCGCCCAGGCGCCACATCTGGTTGCCCCAGCCGCCGATGACTTCCCGCAACTCCAGATCGGCCAAGTCGGGGTACTGGTCGCGGAGCAGGTTTCGGACGAGGGCTTCGGTGATGTCCATGTGGCGTCAGACGCGTCACACCCGGAATGGGTTCGGACGCGCACCGGTTGTGCTAAACATGCGTATTGATGTCTGGTCCGATGTCGTCTGTCCGTGGTGCTACATCGGGAAGCGCCGCCTCGAAGAAGCACTGGCCGCCGAGGGTGGCGAACCCGCCGAGATCGTCTGGCACAGCTTCCAGCTGGACCCGTCGTCCACGAACGACGACCCGCGGGACCTGCCGACGCGGCTCGGCGAGAAGTACGGCCGCGACCGAGCCTGGGGTGTGCAGGCGAACCAGCACGTGACCGAGGTGGCCGCGGAGCTCGGCCTGGAGTACCACCTGGACCAGGCCAAGGCGGTCAACACGGTGGACGCCCACCGGTTGCTGCACCTGGCGCTGGAGTCCGGCACGGAGACGCAGGGCCGGCTCAAGGAACGGTTGCTGAAGGCATACTTCACCGACGGTCTCCCGGTCGGCGACCACGCCACACTGGCCGCGCTGGCCGCTGAGGTAGGTCTCCCGGCGGACCGAGTGGCCGCGGTGCTGGCTGGAACCGAGTACGCCGACGAGGTGGCCGCCGACCAGGCACAGGCCCTCGCGTACGGCGCGAACGGCGTACCGTTCTTTGTCATCGACGAGAAGTACGGCGTGAGTGGCGCCCAGCCGGCGGAGGTGTTCAGCGAGGCGCTGCGCCGCGCGAACGCCGACCGCAAGCCGGTGACGCTGATCAGCTCGCCGAGCGCGACCGACGCCACCTGCGGTCCGGACGGGTGCCCCATCTGACGGTTGGGCCTGGGTACCGGGAACGCCTCAACACGTGGTGTATGAAGGAGGCATGACTGTCGTGCGTGCACTGGCCAGGCCGTTGCTGTCCGTCATTTTCGTCGCCCAGGGCGTGAGCTCCCTTCGCAACCCCGAGCCGTTGGTGCCGAAGGCGCAGCCCGTGACCGACCGGTTGGTCCCGCTGGTGAAGAAGGCTGTCCCGGCACAGGTCGGTGACCGCATTCCTGAATCGACAGCCAACCTGATCCGGCTGAACGGTGCGGCCCAGGTGCTCGGCGGGCTCGCACTCGCCAGCGGCAAGGGCCGTCGGCTCGGTGCGACCGTGCTGGCGGCTTCGCTGGTGCCGACCACGCTGGCCGCGCACGCGTTCTGGCAGGAGGACGACAAAGAGGCCAAGGCTCTGCAGCGGTACCAGTTCATGAAGAACCTGGGTCTGCTGGGCGGTCTGCTGCTCGCGGCCGTCGACACCGAGGGCAAGCCCGGTGTGGTCTGGCGGGCGAGCCATGGCGCGAAGGCGGCCAAGCGGGAGACGAAGCGCGGCGCCAAGGCAGCCAAGCGCGAGGCTCGGCAGCTGGCTCACGAGGCGAAGGCCGCGGCCCGACTCGCGAAGGCCGAGTTGCACCTCGGCTGACCTGGCGCTGCCCTAATCTGTAGGTCGTGCCTACTTACAGTGACGACGGGCAGTGGTGGTGGGACGGCCGCGCATGGCAACCCGTCCCCCAGCAACAGCAGCAGCCGTACGGCGGTCAGCAGCAGCCGGCGCAGCAGCAGTACGCCGCTCCCCCGCAGCAGTACCCGGGTCAGCAGCAGCCGTACCCGCCCCAGCAGCCGCAGCAACCGCAGTACGGCGGCGGACAACCGCCGTACCCGCAGCAGGGGTTCTACCAACCGCAGCAGCCGCCGCCGAAGAAGAGCCGCACACTCCCGCTGATCGTTGCCGGGGCCGTCGCACTGGTCCTGGTGCTCAGCGTCGGCGGTGTCGTGCTGTGGAAGAAGACGTCGTCCGACGGCGGTGGTGGCACCTCGGCCGGTGCGCCGCCCAAGGACGCCAAGATCATCGAGCCCGGCCAGCCGGTCACCGAGCAGGCTCTGAGCGAGGTGAACCCGCAGGCGTTCCACGAGAGCGTCATGAAGCGTCAGATGGCCACTCCGATCGCCCGGCTGAAGACCACGGTCCTGGACCCGCAGAAGTTCGCCACCGGGCAGCCGATCTGGTCGATCACGGACATGGCTGTCGACCGCCAGTCCAACAAGTACTACTACGCCCAGAGCATCCTGCAGGGCCGTGTGGACAAGGACCCGACGAACCAGGTCTGCACCGACGGCGATCCGAAGCCGATGCTCTGGTCGGACTACAGCAAGCGTTGGGAGCGCAGCAGGTTCGACGACATGGCCTGCCAGAAGATGCCGTACCAGGGCGGCAGCGACTCCATCGTCTCCACCGGGCTGAACGCTGAGCAGGCGGACAAGGTGATCGCCTACTTCCGCACCAACAAGGGCTTCGTGAACCCGGCCCAGCCGACGCTGCTGACTGCCGGTGGGAAGACGTACGTCAAGCAGGTGGTCGACTTCAAGCCGATCACGCTGTCCGACAACAACTACTGGGGCTCCGCGATCCTGATGTGGGGACTGCGCGAGATCGGTATCGACCCGTCCGAGTGGAAGTGGTCGAACCCGTTCAACCTCACCGAGGGCATCCACATGGTCTACTACCTCGACACGAAGACCCTGCTGCCGGTGGCCGCGTTCCAGAGCGGTATCGACACCCCCGCCCAGAACGGCGAGCCGGCGGTCAAGCGGGACACCATCCAGGTGGTCAACTACACCTACCCCGCAGCGCTCCCGGTGCCGAAGTTCGGCAACTCCCCGAACACGCTGACCATCACGCTGCCGGAAGGCTGGAAGGTCCCGTAGCGGCATGCCCTAGGCTCAAGGCAAGGCAGGAACCAGCTGAGGGAGTGGGATGAGTCAGGAGCAGGGCTGGGCGGCACCGCGGGCCGAGGGGCCGGTCAGCGGCCGGATCACGGTGCCCGGGTCGAAGTCGATCAGCAACCGTGCACTCATCCTCGCGGCGATCGCAGACGGCCCGTCACACCTGACGGGTCTGCTCGCCGCTCGTGACACCACGCTGATGCGACAGGCGCTGACCTCACTCGGCGTCGGCATCACCGACAACGGCTCCACCGTCACAGTCACCCCGGGCTCACTCAAGGGCCCGGCGAGTGTGGACTGCGGCCTGGCCGGCACGGTGATGCGGTTCGTACCGCCCGTGGCCGCGCTCGCTGACGGAGTGGTCGAGTTCGACGGCGACGAGTACGCCCGGGAGCGCCCGATGGGTGTGATCCTGGATGCGCTGCGGACACTCGGCGTACAGATCGAGGACGGTGGCACCGGACGGATGCCGTACTCGGTGTCCGGCACCGGAGCGGTGCGTGGCGGCACGGTCACGCTGGACGCGTCCGGGTCGAGCCAGTTCGTCTCCGCACTATTGCTGGCCGGCGCCCGGTACGACGAGGGTGTGGACATCCGCCATGACGGCAAGCCGGTGCCGTCGCAGCCGCACCTGGACATGTCGGTGGCGATGCTGCGCGAGCGCGGCGTCCAGGTCGACGACTCCGAGCCGAACCGCTGGGTGGTTGCCCCTGGCCCCATTCGGGCCCTGGACAGCGCCATCGAGCCCGATCTGTCCAATGCTGCCCCCTTCCTGGCCGCAGCGGTGCTGACGGGTGGCGAGGTGACGGTGACCGGCTGGCCGGAGCACACCACGCAGCCCGGTGGTCAGCTGCCCGAGATCTTCACCCGCCTCGGCGCCGAGGCCAGTTGGTCAGCGGACGGCCTGACTGTGCGCGGTACCGGCCGAGTCACCGGCGCAGACCTCGACCTGAGCCAGGTCGGCGAGCTCAGCCCGGTGATCGCGGCAGTGGCTGCCTTCGCGGACGGACCGTCGTACCTGCGCGGTATCGCGCACCTGCGCAACCACGAGACGGACCGGCTGGCCGCACTGGAGCGTGAGTTCAACGCACTGGGCGGTGACGTGACGCAGACGGCGGACGGGCTGGAGATTCGCCCGAAGCCCTTGCAGGGTGGACTGTTCGCGACGTACCACGACCACCGGATGGCTCACGCGGCCGCCGTAGTCGGGCTGCTCGTCGACGGGCTGCTGATCGAGAACATCGGGACCACGGCGAAGACACTGCCCGAGTTCCCCGAGCTCTGGTCGGGGCTCGCCGGCTGATGTCGCGGTACGACGAGGAGGCCAAGTACGACCGGCCCAAGCGCCGGACCCGGCCGCGGACCAAGGACCGCCCGTCGTACGACGACGCCGTCATCGGCTTCGTGACCACCCGGGACCGCGGTCGCTACACCTGCTGGGTCGGCGACCGTCAGGTGACCGCCATGAAGGCCCGGCAGCTCGGCCGCACCGGAGTGATCGTCGGCGACCAGGTGAAGCTCGACGGCAACGCCACCGGCGACGAAGGCACCCTGGCTCGCATTGTCGAGGTAGTCCCCCGTACGACGCTCCTGCGCCGCTCTGCCGACGACGACGACCCGGTGGAGCGCCCGCTGGTCGCCAATGCGGACCAGCTGGTCATCGTGGTCGCCGTAGCGAACCCGGAACCGCGCACCGGCCTCATCGACCGCTTCTTGGTCGCCGCATACGACGCAGGTATGCGGCCACTCCTGTGTCTCACCAAAACCGACCTGGCCGACCCGACACCGCTCCTGGACATCTACCGCCCCCTAGGCGTGGAGTCCGTCGCTACCCAGCAGGGCGGTGACCTGGATGCGCTCCGCGAGCAACTGGACGACCGCACCAGCGTTCTGGTCGGTCACTCCGGTGTCGGCAAGTCCACTCTGGTCAACGGGCTCATCGAGGGCGCGAACCGGGCGATCGGTGTCGTCAACGACGTCACCGGCCGCGGTCGGCACACCTCCACGAACACCGTCGTACTGCGGCTGCCCGAAGGTGGCTGGATCATCGACACCCCGGGCATCCGCTCGTTCGGTCTGGCGCATGTCGAGCCGGACAAGCTGATCAACGCCTTCCCCGACCTGGCCGATATCACCGTGGACTGCCCGCGTGGCTGCACGCACACCGAGCTGGCGCCCGACTGCGCGCTCGATGAAGCAGTAGCGGCAGGCCGGGCCGACGCCGATCGGGTGACGTCCTTCCGCCGCCTCCTCGCCAGTCGCGAGGGCCGCGAGCAGAAGGACGCCGAACCGACTACTTAGGCAGCTGCCCGTCCCACACCGCCTTCGCCCCGGCGTCACCGGTGCGAATCGTCTGGTAGATCACCAGTACGCCGATCACGACCACGGCAGCGCTGGTGAGCAGCTCGAGCGGCCGACCGCGGCCTTCCTTGGCCCCCTTACCGCTGGCCAGGGCCGACGGCCCGCCGAGCAGCAGGAACGCAGCCACGGCGAGCACAGCGAAGATGAGGCAGAACCAGAAGAGCAGGTCGCCACGCTCCTGGTGTACCTGGACCGCCTTCTGCAGCGTCGGCACCGCTGCGACAAACGCCTCGCCACTCTCTTTGGCGACGTACGCGAGCACCAGTGAGCCCACACCGAGCAGCAGCACCGGCCAGCGCAGCAGCCACCGCCAGCGCGGTACGAGCGCGAAAACGATCGCGGTCAGCGCGGACACCGGCAGTACCAGCACAGCGGCGTGGATCACCAGCACGTGCATGGGCAGATCCCCGATGCGCTCGAGCATTGACGCCTCCCAGGCAGTCTTGTGGTTCCCGTACAGTGCACACGATCTGAACCGCTATTCGGTTCAACCCGGCCGCAAGCTAGCCTTCGGCCATGCCCTCGCACACGGATGACCTGCGGCTCGCCCACATCCTGGCCGACGATGCGGACTCGACCACGATGGACCGCTTCAAGGCGCTCGACCTGCACGTGGCGACCAAGCCGGATCTGACCCCCGTGAGCGAGTCGGACAAGAAGGTCGAAGACGTGATGCGCAAAACGCTCTCCCGGGCCCGCCCGCGGGACGCGTTCGTCGGTGAGGAAGAAGGCACGACCGGCTGGGGTGCCCGGCGCTGGGTCGTCGACCCGATCGACGGCACCAAGAACTACATCCGCGGCGTCCCCGTCTGGGCCACGCTGATCAGCCTGATGATCGAGGACCAGGTCGTCGTCGGCGTGGTCTCGGCTCCCGCGATCGGCCGGCGCTGGTGGGCGTCGTACGGCGATGGCGCCTGGACCGGTCGTTCGCTGCACTCCTCGCAGCCGTGCCGGGTCAGCGATGTGAGCCGGGTCGAGGACGCCTCGCTGTCGTACTCCTCCCTCAAGGGCTGGGACAAACTCGACAAGTCCACGCAGTGGAGCAGTCTGATGGACGACTGCTGGCGGACGCGGGCGTACGGCGACTTCTGGTCCTACATGCTGGTTGCCGAGGGGGCAGTCGACATCGCCGCCGAGCCCGAGCTCAACCTCTGGGATATGGCCGCGCTGTCGATCATCGTCGAGGAGGCCGGCGGCACGTTCACCTCGGTCGACGGGACCCCCGGTCCGAACGGTCCGAACGCGCTGGCCACCAACGGCCGGCTGCACGACGAGGTTCTCAAGCGCCTAGCGTGACCACGTAGGGTGGCCGCATGCCCTTGAACTACCCCCTTGCGGAGCAGACGCTCGACAACGGCCTGCGGGTCGTCGTGAGTTCGGACCGCGCCGTACCCATCGTCGCCGTCAACCTCTGGTACGACGTGGGTTCGCGTCACGAGCCGCCCGGTCTGACCGGTTTCGCGCACCTGTTCGAGCACCTGATGTTCCAGGGGTCGCGCAACGTGCAGTCCGGTCAGCACTTCAGCCTGCTGGAGACCGTGGGCGCCAGTCTGAACGCGAGCACGTTCTTCGACCGCACCAACTACTTCGAGTCGCTGCCGAGCGGCGGTCTGGACCTGGCCCTGTGGCTGGAGGCCGACCGGATGGGCTATCTGCTCGACGCGCTCAACCAGGAGAACCTGGACAACCAGCGCGACGTGGTGAAGGAGGAGAAGCGGCAGAGCTACGACAACCGGCCGTACGGCGACTCGTACGAGCGGCTGGTCCGGCTGCTGTTCCCCGAGAACCACCCCTACGCGCACATGACGATCGGCTCGATGGCCGACCTGGACGCGGCCTCGCTGGAGGACGTGCACGCGTTCTTCCGCACTTACTACGGCCCGAACAACGCCGTCCTGACGATCGTCGGTGACGTGTCGGTCGAGGACGCCTTCGACGCGGCCAAGCGGTACTTCGGCCACCTCCCGGCGATCCCGACGCCGCCGCCCGCTCCGGACGGCACGATCGGGCCGCTCACCGAGGTGCTGCGCGACGACGTGACGGACGACGTACCGTCCGATCTGATCACCATGATGTTCCGGCTGCCGCCGGACGGGACGCCGGAGCTGGATGCGGCCGGGCTGGCGCTCGACGTACTGGCTGCCGGTCAGAGCGGCCGGCTGAACCGCCGTCTGGTCCGCGACGAGCAGATCGCCCAGTCCGTCTCCGGTGGGGCGCTCCCGCTGATCGGTGGGGTCTCCTTCGGCACCCTGACCGGGATCGCCTCGGACGGTATCGACCTGCAAAAGGTCGAAGACGCACTGCTCGAAGAGGTCGAGAAGCTGGCCGAGAGCGGTATCACGGCCGACGAACTGGCCACTGTCCAGGCACAGGCCGAGCGGGACTGGCTGGAGCAGCTGTCGACCTGTGCAGGCCGCGCTGACGAGATTTCCCACCACGCGCTCCTGTTCGGCGACCCGAACCGGATCAACACCCGGATCGACCAGGTCCGCGCCGTCACGGCCGAGCAGGTCCAGGCCGCAGCCCGGGAGTGGATCCGCGCATCCGGTCGCGCCCAGGTGACGTACCGCCGTACCGAAGACGATGGAGCGGAAGCATGAGCCAGAGCCTGACCACTCCGCCGCCGGTCAGCCCGTCGGGCCCGTGGAAGTTCCCGGAGTCGACCACCACGACCACCAGCGCCGGTACGCCGGTGCACATCTTCGACCGCCCGGGCCAGTACGTCGCCACTGTCCGGGTGACCGTGGCGATGCCGCTGTTCGCGGAGCCGCGGGAGCTCGAAGGGGTCGCGACGATCATGTCCCGCACCCTCGACGAGGGCACCGAGCTGCACTCGGCGAACGACTTCGCAGCGGCCCTCGAGCGACACGGGGCGGCGTACGGCGTCGATGTCAGCTCGGACGCGTTGCACGTGGAGATCTCGGTCCCGGTGTCGCACCTGGCCCCGGCCGTGAAGCTGCTGGCCGAGGCGGTCACCCGGCCGGCGTTCAACGTCGCCGATGTCGGGCGGCACGTGACGATCCGGCTCGGTGAGATCAACCAGGAGAAGGCGAACGCCGGCTATCGGGCCCGCGAGGCCTTCGCCGCCTACCTGTTCGACGCGTCGACCCGGCGCTCCCGGCCGACCGCAGGGACGCCGGACACGATCCGCCCGCTCACCAACGTGCAGGTGGCCGAGTTCTACCGGAACAACATCGGTCCGGCGCGCGCTCAGATCCTGTTCGCGGGTGACGCGACCGGTGTGGACGTGGCCGCGATCCTCGATGACGCATTCGGCGACTGGCGTGCCGAGGTCGGGCCGGCGCTGGAGACTCCCGAGCCGCTGTACCTGTCTGGTGACCGCGTGGTGCTGGTGGACCGGCCGGGCTCAGTGCAGAGCCAACTGGTGATCGGCTGCGCCGGTCCGGACCGTCGTAGCGCTGCCTGGGGCCCGGCCGCCGTGGCGAACCATGTGGTCGGTGGAACCATCACCTCCCGCGTGGACACCGTGCTGCGCGAGGAGAAGGGCTACACGTACGGCACGCGCAGCAGCTTCGCAGCGCCTCGCAAGGGCGGCACGTTCACGCTGGGCGGCGCAGTCCGCACTGAGGTGACCGGTGCGGCGATCGGTGACGCCCTGCGGATTCTCCGCGACGCCCGGGACGGGCTGACCGAGCAGGAGGTCCAGGAGGCCAAGGACAGCCTCACACTGACCGCACCGCTGCGCTACGAGCAGGCGGACTCGATCATCCAGCAGGTGGCCAGCAACATCGCGAACGGCGTACCGATCGACTTCGCCGACACCTACATGCAGCGGATCGCCGCCACTACCGCCGAGCAGGCCACCGCGGCGTACCGGGAGTACGTGGGAACCAACGGGCTACTCGTTGTCGTCGTAGGGGAAGCAAAGGACGTCAGGCCGCAGCTCACCGAGCTCGGACTGGGGGACCTGATCGAACTGACCTGAGGAGCACAGGATGTCGTACACCGACGCCACCGACCGGACGCACACGTTCTACCCGGTCCAGCCCGGTTCGCCGCACCAGCCGGCGTACGGCATCCTCCAGGACAACTCCCACGCGACCGTCGCGGTCGTCCTGGGAGTGATCGCCCTCTGCACCGGTCTGATCTTCCTGTCACCGGTCGCCTGGTGGCTCGGCAGCCAGTCGCTGGCCGAGATCGACGCGGCGCCTGGCGTCTACAACAACCGCGGGATGGCGCAGGCCGGCCGCATCCTCGGCATCATCGGTACGGCGCTGATGGCCGCCGGCCTGCTCTTCTTCGTCCTCATGCTGACCACCTTCGTGGCCATCTGAGTTACTTGCTCGGTACGACCAGACAGGTAGTCCCGCGGTCACCGAGCCGCCAGCCGCTCTCGATCGGGTGCAGGTAGAAGATGTCCGACGGCTTGGTCTCGTTCCGCTTCAGGGCGTCCCACCGGCTGCTGCAGCCCGTCTCGGCGGCGGTCTGCACGGCAGTCAGCCCCGGCCACTTCCCGGCCGGCAGCTGGAAGATCGCGTAGACCTCGCCGCCGTTCGGACCGCTGCACGGCACCAGCTTCAGGCCCCGGACCTCCGTGCTCTCCTGGAGGCTCTCGACGCAGTCGCCCACCTTCAGCTTGGTCGGCTGCACGTTCGTCGTCGTGGTCACCTGCCCCGAGGCATCCCGGTCCGGCTCGTTGTCGGTCGTCAGCGCGACCGCGATCCCGATGCCGAACAGCAGCACCCAGGCGCCCGAGATCGCGATACCGGCGATCGCGAGGCCGCGGCCGTTCTGGTTGCGCTCCTTGATCTGGCGCAGCGCGATGATGCCCAGGATGACGCTGAACAGCACCATGCTGACGATGCCGAGGATCAGCGACGCGATCGCCAGCCCATTGGTGCCCTGCGGCGGCCCCTGCTGATACGGGTTGCCCTGGATCGGCGGCATGCCGTACGGCGGCGGCTGCTGCCCGTACGGCGCTTGCTGCCCGTACGGCGGTTGGCCCCCGTACTGCGGTGGTCCCGGCTGCTGCGGACCGGGGTAGGGCGGCTGGCCGCCGGGAGGCCCGGCCGGGGGTGGTGTCTGACTCATGATCGGACTGTAAGCCCCACGGACCGAACCTGTCCGGAATAACGGCCTGACCGGTATTAACTGGAGATGTAGTTGGACAGCTGTTCCTTCTCGAACTCCAGCTCACCGATCCGCGACTTGACCACGTCACCGATGCTGACCAGCCCGGTCAGCGCCCCGTCCACGACGACCGGGACGTGCCGGATCCGGCGGTCGGTCATCAGGCGCATCAGGTTGTCGATCAGGTCGTCCGGCGTACAGGTGTGGACCTCGGCGGTCATGATCGCGCTGACCCGGACCTCGCCGGCCTCCGGCGTCCCGTTCAGCAGGCGGACCACATCGCGCTCGGAGACGATGCCGGCCACCGATGACCCGTCAGCACTCACCACCACCGCACCGATGTTGTGTTCGGCCAGCAGGGCAAGGAGTTCGGTGACGGTGGCTTGCGGCGGGATGGTGACAACCTTGTGCCCCTTGCCGCGCAGTACGTCGTTGATCTTCACGGAGCCTCCTGCAGATCGAGGGGGGACCAATACCCCAAGGTAGCGAAAAGACCACTGACGCGGCAGGTCTCATCTCAGAAACACGGGGTGACGACGATGTCACCCCGTGTTGTGAAGATCTTCACAAGGTGCCGACGGCAACGGATTCCTTCTGCGCGGTCTCCTGGGTCGCCCCGAGCGCGACCCAGAGCAGACCGATCAGCGCGAGGATCGCAGCGCCGACAACGAAGGGCACCAGCGGTCCGGGCGCAATCAGCATCGACCGCCACCGCCGGTGGTCCTAGCCGTCCTCAACCCCTGAAGGCGGACCGCCCCCACCCACCAACCTCGCCCGACCCACCCACCTCACGCTCAGCGCCTCCGCCCCAACCCGCCGCCTGACCAGTTGGACGGTGCTGGCGGTCCGCCCCCACTCACAACCTCGTCCGCCCCCTTCATCCTCAGCACCGCCTCCCCGCCCCACCTCCCACCACGCGATGGGTTCACCCACCAGGTTGTGGGTTCCCCACCCGCATGCGCCTCAGGAACCCACAACCTCGTGGGGTAACCCACGAGATGCGCCAGGCCCGGGACGGGGTTCGCGGCCCGGGATGCGCCAGGCCCGGGACGGGGTTAGCGGTCCGCTAAATGCGTCGGCCGATCAGCCGATCCGCCCGTAGGATCGCCGGGGTCCGGGACGAGCGAGGGAGATACATGAGCTGGCGGCAGGATCTCGCCGTACTGCGGCACCGGGATGTCCGTCTGTTCGTCACATCCCGGTTCGTGTCGATCCTCGGGTCGACGATCGCGCCGGTCGCCCTGGTGTTCGCCGTACTGGACGTGTCGCCGTCACCGAGCTCGGTCGGCCTCGTGCTCGCGGCTCGGAGCATCCCGAACATCGTGTTCCTGCTGGTCGGCGGCGTGATCTCGGACCGGCTGTCACGCCGGCTCGTCATCTTGGTGGCCAACACGGTCAGCGGGCTCACCCAGGCGCTAGCCGCCGTCCTGGTGCTGTCCGGTCATGCGACGATCTGGCAGCTGGCCGCGATCGAGGCTGTCAACGGCGCCGCGTCCGCGTTCGTGATGCCGGCGATGACCGGCATACTCCCGTCGATCGTCAGCAAGGCCGACCTTCCGCAGGCGACCGCGATCTCGGGCTTCGCCCGGTCGTCGGCGATGATCGGCGGCGGCGCGGTGGCCGGTGTCATCGTCGGACTGACCGGTCCGGGAATCGGACTGGCGGTCGATGCCGTGACCTTCCTCCTCGCCGCGGCCCTGATCTCCCGGCTGAAACTGCCACCCGTCGTACGGCGAGCCTCCTCGATGATCACCGACCTCCGCGAAGGCTGGAGCGAATTCGCCTCCCGGCAATGGGTGTGGGTCGTCGTACTCGCCTTCGGTCTGCTCAACGTCCTGTTCACCGCCTGCTACCAAACCCTCGGCCCGGTCATCGCCGACCGCACCTTCGGCCGCGCCGGTTGGGGCGCGGTGAGCGCCTGTTTCGGCGCCGGCCTGGTGATCGGCGGCCTGCTGATGCTCCGCCTCAAACCGCGCTACCCGCTCCGGGCCGGGATGGCGGGAATGTTGCTCGCGGTGCCGATCATGCTCTGCCTCGCCCTGTACCCGAACGCGATCGCGGTCGCAGTGGCCGCGTTCGTGATGGGCCTCGGGTTCGAGATCTTCGGGATCGGCTGGGAGACCGCGCTCGGTCAGCACGTCCCCCTCGACAAGCTGTCGCGGGTGTCGTCGTACGACATGCTCGGCTCGTTCATCGCGAACCCGGTCGGACAACTGACCGTCGGCTACGTCGCCGCCGCCATCTCGATCAAGGCCGTCGAGCTGTACGGCGTGACGCTGTACCTCCTGATCACCATCGCCACCCTCGTCGTACCGTCGATCTGGAACCTGCGGCGACTCGAGCAGGACACTAAGCTGACCGCGTGAGTTCAATCGTGCCGGGTCCGCAGAAGAAGCTCGAACAAGAGATCGACGCCGCCCGTTCCGGCGCCAAGCCGTTGTCGGCGGGCGATCTGAACCCGTCCGCGCCTCAGCACGTCGGCCTGAGCGGTCTCGACGAGTGGCCGGACGCGCTGCGCGCAACAGTCGAAGCCGACTACGAACGCACCACGGCGCTCACCACCAACCGCCGCAAGACGGCCGACAACTTCGTCCCCGACCTGCTCAAGGGACTCACCGAGCTCGTCGACCAGATCGACACGCACCTGCAGTCGATCAAGCCAGGCCTGTTCGGCAAGAGCACCCCGACCGAACCGCCGTCCACCGACCTGGCCGAACTGCTGGGCCTCCCCACCGACGCCGTCTCCGCGACGCCCGGCCGCTCCGAGCACAAGGAAGCCGCCCGCACCCTCAAGGCGATCCGCGACCAGCTCAAGTCCCAGGAACGCCACCCCGACCCGCTGGCCCGCGAAATCCCCATCGACCACGCGAAACTCACCCGCCTGGTCACCTTCACCGTCCGCCTGGCCGTCATCCTCACCCAGGCCCCCGAGGCGGCTCCCCTCATCCCCACCGCCCTCGAAGCCTTCGCCGAAGGCACCCCCGACCCCCAGGTCGACGAAACCTTCGCCGAAAAACTCGAGTTCTGGCAAGAAACCTACGAAGACCTCGCCTAACCGCCGTACCGCCGTTCGGTGGCGATTTTCGTGGCTTGCCACCAGGGTTGGTGGTCGCGGTACCAGGTGATGGTTTGGGCTAGGCCTGCTTCGAAGTC
Source organism: Kribbella yunnanensis (assembly GCF_039529655.1). Lineage (NCBI taxonomy): Bacteria > Bacillati > Actinomycetota > Actinomycetes > Propionibacteriales > Kribbellaceae > Kribbella > Kribbella yunnanensis. The sequence goes on along the minus strand of NZ_BAAANF010000001.1, from coordinate 215,428 downwards.
TTGGTACTGCGGGGTCCAGTCGAGCTCGGTGCGGAGCTTGCTGGAGTCGGTGGCGTAGCGGAGGTCGTGGCCGGGGCGGTCGGGGACGAGGTCGTACGCGTCGGCGGGTTGGCCGAGGAGTCGGAGGATCGTCTCGGTGACCTGTTTGTTGGAGCGCTCCTGGCCGGAGCCGATCAGGTAGGTGTCGCCGAGCCGGCCGTTGGCCAGGATCTTCTGTACGGCGGCATTGTGATCGTCGACGTGGGTCCATTCGCGGACATTCGCGCCGGCGCCGTAGACCTTCGGACGGATTCCCGTGAGCACGCTGGTGATGTGGCGCGGGATGAGCTTCTCGACATGCTGGTACGGGCCGTAGTTGTTGGCGCAGTTGGAGATCGTGGCGGCGATCCCGTACGAGCGGGTCCACGCCCGGACCAGGTGATCGGAGCTCGCCTTCGTGGCCGAGTACGGCGACGACGGGTCGTACCGCGTTTCCTCGGTGAACCGCGTGCCGGTGTCGAGCGGCAGCGCGCCGAACACCTCGTCGGTCGAGATGTGGTGCAGGCGGACGTCGTACCGGCGTACTGCCTCGAGGAGGTTGAACGTGCCGACCACGTTCGTCCGGACGAACGGCGCCGGATCACCGAGCGAGTTGTCGACATGCGACTCGGCCGCGAAGTGGACGACCACATCCGCCTGCCCCACCAGCCGATCCACGACCGACGCGTCGGCGATATCGCCTTCGACGAACTCGATGTGATCGGCCACCGGCGCCAGGTTGCGGACATCCCCGGCGTACGTGAGGGCGTCCAGCACAGTGATCTTGCCGTACGTCGCGATGGCGCCCTGCACGAAGTTGGCGCCGATGAACCCGGCTCCCCCGGTCACCAGCATCCGGTCCATCTATCGCACCAGGTTGTTCTGCGGCTGTTTCAGCAACGCCAGCAGGTATTCGCCGTACCCGGAATTGCGCAGTGGTTCGGCGAGCAACCGAAGGTCGTCGTCACTGATGAACCCCTGCCGCCAAGCGGCCTCCTCGACACAACCGACCTTCAGCCCGGTGCGATTCTCCAGCACCCGCACGAAGTCGGAAGCATCCGCCAAGGATTCGATCGTCCCGGTATCCAGCCACACCGACCCGCGATCCAGCTGATGCACCTGCAGTTTGCCGCGCCGCAGGTACTCCCGATTCACATCGGTGATCTCAAGCTCGCCCCGAGCACTCGGCTGCAACGACCGCGCGATCTCCACCACGTCGTTGTCGTAGAAGTACAACCCGACCACCGCAAAGTTCGACCGCGGCTCACTCGGCTTCTCCTCGATTCCGACCGCCCGCTGATCCGCATCGAACTCCACCACCCCGTACCGCCGCGGATCCGCCACCGTATAAGCGAAAACCACCCCGCCATCGGGATCCGCGCCAGCCGTTAACCGGTCGCCGTAGAACAGATTGTCGCCAAGAATCAGCGCCACCCCATCGTCCCCGATGAACTCCTCCCCCACCAGAAACGCCTCGGCAATCCCGTTAGGCCGCCCCTGCACCGCATAACTGAACGAACACCCGAACTGCGCCCCATCCCCCAGCAGACGAACAAAACTCGCCTCGTCCTCCGGGGTGGTGATGATGAGGATCTCGCTGATCCCCGCACTCATCAACGTCGAGAGCGGGTAATAGATCATCGGCTTGTCATAGATCGGCATCAGGTGCTTCGAGATCCCCCGGGCCATCGGATACAACCGCGTCCCCGACCCACCAGCAAGCACAATCCCCTTCATCAAGCCTCCTCCCCCGCACCCTAGGACGACTACTTGCCCCCCGCAATCACCCCGGCGAGTCGCCCAGCGACAGGACGTATACGCCGCTCCAGCCCCAAATCCACCCCAGCTGAGCCTGGCGACCCCACCCAGCAGACGTATACGTCCTGTCCGTCGGAGGATCGCCGGCCGCCGCGCACTGCCGGAGCCGACTGCGCCCCCCACGGGGAAGAACCCCTTGCGCCGCCACTCCCCACCACTCATCCCATGCTCGGCGCGAATCGCCTTCCATCCCACCACGCTTCGCACTCCGCCGAAGGCGGCAAAGGAAGAGCCGCCGCGCAGCGGTGTCCGTGCGCGGCGGCTGATGTGCCACTCAGCCCTTGATGGCGCCGCCGAGGGCGAAGGCGCCGCCTAGTTTCTTGCTGAGGAGGAGGTACAGCAGGAGGACGGGCATGGTGTAGATGAGGGAGTAGGCCGCCAGCTGGCCGTAGTTGGGTTCACCGTATTGGCCGAAGAAGGTGAAGATGCTGACTGAGGCGGGGAGGCGTTCGGGCGAGAGCAGCAGCATGAAGGGGACGAAGAAGTTTCCCCACATGCCGATGAAGGTGAAGATCAGGACCACGGCGATTCCGGGCCACATCAGTGGGAGCACGATGCTTTTCAGGGCTCGCATGTTGCTCGCGCCGTCAACCCACGCCGCCTCTTCCAGCGAGATCGGTACGCCGTCCATGAAGGTCTTCGTCAGCCAGATCGCGAACGGCAACGAACTCGTCGCCATGAACATGATCGTCCCACCCAGCGTGTCCACCAGGTTCAACTGAACGAACAGTCCATACACCGGCACCATCACCGCGGTGATCGGCAACCCCGTACAGAACAACACCGTCAACAAAAACGGCCGGTTGAAGCGCGACTTGAACCGCGAGAGCGGGTACGCCGCCAGCACCGCACACACCATGGTGAGCAACGCCGACCCGCCGCACAGCACAATGCCGTTGAGCACCGGCCGGTACGTCGTGTCGGTGTTCAGCACCGCTTTGAAGTTCCCGAGCGTCGGGCTCGTCGGGAACTCGACCCGCAGTCCCGCCGTCCGGTTGATCGAGGCGAACAGCACCCACAGCAAGGGGAGCACGAACAAGATGCCGATGGCCAGCAGCACCAAGTTCGAGGTCAGCTTGCTGAGCCGGTCCCGCGCGATCATGGGGCCTCCTGACCTGGACTGAGGAGCGTAGGGAGCGAAGCGACTGGAGCGACGAGGGAAGGGAGGGAGTTCCAGCCCCATGATCCGCCGCGCCGGAGGCGTGGCCATGACACTGTCACGCTGCCTCCGAGTTGAGTCCACGTAGGTAGATCAGCGAGAAGACTGCGCCGATCGCCAGCATCACCAGAGCGATCGCGGTCCCGTAGCCGATCTGGGAGAAGCTGAACGCCTGCTCGTACATGTACAGCGGCAGCGTCTGGGACTTGGTCCCAGGACCACCGCGGGTCATCGCATAGATCAGACCGAACACACTCAAGGTCTGCAGCGTGATCAGCATCAGGTTGGTGAGGATCGCCCGGCTGATCATCGGCAGCGTCACGAAGATGAGTCGCCGCCAGCCGCCGGCGCCGTCCATCTCGGCCGACTCCTCGATCTCCTTGGGGATCTCGCTGAGCGCCGCGGAATACACCAGCATCGAGAACGCCGTACCGCGCCAGATGTTGGCCAGCGAGACCGCGATGATCGGTGCCGCGTACAACCAGTCCTGGCCGGGCAGGCCGACCGCGTGCAGCATCACGTTCAGCGTACCCTCGTCGTTGAAGAACGCCGACAGCAGGTACGCCGCCACCACCTCGGGCAGCACCCACGCACCGATGACCGCCGTACCGACGAAGTTCCGGACCACCTTGTTGCCCTTGCGCATCAGCAACGACAGGCCGAGTCCGAGGGTGTTCTGCCCGATGATCGCGGAGATCAACGTGAACACCAGCGTCAGCCAGATCGCGTTGCTGAACGCACCGCTGCCGAAGGCCTTGCGGAAGTTGTCCAATCCGACGAACGTCACGTTCGCCGCACCGGTACCGGTGAGCGCCATGTTCGTGAACGCGGCGTAGATGCAGTACAGGATCGGGCCGGCCAGGAAGACCAGCATCAGTCCGATGGCCGGCGAGAGCGGCAGCATCTTGATCAGGTTCGCGGCCCGCGGTTTCCCGCTGCGCCCGGGCTTGGGCGCAGCGGGAGTCGGGGCGACAGTCGTCGTCACAGGGGAGATTCCTTCGCCGAGGGGCTACTGACCGGAGGTCGTCTTGTCCTTACCGACAATGCCTTCGACCGCTTCGTCGTAGTTCTTCGCGGCTTCGTCCACCGAGGACTGCCCGGTCATCACCGCCTCCATCGCGGTGATGATCTCGTTCGAGACCTTCGGGTACTCCGCGTACGCCGGCCGGTAGACCGTCACCGACACCAGGTCGGTGAAGAACTGCGTGCTCTTCGACGAACTCTTGTAGCCCTCGTCCGCGGCGACATCCTTCCGTACGGCGATCTGTGCGCCGTCGGTCGCGTACTTGGCCGCGTTCTTCTGCGTCTGCAGGGTCTTGATCAGGTTCCAGGCCGCGTCGGGGTTCTTCGACTTGGCCGGGATCGCCCAGGTCCAGCCACCGGAGAGGCTGACCTTGCCCTTACCGCCACCGTCCTGGGTCGGCATCGCGGTCTGGCCCATCACCTCGGTCCACTGCGGCCACGGCTTGGCGCCGGTCTTCTGCCAGTTGCCGTAGATCCAGGAGCCGTCGAGCGCGATCCCGAGCTTGCCCTCGGGGAGCAGCTCGGTACCGACCTTGCTGCCCATGTTCGGGTCCAGCGCCTGCTTCGGCGACGGGCCGATGCCCTCGGTGAAGACGGTCTTGATGAAGTTCAGCGAGTCCTTGAAGCCCTTGCTGCCAACGACCCACTTCTGCTGGTCATTGTTGTAGAGCGTGTCCTTCGTGCCGTACAGGAGCATCTCGAAGCCCTGCATGGCCGAGGCCTCACCCATCGGCTTGCCGGAGTAGACGTTCAGCGGGGTGACACCGGGCACCTTGGCCTTGATCGTCCGGGCCGCACTCAGTACGTCGTCCCACGTCTTCGGCTGCCAGTCGGCCGGCAACCCGGCCTTGGCGAAGATCTGCTTGTTGTACCAGAGCGCACGCGTGTCGGTGCCGTCCGGTACGCCGTACGTCTTGCCGTCCAGCGCCTTGGCCGCGCCCTTGGCGGTGTCCTCGAACTGGCTCCACTGGTCCCACTTCGAGATGTACTCGTCGAGCGGCCGCAGGTAGCCCGCCGTGATGTCGGAGTTGATCAGGAAGGTGTCTTCGTAGACGACATCCGGTGCGGTGTTCGGCGACCGCATCATCAGCTGCAGCTTGGTGTAGTAGTCGTTCTCACTCGCCACGATGGGGAGGATCTCGACCGTCGAACCGGGGTTGGCCGCCTCGTACTCGGTCTTCACTCCGGCCAGGAAGGTCTTCATGGTCGTGCCCGGGCCCCATTGCTGGTAGGCGATCTTGATGTTCGCCGGGCCACTGCTCTGACCACCGGATTCCGGCTGCTTCGTGGTCGACCCCTGACTACAGGCCGACACCGCCAGCAGCAGCGCGGATGCGACCAGTGCACCGGCCGCCTTGAAACGCTTTCTTGTCACCATCAGGTCCACCTTCGGGCAATCGTTGTCATCCCGGTACCACGACCCAAACAGAGGGGGCTTTTGGCGAACTTAGGAGGCTGACGGCCGTGAAGTCAATGGGTGACAGACAACGTTGTCCGAGCTGCCAAGCGGTAACGCGGTGACCTTGTCATAACAATCAGGTCACCGCGCCGAAACATCGTTCAGACGGTAACGGGCGAAGCCTCGTGACGACCATGGACGAAACGTTGCGACCGCATCGCGCCCAGACCACAGAGGGCCAGGCCGAGGGCGAGCCACGCGCCCAGTACGACGAACGCCGTACCGGACCCTGCGCCGTCGAAGAAGCTCACGGAGCGCAACGCCGTACCGGCGGCTCCCGGCGGTAGCAACTGACCGAGCGCACCCCACCCACCGGGCAGCATCTCCGGTGCGCTTGACAGTCCGGACAGCGGATTGCCGAGCAGCATCATCACCGCGGCCCCGACACCGAGCCCGGCAAATCCGAACAGCCACTCCAGCCCGAGCAGCGTCAGACTGATCGCGGCGATCGACAGCGCGATCACCCCGGAGTTCGCGAGGTAGTTGCCCTCAAAGGAGCCGAGCCAGAATTGCAGTACGGCGGTCAGTGCGAGCCCACCCGTGATGGCCAGGCCGACTGCCCCGATCATCCGGCGACTGCCGCCCGAGACCCGCATGGTCAGCACGGCCGCGGTCATGATGCCGCCGATCACCAGCGGGAGCGCACCGGCAGCCAGACCAGCGCCTCGCGGGTCATCGGTGGGGAGCGGTACGACGTCGGTCACCTTGGCCGGGTGTTCCGGCGACAACCGAGTGGCCAGCTGAGCGAGTAGCTGGGCGACCACCGGCCCACTGGCCGAGGCGGTCAGCACCTCGGGTTGCGCCGGGTCGAGGACGATCGCGCCGTACACCTCGCGGTCCTCGATCTTCTGCGTGGCGGCCGCCCGGTCGGTCACCTGGGTGATCTCGAACCCGCCTGGCATCGCCTGCTCCAGCCCGGCCTGGACCTGACCGATGGCCTGACTCGGACCGGCCACAGCGATCGGTACGTCGCGGGGCGCGGACCGGGCAGCCGGCCACGCGAACGCGATCAGCAGCACGGTGAGCACGGCGGTGAGCAGCAGAACGAGGACAACCACAGGCGGCTCGCGGTGCTCGGCCGGCGCCTCAGCAGTCATGACGGGGACTCCTTCTCGAACTAAAACCGAATGACCGTTCTTTATCAACTCCGAGCCTGCCGCAGAGTGACCGAGCTTGTCAAGAACGGACATTCGTTTTAAGTTTCGCGGTATGCCGAAGGTGACCGAGGAACATCGCATCGCCCGCCGCGCCCAGATCGTGGCGGCCGCGCGGTCCTGCGTTCTCGAGCAGGGTTTCCACAAGACGACGATGGCCGACGTGATCGCGGCCTCCGAGCTGTCCGCCGGCGCCGTCTACGGCTACTTCAAGAGCAAGGAAGAGATCGTCGCGGCGATCGCCGAGGAGGCGCTCAGCTCCGTCGAGGAGCTGTTCGACACGGTCCTGGTCACCGACGAGCCGGTGCGTCCGGCGATGGTGCTGGAGCGCGTCCTGCGCCACGTCGTCTCGATCGCCGAGCGGCCCGGCGGCGATATCACCCGGATCGGCGTCCAGGCCTGGGCCGAGGCCCTGCGCAACCCGGTCGTGATGGAGATTGCCGGCGGCAAGTACCGGATGGTGCGCGACCGCTTCACCGACGTCGCCCGGCGCGCCCAGGCCGACGGCACCATCGACGCGGACGCCGACCCCGAGCACGTCGCCCAGGCCCTGTTCGGTTTCGTGCCCGGTTTCATCCTGCAGCGCCTGCTGCTCAGCGATACGACACCCGAGTCGTACACCGCCGGACTGCACGCGATTCTGCGCTAGCTGAGTCGAGTCTGCTCAAGTCATCAGACCTCCCAAAACTGAGAGTCCGTCCCACTTGCCCCGCGCAGCGACGAATTCATGAAGGAGGTCTTGAGTCGCGCGACCTACCCGGTTAAGTTGTCCGAGCACTTCATTCAGGACTTGAAGAAAGGCTCGTGACAGCCAACCGACCGCTGGGGAGTCGACGGGTGCGCGGACGAACGATCACACGAACACGGCCGGATGCTGATCTGGCGTGGTACTGGAGCAGCCAGAGCGCGAGCTTCGTCGGTGACCGGCTGACCGGTTTCGCCGTTCCCAGCATCGCGATCCTGACGCTGAACGCGTCCAGTGCCGAGGTCGGCGTACTGTCCGCGCTGGGCTGGTTCGCCTACCCCGCCTTCGGGCTGGTGGCCGGAGCCGCGCTCCCCCACGTGCCGCGCCGCCGCGTGATGATCACCGGCGAGGTCATCCGGTTCGCCGCGTTCGCGACGATCCCGTTGGCCGCAGCGCTCGGTGGGGCTGGGATGGGCCAGCTCTTCGTGGTGGTCGCGGTCGCGGGCATTGCGATGGTGTTCGTCGACGTCGCCAGTCAGTCCTACCTGCCCGCACTCGTCTCGGCGGACCAGTTAGTCGGAGTCAACGCCAAGCTGCAGAGCTCGGACAGCGCCTCCAAGCTCGTCGGTCCCGCACTGGCCGGCCTGCTCCTCCGCACCACCGGTACGACGGTTGCTCTGTTCCTGACCGCGTTGTCGTTTCTAGCCTCGGCGTACGGCCGGACCCGGATCACTGCGGTCGAGCGGCCGGCCGAACCCGCCACGGAGCCTTTCCTGCAACGGATCCACACCGGCTTCGCGTTCGTCCGACACCACCCCGTACTGCGTCGACAAGTCGGCGCAGCCGCGGTTCGGAGCTTCGGCTCGGGCATGGTCGACGCCGTACTGCTCCTGTTCGCGTACCGCGTTCTCGGGCTCTCCAGCCTCGCCGGCGGCCTGCTGATCGCCGCTGGCTCGGTCGGCGGCCTACTCGGCGCTTTCGTGGCCAACCGCCTCGCCGGCAAGCTCGGTACCCGCAGAGTGCTGTTGCTGACGAGTGTGGAAGCCCTGTGCTGGTTGGCGATTCCACTCTGCCTCGTCACGACACCTGCGATCACCCTGGTGCTGATCCGCGTACTCGCGGGCGGCTGGCTGCCGGTGTGGAACGTCGTGACCACCAGCGTCCGTCAGCAGGTCACTCCGGCCGCACTGCAGAGCACAGTGCACGCAACCGCCCGCACGCTCACCTCATCGACCGTTCCGCTCGGGGCGCTCACTGGCGGCTTCGCCGGCGGCGTACTGAGCTCTCACCTCGGGGCCGCGACCGGTCTCGTCCTCGTCCTGGCGACGGGAGGTGTGATCGCCGGAAGCAGTGCCCTACTCGTTGCCACCGAACCACGGGAGGTCTGATGCGCCCCACCACGACCCGCACCCTGAACACCAAAGAGTTCGCCGACATCCTGCACACCGTCTCGATCCGGTCCAAGGCCCGCAAGAACCTGCTGACCGACCCCGAGTACGCCGCTCCGCTGCCGCAGGAGGTCAGTCTGCAACTGACCTACCGCTGCAACCTGCGCTGCACGCACTGCTACCAGTGGAACGAGCAGGGGTTCTTCCGCGACTTCAGCTCCGAGCGTCAGCGCACCGAGCTGGACCTGTCCGTCATCGAGGACGTGCTCCGTACGACGGCCGACGTACGGTCCAAGCTGTTCCTGTGGGGCGGCGAACCGCTAATGCACACGAAGTTCGACGAGGTGGCGAAGCTGCTGGAGCAGTACCCGCGCACCGTCAACATGTGCACCAACGGACTGCTGTTCAAGCGCAAGGTCGACGACCTGCTCCGGATCGGTGAGCACCTCAACCTCCTGGTCAGCCTGGACGGTCTGGGCGAGGACCACGAGGCACTGCGTGGCCGCGGCACGTTCAAGCGGACCATGGAGAACATCCAGATGATGCTGGACCTCAAACGCGAGGGGAAGTGGGACGGCGAGCTTTCGCTGTCCTGCATGGTCTCCCACGTCACCGTGCACAAGATGTACGAGTTCATGGAGTGGGCCGAGGAGCTGGGCGTCAACACGGTCTACTTCCAGTTCCCGTGGTACATCAGCCCGTCTGTGGCTGAGGCGATGGACCGGCTCTACGAGCAGTCGTTCGCCTGGCTGCAGCCGAACACCGGCACCAAGAAGCCCACCTGGCACTCGTACACGTACCAGCTGCCGGAAGAAGAGCTGCCCGCGCTACGCGAGTCGATGGCCCGGCTGGCGTCCCGCGCCTGGAACGTGCGGCTGCGCTACCAACCGCAGCTAGAGGACGACGAGGTGACCGACTTCATCCTCGGTACCTCGCGCCCGGCGCAGCACCGCAGCAAGTGCCTCGCGGTCTCGAACCGGATGGAGGTGCACGCCGACGGCGCGGTGAGCTCCTGCAAGTTCTTCCCGGAGTTCGTGGTCGGCAACCTGTACGACCAGTCGGTCAACGACCTCTGGCAGAGCCAGTCGTTCCGTGAGGTCCGCCGGATCATGTCCGAGAACGGAATGATGCCGGTCTGCTCGAAGTGCATCCTCCTTTACCTGAACGGAGTCTGAGGTGACGATCGAAGACCGCGTGAAGCTGGTGCTGGCCAAGGTGCTCGACAACGGCACGACCGCCGAGGAGATCGGCTCCGGCGCCGACCTGGTCGAGGAGTACGGTCTGGACTCGCTGCAGACGATCACGTTCCTGCTGGCGATCGAGGACGAGTTCGACCTCGAACTCGACTACCCCAACCTGCAGCTTGACGATCTGCGATCGGTGCGGCAGTTCAGCACCTTCGTGGAGCGGCTGGCGACTCCCGTGCAATGACAGTCCGCTTCGGGACCTTCGACGCCGAGACCTGGTGGCGGCCGCCTGACCTGGCCGAGCTGCCGTCGGTCGGCGGTGGCGATCCGGCCGTCGGCGCGATGGACGAGCTGCTGCTGGGATTCTGCGCGCCGGACGACCTGCTGATCACCCGGTATCCGATCCACCCGGACGTCCTGGCCGGTCATTCGGTGCGGCATCTGTCGGTGACCGACCCGGGTCCCGGTCCGGTCGAGCGGTTCATCGATCCGGGGCTGGTGCACGGCGCCGACGTTGCGCCGTACGCCGTCCTGCCGGACACCTCCCGGTTGGTCGGAGCGAGCCTGCCGTCGAGTGAGGTCGTTGCCCTGGTCAACTCCAAGACCTGGTCCAACGACCTGGTGATCGAGCTCGGCCTCCCCGGCGCAGGCCGCGTCGTCCGCTCGCCGGAGGAACTCGTCACCGCCGTCACCGAGCTCGACTTCCGAGCTCTCGTGAAGGACCCGTACGGCGTCTCCGGTCGCGCTCTGCTCGAGATTTCCACGCCCGGCGTGCTGCGCGCGGTCGAGCGCGTGCTGCGCAAGCAGGACCGCCGGGTCGAGCTGCTCGTCCAGGAGAAGCTGCCCAAACTGCACGATTTCTCGGGCCACTTGCAACTGCACCGCGACGGTACGGCGGAGTTCCTCGGCCTGCAGCAGATGACCAACAAGGGCTTCCGTCATCTCGGATCGCACCGACCGCCGCCGGCCCTGGTGGACGAGGGCTGGTACGCCGAATCGCTGGCCGGTGTCATCGATGCACTCGCGAAGGCCGGGTACTGGGGACCGGTCGGCGTCGACGCGATGCTGCTCGCCGACGGAACCGTCGTACCGGTCCTCGAGATCAATGCCCGGCAATCCCTCGGTCTGCTCACCCTGCACCTGGATCAGCGGACCGAACTGACTGCCCACCTGTGGCAGCTCGAACTGAATGTTGCTCCAGGCAAGGGAATTATCGACGTGCTGACCGCCTTCGACGGTTTGCTCACGACCGGCGACCGGCCCGGCGTACTGGTGCTGAACGGCAGCACCCTCGCCGCGCCCGGTGGCCGTGTCTACTTTGCGATTTTCTGCCACACCGAGGAGCTCGGTTCCTGGCAACGCCGCCTGACGGCTGCGGTCGACGCCGCCGGCCTGACACCACGAGGGATGACCGATGCCGCTTGAGATCGGGCTGATCGGAGCCACCGGGATCGCTGCCCGCACCATGCTGGCACCGGCCACCACCGCGAACGCCCACGTCCGGGCCGTCGCCGCCAGTGACGCCGTACGGGCCAAGGAGTTCGCCAACCAGCACGGGATCGAGGTCGTGCACGAGAACTATGCGGCCCTGCTCGCCGACCCGGCGGTCGAGGCCGTCTACATCTCGCTGCACAACTCGGCGCACCACCGCTGGGCAGTCCGCGCGGCCGTCGCCGGCAAACACGTGATCGTCGAGAAACCGCTGTGCCTCACCGCCGACCAAGTCGCGGAACTGGAGTTCGCCGCCAACGGCACCGTCCAGGTGACCGAGGCCGTCGCGACCGCCAACCACGAGTGGCAGCAGGTGGTTCGCTCATTCATCGACGACAGCCGGTACGGCGTACTGCGTTCCGTTCGCACGCGGATGACGTTCGCCGAACCGGTGCCCGGCGGCTACCGCGATCAGCCCGAGCTCGGCGGCGGCATCTTCTACGACTGCGCCAGCTATTGGCTCCAAGCGATCCAAGCAACAGTCGGCCTCGACTCCGAAACCGACGCCGTCGAGGTGACCGGCGAGTCCGCGTTCGACGGCCCGAACGGAGTCGACCGATCCTTCGTGGCCACGCTGCACTGGCCCGACGGCGCAACCGCAACTCTGCATTGCGAAACCGGCCCCAACCACCTCAGCGAACACCTCTTCGAGTTCGAGGAAGCCACGGTCAAACTCCGCAACTTCCTTCGCCCGGTCCTAGGCGCCGTCCCCCTCAACCTGGTCATCACCCCCACCAACGGCAACCGCGAAGTCATCAGCTTCGCCCCCGTCGCCTACTACGAACGCCAACTCACCAACTTCGTCAACGGCACCTCAGACCTGGCCGAAGCCATCCCCCGCATAGAACTGATGGACGCCATCTACCACGACGCCCGCCGAAGGGCCACCTCATGAGCCGCCGCCCCTCGCCCCGCCCTCTCGACCCCGCCTATGTCACCACCTTGCTTACCAGCGCAGGCCGCAATCCTGCGGCCCTCACCACGGTCACGGAGCTCGCCGACGGCACCTACAACAGCGTCTACCTGCTCAACCACGCCGACGGTGACCTGGTGCTGAAGATCGCACCAACCGGCCCCGGCCTCACGCACGAGCAGGACCTCATCCAGACCGAGGCGATCTTCTACCGAGCAGCACAGGGCAAAGCACCAGTCCCCGAGGTCGTGCACTCCGGAACCGACTTCCTGCTGATGACCGCCCTCCCTGGCGTCACCCTCAACAGCGTCTCCGCCGACCGAGCGCAGTACCGGCGTGAACTCGGCGGCATCGTCTCGAGCCTCCACGAAGTCACCGGCACCGCCGGATTCGGCTATCCGCAACGCGGTCTCAAAGACTCGTGGAGCAAAGCGTTCCTAGGCATGTTCGACGACCTCCTGGCCGACGCCGCCCGGTACGACGTCGCGCTCCCACCCAAGGTGTCCCGCCAACTCGTCACCGACCGCATCGCCCTACTCGACTCCGTAAGAGTCCCCCGCCTGATCCACTTCGACCTGTGGGACGGCAACATCCTGGTCGAGGACGGCCGCGTCACCGGCCTCATCGACGGCGAGCGCGCGTTCTGGGGCGACCCGGTAGCGGAGTTCGTCTCGCTGACCCTCTTCAGCGACGTGGACACCGACCTCATCACCGGGTACGGCGCCGACATCAACCGCGAACGCCTGTCGCTCTACCGCGTCTACCTCTACCTGATCATGCTCATTGAAGGCACCCCGCGCGGTTACACCGGCCCCGACCACGAAGGCCTGGTCAAACTGGTAGAGCGGCACCTCGCCAAAGAACTGGCAGCGCTGTGATCGAGATCCTCACCTCCGGCGTAGCGCTAGGCGTCCACGTCCCCGGTCTGCTGCTGGCCGACCGCATCCGCGAGCAGGGCGGCCAAGTCTCCGTCTCAGTCCTAGAACGCCTCATGCCGGCCAAGACCCTCGAAACCACCGCCCAGTCCAAGCTAGCGTTCCACCGCGACTTCCGAGTCGCCATGGCGGGCCAGAAGCTCGCCGGCAACGCCTCCCGCGCCGCAGACCCTGCAGCCGTCGAGAAACTCTTCAAAGACTGGCAGTCCCGCGGAGTGAGCCGGTTCATCGTCTTCTCCGGCTTCTGGCTCACCCTGCTCACCGAGTACCTCGAACACCACGGTCCGGTCGACGTAGACATCTGCCACGTGGACTCCGTCATCTCCCCCTCATTCCAGAAGGTGGGCACGCCGCCGTACCCAGTCCGGCACGTCAAGCTCGCCGATGCGGACGCGGGCACGATCCCCTGCAGCATCCCGGTCAGTCGCGACGCACCGCTCGCCTGGACCGACCGCGACCACCGCCTGCTGGTACACGGCGGCGGCTGGGGCATGGGCACCTACCGCGAGTACGCCGCCGAGCTAGGCACCGTGGGTTTCGCCCTGGACGTGGTCGCCTACGAGAAGCAGGACCTGACCTCAGACGGCGTTCGCTACTTCATGATCGACCCGGACTGGCATCCCTGGCTGGATGACGGCTACCCGCCGTTCGGACTCGCCGGTGAGGCGTTCGAGCAGCGCACTGGTCACCATGGCTCGTTCGACCTGTGTCGGCAGGCCCTGGCCACTGTCAGCAAGCCCGGCGGCGGCACTCTGCTGGACTCGCTATGGTCGGCAACCCCACTCGTCCTACTGGAACCATTCGGCGCCCACGAGCAGCGCAATGCCGACCTGTGGATCTCACTCGGCTACGGCATCTCCTTCGAGGACTGGGCGCGCAAGGACTTCGCAGTCGACGTACTGCAAGAACTCCACGAGACCCTGCTCAAAGCGGAGGTGCCTGACTACTCGGAGGAGCTCCGGTGAAGACCTCGCTGTGGCAGACGTTCGCACTGCATCTCGACGACAAGCGGCCGGGGTTCGCCCGAGGACCGTGGTTCACCATGAACGCCGTACTCGAGCTGGACGGCGCACTGGACCACAGCGCCCTCGCAGCAGCCTTCGACGAACTTCAGCGCCGGCACGACGTACTGCGCACCGAGATCGTCGACCACGCCCAACTGATCCACTCTGCGCCAACTGCCGAGCTGGAGCTGGTCGATGCGGTCGAGACCCACGCCGAGGTACCGCTCGCAGCACCAGTCCGGCTGCGGTTGGCCGGAAACCGGCTAGCACTCCACCTGCACCACATGGTCGCCGACCCGGTGACACTCTGGACCACACTCGACGAGCTGGCGACTCTCTACTCCGCCCAGCGGACAGGTGCCGCCGTACCGCCGCCTGCCGCGCAGTACGCCGACTACACGCTCAACGAGGCCGCACTGGTCGAACGCCAACGCGGTTCGGCGACTGACTGGTGGCAGACCCGAATCACCGACGCCAAACCCTGCCCCCAACCACCACTCCAGCCAGCCAAGCCATTCGCCTACCGCGAGCAGCTACTCACCAACACCGAGCTAGCCGCCGTCGACCAGCGCACCTTGCAACAACGCAGTACGCCGCTCGTCACCCTGCTCGCCGCACTGGCCGCCGGAATGACGCCGTACGTCGGAGCTGGTGAAACCCTGGTCTTCGCCACCCTGTTCAGCAAACGCGACCGACCGCAGTGGCAGCGCGTTCTCGGCCCCTGCATCGTGCCCTCGGTCCTCGCAATCCCCCGCGACGGCGACATCGCCGCCGTACGCGAGGCTGTCGTCGGCTGCAGCCGCTACGCCCGCTTCCCCATCCTCGAAGCCGACGTGCCGCCCCGGTCCCCCTTCTTCGAATACGTGCCCCAGAACTGGCCGTCCGGCTACGACTTCGGCCCCATCCACGCCTCGGTCGCCGCCGTGGCCGGCCCCAAGGACACCGGCCTGGCCGACATCCTCGGCATTCGCCTCCGCCCCACCACCGACAACACCCTCACCGGCCACTTCAGCGGCGACGGCACCGACTGGACCGAGTCCCTGGTGTCCCAGGTCTGCGCCGGTCTGCGCGACCACTTGCTGTCCTGAGGTGGGGTTTGCACCACCATCGACCACGGCTCAGCACCCTGGGGCGGGGCGCGGCGGATCCGTAGCGTCCTGAGCATGACGAAGAAGCGGCAGGATGCCGTGCTCCCGAGCGAGCACTCTGTGGTTCTCCAGGACGTACGACGGGTCTACGGCCGCGGTGGCAATACCGTCACCGCGCTCGACGGGGTCAGCATCGGATTCGGTCGCGGCACGTTCACCGCGGTGATGGGGCCGTCGGGATCCGGTAAGAGCACGTTCCTGCACTGTGCCGCCGGTCTGGACCGGCCGACGTCGGGTTCGGTGCTGATCGATGGACTGCCGTTGGCTGGGATGAAGGAGTACCAGCTGACCGAGCTGCGCCGCGAGCGGATCGGGTTCGTGTTCCAGTCGTTCAACCTGCTGCCGGCGCTGACGGTCTGGCAGAACGTCGTCCTCCCGCAGGAGCTGGACGGTCGTCGTCCGAACAAGGCCGCGGTGCGCGAGGTGCTCGAGCGGGTCGGCCTCAGCGACAAGCAGCGGAACCGGCCCGGCGAACTGTCCGGCGGTCAACAGCAGCGGGTCGCGATCGCCCGCGCCCTGGTCGCCCGCCCGGCGGTGATCTTCGCCGATGAGCCGACCGGCGCCCTCGACACGCAGACCGCTGCCGACGTCCTCGAACTGCTCCGCGAACCGGTCCGCACCCAGGGCCAGACCGTCGTGATGGTCACCCACGATCCAGTCGCCGCGTCGTACGCCGACCAGGTCGTCTTCCTCGCCGACGGCCGCCTGGCCGGCAGCCTGATCGCCCCGACCGCCGAGCAGGTCGCCGACCGGATGACGCACCTCGGTGCGCGCGGGAACCTGGCGGTGGCCTGATGATGCGGCTCGCCATCCGCACCCTGCATTTCCGCAAGGGCGGGTTCATCGCCACCTTCATCGCGGTCGTCTTCGGTACGGCGATCGTGATGGCCTGCGGCGGTCTGATGGAGACCGGGATCCGCTCGAACGTCGAACCCCAGCGCCTGGCCGCGGCCCCGATCGTGGTCACCGGCCAGCAGTCGCACAAACCGCCGGGCGCCGACGAAGACACCGACGCGTTCGTACTGACCGAGCTGGTCGGTGTACCGGTTGAACTGCTGACCAAGCTGCGCGCGGTCGAAGGGATCACGGGAGTGATCGGCGACCGCAGCTTCACGGCACCGCTGGTCACGCCATCCGGGCCAGTCGTTGCCGAAGGCCACAACTGGGCGAGCGCTGCGTTGGCGCCGTACAAGCTGGTCAGCGGCCACGCGCCTCGCGTCGGCGAGGTCGTCAGCACGTCCGGCCGTCTGGGTTCTCGAGTGAGCGTGCTGGTGAACGGCACGGCGGAGCGCTTCACGGTCGGTGGGATCGCCGCGGCGCCGGCCGGGCACACGTTCTTCAGCGAGACCGACGCCGCCCGGCTCAGCCGGATGCCCGACCGGTACGCCGACGTCGGCGTACTGGTTGCCCCCGGCACCGACCTGGGCGCGGTCAAGGAACGGATCGAGGCGCTCGGGAATCTGACCGCATCCTCCGGAGTCGACCGGGGTCTCGCCGAGCACCCGGGAACCACCGGCCAGCGGGAGGCGCTGATCGCGATCGCCGGTTCGTTCGGCGGGATCGCGGTGATGACGATGATGTTCGTCGTCGCGTCCACGCTGGCGCTGTCCGCCCAGCACCGCGAGCGCGAGTTCGCCCTGCTGCGCGGGATCGGTACGACGCCGGGTCAGGTACGGCGGATGATCCTCGGCGAAGGTCTGCTCGTCGCCCTCCCGGCCGTTGTCGTCGGCGTCCTGCCCGGGATGGCACTCGGCCGATTCCTGTTCGAGCAACTCGCTGAGCATGGTGTCGCCTCGTCGGTGATCTCCTTCTACCAAGGACTGATTCCGTTCGCGGCCGGTGCCGGTGGAGCGATCCTGGCGGTCATCGGTGCCGCACTGATCGCGGCCCGCAAGTCGGCCAAGATCAAGCCTGTTCAGGCGCTGATGGAGTCTTCGCTGCAGCGCAAGTGGTTCAGCTGGGTGCGATTGATCGCCGGACTGCTGTTCCTCGGCGGCGGTCTCGCCCTGCTGATCGTGACCGCGACGGTGATGGTCGGACCGCTCGCGGGTGCCACCGCTGGACCTTCCATCCTGTGCTGGTCGATCGGTGTTGCCCTGCTCGGCCCGTTCTGGACCAAGGCCGCTCTGCTGCTGTGGCGCTGGCCGGTGCAGCTGTTCAGCCGGGTCAACGGCCGGCTGGCGATCCGCAACGTGTCGGTCCGCTCGGTGGCAGTGTCGGCTGCTGTGATGCCGGTGATGCTTGCCGTCAGCATCTCGACCGCCAACCTCTACATGCAGACCACCCAGGTCGACGCCGCCTCCAAAGCCTTCACCCGCGACCTCAACGCCGACGTCGTCCTCACCTCAGCGACCGGCATGTCGCCACAACTCGTGCAGCAGGTCCGCGCCGTACCAGGTGTGTCCGGTGCATCGGCGTACGTCCGCAGTACCGGCGTCATCGACGAACCCCGCAATGCCCCCTTCGACGACGACGGCGCCCCACTCGTCGGCGTCGACGCCCAAGATGCGAACGGCCCGGCACCGGTCCGCGTCACCGCCGGATCGCTCAGCGGCCTGACCGGCTCGACCGTCGCGCTCCCCGAATACGTCGCGCAGAAGATCGGTCGCGCCGTCGGATCGACCATCACCGTGACCATGGGCGACGGCACCTCCGTGAAGCTCCGAGTGGTCGCGACCTTCGCCGCCGAACGCGGCTACGAAAGCATCGTCCTCCCCGCGGCCCTAGTCACCGCCCACACCACCGACGGCCTCGTCCGCCAGATCCTCGTCCGCGCCGACCCCGGCGCCCGCCCGGCCCTGACAAAGCTCGCGGCCGCGCATCCCGGCGTACAGGTCGCTGATCGTGAGGCCCTGGTCAGCGCCAACGCCGAGGACCAGAAAACCCAAGCCTGGGTGAACTACATGCTCGTCGGCATGCTCATCGCCTACACCGCAGTCTCGGTGGTCAACACCCTCGTCTCCACCACTCTGCGCCGCCGCCGAGAGTTCGCCCTCCAACGCCTCACCGGCTCCACCCGCTCGCAGGTCCTCCGCATGCTGACGGCCGAAGGCACCCTCATCACCCTCTCCGGCATCACGCTGGGCACCCTCGTAGCCCTGGCCTGCCTACTCCCCTTCTCAGCCAAGGTCGCCAACGACCTCCCCACCGGCCCTCTCTGGATCTACCTACTGATCATCGGCACCGCAGCCCTCCTCACCTTCACCTCCACCCTCGTCCCCGCCCTCACCTCCCTCCGCCACTCCCCCACCCAACCCACCCACGCCGACTAGTTATCCACAGCCCCTCCTGCAGCAACACGCCGCTTACCTCATGCTGAGTCGAATGGAATGGTGGTGGCACCGGCACCTAGCCGACAAGGGAATCCAGGAACTCATCCGGAGCCAGCACCTGGTCGTGTCGCGCGTCCAACTGCTCTCGGCAGGATGGACGAGCGACCGCATCCGGCAGCGGATCCGCAGCCGCCGCTGGCAAACCGTCCACCCCGGTGTCTACTCCACCCACAACGGCCCCATCGGGTACGACGAACGCCTGATCGCCGCCCTCCTGCACGCCGGCCCAGACGCCGCCTGGAGCCACTACACCGCAGCCGAACAACTCGGCCTCCTCAAACCGTCCCCTGATCGCCCCGTCCACGTGGCCATCCCCGACCACCGCACCATCGTCCGACGCCCCGGCCTCGTCATCCACCGCGACAGCCATTGGGCCGACCGACTCGCGCGCGCCACCCCACCCCGCCGGACCGCGGCCCACGCAGTCCTCGACATCGTCGGAATCGCCCAAACCCTCGACGAAGCAGCCGCGGTCATCGCCGACGCCTGCCAATCCGGCCGAGTACACCCCACCGCCATCGCCGCGGCCCTGACCACCCGAGGCCGACTCCGCCACGGCCGTTCACTCCGACCGATCCTCGCCGATGTCGCAGCCGGCTCACACTCACTCCTCGAACTCCGCTACCACCGCGACGTCGAACGCCGCCACGGCCTTCCCACCGGCCACCGCCAACGCGCCATCGACCGAGAGTTCACCGACGTCCACTACGACCCCTTCGGCCTGAACGTCGAACTCGACGGTCGCCTGCACCTCATCCCGCAGCAGCGGTGGCGAGACCTCGACCGCGACAACCGAGCCACCCTCCGCGCGGAGACCACCCTCCGCTACGGCTGGCTCGATATCACCACCCGCCCTTGCACAGCCGCCGTGCAAGTCCTCAAAATCCTCCGCCGCACCATCCCCGACCTCCCCGCCCACCCCTGCAGTTCCACCTGCCCAGTCCGCTAACCGATGGATTTTGGGGGCTGGGTGACGAAAATGCATCGGATAACGCAAACGCCAGCCTGGGCACAGGCCGAAAGGACTCGGCCGGGGACGTGCGCTGTGGCTGATCACCGCGTCCGGCCGACTTGAAAGACAGGGGGCTGGTCGCCGCGGTGGCTGAGGTGGATGGCGAGTCCGGCGACCGCGGCTCCACGTTGCCTGTGGCTGACTGGCATTGGTTCCGTTAGCCGATGGATTTTCGTCACCCAGCCCCCAAAATCCATCGGATAACGCAAGTCCCCCAGCATCACCCACCCCAGCCACAGCCCGGAAGCTCAGACGACGGGGAGTTGGGCGCGGGCTCGCCATCCGGCTCAGCCACAGACCTGCCCGCCATCTTGGTTTGTCGGCCGCTTTAGCGGTCGAGTGGCGCGGCAGGTCAGCAGCAGGGGGATGGGGTCGCCGGGGAGGCGCCAGAGGCCGTCGGGGGTGGGGACCATGGTGGGGCGGCGTTGGCGGAGGTCTACTGGGTGTTCGTCGAGGCGGTTGATGTGGAGGCCTGCATCGATGAGCGCGTTAAGCAGACCGCTGATGGTCCAGGGCCAGGTGGTTTGGGTGTGGGTGGGGAGCTCTTGGCCGGTGTAGCTGGCGCTCACCTGGACTTCTCGGGGTTGGGTGCGGAAGTACGACGACGTGATGCGGAGGTCGTCGTCGATCTGACCCTGTTGCGGGTGGAACTCACCGACGAACAGCACACCGCCTGGTCGCAGCAACCGCGCCACGACGCGCGCCCACTCGGCCAAGTCCGGCAACCACATCAGTACGCCGTACGTCGCGATCACGATGTCGTACTGCTCCTCCAGTACGTCGGCCGCGTCGTACACGTCGGCCTGCACGAACCGCGCCGCCAACCCGACCTCATCCGCCAACTGCCGAGCCGCCGCGATCGCGGCGGCCGAGAAGTCCAACCCGGTCACGGCAGCGCCGAGCCGAGCCCACGACAACGTGTCGAGGCCGAAGTGGCACATCAGGTGCAGTAGACGCTTACCGCGGACGTCGCCGAGCGCTTCCAACTCGAACGGGCGCAGCGAACTCCCGCCGGCGCGGAAACCGTCCACGTCGTACAGGCTGGCGCCACCAGCATGCGCAAGAGCCCGCAGGTCCCAGCCGGCCCGGTTCCCCTCCACGCGCTCATCCATACCGGCCACGCTAGGTCCCGCCGGCACCGCGCGCGACGGGAATTGCCCCAAGGGGTCAGCGCAGCGGGGTTGGCTCGGCGACGGGTTGGAGGGCGATGGTGGTGGCTTGGATGATGCCGGCGTTGGTGCGGAGCCAGCTGGCGAGGACGACCTGGAGGTCTTCGAGGTCGCGCTCCTCCAGGATCACGCCGGGCACCGGCACACTCGCGCCGAGCTCGGCCAATACCGGGCGCAGATGCTGATCGGCGAGCAGCTTGTGACTGGGCGCGGCTGAGACAGTCACCGGTACGACGACCGCTCCGGCGAGCGCCTGCGGTGGGAGCACGTCCAGGAAGCTCTTCAGCAGACCGGTGTAGCTGCCCTTATAAACGGGCGTCGCGATCACGAGCACCGACGCCGAGGCGGCCAGCTCGATTGCGCTGTCGAGGGCGGTTCGATCCGCCTCGCTCGCGGTCTCGCCCTGGAAGATCGCCGGGGCGATCGTGACCAGGTCGACCAGCTCGTCGATCCGGTACGGCGTTCCTAGCTCGGAGGCGAGCAGTTCGGCGACCGAGGCCGCGGCGGCCGCCGTACGGGAGCCGGCCTTGGGGTTGCCGACGACGGTGACCACCGACTGCGGCCAGACCGGTGGATCCGGGACGATCTTCGGTTCGAACGCGGTTGAGGGCATCTGACCCAGCTCCTGACCATCGGCAGTGATGGATCGAGCGTAATCAAAGTCCAGCCCGCTACTTGACTTTCTCAGATACTGAGCTTCGGGCCCGCAGCTTGACAATCACGAACCAGGTGACTGCGGCGATCGCGCCGCCCAGCACGACCCACTGGAAGACCCCGATCGACGACTCCACCACGTGCCAGCGCTCGCCGAGCTGGTACCCGGCGACGATCAGCAAGGTGTTCCAGATCCCGCTCCCGATCGTGGTCAGCAGCACGAACAGCGGCACCGACAACCGCTCCACCCCGGCCGGTACCGAGATCAGGCTTCGCACGACCGGGACCAGTCGCCCGATCAGCACCGCCTTCGCGCCATGCCGGTTGAACCACTCCTCGGCCTTGTCGACGTCATCCACCTTCACCAGCGGCAGTTTCGCGGCCAGCGTGCGGGTCCGATGACGACCGAGGCCCGCGCCCACGCCGTACAGGGCGAGGGCGCCGATCACCGAACCGAGCGTGGTGAAGATGATCGCGGCAACCAATCCGAGGTCGCCCCGGCTGGCCGCGAACCCGGCCAGCGGCAGGATCACTTCACTGGGCAGTGGTGGAAAGAGGTTCTCCGCGGCGACCGCCAAACCAGCACCGGGCGCACCCAGCTTCTCCATCAGATCGATGGCCCAGCCTGCGATGCCCGTCGGTTCCTCGGCCGCTTGGAGAGCAGTCATGCGGCCAAAGTACCCATCAGGGACAACCCTGAGTGACCTACCGTGACCGCGGTGCGGCTGTCGAGTGCCGGCGTACCACTGTGGCTTGAACACCAACGGATTCCGGCCCCGAGGCGTCTAGCAGCCGCGAGATCGCCAGCTCACCGACCTGGGCGCTCTGCCCGGTGACAGTGGTGAGCCCGGGATGCACGAGCTCGGAGAGGATGTCGTCGTGCCCGGTCACGCTGACATCCTCGGGCACGGACTTACCACGCCGCCGCAGCCCCTCGACCAAACCAGCAGCCAGTACGTCGTCGAACGCCATCACCGCGGTGATCCCCAGCTCGATCACCTGATCCGCAGCCAGTACGCCGTCCGCGTGCGTACCGTCGGTCGGATCAAGTCGCACCAGCTCGATCTCGAGCGCCCGAGCCCGGTCGGCCACCGTACGCGCACGCTGCTTGTTCGACCACGACCCAGCCGGTCCCGGCAGGTACCCGACGCGGCGATGCCCTTGCTCGACCAGCTCGTCCAGCAGCTCGCGCAGCGCCGACCGGGAGTCGGTGTAGACGCTCGGGATGCCTTCGACGATCCGGTTCACCAGAACCAGCGGAACGATCCCACTGATCTCACGGATGTGTACGGCGCTCATCCGCGGCGCGCACAGGATCACCCCGCGGCTCTGCTGGGCGAACTGCTCGCACACCTCCCGCTCGATCTCCGCGTTATCGTCGGTGTCCGCGACGAAGATGCCGGTCTGGTGGCCGCGCGACACCTTCTGCGCGGCCTTCAGCAAGGTGGTCATGTACGGGTTCGAGATGTCCGGGACGACCAGCCCGATATTGGGCGACGTACCGGTGATCAGCGAACGCGCCATCACATTCGGCGTGAACCGCAGCTCTCGCGCGACCTCACGAACCCGATCCGACGTCTCCACCGAGATCCGGCCGGGACTGGAGAACACCCGGGAGACCGTGGAGATCGAGACTCCGGCGACCTTGGCAACATCTTTGAGAGTTGCGGGCTTGGTTCTTGGTGTCATGTCGGCGGAGAGGTTACCAGTGCAAACCTTTGACACACTGGACTACATGACCCTCGGCATCGACCACGCCCCGCAGATCAGCACCCACCCGACCCGAGCCGCCCTCGGGCAGGCAGCGGCGGCCTGGGCCGCGGAGCGGATCCGGCAGGCGATCGAGCGGACGTCCAACGCACGCGTCATGCTGGCCGCCGCCCCCAGCCAGGCCGCGACCCTGACCGCCCTCGCAGGAGAGCCAGACCTCGACTGGAGCCGTGTCGAGTTCTTCCACATGGACGAGTACGTCGGCCTCGCGCCGGAAGCACCCCAGGCGTTCGGCACCTGGTTGCACCAGAACTTCCTCAACAAGGTGCCCCAGGCAACCTTCCACCGGATCGACCCCGAATCCGCCGTCGCGCACTACGAGCAGGTGATGGGTGATGAGCCGTTCGACATCGTCCTGCTCGGTCTCGGCGTCAACGGCCACCTCGCCTTCAACGACCCACCCGCCGACCTCGACGACCCGCGTTCCGCCAAGGTCGTCGCCCTCGACGAAACCAGCCGCCGCCAGCAGGTCGACGAAGGCCACTTCGCCCGACTGTCCGACGTACCGACGCACGCCGTCACCGTCACCATCCCCCGCCTCCTGAACGCCCGCGACGTGATCGCCTCCGTCCCCGGCGCTCCCAAACGCCAAGCCGTCCAAGACACCCTCACCCGCCCGATCGGCCCCGACCACCCCGGTACGGCGCTCCGCACGCACCCGCGAGTCCGTCTCTTCCTGGACGTGGAATCGGATCCCCGTTGATCGCGCTCACCGGAGCAACCCTGGTCGTCGACGACGCCCTCGTCGACGACCAAGCGCTGATCATCCGCGAGGGGCGGATCGAAGCGGTCGTCGCGGCGAACGACGTACCGGCCACTGCCGACGTACACGACCTGTCCGGGTGCACGATCATTCCCGGCCTCATCGACCTGCATGTCCACGGCGGCGGCGGACACTCCTTCGACGACCCCGACCCGGCTGCTCACCAACAGGTGCTCGACTTCCACGCCCGACATGGCGTCACCACGATGCAGGCCTCGCTCGTCTCCGCGCACCCCGCCGACCTGGCCCGCCAACTCGACGCACTCGCCGAGACGACAACCACCAACAGCATGCTGTACGGCGTCCATCTCGAGGGCCCGTATCTCGCCACCTCCCAATGCGGTGCTCACGACCCAACCGCCCTCCGCCCGCCCACCGCCGACGAGGCCGACCGCCTCCTCGCCCGCTATGGCCTCATCACGATGGTCACCGTCGCCCCGGAACTGCCCGGCGTACCGGAGTTCATCCGCCGCCTCACGGCAGCCGGCGTAGTCGTTGCCGCAGGCCACAGCGAAGCCCGCGCACCCGGGCTCGCAGCAGCAGTCGACAACGGTCTAACCCACCTGACTCACCTGTGGAGCTGCCAATCCACCCTGATCCGCCAAGGCCCCTGGCGACTCCCCGGCCTACTCGAAGAGTCCCTGGCCTCGAACCACCTGATCGGCGAAATCATTGCCGACGGCCACCATCTCCCGCCCACCCTGATCGAGATCGCCCGACGCTGCCTGAGCGACCGCCTCATCGCCGTCTCCGACGCCACCGCCGGCGCCGGCATGCCCGAGGGCTACCGCTACCGCCTCGGCATCATCGACTGCGAGGTGGCCTCCGGCGTCGGCATGGTCGTCGGCGCCGACGCCTTCGGTGGCAGCACCACCCCACTGGACGGCATGCTCGCCCACTTACACCGCACCCTGGGCTGGCCCCTCCCCGAAGCCGTAGCCGCCACCAGCACCCGCCCCGCGCGAGTCCTCGACCTCGCCCACCGCAAAGGCCGCCTGACCCCGTCGTACGACGCCGACCTGGCCGTCCTGGCCCCCGATCTGACGGTCGGCGCCACCATGCGAGCTGGCGCCTGGACCCACCGTGGCTAAGGCGCGGGTGGCGTGTCGACCAGGTGATCGAAGGCCAGGCCGCTGGATCCCTCGCCGCGGCCGCTGGTGCGTTTCGCGCTGAGCCACGTCACGGCCCGGCCATTTCGCCAGCGCGTCCGGTTGTAGGCGACGGTGAGTCTGGTACCGGACGCTGGAACCTCCTCTTCGGCGATGAAGTAGGTCTTCGGTCCGGCGCCGTCCAGGTTCTCCCGCAGCAGGTCGGTGCGGGGCTTGACCGGTGAGCCGTCGACGACACTCGGCATGCTCGCTCGTTGCAGGCGGATCCGCCGTTCGGACCCCGGCTCCCGGACCGCGATGAACGGGATCCAGTTCTCCGGGACGCTCGACATCACCTCGTAGTACTCCGGTGCCTTCCGGACTACGCCAGGCGGAGTGGTCGCAGGCAGGCTCTGCCGGAACGCGAGCTCTTCCGCGACCACCTCGGCACCACGGCGACTCTTGCCGGTGACCAGCGGGATCGTCTGCTCGATTCCCCAGACCATGTTGGCCATTTCGTCGCGGATCAGCAGGACATCCTCGAGCGGCGGGCCTTCGGCGATCTTCGGAACGCTGGCCGGTAGGAACAGACTGGTGTCGGCGGCAACGTCTGCCGTGCCGATCGTGTCCATGCCGTACATCGACCAGCGCTGCCAGTTCTCCTCGCGGCCGGTGCCGGCGGCACTGATCCACTGGCGAGTACCGAAGACATCGGTCACCACCAGCCCTTCGACGTCGGCGATGGTCCCGACCGGCAACTCGCACGGCACCTGGAACCAGT
This sequence comes from Kribbella yunnanensis, assembly GCF_039529655.1. Classification (NCBI taxonomy): domain Bacteria; kingdom Bacillati; phylum Actinomycetota; class Actinomycetes; order Propionibacteriales; family Kribbellaceae; genus Kribbella; species Kribbella yunnanensis. The sequence continues at coordinate 189,477 of NZ_BAAANF010000001.1, read as the reverse complement.
CGTTGCTGTAGACCAGCGCGTACTCCAGGAAGATCAGCCGGGCCAGATCGGTGCTGTCCGGCTTGACTGCGGCGAAGTTCGTCTTGCCGTCCTCGACCGCCCACCAGCGCGGCAGCGGCATACCGGAGAACCGCACCGGCGCCGGGAACGTGGTCCGGATCCGGCGGCCGGCCTTGTCCACCGTCCCGCCGAGTGGCGCGCGGGTGTCGACCGAGAAGGCGTGCCAGTCCAGGGTCCCGCCCGGATACTCCTGTGCCGTCAGCACCTTCTCGCCGGTCCCGCCGGCCCGGGCCGCGATCGAGAAGTTGTGCTCCAGCCGCCCCGCATCCCAAGCACTGTTGCCGTTCGGATGGGCCGCATCGACCCCGACCGGTTGCTCCAGGAGCTCGTCGAACCACGCCATCAGTGCGTTCCCAAGGGTCTCCAACGCCGGTTTGGTCAAGAAGGTGACGCCGTCGATGTTCTGCCACGCCTTACCGCCACCCTTGAGGAAGCGATACAGCTTGTAGCCGTCGACCGCGCGTCCGGCGACCGCCTGCATCTGCGCCCACACCTCGGGGTGCGCCACCCGCGCCGCATCCGCGGCCTTGCCAGGATCCGGCAACGCGATCGGGTACTTCTTGATGTACTCGTTCCGGAACCCACGCACCAGCAGGTTCGGGTGGTTGCGCAGGTACTTGAGCCACCGCCGCCCCATCGCCAGCCGCAGATCGAACGACACCGGATCACTGCCGAAGTCGAACGGCAGCACCCGCCGCTCGGCCACCGCTTCCAGCGGCGCGGTTCCCGAGATCGGCTCCACCCCGCCACCGCCCGGCCGGTACCGCGTCGGTGTCGTCGTCGCAACACTGAACTGCGCCGTCACCGGCGTCCCCGCATCACTCCCGAGGAACTCCCCTAGCTGCCACTGGCGAGTCAGCATCCACAGCGGATCCCGCACCTCGGCCCGCAGCGCCGCCCCGAACTCGGTCGTCCGCGGCCGGCCCTCGACCCGGTTCCAGACACCGATCGCCGGGACAGCGCGCGTGTCCAGGCTCGCTGCGAACTCCTCGACTGGCTCAACCATCGGTCCTCCACCGCACGTTGTTCGTCCCCAGGTCGGTGCCGATCGTCGCCGCCGGATCGGCCGCGGACAGGACGGTTGCCGGCAGCAAGTGCGCGTACGCCGTACCGTCCAGATGGACCGGCTCGACTGCCCGGGACTTCGCGAGATCGTAGGTATCGTTGATCGCGGCCACCAGATCCGCGACGCTCAGAGCTTCCTGCGCAGGCGGTACGACGAGCAGCATCGCCTGCGGTGGTTCGGAATCCGGCCGGTCGTAGTGGAACGCCAGCCCGGTCGTCTCCTCGGTGGCCGGCAGGACCTCGGTCCATTCGTCCAGCAGCAGCCCGCACTGCGAGGCCCGTCCGAGCAGCGGATCGTCGTCGTAGTGCGCGGTGAACAGCAGCCGGTCCTCGTTGATCTCGAAGGCCGGTGGGAACTCCAGCGCCAGCCACGGATCCTCCCGCCGGTAAGGGAACTGCACCGGGATCAGCGGCCGTTCCTCCGGCAGGATCAGATCGAGCAGCTTCGGCTTCCGCAGTACGTCGCTCAAGGTGATGACCTGTTCCCACAGCCGCGGCTTCTCCCGCACCCGGGCCATCCCGTGCAGCCAGTCCTCGACCGGGTAGTCCCGGGCCAGATGCGACACCAGCCGGCTGCTGTCGTTGCGGGCCTTCCGCCATTCGTCGGCGAGCGCCGACGGCGGCGTGAACTCCGGCACCACGAGCACGTCCTCGCCGAGCAACGCCTTCAGCGCGTCGATCCCGGCCTCGACCCGATCCGGCGCGAGCACCGCATCGTCGTAGGCCTTGAGGATCGGGACCACGTTCGCAAGCCGCAACTCGAGGTCAGTCTTCAACTTCTTCGTTCGCTCGAACAGGTCGGCCACGAAGGCGACCACCCGATCCCCGTACGGCGTCAGGTCCAGCCCGACCGGATCGACGTCGGCCAGCTCGATCGCCGCGATGTCGGCGTACAGGCCGCTGACCGTCGTCTCGCGGCTGGCGGCGATCCCGGCCAGCTCCTCGACCTTGTCGTTGAACTCGTCGCGCTTGATGGTGAGCTGGAGCCGGTAGAGCCGCGGTGTCCGGGGTCGCTCCTTCATCGGCACGGTGACCAGCAGGTTCTCGATCTGCTGAAGCAACCGGAACCGGTCCTCGTCCGGGGTGCCGCTCGGCAGTTGGTCGTAGTCGTGCAGCAACTGGTCTGCGACGCCGAGGGTGGCACCCAGCCGATCCGCGGCGACGTCGGCGGCCACGAGCAGATCGGTGAAGAGCCCACGCCGCCAGGCCGTCAGCTCACCCCAGCCGCTGCGAACCATCCCGAAACTGCCCGCCGTGACGATCAGGTCCGCGTGCTTGGCGAGTAACGCGTCGACCTCCTCCAGGATCTCGGCCCGCAATGGTTCGGCCGGGTCCGCGGGGAACAGCGAGCCGAGATCGCCGACCAGGTCCTTCACCTGGTCGAGAAACTCCGTCATCGCATCGCGGACGGCGAGCGGCCGGTCCTTGTCCAGGGAGACGACCAGGTCCGCCGTACGGTCGATCGTCGACGATCCCGCGCCCGGCACCAGGTCGGTGGTGCGCAACGGGCGGGCCGTGGTCAGAAGGGTCCGCAACGCGTCGACGAGTGGCGAGAGCTCGAAGAACGTCACCTTGTCCTCGACCCGGGTGGTGTACTCGATCTTCAGCTCGGAGTCGGGTCGCGGCCGGTACAGCTTGGCCACCACGCCGGCGATCCGGTCGTCGAGATCGGTCATCGCTGCCTCGTCCTCGGGACGCAGTGCCCAGAACAGGTCGATCGGTTGCAGCTCCAGGTCGTACTGCGTGATGGTGCGCTTGACCGGCTCGGGCCGACCGTGTTCCCTCCAGCTCACCACGACCACCACGTCTTGCTGGCTCGGCAGCATCTTCGCGACCCACGCGTTCACCGCTGGCTCGGCCTTGGCCCGCGGACCGTTGCCGCGGAACAGCGTCGAACCGTGATTCGGGCTGAGCCCCGAAGTCAGCCGGACCGCCAGTCGATGCGTCAACGACACTCCACTGCGCGGCGACTGGACGACGGCCGGCTCCGGCGGGAACCCCTCCTTCGAGACCGCATCGAGTGTCGCGGCAGCCCGTTCGGTGTTCCCCAGCAGGGTCTGATGCGTGCCCTCGGCAACGATCAGGTCCCCGATCGCGTCGTGGACGTCGAACAGGTCGTCGACCGCGTCAGCGATCGCCTTCGTCTCGTCCGGACCCGCGGGCGGCAGGCCGGGCAGACCGAACGGATACTGCAGCGGATCCCGCCCGGGTCGGGCCACGTGCTGGATCAGCTTGAGCCCGTCGATGACATTGCGGGCCTCGACCACCTCGACCGCGGTGCCGGGCACCGGGCTGGTCTCGTCGATCTTGCCGGACCGCAGTGGGAACCAGCTCCGCAACGGGTCGATGTACTTGTCCAGCTCCACCCGTGGCACCCCGTCGTACCGGTCGTGCAAGGCGCGCTCGAACCGATACCCCAGCAACGCCCCCGGGGACTGTCCTTGCCGCAGTCCGTCGAGCAAACTCAAGGCAACCCGGACGCGTTCGGAGCTCAGGTTCACTGCGAAAACGGTTGGTGTCTCTTCCGCGGCGTTGGCCAGGTAGCCTGCGCGCAACACGGCGGCCGTGGTGGCATGACTCGGCGACGGCGCGTGGATGTAGCCGCCGTTCCCCTTCTCCAGCAGCAACGGTGTCGAACCCGCCGGCTGGAAGATCTCCTTCAGCTTGCCGGTCAGGTCGGTCTTCTCCGTCGGCGCGTCCTTGCGTGGCCGAACCTCGTCCAACCACCCATAGGCACCAAGATGTACGCCGCGCGCGCCGGTCGCCCGCACCTCCTCCAGCCGCTCGTTCACCAGCCCGAGCCGCCAGGCGTCCAGCCGGTACGTCGCTGTGTCCAGGTGCTCGGCCAGCAGCCGCTCGAGTCTCGCGGTCGGCAGGTCGGCCAGTACGTCGAGCGCGGCCGCCTGCTCGGCCAGTCGAGCCGTCGCCGGTTTGCCGTCCGTCAGCGCAGTCGGGATGTAGTCGACCACGTACCGGTTCGGGTCCGACGTGATCGCGGAGTCCTTCGAGTAGAGCAGCCGAAAGCGGCTCGCGCTGGCCAGATTCGCGTCGACGTGGACGAACGCAGGGTCTGCCGTCGGCAACGGCTCGCGACCGGTCGCGGCGTACAGGAGTCGTGCGGCCTCCTCCCAGCCGAGCAGCACCGCGTGGCGGAGCAGCAGGTAGAGCAAGGCGGCCGGCTTCTTGACCAGTCCGTCCTCACGACGGATGCGATCCAGATCGGTTCGCACGTTGGCCGCGAGCCAGGCCAGGTAGTTCTCCGGTCCGATCGGGTCCTTCTCCGACAGCGGTCCCTCGGTCACGAGCGGCCCGAGCAACGGGAATTGCTCGCCGACGAACAGGCGTCGCAGGATGTCCGGGTTCAGCCCGGCGTGGCCAAGCCGCTCGAACAGCGCCCGGATCGGCGGCTCGAGCAGAACCGTGTCCCGCAGCCTGTCGACCACGAGCTGACCTTGGTTGCCGAGGTTCCGCCGGTTGAACAGGTCGTCCACGCTGTTCGCGTAGCGCTGGTGGAACTCGGCAGAGGCCGGGTGCAACGCCAGGATGTCCAGCAGCACCTGGTGACGGTCACCCGGCGAGTTGACGGTCTTCACGTTGGCCGTGGCGGCGGCTGTCCAGTCACCGGCCATCGTCTGCAGCATGGCGTGCAGACCGGTGCGGTGCGGGTTCGCGGCCCAGGCCAGCTTGCTGAACACGGTCGTCGGCAGGACGCCGTACGGCTGCCGCCCGACCTTGAAGGCCGGGATCGCGCCGCGCCCACTGACGTAGCGGGTGAAGAAGGTCCGGGTCTCCTCGACAACAGTCGCCGGTACGGCGTCGGCCAGCGTCGTCTGCAGGTAGGAACCCCAGGTGGCCGGCCAGAGCGCGAGGTTCGCAGCGCGCGCCTCGGCCTGGTCCCTGCCGTCGAAATTCGGTACGCCGGTCAGCCCGGCCGGATCGATCCCGAGCAGCTCGGTGAACCACTCGCCATCGGTCTTCGTCTTCCAGTCGCCCACCGCCTCCGGCAGTCCGAACGCGGTCCGCAGACTCGTCTCAGCAGCCTCGCGCTTGGCCTGGCCGGCCGGTGCCTGCTCGGTGTTGTTGGTCGGCGTGCCTTGCGGAAGCAGCACGAAGCCGTCCGTACTGCGATGTTGCCGGCTGATCAGATCCGCCAGCTCCTGCGCGGATCCCGCCGGCCCGTTCTTCGTCCGCAGCCCGATCACGATCAGCCGGCTGACGCCCTTGGTCACCTTCGGCGTCCGGTCGATCTTTACGCCCATGCCCTTGCGGACCGCAACCTCGAAATTGGTCAGCCACTGCAGGTCCTCCGGCACTCGCAGCGCGCCGGACGTCTTGTCGATCTCGAGCTGCTCCGCCCTCGGCAGCTCCGGGTCCGGGCTGACCGCGAGGTCGCCGGTGATCGGCTCACCAACCTTGTTGATGACCTCCTCGCCGTTCTCCCAGCCGAGTACCAGGAACTTGTCCGGGAGCAGCCGGGCCTGGGCCTTCTTCGTCCACGACGCCTTCGCCAGCTCGGCCGGACGCACCGGGAAGACCAGGAACGCGACCAGTACGGCGGTGTCGTCGGTGATGCTGTCGAGGCCGAGCGGCCGGCGTTTGCGGATCGCGTCCGCACGACCGCCGACGGCTGTGAACAACGCGAGGTCGGCCGCGAGGATCTTCTGCCGATCGCCCTTGGCCTGCCAGATCGCCGTCCAGTAGTTGACGGTGGGCTGCCGGTCGGCGGCCGGGAGCGCGGCCGCACTCGTCACCACCAGCACCGCCGTATCGGCCGGTGCGGTTGGCCGGTCGCCCGGATTGGCTGGCGGGTGCTCCGAGATCAGCCAGCCGGCCCGGCCGATCGCGATCCGGCTGGTCAGCTCGTGCCACGCCGTCTGCTCGGCGGCCGCGTTGCCGGCGGCCCGCCAGATCGCGGTCCAGTAGGCGTCGACCGCGGACAGCTCGGCCTCGGCCGGCTTGTCCTCGAACTTGTCGATCGACCACTCGTCCGGGAAGAACCGGACCAGCAGGTGGTCCTTGGTCCACTTCGTCTCGATCCGGATCGGACCGAGCAGCACGGGATAGATCGGCGCGTCAGTCATGGTTTCGGCAACATCTCCTGTGCGTGCACGGCCATCAGGACCGGCGCCTGGAACAACATGTACGCGATCTCGGCCGAACTCAGCTTCGGTCTCCAGTTCCCCAGCTGCTGATCCTCAGCCCGCTGGTCCAGCTTCTCCTGGTCCGGTCCGACGCCGGTCGGATCGACCTCCAGCGGATCGAGCGGGATCGTCGGTGTCAGTTCACCGGCCGGGACGAAGCCGGTGTGGTCGGGATCGACGGAGTTCCAGGTCAAGTCGTTCCACACCTCGACCTCGACCGGTACGTCCACCGGGTCGTCGTCGATCCCGAAGCGCGGATCACCAGGACGTTCCTTGATCACGAAGAACCAGCCGGCATCACCGGGGTACTTCGCACCCTTCACGTCCTCCTCGGTCAGGTCGAACCCGAGCAGGTAGACGTCCGGCGCCACCAGCGCCTCGTAGATCGGCATCTGGACCTCCGTGGGCCCGGGGTGCGCCGGGTCCACGAAGTCGACCAGATCCCTTTCCTGTTGTGGCATGTCCTGGTTCGTCTTCGGATCGCGGTACCACTTGGCCTTGTGGGCGTAGACGACCGCGTTCGGGTACTTGCGGAGCAGTTCACCCCGGATCACCAGGACGACCTCGTCCTCCTGCTTGGTGGTGCGATCGCGGTTGTCGTGCTTGCCGAGTTCACTGTCCGCCGTCCAGCGGTGCAGCGGTTCGATGTCGTAGAGCCGCTCCCGGCGCTGGGCCGCGGTCTCACCAGGCAACGGCAGCTGCGACTTCACGTCCCAGAACTGACGGAACGGCGTACCGCGCTGGTCGGTCGGGAACTCCCGCCAGAGCAACTCGCGGGCCATCTCGTGGTTGAGCCCGACCAGGTAGGACTCGATGAAGGGCTGGTTGACCTTGAGCAGGGTCACGCTGTTCGGCGGCACCTTGTTGATGCCCGGCACGAAGTGTTCGTCGCCCTGCTGGAGCAGCGCCTCGTACATCGGGGTGTCGAAGGTCGGATAGGCCATCGCCTCGACCAGCTCACCGGCCTCGGTGCGGAACCGGTCCGGCCGGTCCACCACCTTGTCGAGAGCCTTCGGGATCGTCTTCTCGGGACTCAGTTCGGCCAGCAGCGCCGTACCGGTCGAATCGGCGCCGAGCGGCTCGCGGGCCTTCACCTCGCCCGCCACGCGTGCATCGTCCCGGTTCGCCTTGAACTGGCCGATCGCGCGTTTGAAGCGATCGGCCTGGTCGCTGTCGGTCAGCTCGTCGCCGCGGTCGAAGACCTTTCCGGCGCCGGGGATCGAGATCTCGAAGAACTGGCTGAACGGCAACTCGCCGTCGAATCCGCCGTCGTCGGCGAGGCTCGGCCAGGCCGGCAGGGCGTCCTCGAGCTTCTTCGGGGTGACGACCGCGGGCGGAGTTTGCTTCGCTTCGGCCGCCACCGGACTGTCCGGCTCAGCCTTGTCCATCAACGGCACCAGCGCCGTCGGCGGAGCCTCCTCGGAGAACTTCAGACTCCGGACCAGCCGCGAGCCCGGCCGCATGATCCGGCGCATCTCGGCCGACAGCGGCGCGGTCGCGACCACGCTCTCGGCCACCCGGAACCCGACCGCGAGCCGCTCACCCACGGCATCAAGGGAGGGCGAGCTGGTCGTCACCCGAGAGTTGGCGGGTGCCGTCAACGCCAGCGTCTGCCCGGTCCGCAGTGGCGCCGATCGCAGCCCAGGCGTGACCGGCTTGGGCTCGAGATGCTTTTCCTGCAAGGCAAGTCCGACCCGTACGGCGAGCTGCGCGGCCCGGATCCGTTCGTTCGCCGCGACGACGTCGCCGACCTGTTCCCAGGCCTTCGCCATCAGCTCTTCCTGCTGCTCCTGGATCACCTGGGTGCCGAAGTTGGCCGCCACCCGGTAGCGCGGATCGAGATTCAGCTTGTGGATCCAGTTCCACGGGCGGTCGGCCGGACGCTCGGTGCTCAGACGACTGGCCAATGCCGGCCAGCGCCCATAGAGCGGCGGGGTGATGACCGGGTCCTCGTCGGCGGCCAGGCCGGTCGGCGTACCGGGTGCCGGCACGTAGTCGTCCGCCAGGTTGACGAACTTCGCGAGCGCCACCTGGAACGGATGCGGCACCGGCTCGTCCGGCCACTCGTCCCACTTCTCGTAGACATCGTCGTCGGGCTGTGCCGGCGACTTGAGCGCGCCGCCCAGTTTCAGTACGCCGTCCAGGTCGGTCGGCGTGGTGATTCCGGGTACCAGCGGGTGCTTCGGGTCCTGCACGTCCATGTCGCGCCGGCCGACATCGGCGCCGAGCCGGACCGGCTTGAGCAGCCGCACCAGCGCCTCGAAGTCGCCGGTGTTGCCGGTGCTGAAGTACCAGCGGTGGTAGTACGGCAGCCGGGTGCCCTCGGGATACGCAACTCCACCACCCCAGGCGTACGTCGTGAGCGCCTCCGCCGGATTGCCGCCGAGACCGGCCAGCCGGCCCGCCTCGAACGCCGGCACCAGAAACGCGTGGTACGACGTGTTCGGCAGCAGGTGCCGTGGGCAGATCAGCCGGGAGCTGGCGTTGTCCGCATTCGCCGCGAGCACCCGCTGCAAGGCGGCCAGCCCATTGCCGGGTTTGTCGGCCAGGACCGCCGGGTCGAGCGCGCCGTTGACGTGGACGTGCGCCCACGCACCGAGTTCCTCCGGCTTCGGGAGCACCTTGGGGTCGACCACGTCGATGAACGGCAGCGGGCGATCCGGCCGGACGCCTTCCTTGAATTCACCGGTCGCCGGGCCGTGGTCGTCGACCGACTGCGGATCCTTGCCTCCGGCAAGCACCACGAGGGCCAGCCAGGGTGCCAGCCGGCCGGACTCGGCGTCGGACGACGCCGGGCTGTACCGCCAGCAGAAGTCCTCGTCGTAGAACTCGATGTGGGCCAGGTAGTTCGGCTCGACGTTGGTGATCCACGGCCGCGGTTCGGTCCGGACGATCGCGCGCGGGTCCACCCCGACCACGTCGCCGGGTCCGTAGATCTCGACGTGTTCGGTGACCGGCTTGGTGATCCGTTCGCCGTTCAGGCCCTCGCCGACGATCTCCAGCTCGATCGGGATCTTGGCCCGGATCGGCGCCGGCTGCCCGAGCTGCGGTGGCTTCAGCTCCTCGAGCTTGGTCGCGATCCCGGTCCGCAGCCAGGGCAGGAACGTGTAGACCGAGTCCTTGACCGCGTCGTAGGTGGCGTTCGGGTCGGTGATGATCTCGTTCGTCACGGCGCCACCGCGGCGTTCAGGCTGTAGATCTCGGCGTTCTTGGTCAGCACGTTGACTCCTGGCTGCGCGGTGGCCGCACCGGACTTCAGCACGCCGCCCACGACCAGGACGCGATCGTTCGACAACGCGACGGCACCGAATCCCCAGCGGCCTTCGACTGGCGCGGGTGTGGCGGCCCAGTCGCTCGTCAGCAGGAACGAGTTCTGATAGCCGGCGTCACCACCCGTGCCGCCGATCGTCAGGACCTGATTGGCCTTGACCTCGATAGCGCGCTGCGCGGCCCGCCCGTACGGGAGAGACTTGGCCGCTGACCAGGTGCCACCGGCGTACCGCTCGACCGTGGCCTGGCTGAACGGATCGAAGGTCGCTCCGGTCGGGCTCCCCGGTGCGGCGCCGCCGATCGCGAGGACGCCGCCATCGGCAAGCTTGACGACCGAGTGCAGGCGACGGCCGGCCGCGAGACTCCCGGTCGGCTCCCACGTGGTGCCGTTGAACAACTCGCAGTACGCCAGACCGACTTCGCGATCCGGTCCGACCGAGGTGGCGCCACCGACGACCAGGACCTTGCCGCCGACCTCGACCGCACCGTGCCCGGTCCGCGCGGACAACATCGGCGGCGCGTCGGTCCACTTGCCCGTTGCCACGTCGAGGATCTCGGCGGTGGCCAGCGTTCGCACTCCCTGACCAGAGCGTCCGGTGCTGCCGCCGGTGACCAGCACCTTGTCGCCGGCCAGCAGGGTGGCGGTATGTCCCCAGCGGCCATCCTTCATGTTGTTGGCGACCGCCGTCCACTTGCCGGTCGAGACCTCGTACAGCTCGGCGGTCGCGAGACCGGGTGCATCCGGGCTGAACGCACCGGTCGCGCCGCCGATGACGAGCACCTTCTTCCCGCTGTCGACAACAGTGACGGTGTGCAGCCTTCGGGCCGTCGCCAGCTTCTCGGTGGCGGGCGTCCACACGGCTGCTGCCGGATCGACCAGGAGCACCTCGTCCACCGCGGCGCCGTTCGTGTCCGAGCCGCCAACGATCAGGACCAGTTCCTTGCCGTCCTTGGTGACCTTCACCGGGCCGTCGTACTGGCCGAGCCAACCACGCGGGGCGGGCAAGGTCGCGGTGGTTGCAGTCCACTTGCCAGTGGCCGCCAGAGTCGAGCTCGTCATGCGTCCGGACCTCCGTCGTTCGTTACTCGTCTGGTCATGGCAGGTACGTCTCCGCCGTCGTGCTCTGTACGTCGGTGCCTGGCTCAGGTGTCGCCGTACCGGCCAGGGCGGTGCCGCCGGCAACGAGGACGCGACCGTCGGCCAGCGTGATCGCCGTGTGTCCCCAGCGACCGGTGACCAGGGCTCCAGTTGTCGTCCAGGTGTCCGCAGCCGGGTCGTAGCGCAGCGCCCCGGCGAAGCCGGTGTCGAAGCTCGGACCGGAGGTTCCACCGACGACCAGTACGCCGCCCGTCCGCAGCGCGACCGCCTGGTGACGGCTGCGGCCGACCGGAAGGTCTGCTGCCGTCTTCCACGATTTGTCGTCGAGCTGGAAGACCTCCGCGCTGGTCCGGCTCCGCGGATCGAACTCGCCCTTGATGAGGAAGGCCGGAGCATCGCCACCGGTGACCAGGACCGCGGTGCCGTCCTTGATGGCTGTTGCCTGGTGGCCGACCCTCGGCACGTTCATTCCGGCGACCGGCATCCACTTCTTCGCGGCGACGTCGTACAGCTCGCAGTAGCTGATCGCCGCCCGGGCACCGGGGCCGGTCGCGGTCGCGCCGCCGGTGACGAGGACCAGATCACCGGCCAGCGCAACTGCCTGGTGGTCTTCCCTCGCCTCGTTCATCGAGTCGATCGCTGTCCACTTGTTGCTCGCGACATCGAAGATCGCGGCGGTCGCCGTGGTTCGGCCGTCGTTGCCACCGGCCACCAGAACATTGCCTCCGGCAAGAACTGTCGCGGAGTGACCGAACCTGCCGGTGGTGGTGATCTCGGTCCACTTGCCACTCAGGGGGTCGAACAATTCACTGGTCCCGACGAGTTCGTCGGTGTCCGACAGACCGCCGACAACGAGGACCTTGCCGCCGGTCAGCCCGGTGACCGTGTGCCGGCGGCGAGCCTTCGTCAACGCCGGGCCCGGCAACCAGTTGTTCGCGACCGGGTCGTAGATCGCGGTGTCCTTGACAGCCTTGCCCTCGGCATCGGTGCCGCCGGCAATCATCACCCGGCCACCCGTGAGCCGCACTGCCGTCGTACCGGACACCGCAGGCGTCGTACCGGCTGGAGCCCAGCTCTGCGGTACGGCGAGCGGTCCCGCTGCTTCGTCCTCACCGATGACGTGCAGGGTGCCGGCCAGACTCGGCTCGTCCTCGATCCAGCGGTCCAGGGCCTCGGTCGCGCCCGACTGGCTGCGGAACGTTCCGTCGGCGTCCGGGTTGGTCGGAGGGAAGGCCTGCAGATTGTTCCGGACATAGGCGACCACGAATCGCTTGCCAGTCACCCGCACGGTCTCGCTGGCGGCGTACGGCTGCTGGTTGCGCGCCGTCCGCTGCGACAAGGGCGACCGGGCAACGCTACTGCCGTTGGTGAACTGGCCGAACAGCACCGGATTGACGTTGTGGAACCGCTTCCGCGTCCCGGGCCGCGATGTCACGGTCGCGGCCCGCATCGCCGTCGTACCACCCTCCAGCGGAGTGTTGTCGGTGATGATCAGCTCGTACCGGGCACTTCGCCGTACGACGTGAGTTGTGGCCAGCGCGCCCGTCGAGGCCGCGAGCTCGATCCCGGCGTTCTGCTGCTCGTACGCCGGACGCGAGAGCTTGGCCGCATCGTCCATGGTCTGGAACTGGGCCATCGCGAACTTCTCGCCGGTCGACGTCACGCGCTGCAGGCCGCTGCGATCGGCCGGCTTGATGCTGAACCGGCGGCCGTCGCTGGGCTCCTGTGCGCCAAGCCGGTCCATCCGGATCTCCAGTGGAATGGCCCGCTGCCGGACGAACAACGTGCCGAGCGGATGCAGGACGAGCTCATCGCTGTCCGGCAGATTCCGCAACGTCACCAGCGGGACGACACCGCCGGTCGGCAGCCGGGTCTCCCAGCCTTCGAGCTTGGCGAACTCGGCGGCCAGGATCGGCAGCACCGCGACCGGCGGCAACGTGGTGTCGTTGCTCTCGCCCCAGCTGATGTCGAAGTCCGCGGAGATCTCGAAGAAGAGCAGCGAGATCGAACCCCGCCCATGCGCCCGCCACGGCGACGGACCGGACAGTTCGAAGTACAGGTCGATCCCGAACAGCCCGACCCCGAACGCCTTCAGCGACACCGAGGCCGAGATGGCGATCACGAAGGAGAACGGCGAGAACCGGAACAGCGCGTCGAAGGCCAGGTGCCCGTGGATGCCGAAGTCGTCGAAGCCCAGCACCAGCTCGGCCGCCGCGCCGAACTGCACGGTGTTACTGGTGAGCGCGAAGTAGCCCTCGACCCGGATCCGCCGGCCGGGCTGGTTGAGGATGTCGACGGCCAGCCGGGGTGGGACGTCGAACGGCAGGTTCGGCGGTTTGTACGACGGATGGAACCCGCCGACCGACAGCACCAGGTCGGCGTCGTCGCCCCAGCCGACCAGCAGCCCCATCCCGCCTTCGATGGTCATCATCAGGATCCGCGACTCGAACAGCACCGCATTGAACCAGAGCCGCTGTTTGTCGAACTCGATCGCACCGATGAAGTTGACCTGGATCACCAGCAGCGGCAGTTCCTTGGCCGGCAGGATGCAGCGCAGCACACCGACGATCGCGATGTTGCCGGGGATCTCGATGATCACGCCGATCGAGATGCTCAGCAGGGTCGGCGTCCCCCAGCCGATCTTCGCCATCGGGCCGATCAGGAACTTGCCCTTCTCGGCCGGGAAGAAGCTGCGCAGGTCGCTGATGATCCGGGGCGCGTTGGCGACCACGTCCTTGGGGAACATCACCGACTCGATCGCGTTCGAGCGCACGCCCTTGGCCAGCGCGTCGAGGTTCATCCGGCGGTTGATGCCGACCAGACCGCCGACGGCGAGCAGCGTGAAGCCGAAGCCGAGCTGCAGCCCGCCGGGGAACTCGGCGGTGATGATGATCAATAGCGAGAAGCCGTCGGTGCCGTCGGGCATCCGGGTGCTGATCAGGCCGATCGCCTTGAGCTCCAGGAAGCCGGCGAACTTCAGTTCCAGGGCACCGGCGTACTCGCCCTTGTCCGGATCGGCGTACAGGTAACCACCGCCGGTGATCACGCCGACATCGACCTTGAGTCCGACCCCCGACGGCGGCTTGAAGCCGAAGGTCAGCTCGGCGGGTCCGAGGTTGCCACCGCCGGCCGGGAAGGAGAGTTCGGCGGTCAGGCCCATCCGGTCGACGCTCGCCTGGATGGGACCGAGAGCGGCCTTGAAACCGGCGGAGAGTTCGAGCGGGATCGAGCCGCCCTGGACGCCGACGCCGACGTACAGAGTGGTGAGCTCGACCGGGCCGGCCTTGAGGTGCAGCGGGATCTGGATCTCCAGGCCGCCGTTGCCCCGGAAGCTGAGGCCGTTGCTGTCGATGGTGATGCCGAGGTCGAAGTCGGCTTCGAGTTTGGCGCCGGCGCCTTTGAGGACGGTCGAGAGGAAGCCGTCGGCCTTCGAGAAGTCGACGAGCAGTTTGCCGCCGACGAGATCCGCCTCGGCCACGACACCGGCCGCCTCGCCGCCGAACGCCGTACCCAGGGAGAACTTGATCTCCTTGACGCTCAGGCCGGAGCCTTCCGGCGTGCCGATCAGCTGGATCGGGCCCTTGCCCAGCTCCAGCGCGAGCTTGCCGTTCAGACCGGCACCGGGAGCTTCGGGGACCAGCTCGCCAGGGGGTTCGAGGCGGAGGGTCGGGCCGACGTTGAGCGAGCCGGATCCCTTGAGCTTCGTCTTCCAGCCAGGGAAGAGAGCGAGGTCCAGGTCGAAGCCGCTGAAGTCGAAGACGTCGAGCAGGATCCGCAGCGCATCGGGCGCCGAATCGGGGACCGGGCGGACCCGGAAGAGGAAGGACGCGAGCTCGACACCGTCGTCGTGCTTGATGAACACGGCCGGAAGGTCCCAGCCCAGCAGAGCTTCGGTGATCGCCTCGAGGAACTTCTCGGCGTCGAGGTCGTCGCGTCCCCAGCCGTACTGCTCCTTGAGCGAATCGGCCGGGCTGCGCAGGAACGTGCCGAGCCGATCGAACCGCAACCGCCGCCGCCTGAACGGCGGCCGATCGCCGTCGCGGGCGATGTCGTCGTTCTCGATCAACCCGAACAGCACCGCGGTCTTCGCGAACCCGGGATGTGCGGACAGCAGGTAGGTCGTCGCGGTGTAGTTGATCAGCGCGTCGGGCAGATCGACCAGGACAGCCTTGATCGGATCGCTCAACGGCCCGGACGCGTTCACCGTGAACTTCACCGTCTCGGACATCACCTTGCAGGCCCAGAAGGCCGGCGGGATCACCCTGAGCAGATCAGCCAGCGCGTCCGCACTACCGGTCTGCTGCAGGGCTTCGACCTTGGGCGGTACGGCGGTCAGCGCGCTGAGCGCCGTCTTGGCCGACGCGACGACCGCGGGATCGTTCGCGACCGCGGGCGAGACCGGCAGCCCCAGTTCGCCGTACAGGGCGGCGATCTGATTGTCCTTGAGATAGCTGGTGATCGGTTCCAGGAACCGCCCGACCTCGACCGCCAGCTTCTCGACCGACCCGGCCATCAGGACTGCACTCCGAAGGTGGCCGCGCTCTGCAGCAGCGCGATCAGAGCGGACTGGATCTCCCGGTTCTGCTTCTGGAACTGGGGATTGTGGGCGGCGTAGACGGGATGGAAGAGTCCTTCCTCGTCGTCCCCGGCCTCGAACACGCACGCGTAGGTGGGCGGCCGATCGGGCCTGATGAACTGCAGCGCGGTCGCATAGTTCTGACTGGTCGAGGTCAACGGGCCCCCGAAAGCCAGCCACGGTTTGGCGTCCTGCTGGGCCAGATGCACGGTGTGGTACTCGGCGAAGCCGCCCGAGGCCGGCAGCTCGCCGCGATTCGCCGAGCGCAGGATCGCACTGGCCATCAACCGGCTGATGAACTCGTTCCGCTCGGCGATCCGCGGTGGCAGGTACTCCTTGTAGTCCACCCGGCCGACCGGGAACTTCGGGTCGTCGGCCATCAGGCCGTCGCGGGTTCCGTCGTACACCGGGTTGCGGTAGGTCATCGCCGGGTTGGTCCCGTTCTCCTCCATCCCCCAGGACCACATGATCGCGCGGCCGGCGGTGTGGACATCGACGAAGTAGCTGATCGGATAGGTCTCCATCAGCGTCGCGACGTTCCTGGTCTCGATCTCGGACAGCGGCGCGGAACCGCGGTACAACTCCCCCACGGCACCGTCCCCGGGCGTCTTGTCGGACGGTGGGCGGCCGTAGCGCGCCCGGTACAGACCCATCTGGTAGTACCTGTCGAAATCCCAGCCGATCGGGAAGTTCCGGTTGATGTCGACGCCGTGCGCCGGGTTACCCTTCGGATCCGGTCCGACCGATCGCCTGCTCTTACGCCAGCCGTACTTGTGGATCTTCGGGTGGTCCAGGTCGAACTCCCGCCCGTCCGGATTGGCCAGCGGGAAGATCAGCAGGTCGACCTTCCGGAGGATCGGGACGATGGTCTCGGCCTTGATGACGTACTCCGGGAAGTACTGCGGCCGGTCACTCGGCAGTGGCTTGTTCTTGTCCCCGCGGAAGCTGATGGTGGTCGCCGGGAAATAGAGATCGGCGCCGTCGTGGTAGGCGGCGAGCAGGTTCTCCGCGAGCGACAGCAGGGCGTCCGGCGGCACCCACTCCCGGCCGTGCAGACCGCCGGTGAACAACACGACCGGGCGCTTCGGCCCGGACGGTCCGACACCGATCTTGAGATAACTGCACTTGTTCCCACCGCTCGTCGTTTCGAGCATGATGCGCTTGCAGTAGTCCTTGTACTTACTGGCCAGGGCGTCCAGGCCCGCCTCGATCTCGGACGCCCGCCGAGGCTTCAGCAGCGGGCCGGGAGTGACACCTCCGGAGAACGCGATGGTCTCGGTCGGCGGCGGGCTGCCGATCTCGTCGTAGTACGCGAGAAGGTCGGCATCGGACATCAGCTCGTAGACATCACAGCCGCGCTGCTCCAGAACCGGGATCACCGTCGGCGGCGCCATCGCGGCGATCCGCCACTTCACGCCGTCGGTCCACAGCCTGGCGCTGTCGGGGTCAAGGTCGAGCTCTTCGATGTCGCGGAGTCCTTCGAGCACCTCAGCAGTACCCACCACGCGCAGCAGACTCACCCTCGGCCTCCCCAGTCCCAGCTCGCCACGTTCCTCGCTGGTCAGCCTGACCGTTCAAGATGCGACCATCAACGCGAAGTCACCGACTGTGCCTGTTCAGGCACCCATCCGACCCGATCAGGTGACCGAAGCTGCAAAGGAGAACCATGAGGCACCTCTACCTCGTCACCCATGCCGAGGCGCAGCATCATGTCGACGGTCTGGTCGGCGGCTGGTACGACTCAGAGCTGACCACCCGCGGCCACTCCCAAGCCGAACGCATCGCCGAGGTCCTGGCGAACCGGATCAGCTCCGCAGCAGTCGAGGTCTGGTCCTCGGATCTCCACAGAGCCGTCCAAACCGCCGAGCCGATCGCTCAACGCTTCGCGGTCAAGGTCCAAACCGATCCCCGCCTCCGCGAACGAACCAACGGCGAAGCCGACGGCCGCCCCCAATCCTGGCTCGCCGAACGCCGCATCCCCCTCCCCGAGCACGGCGACCGCCTAACCCACCACGACGGCCCCACCGGCGCCGAAACCCGTCTGGCCCTCGTCGACCGCCTCTACCCAGCCCTGGAAGACATCCTCAGCAACCCCATCGAAACCCAGATCATCGTCTCCCACGGCTCCGCCACCAGCTACCTGATCCTCGCCTGGCTGGGCATGCCCAAATCCACCACCGACCGAGCCTTCTTCCCCCTGACCCCCGGCAGCATCACCACCCTCCGCCGAAACGACACCCACCACAGCAACCAGGTCCTAACCCTCAACGAAACCCACCACCTCCGAGAGGAAACGTGAGGGGCGGTAATTTTTGGGCGATATATGAGAAATAGTTACCGCCCAGAGCACCAGGCACCGGTTTGTGACGATGGCAAGGGTCAGCTGCTCGGCGGCCTCTTTCCCGGACGGCAACCAAAGCCCGTCAGCCCCAAGCAACGCGAGCCGCGGTAGCCGTCCTCGCCATCCCGCCCAGCCACCGCCTCGCCCAGCCACACTTCTTTTTAGTCGGCCGACGCGTCGAGCAACCACCCACAAACGTCTCCGGCCGAGCCCGGCACGGACCCCAGCCACTCACCAACTCCGTGCGGGGTGCTCGCCGCACGCTCAGCCGAGCGACCGTCAGGCCGGGTTTTGGAGGTTGGTGAGTGGGGGCGGTCCGCCTCGGTCAGTCCTTGTGTTCGGCGAGGTCGAAGACGTTGCCTTCGGGGTCGGCGAGGGTGATCCAGTGGGTGCCGTATTCGTTGTGCTCGTCGAGGCGTTGGGCGCCTAGGGCCAGGAGGCGGTCGAGTTCGGTGGACCAGTCGGCGGTGGCGAGGTCGAGGTGGAGGCGGTTCTTGGCGGTGCGGGGTTCGGGGACCTGGAGGAACATCAGGGTGGGTGCGTCGGCAGCTCGGTTGATGGTGGCGAAGAATTCGTTGGCTTCGGCATCTACTTCGACTGACAGGACGCCGGCCCAGAAGGTGGCCAGGGTGGCTGCGTTGGTGCAGTCGAAGGCAATGTTCTCGAGAGTGATGGACACGGTTCAGCCTTTCGATACAGGGGAATCAGATGGGAGCTGCTGGATCGGCCAGCAGACCTCTGTGCGGTAGGAACTCTCGTCGGGGGTGTCCCCGGGCGAGACGACGTACAGCTCGCGGATGGGCCCCGGTGCGACCTCGCAGTGCTCGGCTACGTGTGAGCCGAGGGCGCCGTACGTGCGGTCGAAGTCGGCCATGGCGCCGGCGTGTACGGCGATGGCGAAGAACCCGCCGGGCAGGTCGACCAGCTCGAAACCGTCGGCCGGCTCCTGGGTCGGCGCGACCGGCAGGAACGCGATCACCTCACCTTCGTCCTCGGTGAAGAAGTCATCGCTGTACGTCGCTCCCGCCGTCGCCCGGATGTCGTGTACGGCGGCCAACTCGTTCAGCCGGCCAAACGAGTCGACGCACCACGGCCCGATCTGCGGACGCTCGACTCGCCCACGGACGCCGTACGCGCGAAACGGCGGGATGTACCGGTAGTCGACGTGCAGCGGCTCCGGCGCGGCCGTCAGGAGACCGCGCAACGAGGTGACCACGTCTCGCGTCACCTGAAGCTCGCGCTCCATCCGGTCGAGGTGCACGCGCAGTGTCTCCTCACGCGCAGACTCATCGGTCGACGAGACGAGAGCCCGTACGTCGGGGATCGGCATCCGCAAGTCGCGAAGCCGCCGGATGAGCAGCGCGACGCCGACCTGGTCGGTGCCGTACCGCCGGTACCCGGATGACGAGTCCACGGAGACCGGCGCGAGCAGGCCGATCTCGTGGTAGTGGTGCAGGGTCTTCACACTCAAATGAGTTAGCCGCGAGAACTCGCCGACCGTCACTGTCGCCGTCATGCGCCAAGCTTGGACCCTCCGGTAGCTGGAGGGTCAAATGCCTGCAAATGCCAAGGCCCGCCCGGGGGCGGCCGGGCGGGCAACTGGCAGGAAAGACTTAGGAGACGGTCCACTTCTGGTTGGCGCCGCCACTACACGTCCAGATCTGTAGTGGTGTCGCATTGGCCGAGTTGTTCCCGGTCACGTCCAGGCACTTCCCAGCCTGTGGATTCACCAGATCGTTGTTCGAGTAGGTCCACTGTTGATTAGGACTTCCAGCAACACATGTCCACAGCTGGACGCGCGTCCCGTCGGCCGTGCCACCACCACTGACGTCGAGGCACTTACCCAGCGCCTGCAGCGTGTTGCCGGAGCGAGTCCACTGCTGCGCCGCCGACCCATTGCAGTCGTACAGCTGCACCGCCGTACCGTCCGCAGAGTTCGCACCGGCGACATCAACACACTTCCCAGCCAGCCCAGTGATCTGACCACCGCCACCGCCACTCTGCGAACCGTTCCACACAAAGGTGGCCGAGGTCTTCGTGGGCAGCGTGTAGACGAAGGACTGCGAGCCCCAGTTCACCCGCACCGACTGCGAACCGCCGGTGGTGTTGAACGCGATCAGCGCCTTCGAGCCGTCCGGGTTCTTCCATGCCACGTTCTTGACCGAGTTGTTGGCACTCGAGTCGATCCGCAGCGCACCCGGCCGGACGAACTTCGTCAGGTGACCCATCGTGTAGTACTCGACCGTCTTGTCCACCTGGCCCGCCCGACTGCCACCCCGCTGCACCGTCACCAAGCCGGTACACACGTTGCACCCCGCACCGACGTACGGGAGGTGGTCCTGGTCGAGCGCGAGACCCCACTTCACCCACGACTTGTCCCAGTTGCGGGTGTAGTCGATCAGGTTGTTCATGTCCTCGACCTGCTGGTTCGGGATCCACGTTCCACCCGAGTGCTCGGTCATGTACGCGTTGACCGCCGGATACTGGTTGTGGATCTGCGTCTGCAGGTTCACATCGCCGCCGTACCCGTGCCAGGCGATGCCGCCGAACAGCGGGTCGTTGCGCAGCCCGGCATCAGCAAGTGGGACCGAACCGAGGTCGTTGTAGTTGCCCCAGTTGTAGTCCAGCACCATCACCTTGGTGGTGATCCCGGCCGCCCGGAACGCCGGGAACAGGTGGTTCTTGGTGAAGTTCAGCAGGCCGGCACCGTTCCAGTTCATCGACGCATAGCCGGTGTTGTCGGTGCCGCAACAGGTCGGCTCGTTCTGCACTGTCACGTAGTCGATGCGGTTGCCCTGGGCAGCGTTCTGCTGCACGTACTTGACGAAGTACTGCGCGTACATCGGGTAGTACTCGGCCTTCAGCCACCCGCGGTTGGTGAACTTGTTGTTGTCCTTCATCCACGCCGGCGCCGACCACGGCGACCCCATCACCTTCAGCGACGGGTTGAGCTGACGCGCCTGCTTGGTCAGCGGTACGACGTCGGCCAGGTCATGGTTGATCGTGAAGTCGTTCAGATCGCAACAGGTGTCGTCGTACGAATAGTTGAACCGCGCGAGGTCGGACGCGCCCATCGGGTTCCGGACGAAGGACAATCCGATCCCGTTGACCGGGTCGAACAGGTCCTTCATCACCTGGTTGCGGGTCGCGGCGGTGATCGTGTTGCTGCTGTTCAGCAGCCACGCGGAGCTGTCGGCGAAGGACGCGCCGCCGCCCTCCCAGGACTGGTACGTCGTGTTCTCGTTGACCGTGACCGTCTGGTTCGCGGAACCGCCGGCCGGGCCGAAGTTGATCGGGGTCTGCTGTTGCAGACCGCGGGTCACGTTCTGGCCGGCCGAGTCGTTCGTGGTGGTCAGGTAGACGTTGACCTGTTCACCGGCGGCTTGGGCGGCCGGTGCGGTCGCCGTACCGAAACCGAGGCCGGCGGCGACGGCGCACAGCGTGGCCACTGCGACCGGTAGGACGCGGGCAGGACGGGATAACCCGTTCGCGGGCATGGGCGGTCTCCCTTGTGAGCAAGGACTACAGACAGGGGGCGATGTTGTGGCGTCTGCCCGCGCCGCAACGGTGTGTCAGCACGAGCGAACCATCGGTGGTGACCGGTGTCAACGTCACAGCACGGACTTTTTTCAGGTCTTTTATTTAGTCCCGGCCTTGACCTGAGAGCGTTCTCACAGCAAGCTGCGGGACCAAATCCCTGTCTCGTCCCGACCGCCCCCGTGGAGATTTGAGGCACGCATGAAACTGCAGCGTTCCCGCATCGCGGCCCTGTTCGCAACCGGTGCCGCACTCGTCGGCGCCGCCCTTCTGCAAGCACCAGCCCAAGCCCTGCCGCAGGCCCCTCAAGCCGAGCAAGCCGTACTGGCGACGACCTTCGAGGACAACTTCGACGGTCCGGCCGGGCAGGCGCCGGACGCCAACAAGTGGCGTTACGACATCGGCGGCTCCGGCTGGGGCAACAACGAACGCCAGTACTACACCAACAGCACCCGCAACTCCGCCAAGGACGGCAACGGCAACCTGGTGATCACCGCCCGCCGCGAGAGCGGTGGGTTCCAGTGCCACTACGGCACCTGTGAGTACACCTCGGCGCGGCTGCTCACCGCGCAGACCTTCACCCAGACGTACGGCCGCTGGGAGGCCCGGATCAAGATCCCCGGCACCCAGGGTGTCTGGCCGGCGTTCTGGATGCTCGGCTCCCAAGGTGGCGGCTGGCCGAACAATGGCGAGATCGACATCATGGAGAACATCGGCCGCGAGCCGAACACCGTGCACGGCACCATCCACGGCCCGGGCTACTCCGGCGCCGAGGGGATCGGCGCGGCCTACAACTCACCGAACGGTCAGCCGTTCCGCAACGACTTCCACACCTACCGCGTCGACTGGGCGCCGAACGTCATCACCTGGTACGTCGACGGTGTCCAGTACCAGCGCCGTACGCCGGCCGACCTCGGCGGCGACCAGTGGGTCTTCAACCACCCGTTCTTCATGATCATGAACGTCGCGGTCGGCGGCTACTGGCCGGGCTACCCGGACGGCTCCACCGTGATGCCGCAGACGATGACGATCGACTACGTCCGGGTTTCCACCCTCGACGGCACGGGCACCAACGGCCAGATCACCGGCCTGGCCGGCAAGTGCCTGGACGTCGCCGGCGCCAACCCCGCCGACGGTACGACGGTCCAGCTCTACGACTGCAACGGTACGGCGGCCCAGTCGTGGAGCCGTCCTGGCGACGGCACGATCCGTGCCCTGGGCAAGTGTCTCGACGTCGCGAACGCGGGAACCGCGGACGGCACCCGGGTGCAAATCGCCACCTGTAACGGCAATACGGCTCAACGGTGGTCGTACGGCAACAACGACATCGTGAACCGAGGCAAGTGTCTCGATGTCACCGGCAACAATTCGGCGAACGCCACCCCGACCCAGATCTGGACCTGCGGTGGCGGCGCCAACCAGAAGTGGAACATCACCTAACCGGCAGGAACCCGGGACGGCGGCAGTACGCCGCCGTCCTGCAGCAACCGCAGTATCGGAAGGGTCGCGGCGCCGAGAGCAACGGCGTCGCGGCCCAGTTCGCACGGCACGATCGAGACCTGGGAGTAGGGCTGGCGGAGCGCATGCTTGCCGACCTCCTCGCGCAGGCGCGGCAGGTACCGCTCCCCCAGCAAGAGCCCGGCCCAACCGCCGAGAACGATCCGTTCCGGGTTGACCAGGTTGACCAGATTCGCGAAGCCCGCCGCGAGATAGCCGATCGTGTCGTCCATGATCGTTGCCGCGAGCTCCGACTTCTCCGCCGCCGCGAGCAGTTCGGCGAACGCCGCCTCCTCGTCGGTCGTCGACAACTCACCGCCGGCCTCGCGATAGCGGTCGAGGACATCCTCGGCACCGACATACGCCTCCAGGCACCCGGACGCTCCACAGCGGCACCCGCGGCCGCCGTACATGATCGTGGTGTGTCCCCACTCGCCCGCGCTGCTGCGCGTCCCGCGATAGCTGGACCCGCCGGTGACCAGCGCGGCGCCGACACCTGAACCGACCAGCGCGACCACCGCGTCCGTCGCACCGCGGCCGGCGCCGAACCACATCTCAGCCTGGCCGAGCGTGTTCGCGCCGTTGTCCACCAGGATCGGAATATCGGTGCCCTCGGCAAGCATCTGACCGAACGGTACGGCGTCCCACCCGAGCGTCTGAGCGTGTACGACGGCATCCGCGTCGACGATTCCGAACACCGCGACGCCGAGTCCCAGCACCTGCGCGGACTGTACGCCGGATGTGCTGATCACGCTCGCAAGCCCTTCCAGCACGTGCTTTACGACGACTTCCGGCTTCGGCTCGTCGATCGGATGATCGACAGTGGTCACCGCATTCAGGGCGAGATCGAACAGTTCGACCCGAACCATCGTCTCGCCGACCTCGGCACCGACGACGTACCGGAAATCCCGGGCGACCCGCAGCAGCACGCGCGGCCGACCGCCTTCGGACTCGACCGAGCCCGCCTCCTCGACGACACCTTCGGCGATCAACTCGGTGACGAGGTTGCTCACGCTGGCCGCGCTGAGCGACGTACGGACACTCAGCTCCTGCCGGCTCAGCGGTCCGTCGCGGTAGATGCCGGTCAGGATCACCGATCGGTTGGACCGGCGCATGTCCCGCACCGTCGTCCGCCGATACTCCATCGTTCCAGCCCCCTGCTTGCCCCGGCCCCTGCCGGGCCGCTGGACCCGAGTCCATCACGGCCGGCGCCCGACCCGGAAGGGGCGACTTTCTCCAGACTGTGAATTAAGGGGTGATTCGTTACCGCACCGTGATTGACGAGACCTGGGTCACTCGGCTTCACTCTACGGAACCGCTTCCGAAACCGGTTCCGAACACCAGCGCAACATCACAGCAACATCCCGCCACCCCACCGCCCGAGGGGAGATTCAGCGTGTCCATCACCATCGCCGACGTCGCCGCACGAGCCGGCGTGAGCAAGACGACCGTGTCACGCGTCCTGAACGGCAAGGGTGAGCTCGATCTGCGCACCGCCGAGCGGGTCCGCGCCGTGATCGCCGAGCTCGGCTACGTGCCGAGTGCCCGGGCGGTCGGTCTGGCCCGCGGCCGGACCCGGGTCGTCGGCATGCTGGTCCCGTCGCTGACCTGGCCCTGGATGGGCGAGGTGCTGCAGGGTGCGGTCGACGTGGTCGAGAGCGAGGGCTACGGCCTGCTGCTGTTCACCTTCAACCGCGGTGCGGAGTCCATGCACCAGTTCGCCTCGCAGGTGTCGGCGCAGTCGTTCGACGGCCTGCTGGTGATCGAGCCCGAGGGCACGCTCACCTACATCGAGCAGTTGCACGCGCGGGGTCTGCCGGTCGTCCTGATCGACGACCGCGACAAGCGCCCCCAGTTCCCGTCCGTCGCCACCACCAACTACGCCGGCGGGCAGTCCGCGGCCCGGCACCTGATCGAGCTCGGCCGGCACCGGCCGCTGGTGATCACCGGTGTCGAGCGGTTCGGCTGCACGCACGAACGCCTGGACGGCTTCCGCGACACCTACGCCGAAGCCGGCATCGAGCTCGACCCGAGACTCGTGTTCGAAGGCGATTTCACCCACGAGAGCGGACGCCACGGCGTCCAGCAGGCGCTCGACCAGCGTCTGGACTTCGACGCGGTGTTCGCACACAACGACCTGTCCGCCGGCGGTGCCATCCAGGCCGTCCGGGAGACCGGGCGGAACGTGCCGAACGACGTGTCGGTCGTCGGTTTCGACGACATCCCGTACGCCCAGCACACCGAACCGCCGTTGACCACGGTGCATCAGCCGATGCGCCAGATGGGTCAGGCGGCGGCCCGGATGCTGATGGGCTACTTCGGCGGGACCCCGCTGCCCGAGGAACCCCAAGTGCTGCCGACGACGCTGATCGTCCGCAGCTCAACCGCTCCCAAATCCGCCCCGAGGATCGGTCCGTCCGCCCCGTCCGCCCGGTCCCACACCTGAGGCTCCGGCGGCGGGGCAGCTGCCCCTGCTCCGCCGCCGGTGAAGTCCTCGATACCGATCTGTTAAGGCGTCCGCTCTTCCAATGAGAGCGCTTTCACGCCACCATGCACTGGCCCACCCAGGCTCAGGGGTGGACCATCCGCCATCACGAAATGCACAGGAGGAACCGAGATGCGAGCACGACGGAGCGTCGCGCTGGCCCTGACGGGCTTGCTCGCGGCAGCCACGCTGGCTGCCTGCAGTAGCGGGGACGGGAAGACCAGCGGAAGCGGTTCCGGCACCGCCGCGACCGTACTGAACGTCGGTATGCCGAACGGTCCGCAGACCGAGAACCACAACCCGTTCCTCGGCTCCTCCTCGGGCGCCTCGCTCGGGTACCGATGGATGATCTTCGAGCCGCTGGTGATGATCAACGGCATCAAGCCCACCGAGCCCGGCAAGCCGTGGCTGGCCACCGAGTGGAAGTGGGACGCCAACTTCACCAAGCTGTCGTTCACCATCCGCGACGGCGTGAAGTGGTCCGACGGTACGCCGATGACCGCCGAGGACGTGGCCTACACCTTCCAGCTCCGACAGAAGAACGAAGGCCTGAACTCCGACGCCATCCCGTACAAGACGATCACCCAGACCGGGAACAAGGTCGACCTGGTCTTCGAGCGGTCGCAGTTCGTCAACCAGAACAAGATCCTGACCGTCTTCGTGGTCCAGAAGGCCCAGTGGTCGGCGATCAAGGACCCGAGCCAGGACACGCTGAAGACCCCGGTCGGCACCGGCCCGTACAAGATCAAGTCGTTCACCCCGCAGACCACCACGCTGGAACTGCGCGACTCGTACTGGCAGGACCTGCCGAAGGTCAAGGAGCTGCGGTACACGTCGTACAACGACAACAACGCGCAGACCACCGCGCTGGCCAACGGCTCCTCGGAGTGGAGCTTCGTCTTCGTCCCGAACGTGAAGGCCGTCTACCAGGACAAGGACCCGAAGAACCACAAGCTGTACTTCCCGGCGAACCTGGGTATCCACGGCCTGTGGATCAACACCACCAAGAAGCCGTTCGACGACCCGGCGCTGCGCCGCGCGATGGACAAGGTCATCAACCGCGACGACATCTTCATGCAGGGTGAGGCCGGGTACTTCTACCCGAAGGTCGAGTCCATCACCGGGATCCCGACCCCGGCCGGTGAGTCGTTCATCGCGCCGGAGTACAAGGACAAGAAGCACGCCGTCGACGTCGAGGGCGCCAAGGCCGACCTGGCCGCGGCCGGCTACAAGCTCGAGGGCAACGTGCTGAAGGACAAGGGCGGGCAGCCGGTCAAGATCACGCTGACCAACCCGGCCGGCTGGTCCGACTACATCACCGACCTGGAGATCATCAAGGACAACCTGTCCACGATCGGTATCGCGGCGACCGTCGACAAGGCCAACCAGGACGCCTGGTTCAAGGCCTTCGACGAAGGCAACTTCGAGGCCGGCATGCACTGGACCAACGGCGGCTCCACGCCGTTCGACATCTACCAGAACATCATGGACGGCAAGATCCTGAAGCCGGTCGGCAAGGGCGGGATCAGCGGCAACTACGGGCGCTTCAACTCGCCCGAGGCGACCAAGCTGCTCGACACCTACGCCAACGCCACCGACGACGCGACCCGGCAGACGGCGCTGAACGGCCTGCAGAAGATCATGGTCGAGCAGATGCCGGTGATCCCGACCTCGGCGTCGAACGTCGGCGGTCTCTACAGCACCAAGAACTGGACCGGGTGGCCGGACGAGCAGAACTCGTACGCGCCGGGTCAGCCGACCCAGCAGAACGCTCTGCAGATCGTCCTGAACCTGAAGCCCGCCGGCTCTCAGTGAGGCCGGACCGCGGCGCCGGGAGCCAGTGCTCCCGGCGCCGCGGTGCCACGATGCGAGGAGTCTTGTAATCATGACGGTGACCGACCCAGCGGTGGCCCCAGCGGTGGTCCCTGAAGTAGTTCTGGAGGCCGACGGCCTCACCAAGCACTTCCCGGTACGGCGTGGTCTCCGGGACCTGTTGACCCGCGATCGCAAGGTCGTGCACGCGGTCGACGACCTGAACCTGACGTTGCGCCGCGGCCGCGTGACCGCCCTGGTCGGTGAGTCCGGTTCGGGCAAGTCGACGGTGGCTCGCCTGTTGGCCCAGCTCCATCACCGCACCGACGGCGACATCCGCCTGCACGGCCAGTCCGTGACAGTGCGCGGCGGCCGGAAGTTCCGGGCGTACTGCCGCCAGGTCCAGATGATCTTCCAGGACCCCTTCGCGTCGCTGAACCCGACCCACACCGTGCGATACCACCTGACCCGCGCGCTCAAGATCCACGGCCGGGCCGGCAACAACAAGGCCGAGCTCGAGTCGAACCTGCGCGACCTGCTGCTGCGCGTCCAGCTGACTCCCCCGGAGCGCTATCTGGACAAGTTCCCGCACGAGCTGTCCGGCGGTCAGCGCCAGCGCGTCTCGATCGCCCGCGCCCTCGGCGCCGATCCCGAGGCCCTGCTCGCCGACGAGCCGGTCTCGATGCTCGACGTCTCGATCCGCCTCGGCGTCCTGAACCTGCTGCGTGATCTGAAGGAGCGGCTGAACCTGGCCATCCTCTACATCACCCACGACATCGCCTCGGCCCGCTACTTCGCTGACGAAACCATGGTCATGTACGCCGGCCGAATGGTGGAAGGCGGTGACTCCGAGACCGTCACCCAGCACCCCGCACACCCGTACACCCGACTGCTCATCGAGAGCGCACCGGATCCCGACCGGCTCGACCGAGTCGGCGATCTGCGCGCGCCGGAGGACCAGGGCAGCGGTGAGCCGCCGAGCCTGATCGCTCCGCCGACCGGCTGCCGGTTCCACCCGCGCTGCGTGCACGCGATGCCGAAGTGCTCGACCGAACTGCCGCCTCGCTTCGAACTGCCGATCGTCGACAACGGCCAAAGCCACTGGGCCGCGTGCTGGCTCTACGAGGAAGGAGCAGCCAAGTGAAGTTCCTTCTGCAACGCATCGCGTTCTACCTGTTCACCGCGTGGGCAGCGCTGACGATCAACTTCTTCATCCCCCGCCTGATCCCCGGTGACCCGGTCACCTCGCTGATCAACAAGTACCAGGGCCAGATCAGCACCGAGGCCATCCAGTCGCTCTACGTCCTGTTCGGCCTGGACAAGAACGCCAGCATGTGGAGCCAGTACGTCGACTACTGGGGCCAGGTGTTCCGCGGCGACCTCGGGTTGTCGTTCACCTTCTTTCCGACTCCGGTCATCGACATCCTGCAGCAGAGCCTGCCGTGGACGATCGCCCTGGTCGGCCTGACCACGCTGGCCAGCTTCGCGATCGGCACCGGTCTCGGCGTACTCGCCGGCTGGCGCCGTGGTTCCTGGCTCGACGGTTTGTTGCCAGTGACGACGTTCCTGTCGTCGATCCCGTACTTCTGGCTCGGTCTGCTGGCGATCACCCTGCTGGCCGGTCCGGACAGCATCTTCCCGTCGTCGGGCGGTTACGAGCCCGGCCTGGTGCCGGGTTGGACCCCTGAGTTCATGGGCAGCGCGATCCAGCACAGCTTGCTGCCGGCAATCACCATCCTGATCTCGTCGGTCAGCGGCTGGATCCTCAGCATGCGCAACATGATGGTGACGGTCGCTTCCGAGGACTACATCACCGTCGCGCACGCCAAGGGCCTGCCCGAGAAGCGCGTGATGATGAGCTACGCCGCACGCAACGCGCTGCTGCCGAACGTCTCCGGCTTCGCACTGTCGCTCGGTTTCATCGTCGGCGGCACGCTGCTGGTCGAGATCGTCTTCTCCTACCCCGGTATCGGCTACAACCTGTTCCAGGCCGTCGGTTCCAAGGACTACCCGCTGATGCAGGGCGTCTTCCTGGTCATCACGCTGTCGGTCCTGGTCGCGAACCTGATCGCCGACGTCGCCTATCTGCTCCTCGATCCCCGCACCCGGAAGGAGGGCTGAGATGTCCGCACCCACCAGCACCGTCACCGCGGTGAGCCCGGAAGGACCCGCGGTCGAGGTCAAGCCGGCCAGGCGCCGCCGGTTGCGGTTCGTTGCCAACGGCAAGGCCGCGACCGGGCTGATCGTGCTCGGCTTCTTCTGCCTGATCGCGATCATCGGTCCCTGGATCGCGCCGTACGACCCGTCGGCCCGCAGCAGTGACCTGATCCAGGCGCCGTCGTCCAAGCACTGGTTCGGTACGACGCACCTCGGCCAGGACATCTTCAGTCAGATGCTCGTCGGCACCCGGGGCGTGATGTTCGTCGGCCTGCTGGCTGGTCTCGTCGCGACCGCGCTGTCGATCCTGATCGGTGTCAGCTCGGGCTTCCTCGGCGGCGCGGCCGACGAGGGTCTGTCCGCACTGTCGAACGTCTTCCTGGTCATCCCGGCCCTGCCGCTGATCATCATCGTCGCCTCGACCATCCCGGGCGCGGGTGACCTGATGGTTGCCCTCGTCATCGGTTTCACCTCGTGGGCCTGGGGTGCCCGGGTCCTGCGGGCACAGACCCTGTCGTTGCGCCGGCGGGACTACGTCGAGGCCGCCCGCGCGACCGGTGAGAGCACCTGGCGGATCATCACCGCCGAGATCATGCCGAACCTGACCGCGATCATCGCCTCCAGCTTCGTCGGTACGGTGATCTTCGCGATCATGTCCGAGATCACCCTGGCCTTCATCGGTATCTCGACCATCTCCGAGTGGAACTGGGGAACCATCCTGTTCTGGGCGCAGAGCCAGCAGGCCCTTGCCCAGGGCGCCTGGTGGTGGTTCGTCCCGGCCGGTCTCGCGATCGCGATCCTCGGTACGGCGCTCTCCCTGATCAACTTCGGCATCGACGAGTTCGTCAGCCCGCGACTGCGCAGCAGCGGTCACACCCGGGTCAAGACCAAGGACGGTCACTCGGTCCGGATGCGCGTCGGCTTCACCCCGGTACTCGGCAACAAGGCGGTCCCGCCGACTCCCGTCGTACGGAAGAAGGAGGCAGCCGCGTGACGGCCAAGGAACCTGTCCTGGAGATCAAGGACTTCAGCGTCGACTACGGTCTGGGCGATCAGGGTGTGCGCGCGGTGCGCGATGTCACGCTGACGCTGCATCGTGGTGAGGTGCTCGGGCTCGCCGGTGAGAGCGGGAGTGGCAAGTCCACGCTCGCGTACGGCGTCACTCGGCTGCTGCCGCCGCCCGGTGTGATCAGCAGTGGTTCGGTCACCTACCACCCGCCGGGCGGTGACCCGTACGACGTGATGGCGTTGACCGACCCCGAGTTGCGGGCGTTCCGGTGGGCGGAGACGTCGATCGTGTTCCAGGGCGCGATGAACTCGCTCAACCCGGTGCACAAGGTCTCCACCCAGATGCTCGACGTGATCAAGGCCCACGAGCCCGACCTCTCGCCGGAAGCGCGGGTCGCCCGGGCGAAGGACATGCTCAAGCTGGTCGGCATCTCCGCGGACCGGATGGACGCCTACCCGCACCAACTGTCCGGCGGTATGCGGCAGCGCGTGATGATCGGGATGGCGCTCGTACTGGAACCGCAGATCGTGATCATGGACGAGCCGACGACCGCGCTCGACGTGGTGATGCAGCGGCAGATCCTGGCCCAGCTGGTCGAGCTGCGTGAGCGGCTCGGGTTCTCGGTGCTGTTCATCACCCACGACCTGTCGCTGCTGGTCGAGTTCTCCGACCGGATCGCGATCATGTACGGCGGGCGGATCGTCGAGGAAGCCAAGTCCGCCGACCTGTACAAGGACTCGCTGCACCCGTACAGCGAAGGACTGCTGAAGTCCTTCCCGGCGTTGCGTGGCCCGCGCCGGGAGCTGTCCGGGATCCCCGGCTCACCGCCCGACCTGCGCGGGATGCCGTCCGGATGCTCGTTCCACCCGCGCTGCCCGCACGCGTTCGACCGTTGCTCCGACGAGATCCCGCTGCTCGGGATCCCCTCGGCCCGCAACGACCCCAGCCGGTCCGTGGCCTGCTGGCTCCCCGGCCGCGTCCCGGTCGGCTGAGTCCCTTCTACTGCTTGTGAAAGGCGTGTATATGAGCACCACATCCGTCTCGGGGGCGGCAGACCTGATCGCGGGTCTGCCGGCCGACTTCCGCTGGGGTGTCGCCACCTCGTCGTACCAGATCGAGGGCGCGATCGCCGAGGACGGCCGGACGCCGTCGATCTGGGACACCTTCTGCCAGGTACCCGGCGCGATCGACAACGGCGACGTCGGCGACATCGCCTGCGACCACTACCACCGGATGCCCGAAGACGTTGCCCTGATCAAGAATCTCGGCTTCGACACCTACCGGTTCTCGGTCGCGTGGCCGCGGGTCCAGCCGCGCGGCAAGGGCCCGGTGAACCCAGCCGGTCTGGGCTTCTACGACAAGCTGGTCGACGAGCTGCTTGCCCAGGGCATCGACCCGTGGGTGACGCTCTACCACTGGGACCTGCCGCAGGAGCTCGAGGACGCCGGCGGCTGGCCGAACCGCGACACGGCGTACCGGTTCGCGGAGTACTCGATGCTGGTGTTCGACGCACTGAAGGACCGCGTCAACACCTGGACCACGCTGAACGAGCCGTGGTGTTCCGCGATGCTCGGTTACGCGTACGGTCTGCACGCACCGGGCCGCAAGGAGTACCCGGCCGCGATCGCCGCCGTCCACCACCTACTGCTCGGCCACGGGCTTGCCACGACCGCCATGCGCGAGGCCTCACCGCGCAAGTTGGACATCGGCATCACCCTCAACGTGGCTACGGCGTACCCCGCCAGTGACGCCGAGCCGGACATCGAGGCCGCCCGCCGCGCCGACGGCATGGGCCGCCGGATCTACCTCGACCCGCTGGTGCACGGCCGCTACCCGGCCGACATCGTCGCGGACCTGGCCCTGGAAGGCGCCGAGATCCCCGTCCAGGACGGTGACCTCGAGCTGATCTCGGCACCGATCGACGTACTGGGCGTGAACTACTACTTCAGCCAGAAGTTCAGCGGGTACGCCGAGGACGGCAGCACGGCGGACGAGAAGGGCCTGCCGATCAGCCGGACCATCCCGCTCGGCCGGCCTCGCACCGCGATGGATTGGGAGATCGTTCCCGAAGGCTTCACCGACCTGCTGCTCAGCATCGCCCGGGACTACCCGAACCTGCCGATGGTGATCACCGAGAACGGCTCCGCCTTCGAGGACACCCCCGACGAGAACGGGTACGTCGCCGACGACGGCCGCACCGAGTACTTCACCACCCACCTGGCCGCCGTCGCCGAGGCAATCAACCAAGGAGCCGACATCCGCGGCTACCTGGCCTGGTCCCTGCTGGACAACTTCGAATGGGCCTACGGCTACGTCAAGCGCTTCGGCATCGTCCGCGTCGACTACGACACCCAAGCCCGCATCCCCAAGCAAAGCGCTTTGTACTTGAAGGAACTGGCCGAAGCTCACCGCGCCAGGTAGTCGTTGACCGTCGTGCTCATGAACTCGTACACCCCATGAGCACGACGGTCGACTGTCTTGAGGGTGGAGTTCGGCAACTTCGCATGCAGCGCCTGCGCCCACCCGAGCGGAATGTTGTCCCGCTCCGCCTGCACGATCAACATCGGCACGTCATTGCCGATGACAAGCTCCGCCTCACTCGTGTGATACCTCCAGAACGCACACGGCAGGAATGTGGTGTGAAAGAGCGGCTCGCTCTCTCGAGTCCGCACCACATCACGCCAGTAGGCGGACAGACCACCCGGCGCGTCTGCTCGGGGCCATCCATTGTCGTTACAGGTGAACGCGATGGACGCGGCGGCGAAGCGGCTGAGGATCGGTGTCGTAGTGAAGTACTGCTGCAGCCATCCGTCCAGCTCATCCGTTGACTTCCCATCGAGTAGTGCACGCACATTGCGCGCCATCACCTCGTGGTCCTTCTCGTCTCCCAAGGCCGACTGCAGCGCCCACGGCAACGTCGCGCTGTCCAAACTCTTGATGCGCTTGATGGTTGCGCGGACCTGCATCCCGGTTCGGCCTAGGTGGTACTTGTCGTCTCGCCATGCCACCCACGCGGCCCACTCGTCGAAAGCTGCCTCGGCGCGTTCACCGGTCGCGAGATGGTGGTACTCCGACCCTTCGACATCCGTCACGCTGTCGACCACCATCCGATCGACCCGCCGCGGGAACAACTGGCTGTAGACCACCCCGAGATCCGCACCCCACGACACTCCGTAGTACGAGATCTTCTGCTCCCCCAACGCGCCCCGGATCACATCCATGTCCCGGGCAACATTCCGGATACTTGCATACGGCAACCGATCGTCCTTGCATCCGGCCACCGCCTTCGCCGCCAATTTGCTTGCCTTGTTGAAGTCCGCCCGCGTCAACGACGATCGGAAGACATCGCGCAACCTGATCGGACCGCAGTCGACCGGATCACTCGCCCCCATGAACCGCGGGTCGATCCCGATCACGTCGTACTGCTGCGCCACCTCACCCAGCAACGGCTTCAGATCGAGCGGGTACGTCGTTCCTGGTCCGCCCGGTCCACCGGGATTCGTCAGCAGGACCCCGCGCCGCTTGGCCGGATCCGCCTTCAGTCGCGAGACCGCGAGCCGCACCACTCGACCATCCGGCTGGAGATGATCGAGCGGCACCACAACCGTCGTACAGTCCGCTCCCGCGGCCCGCAAACTCTCATCAGCACACTCGCCCCACCGAAGGCCACCGGCTGTGCTCGCGCCGGCTGTCACTCCGCCGGCCGCCAGGGCGATGGCTACCAGGACCGCAGTTCGTCTCCACATACCTCGACGGTAGGAATCCCGACTGCCGCTGTCGGCCGTCTGCACGCCCGTCGTGGGGTAGCGGCTGCGCTACCGATCCAGCCCAGGATCCGACACGAGAGCCAGAATCTGCTCCTTGGTGATCGCCCCGGCCGTCCGCTTGGTCCCGTCGTACAGGACCCGAACCGATACGAGGTCGCCGTCGGGCTGTTGGTAGGTCGCACCCATCACGTAGCGCGGTCCACCCTGATAGGTCCGCGCACCTTCGTGGTACTCCCCCTTCGCGCCGTTCGGCAGCGTCACCGGAACGCAGGACGGTACCGACAGCTGCGATGGGCAATCGCTGGCCAACGGCGCCACATCCAAGCCGATCTCCACCTCGGCCCGGACCGGACCGCGCATCCAGGTCGCCAGGACGAGCAGTTCCCCGGGCTGCTGATCAACCCGGCCGAACAGTAGCTGGCCCGGCAGATGCCGACCTGCGATTCGCCTGATCTGATCGTTGGCCGGCGCAAAGCCCTCCAGGGTGTTCTCGAGGTTCTGCTGGTCCGTGGTCAGCGGCGGCAGATTGAGCTCGGGGTCGGTGGCGAACGCGAACAGCTGCGCGTCGGTGACCGCCATGTCCTTGCTGGCGATCGTGGTGTTGTTGCGGAAGACCGGGTCGACCGCGACGTTCAGGTACTCCCCGTCCGGCTGCACGTAGCTGAACTCGATCATCCGGCCGCGCCTGCCCAGCATCGCGGTGCGGCCGTTCGGTAGCGTCACCTCCTGGCAGCTCACCGGCCGGCTCTCGAATTCGAAGTACGAACCGCATTTGGTGCCCAGGCCCTTGCCCGAGCGATTGAGCTCGATCAGGAACATGCCCTGGCCCTGGTCCCCCGCGCTGTTCCAGCCGACCTTGCGCTGGGTCCCGTGGTGGCCGAGATCGTTGTCGATCTCGAACGGCCCGGTGGTGAAGTTCAAGTGCTTCTTGGTCGGGTCGAAGTGCCTGTACATCAGGCTCTTCATCAACCCGTCGAAACTCTGGGCCTTGGTGACCGCGGCGGTCGGCGGCTTCTGGGTGGCGATCGGAACCTCGAGCTGCGCCGTGTCCCGCAGCGCGCCGCTCATCCCGATGGTCGCGACCGCGACCGCGCCGGCCGCGATCAACGCCGTACCACCGGCCAGACACCGGCGTCGGCGGAGGCGGCGACGCCCAGCCGCGAGATCGTCGGCGACTGCGCGCGGCAACAGGTCGTCCTGCGCGGCCGCGGCATCGGTCAGTCGCTCCATGAGCAGCTGCTCGTCCATCATCGGTGTCCTCCTACAGCCCGAAACTGGGCACTCAGCAAGTCGTTCAGTCGGGCGAGGGCACGCGCGCTCTGGCTCTTCACGGTTCCGGTTCCGCAGTTGAGGTCGGTGGCGGTCTCGTCGACCGACAGGCCGACGAAGTACCGCAGGATCACCACCCGGCGCTGACCGAGCGGCAAACTCGCCAGCGCCTCGATCAGCACCCGCCGATCCTCGACCGCGAGCCCCTCCTCGGCTGCTGGGTCCAACCCGTCCAGCCCGGACTCCTCCCGGCGCCACGGCCGGCGGCTCTCGTCGATCCCCGAGTTCACCAGGATCCGCCGTACATAGGCGTCAATGTTGCGCTCGCGCTGCACCCGGTGCCAGGCGACGTACAGCTTCATCAATGCCGTCTGGACCAGGTCCTCCGCCTTGTGCACATCACCGCAGAGCAGGTAGGCGATGCGACGCAGCTGAGTACGCCGCTGAGCGACGTACTCGCTGAACTCCTCGTCCCGTGTTCCTCGCGCCATCCGTGTCCCCTCACTCATTCCGTCACCGATGAGTACGGAGTGGTCGGGGCAACGGTTGTCAGCCCCTTTGCGTGACCCGATCGAGCGGCGCCGGGGTGATCGTCTTGTGCGCCCGGAGGTAGGACGCGAAGGTCTCGTGATCAGTGTCGGTGCGGACAGGGTCGGTGTAGTAACTCTTGAACGCTGTGTAACCGTCGGCGCCGATCACCGTGTAGGCGAGCGCGGCGACGCGGTAGGTCTTGGCCGGATCCAGTGACACTCCGTCGATCAGGACATCTTTGGGGTCTACTCGGTCGCCGACCGGACGGCTCGCGTCGAAGCTGTACCTGACGTTCTTCGAAGCCGCGAGCGGCGCGAACTTCACCGTGCCGTTCGGCTGCGTCTGCCACTGCTGCTCGAGTACGGAATCCAGCTCAGCCCCGGTCAGGCTGACCGTGAGCACCGGGTTGCCGTAGCCGTAGGCCTCCCACGATTCGCCGAGCAGTACCCGCCCGTCCGCATCACCCGGCTTGTTGCTGTTGGCAACCAGGAGGTCGCCGCGCAGCGCGGTGGAACCGGTGGCCGGCTTGGCTGCGATCAACCCAAGGTCAGCCTTCCCGAAGCGGCGGGCGGTCCAGAGGTGTACGTCGGCTGCCAGATCGGCCATCGTGCTCTCGCCGACCGCGTTCGCCGTGCGGGTGAAGTCACCGGTCACGGTCGCGACAGGTTCGGCGTACTTGCGCTCTCCCGCGGCCGACCAGTAGTCGACGATCTTCTGGAGCTTCGGGTCCGGGGTGACATCACGCGTGACCGGGTGGTTGGTCGAGGTGGTCTGGTCGCGCAGAACCTCACCGGTCCGGCGGTCGAGCTGCAGGTTGATCTCGCTGATCAGCCGGCCGTGGTTCGCCGCCTCGACGACCGGGCGCGGGTTGCCGGCCGGGTCGGGGATGCTGCAG
This sequence comes from Kribbella yunnanensis, assembly GCF_039529655.1. NCBI lineage: Bacteria > Bacillati > Actinomycetota > Actinomycetes > Propionibacteriales > Kribbellaceae > Kribbella > Kribbella yunnanensis. The sequence goes on along the minus strand of NZ_BAAANF010000001.1, from coordinate 152,966 downwards.
TTGAACGCCGAGTGCCAGTGGCCGGTGACGATCGCGTCGATCTGCGGAGTCACCTTGCGAGCCAGGTCGATCGCCGGACCGGTCGGGTTGACGCAGTTGTCATACGTCGGCGACGCGTCGGTGCCGCCCTCGTGCATGTTCAGCACGATCGCCTTCACCCCACGACGGGTGAGTTCGGCGGCTGCCCGGTTCGCGGACTCGGTCGGGTCAAGTGCCTTCAGATCCGGCTGGTACGACGTACTGCCGACGGGCGCATCCGGCACGGTCAGCCCGATGAAGCCGACCGGGAAGCTGCGACCGTGGTCGCTCACCCAGCGGATCGTGTACGGCGCGACGATCGGGCGGCCCTTCTTGTCGACGATGTTCGCAGTCTGGAAGTCGAAGTCGGCACCGTGGAAGCGGCGGCCGGTCGAGTCCTTGAAGCAGCTGTCCACGCCAGGCGTACCGAAGCACTTGCCCTTGGTCATGTGGTCGACCAGGAAGCTCTTCGACACGTCCAGCTCGTGGTTGCCGACGCTGGAGAACTCGACGCCGAGCGCATTCAGCGTCTCGATCGTCGGCTCGTCCCCGTGCGCGTCCACCTCGAACGGCCAGCCGGCAAAGCTGTCGCCGTCGGCGAACATGATCGAGTTCCGGTGCCCGGCGCGGATGGTCTTCAGATGCGTCGCCAGGTACGCCGCCCCGCCGACCACCTGCGGTTTCCCGTCCGGACCCGCGATCGTCCCGCCGTCCGCGGGTGACGGCGGCTTCAGATACCCGTGGAAGTCCGTGATCGAAACCAGCTGGACCGGCACCGGGGCCTGCCCACCACCTCCGGCGGCCGCGTGCCCTCCACCCAACCCCACGCCGATCAACACCAGAGTCGACACCAACCGTGGCGTTCTGCGCATTTCTGCCTCCAATACGGCCCAAGCAAGCGGTTTCCGACAAAGAGGAGACTGCCTCATGATGAACCGGATGTCACTACCAAACGACTGATCGGCAAACCTGGAAAGAATCCACCGATGACAGCGCTCTCCCCAGTGGCACTCCTGATCTGGTCCAATAACTGCGTGGTGGCCGGTGGTCCCGCGAAGCCTCCGGCCATCACCCCGCCCGCGCACCACCAACCTGGGGACAGGTGAGCCATGCGCCGATTTCTCGTCGTACTCGCCCTGCTGGTCTTTCCGCTCACTCCCGCTTCCGCTGCTCCCGCTGCTGCCCCGTTGGTGAGCGGCTGGACTGCACCTCTGAGCACCAAGGGGCGCTGGATCGTCGATGCCGACGGGAATCGTTTCCGGCTGAAGTCCGGCAACTGGCACGGCGCCTCCGGAACCTGGAACGGTTCCGGCGATCAGGCCGACAACGCCAACCACCACGCCGGCGAGAACAGCAACCGGATCCCGCTCGGTCTCGACCGCGCACCGATGGCCTCGATCATCTCCGGCTTCGCCGAACTCGGCCTGAACAGCATCCGGCTCCAGTTCTCCAACCAGATGATCCACGACATTGTCGCGGTCCCGGATGCTGCTGTCGCGGCGAACCCGGGGTTGCGGGGGAAGACACCACTCCAGGTGTACGACGTCGTCGTACAGGAACTGACTGCCGCCGGGTTCGCGGTCATCCTGAACAACCACACGGCGACCACCCGGTGGTGTTGCGGGGTCGACGGGAACGAGCGCTGGAACACCAGCCAGTCCACAGCTGTGTGGGAGAGCGACTGGCTGTTCATGGTCAACCGCTACAAGACGAATCCGCGAGTGGTCGGCGCGGACCTCTACAACGAGGTACGGCGCAATGTCTTCGACGACCCGAACTGGGGCTGGGGCAACGACCACGACTGGTTCGCCGCCTCCCAGCATCTCGGCGACCGCATCCTCACCGAGGCCAACCCGAACCTCCTGATCGTTGTCGAAGGCATCAACTGGACCGGCATCCCGGTCGACGGCTTCCCCCACGACCGCCCGACCCTGACCCCGGCCCGCGGTCTGTCGCACACATTGGTTGCCTCGAACAAGCTCGTGTACGCCGCCCATTTCTACGGCTACACCGGTCCCCGGCACAGCGGCGCGACCGGAACCGGCGAGACGACCGATCCGCGGTACCAGGATCTGTCGCCGTCCGAACTGGTCAGCGAGCTGAACCGCCAGGCGTTCTTCGTGTCCGGCGAGGAGGGTCACTTCACCGCGCCGGTGTGGATCAGCGAGTTCGGTGTCGGCGGGCGCGAGGAGACCGGGGCGTTGCCGCGTGCTTGGTACGAGCGCTTCGTCGACGAACTGATCCGCACCGACGCCGACTTCGCGTACTGGCCCCTGGTCGGCTGGCACACCAATCGGACCGGCAACGGCTGGGCCCTACTGCACTGGGACTCCGCCGGCCACCGCATGGGCCTCTACGACGGCGACGACTGGCGAGCCCCCGCCTGGACCCGTCTCATGAACGCCCCCAGCCGCACCGGCCCGGTGCCTGCTGCCACTGTCTGGAAAATGCTCAGCCCCGACCACGGCGACTTCGTCCAATCCCTCCGCATGCGAGCCGCCGGCGACTGGGACAACGGCGCCCGCAAAGCCGCCTGCCCCGACGGCCTCCGCCTCATCGGCCTAGCCCACACCAGCAACCGAGCCCTCTGCACCTCCGGCCTCGCTACCTCGTCCACTCCCTACGAGGTAGTCAAAGACGAACGCCACGTCACCACCGACTGGGCCTCCGGCTACACCAAGTTCCAATGCGCCCCCGGCTTTGACGTGACCGGCTACGCCGTCCGAGGCGCCCGCCTCTCCTCCCTCCTCTGCACCGCCTCCCAAGCCCCAGCAACCACCGGCCGCACGGTCTGGTTCGACCGCTCCGACAACCGCCCCGCCCAAGGCGGCGACTTCGCCCAAGGCCACTACAAAGGCCAATGCACCACCACCGAATACGTCGCCGGCATAGCCTTCACCACCCGCGTAGGCGCCTCCGGCACCCCCGACGCCCTCCTCTGCCGCCCGCTCGCCTAACCCTCCGGGCGGACCGCCACCACCGTCCAACCTCACCCAGCTCACCCAATTCACGGTCAGCACCGGCCACCCGAGCCCTCTACCGGAGGCTTGGTGGGTGGTGCAGGTCCGCCCCACCCCATGCCCGCCGAGTGCCGGTGATCACCCGAACGACAGGACGTATACCCCGCTGGGTCGCCGGATCACCGGCGGTGAGCGGGGCGGTGACGGCTGGTAGGTCTATACGTCCTGTCGTTCGGAGGGCGCACCCGCGTCGTGCGAACCTGGTCCACGGCACCACCGTCCGCCTCGACACGGCTCCACCCCGACCCCACCTTGCACGGCTCCACCCCGACCCCACCTTGTACGGCTGGCATCAGCTGGCTCGCGCCGTCGACCACCACCTCAACCCGCCGGAGCACGAGATGATCCCCAGCCCCACCTCCGCCATCCCGGGCGAGGGCACCTTCAGCCTCGCCCCCGACGACCCCATCACCACCGGCTCACCTCAGCGGACGGCCATCACCATCGGCTCGCCCGAGTTAACCGCCGTCGCTACCCAGTTCCTGGGAGATACCCGGCTGGATTCCCCACACCTACAGCTGTTCTCAGCCGGTGCGAGCTCAGCCGACGCGGCCTCAGCGGTTCGGCTGACACTCAGCTCGGCGGGGCTGGACGTCGTACCGGCGGCGGCTGGAGTTCGGGCTGATGGGGTGGAGGTGGATGAGCGGTATGGGCTGGAGGTGAGCCCCGAGGGGATCCACGTCTGGGGTGCAACGGAGGAAGCGGTGTTCCGGGGGCTAACCACGCTCCGCCAATTGATCGCCGTACACGGCACCGACATCCCATGCCAGCGCATCATCGACGGACCGCGGTTCGCCTGGCGCGGCCTCTCGTTCGATGTGGTGCGGACGTTCCACCCACCCGAGACGGTACGGCGGGTGATCGACATGTGCGCGCTGTACAAACTCAACGTCCTGCACCTACACCTCACCGACGACCAAGGCTGGCGGTTCGAAGTCGCCGCACGCCCCGAGCTGATCAAGTTCGGCTCTCTCGGCGCCATGGCCGACCGACCAGGCGGTTACTACACCCCACTCGAACTAGCCGAGCTCAACCGGTACGCCGAAGAACGCTTCGTCACCCTCGTCCCGGAGATCGACTTCCCCGGCCACACCGGCGCGGTATCCCGCGCCTACCCCGACCTCACCACCGAGCTCCCCGGCATCCCGCTACCGAACGGCGGCCACCTCGAGTTCCACTCCCTCGACCCGGCCGACCCTGAAGTCTGGACCTTCGTCGAGGACGTAGTGGACGCGCTCATCCCACAATTCCCCCGCTCGGCGTACCTGCACATCGGCGGCGACGAAGCCTGGGGCATGTCCGACGAGGCACACGCAGCCTTCGTACGACGCGCCGCCGACCTCGTCCGCGCGAAAGGCAAACAAGTCATCGGCTGGCAGGAAACCGCCCGCGCCAACACGGCGCCATCCGACCTCACGCAGTACTGGCTCGACATCCAGGACATCGACGCGATCTCCGCGCGCCCCGACATCCCCGAGTTCCTGATCGAACACCTCGCCAAGGCCAGACACGACGTACCGAAGGCACTCGAACGCGGCAGCAAACTGCTCGTCTCCGCCACCACCTACCTGTACTTCGACCGCCCCCACGCCGCAACATCCAAGGATCCGGCGCAAGAGGAAACCCGAGCCCGCGTAGGACTCCGCGCCTACCAGCCGGCCACCATCCAGGACGGCATCGCCTGGGATCCGGTCGACAACACCCCCGGTGTCACCTCCGACGACCAACTCGCCGGTGTCGAAGCCGCCGTCTGGTGCGAGACCGTCACCAGTCGCGACGACCTCGAGTTCCTGCTCCTCCCTCGCCTCCCCGGCGCCGCCGAGAAGGCCTGGTCCCACACCACCCCCACCGACTGGCCCACCTACGCAAACCACCTAGCCGCCCAGTCCCCCACCTGGCGCCATCGCGGCTGGACCTACTTCCAGTGCTCCGAGATCGACTGGCACTGACACGGCACGATGAAGGGGCGGACCCCAGCAGGTCCGCCCCCTCCGTCACGCGTCAGCAGGTAGCGGTGGGAGCTGCCCAGTCGGCGCGGTCGTTGTAGCCGCCGTCGCCGGCGTCGCCGACCACGAGGTCGAGGACGCGGACGTTGGTGAGGTCGACATCGAACGGCTTCGGCGTGAACCGATCAACCACTCCACTGTCGAACAGCACCTTCCCGTCACCGACGACCTGGAATGTCGACGTACCGCCATCCGGCCCGACATTCCCCACGACATCGTCGATCCCGACCGTCCCGCTCAGTCGCGTACACGCCTTACCCAAGTAGTACCGAACCAGCGAAGGCGAAGCGACCCCGATGCCAGTCGAGTACGTCGTCCCGGTCAGCTTGATCGGGTTCCCACCACCGACACTCTCGTCGATGGTCGGCGACATCCAGCCGCTGGTCGCGGTGATCCACTGATGATGCGACAGCGGCACGGTCCCATCCGGCGGTACCGGCGCAACCACGACCGGCGACAACGAGGTCGTGAGCCGCTGCACGCCGTACCCAACAGCCTCGTACGACGTAGTTGCCGTCAAGCTCGCGGTACCAGGCGCAGCATTCGCCGGCAGCTTCACCGTGAACCCGAACGTCGCTTGCTTGCCACTAGCAATCAACACTGGCGCCGTCGTCAACGACTTCACCGTCCACCCGGTGCCACCGGCAAGAGTCACGGCCGGCTTCAGCACCGGCAGCAGCCCATCGTTGCGAACAGCAACCTGCACGGTCAGTTCGTCGCCACCGGCAACCACTGGCGCCGCACCTTCAGGCTGGGCATCCGTCCCGACCTTCGTCACCTGCGGAATCCCGGCCGTCACGTGCGATGCACCCGGCACACCAACCGCCGGCGAGACCCGGAAGAGCGCCGTACCGTGTGCCGGGACTGCCGCGCTGATCGTGCCCGCGCTCTCGGTGACCTTGTTCGTCCAAGCGTTCTTCAACGTGAACCGCGTCCCGCTCAAACCAACCGCCTGGGCGGTCGTGGTCAACGTGCGAGCGCTGTCCCCGCGGTTCAGCAGTACCACCGCGCGCGAGCCGTCGGCCAACCGCTTCACCCACGTCTCCGTCGTACCAGCGGCCCCAACCCGAACCGCTTGCACAGCAGCCTTGTCCTGGTTGATCGCCAGTACGTCGGGATCGGTCAGCATCGAGATCGTGGTCGCGCTCAGCTTCCGCACGTCGCTTCCGACCACCAGCGGCGCAGCGGCGACCGCCCACAGCGTGAGCTGGGAACGGAACTCCTCATCCGACATCCCGAGCTCCGGCGCCAGGTAGTCCGGATCGCTGAATGCGCCCGGCTTCACGACCTCCGGGTGCCGCGCGTTCGCGTCGTAGTTCCGCAGCACGTCCTTGAACTTGATGTCGCCCTGGAAGCCGACATCGGTGTAGGTCCGCCAGGACTGCGCGATCCCCGGTGCGTACGACCACGAGTTGATCGACTGCTGCGACTCGGGATAGTTGCCCCAGTCCGGCGAGGTCACCGGGTTGCACAGGTTGAAGATCATCGGCCGGTGGCTCGCGTTGTTCCGCAGCGCCTGGGCGAACTCAGTGAAGACCGTCTTCGGGTCCAGGTCCGCCGCGATCCCGCACAGGTAGTCGACTTTGACTGCGTCGAAGCCCCACGCGGCGAACTGGTCGGCGTCACGCTGGTAGTAGCCGCCGCTGCCAAGACCACACTTGCCCGGGATGTACGGACCGGCATCGGTGTAGATGCCGGCCTTGAGTCCCTTGCTGTGGATGTAGTCGACCAGCGGCTTCAGCCCGTTCGGGAACTTCGCCGGGTTCGCGACCAGGTCACCGGCCGCGCTCCGCGACTGATCGGCCTGCCAGCCGCCGTCCAGCCAAACGATGTCGTAGCCGGCCTTGGCGAGCCCGCGGCTCACCAGCGAGTCGGCGACCGACTTGATGGTGTCCTCGGTGAAGTCGCCACCGAGACCGTAGTAGGTGTTCCAGCCCTGGTACGGCGTCGGGCTGAGGACCGGTGCTGTTGCCTGAGCCGCAACAGCCGTGGTCGTCGCAGTGGTCGCGAATGCGCCGGCCACCAGGGCCGCCGCGATCACTCCAGCTGAGAAACGAGCACAGAGTCGTTTCATTTCCTTCTTCCTTTGCTGCCGTTGAGCGGAACGGTCAGTCGAGTGCCTCGACGACCAGGCAGTGCGAGTCGGCGCCGTCATCGAAGGCGACGCCGACCTGCAGCAGGTAGCTGCCCGGGAGGATCTCGGATCCGACCCGGTAGTTCTTCGCCGGGTCGAGCCCGGCCAGTGGGACCCGCCGTACCCGGGTCGGCAGCGTGCCGCGCACGGTGCCGTCACCGGTTTCCCACCGAAACACCACGGACCTGTTGGCGCCGACGTACTGGACGCCGTCCGTCAATCCGTAGACCTTGCCTTCGACGACCAGGTCGCGGATGTCCTTGTACTGCTCGATATGCCGGGCCGCGGTCTTCAACTGGTCGTCGGTCCAGCGGGACAGATCCGCACCGATCCCCAGTACGCCGGCCATCGCGACATGGAAGCGGAAGTCGAGCGAACGCTCCCGGCCGTCGTGAGTACCTTCGGCATCGGTCACCCACGAACTCATCAGATGCGGCGCGAACCCGGTCCGGAAACCCTGCTGGATCCTGAGCCGATCCAGCGGGGCCGTGTTGTCACTCGGCCACAACGTGTCGACGCGTGCAGCCATGCCGAGATCGACGCGTGCACCACCACCGGCGCATCCTTCGACGAGCACGTCCGGGTGCTCGACGCGCAGCCGATCGAGGATCGCGTACAGGTTGGTCACCACTTGACCGTCCAGGTCGCGACGTTGATCACCACTGTCCAGACGTGGCCGGTTCGCATCCCACTTCAGGTAAGCGATGTCATACGTTGACAACAGTTGATCAAGTGTTGACCACACAAATGCAGTCACGTCATCACGGCTCAAGTCCAGCAACAGCTGATTGCGGATCAGCACCGGCTCCCGATCGGGAGTCCGCAGAATCCACTCCGGGTGCTCGGCGGCCAGCCGCGACCGTGGGTTGACCGACTCAGGTTCGACCCACAATCCGAAGTCGAGCCCGAGCTCCTTCAGCTCGGCAATGAACATGTCGAGACCTTGCGGGAACTTGACCGGATCGACCTCCCAGTCACCCAGCCCGCCTGCATCGTCGTTCCGGCCGATGAACCACCCGTCGTCGACCACGAAGGTCTCGACGCCGATCCCAGCCGCCCGCCGGGCGAGTTCGAGCTGATGCTCGGCCCGGATGTCGAACTCGGTCGCGAACCACGAGTTGTACAACACCTTCGGCGTACGCCGCCGCGACCGCGCCCGCTCGTACTCGTGGAACACCCGAGCCAGCCCGTCCGCACCCTCAGCGCTACAAGCCCCGACCGCCTTGGGCGAAGTCCACGTCTCCCCCGGCCGCAACTGCAACCCTTGACTCGACGAGACCCGACCAGCCTGAATCCTGATGGTTCCAGTCGTGTCCGCATCCGCGGTCAGCTCCCAAGAACCACTCCACGCCAGCTGCACGCCGTACGCCACATCCCCGTCGACCGACAGGAACGGCGAGTACGAATGCCCAGTAATCCCTTGAGCACTGTTGACGGTAAACCGCCCCCGCTCCAGCGTGATCGCGCCCTGCTGAAACTCGCTGTTCCACTCACCCCACAAGTACCTGACCGTGTTCCCACCAGGCACGACAAACCCCGCAGAGTCATGCCGATGGAGTGTGAGTACGTCGTCGTCGTCGTTGCTGACAGCTACCCAACGCTCAACCGCATCACCCTCGACCCTGTAGTTCAGCGTGAGCCGAACACGACGAACCGGGTCGGCGAAGTTCAGTTCCAGGCTGTCTTCTCCGTCAACCCCATTCACGAACACCGGGCGGAGCTCGTCGACCCCATCGGGGCCGCTCACCACGAGATCCACAGGGGCGGCGTACCTGACGCCGCGGGCGGCGTACTCGAGTGGTTCTACGTCTGCTCGTGGGAGGAAGTGTTCGGTTCCCACCGGCGCGACCGTCGACGGGCCGTCGGCTACTGCGTGTGGGCCCCAGGCAACTAGTTGGGCCCACTCGCCGTGCGCGGGGACACCGACGACGTACGAGGTGGTTGCTCCGCGCAACGTCCAGGTTTTCACTTGACGGCTCCGATCGCCAATCCACCGACGAAGTGCTTCTGGAACCGCAGGAACACCGCCACAGTCGGTACGGCGGCAATCACGGTGCCGGCAGCAATGACGTTCCACGATGACACGAACAGTCCCTGCAGACCCAGCAACGCGGGCGTCACCGGCATCTTCTCGCCGGAGCGGATGACCGTGATCGACCACAACAGATCATTGAAGATCCACGTGAACGACAGTGCACCGAGCGCTGCCATCGCCGGTCGGGTCAACGGCAGAATCACGCTCGCGTAGATCTTCCCCGGACCGGCCCCGTCGATCGTCGCCGCCTCCTGGATCTCCCGCGGCAGGTCCCGCATGAACCCGTGCAGTACGAACGTGTAGAACCCGAGACCGAACCCGACATGGACAGCGATCAATGCGATCAATGTGTCGTAGTACCCGATCAACTCCACGAACCGCGAGATCGGGATCAACAGGATCTGCGGCGGCAGCAGGTTGCCCATCAACATCAGCAGCAACACCGTCCGCCGGAACGGGATGTTGTACCGCGCCAACCCGTACGCCGCGATCGACGCCAGCCCGAGACTCAGCAGCACCGCCGGAATCGTCACCAGTAAACTGTTGATCAATGCCCGGAACTCGTCGGCGTCCTCCCAAGCCTGCTGATAAGTCGACAAGGTGAACGAGTGCGGCAACGAGCCGAGCCCGTTCGCCGCGACATCGTCGAAACTGCGGAACGAGATCACGATCACCCACAGGATCGGCGCGATCCACAGGAACGACACCAGCCCCATCGACAGGTGATAGCCGACCGTCTTCAGGCGGTTCACGCTTCCTCCTTGAAGGCACGGATCAGGTAGCCGAGGATCACGGCCAGGGCGAGGATGAAGATCACCACGGCGATTGCCGACGCATAGCCGAGCTGCGTTGACTGGAATGCAGTCGAGTACATGTATGTACTGAGTAGCTCGGACGAGTGGTACGGACCGCCCTTGGTCATCGACCACACGATGTCGAAGGAGCGCAGTGAGTCGATCACGATCACCGACAGCACGACCGAGTTGACGCCCTTCAACTGCGGGATCGTCACGTACCGAGTCCGCTGCCAAGCCGACGCGCCATCGACCTTCGCAGCCTCATACAGCGCCGGATCAACAGCCTTCAGACCGGCCAGATACAGCACCATGACATAGCCGATCTGACGCCACAGCGCCGGCAGGATCACGGCGTACAAGGCAGTGTCGGGATCAGCCAGCCACGGCCGGATGAAGTCACCGAGACCGACCCCGCGCAGGATCGAGTCGACCAACCCGTCCGGCTGGTAGAAGACCCGCCAGATCAGCGCGGTCACCACCAGCGAGAACACGACCGGAGTGAACAGAGCGGCCCGGTAGATCCCCACCCCACGGCGTTCCCGCTGCAACAGCAACGCCATCCCGAATCCACCGGCCACGCTCAGTCCACCGAACAGCACCAGCCAGATGGCTGTGTTCTTCAATGCCGTCCGGAAGATCGGATCCGACACCATGTCCCGGAAGTTGCCGAGCCCAACAAACGTCGGCGCCGACAACCCGTCCCACCGAGTCAACGCCAACCAGAACCCCTGCAAGGCCGGCCAGAACACCCACACCGCCTCAACCACGAACGGCACAAAGACGAACACCAGGATGAGCGGCGAGACCTTCCACGGCTTCCTCGTACGACGATCGCCACCCCTGCCCGTCCCGGAGCCGGCGTGCGTCTCAGGCACCGCAGTCTCGATCACTGTCGACATCAGATAAGTCGTCGCAGAATGCCCTGGCCCACTGGGACAAGGGTGTGCTGCGACTGCCTCCCTTCGGAAACTGAGAATTGTCGGTGCCGTCTGCTGGGATGACAGATGTGTCCCGCTTCCGGCTGTACCCGACGTCTACGCAGCGAGCTGCGCTGCTTGAGCAGTGCGCGCATGCTCGGTTTGTCTGGAACCTGGCCCTTGAGCAGTGGTCGATGTGGACCCGCGACAAAGGACCCGTGCCGGGCTTCGCAGGGCAGTGTCGGCAGCTGACCGAGGCTCGCGCTGAGTTCGCGTGGCTGCGGGCCGGGTCGCAGACGGTCCAACAGCAGGCGTTGCGAGACTTTGACCAGGCCGTCAAGAACTTCTTCGGAGGTACTCATCGGCGGCCGACGTGGCGAAAGGCCGGGCGTCGCCTGGGCTTCCGCATCGTTGGTCGGCAAGCAACTCAGATCAGAAAGCTCAGCAGGAAGTGGGCTGCAGCAAACATCCCTAAGGTCGGCTGGGTCCGGCTCCGCCTGTCCCGCGCCGTGCCAGCTGCCAAGTCGTATCGGGTCACCTGTGACAGCGCGGGTCATTGGCACATAGCCTTCGCCGTCGTCCCACCGCCGATTCCCGGGCCGGGAACAGACGACACGGTTGGAGTTGACCGAGGGGTGACCGTGGCGGCGGCGCTGTCCACCGGCGAGCTGCTGGTGTGTCCTGCGTCGTCGAAGGCCTCGCTGGCACGGCGGAAGAACCTGCAGCGCAGACTGTCTCGGAGCCGGCGCGGCTCCAGGCGTAGTCAGAAGGTGAAAGCCACAATCGCAAAGATCGACGGACACGACAGGAACCGCCGCAAGGACTGGGTCGAGAAGACCAGCACCAACCTTGCCCGCCGCTTCGATCTCATCCGCGTCGAAGACCTGCGCGTCGGTCAGATGCTTCGACGTCCCAGACCCAAAGAGGCCCCCGATCAGCCAGGCAGCTTCCTGCCGAATGGTCGGCGCGCCAAGGCTGGGCTTCATCGCGGCATCCTTGCCAACGGCTGGGCGCTGCTTGTGCAACGCCTTGAGGACAAGGCTCCGGGACGAGTCCAGAAGGTGCCCGCCGCTTACACATCCCAGACCTGCAGTGCCTGTGGGTACTGCGCACGGGAGAACCGCAAGAGCCAAGCGGTCTTCCAGTGCGCGGCGTGCTGGCATCAGGCGAACGCGGACGTGAACGCAGCTATCAACATCGCGGCCGGACGGGCCGTCAGTGCACGCAGAGAGACGCCAGTACGGGTCTCGCTGAAGCGTGAACCTCAACTCACTACCTCCGCGTAGTTGTTGAAATCCTCGTCCTCTTCGGACGGGGAGGACGTCAAGCTTTGAAGACCTTTTCGGCCGCGGCTTGCCAGTCCTTGAGGATCTTGTCGATCTGGTCCGGCTTGTCGAGGAACTTGGTCAGCGCGGCGTCGGCCGTGGGCTGCAGCGCGTCGCTCGAGTCGCGGTTGAAGAACTGGGTGAGTTCGGCGGCGCTCTCGATCATCGCCTTGCCCTTCTTCACCAGCGGGGTGTCGGCGGACTTGCCGTCCGGGTTCGCCGGGATCGCCGTACCGGAAGAGCTCTGGACGTAGATCTCCTGCGCCTCGGCCGTGGCCAGCCAGGTCATGAACTTCTTCACGCCCTCGGGGTCCTTGGCCTTCTTCGAGGCGAAGTAGCCGTCGGTCGGCGCTTCTTCGGCGACCGGGACGGCCGGGTCGATGATCGGGAACTGGAAGAAGTCGATGTCGTCCAGGGCGTCCTTCGGTGCGGAGTCCGCGAAGAAGGTGCCGATCAGGAACATGCCGGTCTTGCCGCCGAGCAGCGCGGAAGTCGCCTCCTGGAAGGGGAACGACTTGCCCTTCGGGTCGAAGTACGGCAGCGCCTCCTGCCACTTGGTGAAGACGGCCTTCACCTTCGGGTCGTCGAAGCGGCCGCGGCCGGCCAGCAGGTCGCGGTGGAACGGCGCTCCGTTGATCCGGATGTTCAGGTAGTCGAACCAGGCCGAGGCCACCCACGGGGTGTCGCCGAGACCGATACCGATCGGCGGAACACCCTTGCTCTGAATGGTTTTGCAGACCGCCAGGAACTCGTCCCAGGTCTTCGGTGGGGTGACACCCCACTTCTCGAAGTTCGACTTGCGGTAGAACATGCCCCACCAGTAGTAGCTGGTCGGCACGAAGATCTTCTCGCCGGAACTGCTCGTCGACAGCGTCTGCATCGCCTTCGGATAGTTGCCGAGGCCCTCCCACACACTCGACACGTCGAGCAGCAGGCCCTTCTTCGCATACGAGTCGGCGACCGATCCGGCGTACCAGGTGTAGACGTCCGGCGGGTTGGCCGAGGTCAGGTACGTCGGGAGCTGGGTCCGGTAGATCTCGGACGCGACCGTGTTGAGCTTCACCTGCGCCCCACCGGTCTTGTTGTACGCGGCAACGAGTTTCTCCATCGCCCCTTTGGCCTGCTCGGCCGACAGGTTCGACTGCAGCGAGAGCTCACCAGTTGCCCCGCTGCTCGCCCCGCTGCCCGGGCTCGATGCCGTGGTCGCACATCCGGGGACCAGCGTGGCCGCGCCGAGGAGCCCGAGTCCCTTGAGGAAAGTACGCCGATCTGCTGCCAGACCCGTCATGCCTGAACTCCTGAGATCTGCTCGACCAGCGTGCCAGTCGAGGGAGTGGTGTGTTGCCGACGATCTTGCGGCGAGCGATCCCAGGTGTCAATATTAATTCGTAAATTACGAGGAAATAGCTTGACGTGATCGGGTGATCACGATCAACTGATGCCTCGTTCATCGTTGGAGGAGTCCCACCCACGTGCTTGGGTAGAGCTGACTTCGGAGGAGGCACGCGTGCGGCTGGCTGGGCGGGTGATCGTGGTGACCGGGGCCGCGTCGGGGATCGGCGCGGCCTGTGCCGAGCGTGCCCTGACCGAGGGCGCGTCGGTGGTGCAGGTCGACATCCACCCCTCGAAGGAGGTGCCCGGAAGAGCGCTGAGCATCGTCGGTGACGTGACGTCGCCCGACACCTGGGCCGAGGTGGTGTCCCGCGGGCGCGACGAGCTCGGGCCGATCGACGGGTTCGTCAGCAACGCTTACGTGTCCGACGTGCGGCCTGCTCACGAGATGACGCCGGCCTCGTGGCAACGACAGATCGATGTGAACCTCAGCGCCGCCTTCCTCGGATTCCGCGCCCTGTACGACGACCTCGCGGCGCGCGACGGCTCCGTCGTACTGGTGTCGTCTGTGCACGCATTGGCCGGGATCCCGGGGCACGCGGCATACGCGGCGAGCAAGGGCGCGTTGGTGGCGCTCGCTCGCCAACTGGGTGTCGAGTGTGGCGGATCGATCAGGGTGAACTCGGTGTTGCCGGGTCCGATCCAGACCGCGGCGTGGGATCGGTACGGGCCTGAGGATCTCGCTCGTAGCGCGAAAGCGACCGCGGCCGGGCGACTGGGGCGGCCCGACGAAGTGGCTCAGGTGATTGCGTTCCTGCTGTCGGCGGAGGCGTCGTACGTCACCGCCGCGAGCATTGTGGTCGACGGCGGTTGGTCCGCTGTCAAGGACTCGGCATGAGGGAGAGCAGTGTGGCGGGAATTCAGCGGGGACTGCACGGGCAGATCGTGGAGGTGATGGCGCAGCGCATCCTGTCCGGGACGATCCCGGAGGGCGCGACCATCAACGTGCCCGATCTGCAGGCCGACCTCGGGGTCAGCCTGACGGCGGTCCGCGAGGCGCTGAAGGTGCTGACCGCCAAGGGACTGGTCGACGCGCGGCAGAAGCGCGGCACGTTCGTGCGGCCGCGGTCGGACTGGAACCTGCTCGACCCGGACATGATCCGCTGGCACTTCAGCGACTCGGACGTGCGGCCGGAACTCCTCGAGGAGTTGCACGAGGTGCGCGGGATCGTCGAACCGGCGGCCGCGCGACTGGCCGCCGTACGGGCTCAGGACTCGCATCTTGAGGCACTGGATGCCGCGATGGCGGCGATGGAATCGGCCGCCGACGACCACGCCGCCGTGGCCGCGGACCTCGCGTTCCACCGAGCATTGCTGGCGGCAACCGGTAACGAGCTGCTGACCAAGATGGAAGTGATCATGGAGACCGGCTTGGCGGACCGAGACCGCCTTGTCCACAAGGTGAAACCGTCGGATGATCCGGTGCCGAGCCACCGCCGCGTCCTGGAGGCGATCCGCGCCCACGACCCGGTCGCGGCCGAGCAGGCGATGCGCGAACTGCTGGCCAAGGCCGCCGAGGACCTGCATGAGGTGCGTGGGTCATGAAGATCGAACGCATCGAGACCTTCCTCGTCCCACCGCGCTGGCTGTTCTGCCGGATCGAGACCAGCGACGGCGTCGTCGGCTGGGGCGAGCCGGTGGTCGAGGGCCGCGCCGAAGTCGTGCGTACGGCGATCGAGGTGCTCTCCGAATACCTGATCGGCCAGGACCCGCTGCAGATCGAGCGCCACTGGCAGATCCTCACCAAGGGCGGTTTCTACCGCGGCGGTCCAGTCCTGTCGAGCGCAGTCGCCGGGCTCGATCATGCGCTGTGGGACATCGCCGGCAAGGTGTACGGCGCTCCTGTGTCGTCCCTGCTCGGCGGTCGGGTCCGCGACCGGGCGCGCGTCTACGCCTGGGTCGGTGGTGATGAGCCAGCCGCCGTAGCCGACCAAGTTGCCGAACAGGTCGCGGCCGGCATGACCGCCGTCAAGATGAACGGCAGCGGCCGCATCTCCCCGTCCCCATCAGTTGCCGAGATCAACGACATCGTCGCGCGGCTGTCCGCAGCCCGGTCCGCACTGGGCGACACCCGAGACGTTGCCATCGACCTCCACGGCCGAGTCGGGGTGGCCGGCGCCCGCCGCATCCTGCACGCAGTCGAAGACCTCCAACCGATGTTCGTCGAGGAACCAGTCCTCCCCGAACACATGCTCCACCTAGCCGACGTAGTCAGCAGCTCAACCGTCCCAGTAGCCCTGGGCGAACGCCTCTACCACCGCACCGACTTCGCAGGCCCTTTGAACGCCGGCATCGCAGTAGTCCAACCAGACGTCTCCCACGCCGGCGGCATCTCCGAACTCCGCCGCATAGCCTCCCTGGCCGACACCCACGGCGCCATGCTCGCCCCCCACTGTCCCCTAGGCCCCATCTCGTTGGCCGCCAGCCTCCAAGTCTCCTTCGCCACCCCCAACTTCCTCATCCAGGAACAAAGCCGAGGCATCCACTACAACGTCACCAACGACCTGACGTCGTACGTAGTCGACCCCACCCCCTTCACCTGGATCAACGGTCACGCCGAATACAACCCCCTCCCCGGTCTAGGCATCACCGTCGACGAAGCAGCCGTCCGAGCCGCCGACAAAACCGGCCACACCTGGCGCAACCCCCTCTGGACCCAAGAAGACGGCACCTTCGCCGAATGGTGACCGTCGATGCTGCTGATGGCGGCAGGTGGACTTCACTTTGGTTAGCCGGCCGCGAATGGTTGTGGGCTGGTCCTGGTCTGCTCGACGGGCCGCGCACGGGGCACACCACGTTCACCGACGCAGGCGGCCTCGACGAATGCTTTCCAACCGTCCGCGGCACTCCTGACCACGGTGGGTTGTGGAACCAGCCGTGGTCGGACTCGGTTGCCCACGACAACACCGTCCTCACCCGCGCATTCACCACAAGCGCCGACAGTGTCACGGCCGACTACCACCTGACGGCACCACCCGGTTATGAGTTCGTGTGGGCGGCTCATGCGTTGCTGGATTGTGCAGTGGGTGCCACGATCTCCGCCGAGGCGAGTGAGTGCCGCCTGCACCCCGAGGCTGCTCCGCTGCTCGGCGGTTGGCCGGCTGACAAGCCTTGGGTGTCCGCCGAATGGCCGGCTCTTGGGCTTGATACCTACGGACCATCAGACGGTACGGCGGTCGGCGCGGTGCTGGTTGATTGTGCGACTGCGACCGTTCGCGACCGGGGTACCGCGCTCACCACGCATCTCAGTTGCCCCGGGCAACCAGTTTCGACCGCGCTCTGGCGGAACCTGGCCGGCTTTCCGGAGGGAGCGCCGTACCGGAGTCTTGGCGTTGAGCCGATGCTCGGACGCGTATTCGACCTGGCCGAAGCGGGCCTCGGCGACGCGGCCGTCGTACCGGCTAGTGGTGAGCTGGCCTGGCGGTTGACCTTCTCCGCCAGGCCAACCTGATGTCAGCCGAGCGGCAGATCCAGTACGACGTTCGGTACCGTCGTGCTGTTGCTCGTGCGGATGCTGCCGATCTCGGCCGCGGTCAGCGCCCGCTTGTAGATCCGGACCTCATCCAACGAACCGTTGAAGTGATGAGCACCGTCGATCCGCTGTCCGACGAACATCTTGAACGGCCGGCCCGGACTCACCGAACCAGCAGGCGAGGCAACCGACGCGACCGACGCCCCATCAACCCAGATCGCCAACGTCCCGGCCTTCCGCTGCAATGCAACGTGATGCCAAGCATTGTCGTTGTACGCCTTGGTAGTCGCCACGACCGCAGTCTTCCCACCGGTGGTGATCAACCCACGGATCCGACTGTCCCCCGGCTCAGCCCGCAGCCAGAACTGCGAGTACTCGTTGATGTTGTAGCCCCAGAAGATCGCGTGATTCCCGGTCGTCGCGTTGTACTTGATCCACGTCATTGCCGTGAAATCACCCGCCCCGACAGCGAGCGACTCAGTGAATGGCAGCTGGATCGCATCGTCGGTCCCATCAAGATCCCGCGCCTGACCGAACTTGCCCGCGACCGACGTCGTACCGCCGCGCAGGTAGCTGTGGTTACCCAGCCCGGACACATCCGGCGTCGTCGTCCCGAGCGGCGCGTCCGGGTGGCCGATGTCATTCTCGGTGAACCGCGCGAACCGGATCTGATCCCGCGCGTCGACCGCGCCAGCCTCGTACAGCAGACCGATCTCGCCGGTGTCGAGGATCGCCATATCCGAGTACCCGGACCAGTCGCTGGTGATTCGGGTGCCCTCGGCAACAGACTGCCAAGTGTTCCCCTCGTCGAAACTCGACCGGATCGTCATGTACCGCCGCCGATCCGGATCAGCCGGCCCGGCGAACAGGATCCGGTTGTACTTGGCCCCCTCATCAACCGCCCGCAACCGCTGCACCGAAGTCTGCACAGTCGGCGTCACCAGCCCATCGACAGTCTTGTACGGCGCCGTGTAGGTGACGCCGCCATCGTTGCTGACCGCGGTCATCCGGTTGGCGCCAGCCGCACCAGCGTTGTTCCGGGCCATCGCGAGCACACCGCCATCAACCTTCTCGACGACGCTGATCTCCTGCGGCACCTGACCGTCGGTCCGCAGATCCGTCGCACCCTTGTGCCACGTGTCGCCCTTGTCGTCGCTGTAGACGAGCTGGGCCACGCTCTGATTGTCGCCGGCCTGGTTCTTGAGGTCGTAGTTGGTCCCCGCGACCATCCGGCCGGCGTGCGCACCACGCGTCAACTGGATGCCGTGCATCGGCCCGGTCGCGTACCAACCCCACTCCGGGTCGTCGATCTGTGCACCGATATTGACGGCCTTGCTCCACGTGTACCCGTCGTCAACGCTGCTCTGCACGTACGGCGTCCGCGGGCGACTCGTCGTACCGGGATCCATCGTGGTCAGCAGCACGATCTTGCCGGTCTCCTGGTCGACGATCGGGACCGGGTTGCCGCGGGTGGCGACCGCGTTCGGATCCGCATCGGTCCCGGACAGGACGGTCTTGGCCTCCGACCACGTCCGGCCGTCGTCGTCCGAGCGCTTCACGACCAGGTCGATCTCCTGCGAGTCACCGCACCAGGCGCGCCGAGCCTCGGCGAAGGCGAGCAGCGCACCCGTCTTGGTCTTCACAATGGCGGGGATGCGGTAGCAGCCGTAGCCGGCATCCCCCTTGTTGAACAGCACGGTCTGCGTGATCGCAGCGGGCTGATTGTCGGCCTCGGCGTACATCGGCACAGTCGGCAGCAGCAGACTGAGTGCGATGAGCAGTGGAAGGCGTTTGGGCATGGGCGGATGCCTCCAAATGAACGGAAAGTAAACAACCTCACAGGTTGTTCTCGCAGTAATTTAGCTTCTTTCAGCGTTCCGAACCAGAGTACATCAGACGTCCTATGTCTTCAGGAGTCACCATGGATCTGCTAGCCGAACTGCGCGACCGCACCATCCTCGCGATCATCCGCGCCGACTCCCCCGAGCGTGCCGTCGCCTGCGTCGACACCCTCGTCGAAGCCGGCATCACCGCGCTCGAGATCTCCCTCACCACCCCCGGCGCGGTTCAGGCTATCCGGCAGACCCGAGCCGCCCACAACCCGACCATCCTGATCGGCGCCGGTACCGTCCTCACCCCCGCCCAGGCCGACGAGGTAGCCGCCGCCGGCGCCACCTTCGTCGTCACCCCCGGCATCACCCAAGGCGCCCGCCGCGCCGTCGACCTCGGCCTTCCCCTGCTCTGCGGCGCCCTCACTCCCACCGAGGTGATCGCGGCCCTCGACCTGGGCGCCACCGCCGTCAAGATCTTCCCCGCCAAGGCCCACGGCCCCTCCTACCTCCGCGAACTCGCCGCTCCCCTTCCCCACGCCCCACTCATCGCAGTTGGCGGGGTCGACGCGAAGTCCGCGCCCGAATACCTCGCCGCCGGAGCGCTCGCTGTCGGCGTCGGTTCCCCCTTGCTGGGCGATGCTGGGACCGGCGGCTCCCTCGTGGACCTCGCCGACCGCGCCAAGACCTTCCTCAACATCTCGGAGTAAATCGATGACCGACCTGCTCACCATCGGCGAGACGATGGTCTCCCTGCGCACTCCCCGCGCCATGCGGCTCGGCGGCGACGCGCACCTGTCCATCGCCGGTTCCGAAACGAACGTCGCGATCGGCCTCGCCCGCCTCGGTCACACCGCGACCTGGTTAGGTGCTGTCGGCAACGACGAACCGGGTCGGCTGATCCAGCGCACGCTGCGCGCGGAAGCCGTCGACACGGACTGGATCCGCTTCTCCGACACGGATTTCACCGGTTTCATCGCGTTCGATCAGCCGTCGCACGACATCACCCGCGTCAGCTACCACCGCCGCGGTTCCGCCGGTTCCACCCTCACCGCCTCGGAATGCATCGCCGCGCTGGAAGGGGTCCAGCCGCGACTCCTCCATGTCACCGGCATCACCCCTGCGCTCTCCGAGACAACGCGCGCCGCGACATTGGCCGTCGTACAGGCTGCTGCGGCGGCCGGCGTACAGGTCTCGCTGGATGTGAACTACCGGGCCCGCCTCTGGTCGCGCGCAGAAGCCACCGCCCTCCGTGAGCTCCTCCCCCACATCCACACGGTCTTCGCATCCGACGACGAACTCGACATCCTCACCAGCGCCGAGGACCCCATCGCCGACCTCCTCACCACCGCCACCGAGGTCGTAGTCACCGCCGGCGGCAAAGGCGCCTGGTCCCACACCGCATCCGGCACCCTCCACAGCCCAGCACTCCCCGTCACCGTCGTCGACAGCATCGGCGCCGGCGACGCCTTCGTCTCCGGCTACCTCTCCGCCACCCTCGACAACCTGCCCCCCGAAGACCGCCTGACCCGAGCCACCACCTCAGGCGCCTTCTGCGTCACCGCCCTCGGCGACTGGGAATCCCTCCCCACCCGCCAAGACCTAACCCTCCTAACCCACACCCAAGGCACCGCCCTCCGCTAACCCCGGACCGCCCCCACTCACCAACCCCCAAGCCAGCCCAACGCCCCCGCCCACGCACGCTCACCACAACCCCGTCCAGACCACTTAGTGAGTGGCTGGAGCCCGCCCCGGACCGCCACCACCGTCCAACCCGCACTCCAGCGCGACTCCCCCGCCAACCCACGCTCACCACCAGTCCACTCACAACAGTTGGTGGGTGATGGGAGTCCAGACCTGAACACCATCACAATCGATCACTCCACCACGGCCCAGGCTCAGCCCAGCCCCGATCCCCCATTTGTGATGGCGTAGCGGTCCAGGCGTACCGCCCTCCACCCGCGGCAACCGCCCCCAGCTCGCCCAGCTCGCTCATGGGTCCACCCACGAGATTGTGGGTTCTGCACTCGCATGCGATGGGGGAACCCGCCATCCGGTGGGTGAACCCCAAGGCCGGTTAGTTAAAGCAGCCCGGGCAGCACCAACCGAACCAGCCGCGACCCCACTCCCCCAACCGGCTCGCGGAGCGCCAGCACACCGCCTGTAGCGGTCCGGGGAGAATCCACCCCCCGAACACGACCGATATCCACCCCACACCAGATCGACACCCTCCCCAAACCGGTTCGGGCAGGACTCACCACCCTTTCCACACGACCGGGGAGCCCCACCCACCGATTCGGTGGGGTAGCACTCCCCAGCGGCGCCGTACAGCACCGCTCTTGACACCACCCCGAACCGCCTAACTAACCGGCCTTGGGGTGAACCCAGCAGATGGCGGCGCAGGGGACGGGCGCTCACCGTCGGTCCGGCGGCGCTGGCGGGACGCGGACCTCAGCGCGCCGCCCCAACCCCCACGCGTGGTCTACGACGTCCAGGTCTCTGTCGTGTCGACGAAGGCGGCGACCGTTGCGGGCGATGGCGGGAGCACCTGGGTCATCAGTACGGCGCCGATGCCGGCCGCGGGGTACGAGTACCAGAGGGTGCCCAGACCACCGCCCCATCCGTACCGCGGTCCGACGACCTGTACGCCGTAGCCCCATCCACCGCCGTCGAGGAAGGTCTGCGCCGACGCCCCGGCGCGCTGTTCCGCAGTCAGCTGATCGGAGACCATCGCAGAGGCAAGATCCGGCCGCAGTAGCTCGCCGTTCAACAGCGCAGCCACGAAGCGAAGGTAGTCACCAGCAGTCGAGACCAGCCCACCAGCAGCATCCGGGAACGCCGGCGGCGTCAACCAATCACTAGTCGCCGCATCATCAAACAGCTCGGTCCCCGCGAACCCACTCACAAGCCGACGACGCGCATGCGACGGCACCACGAACCCCGAGTCATGCATCCCCAGCGGCTCGAACAACCGCTGCCGAAACAGCTCCGGCAATGCGACCCCACTCGCCCGAGCAAGCAGCACCCCAAGTACGCCGTACGCCAGCTCGTACCGCCAATGCCGCCCCGGCTGTTCCATCAGCGGCAACTCGCCGAACCGCGCGATCCACCGATCCGGATCAAGCGTCACCGAAGAAGGCTTAGGCGGTCCGAACCCCAACTCACCAGCCGCCTCAAGCACCGGACACGACTCCACCTCAAAGGCGAAACCGAGCCCCAGCCGCATCGTCAACAAGTCCTCGACAGTCGGCGACTGCTCCGCCGGTACCGTGTCTTGGAGAGGACCGTCGAGCCGCCGTACGACGCGCTGTCCGGCAAGCTCCGGCAACCACCGCTCGATCGGATCCTGCAGCCCCAACACCCCAGTCTCAACCAGCTGCAACGTCAGCACCGCAGCCAACGGCTTGGTCATCGAGCTGA
This sequence comes from Kribbella yunnanensis, assembly GCF_039529655.1. Classification (NCBI taxonomy): domain Bacteria; kingdom Bacillati; phylum Actinomycetota; class Actinomycetes; order Propionibacteriales; family Kribbellaceae; genus Kribbella; species Kribbella yunnanensis. The sequence goes on along the minus strand of NZ_BAAANF010000001.1, from coordinate 130,601 downwards.
TCCGAAACACCGCATCGGACGCCAACTCAGCTCCGCCCGGACCGTCCGTCCCAGCCGCAACCACCCACTGCGAGCGACCATCCGTGAGCCCGACGACCGCCCCCGGCACCTCACCGGACGCAACCACCCGATCCGCCAACCCCTGCAGGTCGGCCACTAGATCTGCTCCGACAACAGCACGTTCCCCGCCCGGTCGTAGTACGCGATCGTCAACGCCCCAGTGTCGAAGATCCACTTCTCCACGCCAGCCTCGGCCAGCCCGCGCGACATCTCGACGTACGACGTCACCCCCGTCTCGTGCAAACGCAGCTGCTCAGCCATCGCGGCCTTGTCAGCCTCAGTCGCCACCGAGAACACCTCATGCGTCGGCTCAGTCGCCACCTCGTGCCCGTCCGCACCCCGGTGCACCGTGTGCCCATCAGTCAGATACGAGTCACTCGCCAGCACCCCGAGAGCCCGAAGCGCCAACAGATAGTCCTTCAGCGTCGACGCGCTGCCCAGCCGATCATGAACCTCGTTGGTCTGCTCCAAGGTGAACATGCCCCAGTCTCACATCGCGACACGCCGGGTGGCGAGGACCGGCGTACCGGATCGACCGCAGAGTAGGTGGATGCGCAGCTCACGGCGGGGCTTTCTGGGGATGGCTGTAGTCGCAGCCGCGGGTTCACGAATGCTGACGGCATCGGCGGTCGCGGACAGATATCCGTCCAACACCGCCCTGTACGCCGACCCCGAACTGGCCGAGGGCGTCGACTACGCACGGCGGTTCCGGCGGAATGAGTGGTTCGACAACGACCTCACCCAGCGGTACGGCGTACAGCGGACGGTGATCCTGGCTCCGCACGGCGGCGGCATCGAGACCGGTACGTCGGAACTGTGCCTCGCGATCGCCGGTTACCACCCCGCCGACCTGGCGACCAGCGGACCGGTGCACGACTACTGGATGTTCGAAGGTCTGCGCGGCTCCGGCAACGGCGATCTGCATGTCACGTCGGCGCACTGCGACGACCACGTCGCGCGTTCGCTGGCCGCCGGTTCGCTGAACGCCGTCGGCCTGCACGGCTGCAAGGAATCCCAGGCCGGACTCCCCGACGGTACGCAGGCCGTCCTCGTCGGCGGCCGCAACACCACGCTCAAGTCGCGGCTCATCACGAGATTCACCGCGGCCGGCGTACGGGCAATCGATGCGGCCAACATCCCCGATCTGAACGGCGACGACCCGGACAACATCGCCAATCGCACTCTGCTGAGCAAAGGCGCGCAGCTCGAAATCACCACGTCCTTGCGGCTGGCCATGTTCGGCACCAACACCCGCGCCGACCGCAAGAACACCACGCTGCCGATCTTCTGGTCCTTCACCAACGCCACCCGAGCCGCCATCGCCGACGTCGAGGCGGCGCAACCGATCACTTGACCGGCAGCTCGAAGAGCAACTCCAGCCCGTCTTCGTCGTCCCACTGATCGCCGACCTGCACGAACCCGAACTTCGCCACCGTCGCCAGCGACGCGACGTTGCCCGGACTGATCGACGCCCTCACCACCCGAACGGCGGGCTCGTGCGCAGCGCGATCGAGCAGCGCCTGGAGCATCGCGGTCGCGTACCCCTGTCGCTGGTACGCCGGATCGACCGTGTACCCGACCTCCACCATGCCGACCTCATCCGGCGGCCCGTGGTAACCGGTGTACCCGACCACCACGCCCTCTGGCTCATTGACGACTATCCGCGCGATCCAGTCCGCAGCCTCCGGCTCGGTCTCGAGCTGCTTCAACCGGTAGCCCCACAGCCACTTCGCCCGGTCCTCGACGAACAACTCCCCGAGCTCAACCCCGGTCAAGGCCCCGGCAGTTTCCAGATCACCTTCGAGCAAGGCCGCCATCGCCGGCGGCGGCAACTCCACCAGCCGAATCTTCTGAGTCACCATGCGCCGATCATCCGGCCCGCCTTCGGCCGCTGTCCACGGGATTTCCGGGGGTCAGGAGATGAGGTCACCCTGGGCCTGGATCTCGGCTTCGGGATCGACCGGGAGGACGATCTTGAACCAGGTCTCGCCGGGCTTGGAGTCGACCCGGAGATCACCGTGGTGCTTCTTCACGACGATGCGCCAGGAGATGTCCAGCCCAAGTCCGGTGCCCTCGCCGATCGGCTTGGTGGTGAAGAACGGCTCGAAGATGCGGGTGCGGATATCGGCCGGGATGCCCGGACCCGTGTCGCCGATCTCGACGACGACGTACTGACCGTCCCGACGGGTCCGCAGGGTCAGCGTGCCGGACCCGTTCATCGCCTGCACCGCGTTGTCGATGATGTTCGTCCACACCTGGTTCAGCTCCGCGGCGTACGCCGGGATCTGCGGCAGCTCGGGGTCGAACTCCTTCACCACCGTCAGGCCCTCGAGCTTGCCCGACATCATCACCAGCGTCGACTTCAGCAGCTCCCGCAGATCAACGATCTGGTACGGCGCTCTGTCGATCTGCGAGTACTGTTTCGCCGCCCCGACCAGCGTGGAGATCCGCGTGACCGAGTCGTCGATCTCGTTCATCAGGGACTCGGTGTCGATCGTGTACATGAGCCACCGGACCGCACCTTCGAGGTACTCGTCGCCGACCGCGGCGCGCACCCCCTCCATCCAGTCGGCGTCCAGACCGACGGCAGCGAGCACCGGGGCGACGTCCCAGCTGTCGCGGACGCCGTGGTCGTCGAGCCAGTCCGACAGCTCGTCCTCGGCGTCGCTCTGCTCCATCGCGGACATGTCCCGCGCCTTGGCGACGCGCTCGACCGCGTCTTCCTGGATCGCGACGATCTTGTGCAGCTTGGTCGCGTCGAGGGTGCCATCGGCAAGCATCGCCAGCTTGTGCCGCATGCCGGCCACGCGCTGCCGCAGAGTCGCCGCAGCCCGGACCGCAGCCGCGGCCGGGTTGTTCAGCTCGTGCGTCAGGCCGGCCGACAGCGAGCCGAGCGCCAGCAACCGCTCACGCTGGCCGATGGTCTCGTTGCTGCGGCGGGTGCCCATCACGAAGCCCTCGATCAGGTGCACCGCCATCGGGAACCAGGTGCTGATCATCGTGGCCATCGTGGCGGCGTCGATGACGAAGAACTCCGACGGCTGCAGCACGTACATCGACGACTTGTAGGTATTGCCCTCGTCGTCACCGAAGAACGCATTGAAGGCACCGGAGTAGACGCCGCGCTGGGAGCTCCGATTCGTCTCGACCTCTTCACCCTGCAGCAGCTTGCACATCCGGAGCTCGCCGGACAGCAGGATGTAGCAGCAGGTGGCCGCCTGCCCCTCCTGGTAGACGCGGCCCTCGGCCACGCTGATCACATAGCCCTCGCGGACGAGCCAGTCGAGCTGCTCGTCGTTGAGCGCCTCGAACAGGAACAGCGTGCGCAGCTCGTCGCGCGTCATCCGGCGGAGCTCACCAGTGTCAGCAGCCACAGTCATCAGAGCATCTCCAGGTATCGGTGCACCAAGGTCACGGCCATCGCGCCGTCACCGACTGCCGAGGCGACCCGCTTGACGGACTCGGCCCGCACGTCCCCGGCCGCGAAGACGCCGGGCATGCTCGTCTCCAGGTGGTAGGGGTCGCGGTCCAGCGCCCAGCCCGGCGGCCGTCCTCGCAGGTCCGGTCCGGTCAGCACGAAGCCGCGCTCGTCGCGCAGCAGGTCGCCGGGCAGCCAGTCCGTCCGCGGGGCCGCTCCGATGAACACGAACATCCACTCCGTGTCCACCTCCCGGCTCTCCCCGGTCGCGCTGTTGATCAGCGTCACGCGCTCCAAGTGTTCCGAACCCTTGCAGGAGACCACCTGCGTGCAGGTGTGCACCTCGATGTTGTCGATGCCGGCGATCTGATCGATCAGGTACGACGACATGGTCGCCTCGAGTGAGGGACCTCTTACCAGCATATGCACGCGCGAAGCGTGTTTCGAGAAATAGACCGCAGCCTGACCGGCGGAGTTCGCGCCGCCGATGATGTAGACCTCCTGGCCGGCACAGCTCGGCCCTTCAGTCGTGGCGGCGCCGTAGTAGATGCCCCGGCCGCACAGGTCGTCCATACCGGGCGCATCGAGCTGCCGGTAGGCCACACCGGTGGCCAGGATGACGGAGTGCGCGGAGATCTCGCTGCCGTCGGAGAACTTGAGCCGCCGGGCCGAACCGATCGTCTCCAGCCCCACCACCTGCCGGGCGGTCAGCAGCTCGGCACCGAACCGGACTGCCTGCCGTCGAGCCCGGTCTGTCAGCTGAGCCCCGGAAACTCCGTCCGGGAAGCCCAGGTAGTTCTCGATGCGGCTGGACTGACCAGCCTGACCACCCGTGGCGACCTGCTCGACCAGAACGGTCCGCAGGCCCTCACTGGCGCCGTACACGGCCGCACCGAGGCCAGCGGGACCACCGCCGACCACTACGAGGTCGTAGAACTCCTTGGCCGGGTTGGTGGCCAGACCGACCTTGTCGGCCAGCTCCGCCTCGGTCGGCGCGACCAGCACCGACCCGTCCGGCGTAATGACCACCGGCAGGGTGGAGCCGTCGACACCAGCGGCCTCGAGCAGCCGCTGGCTCTCGTCGTCGTCCACACCGAGCCACTGGTACGGCACGGCGTTCCGGGCCAGGAAGTCCCGAGCGGCAAAGGAGGGAGCCGACCAGCGGTGACCGATGACCCGGGTCTCGTCGGACGACACCGCCGGTGTCGACTTCCAGAGCTCCAGCATCGAGTCGACCACCGGGTAGAGCTTCTCCTCCGGCGGGTTCCACGGTTTGAGCAGGTAGTGGTCGAGGTCGACCACGTTGATCGCCTGGATCGCGGCATCCGTGTCGGCGTACGCCGTCAGCAGGACCCGGCGGGCGAGCGGGTAAAGATCCATCGCGGCTTCGAGGAACTCGATGCCGGACATCTGGGGCATCCGGTAATCGGCCAGCAGGAGCGCCACCGGCTCGCCGCGGAGCTTGAGCTCCTTCAGGGCGTCCAGGGCCTGGGCCGGGGTCTCTGCCCGGACGATGCGGTTTTCCTCGGCATACCGCCGGCGGAGGTCACGGGCGATGGACCGGGAAACGCCCGGGTCGTCGTCCACGGTGAGAATCACCGGGCGGGAAGTCGACGCTGTCATGCCTCATTGATACCAGCGAAAACCCACAAACAGGGATCGATTGTCCACAGGCCCCGGTTCGGTCCGCGGGGGCGGGGCACGAACCGAACCGGGGCATGGACCTCCAACCGCCGCTAAGGCAGGGCGGCGAGGAACGGGGCGTGGCTGTTCCGGAACTCCCAGTTGTAGTACTTGTCCCAGTTGATCGACCAGGTCATCAGCCCGCGGAACGCCGGTGAGGTCCCGCCACGCAGGGTGTAGCCACCGCAGCTCTGTCCCTTGACCAGGCAGTTGACCGCCGTCTGCACGTCCGCGGGAGAGGTGTAGCCGTTGCCGGCACTGGTCGCGGCCGGTACGCCGAAGGCGATCTGGTCCTCCCGCAGCCCCGGGAAGGTCTGTCCGGTGGTCCCGACCGGGAAACCGGCCTTCATCATGTCGGTCATCGCGATGTGGAAGTCTGCGCCGCCCATGGTGTGGTACTGGTTGTCCAGCCCCATCACCGGACCCGAGTTGTAGTCCTGGACGTGCAGGACCGTCAGCGCGTCCCGCATCGCGTGGATCACCGGCAGGTAGGAGCCCCTGCGGTTGTCACCGCCGTTGGTGCCACTGCCGTAGAACTGGTAGCCGATCTGCACGAAGAACGTCTCCGGCGCCATCGTCAGCACGAACTTCGCGCCGTACTTGGCCTTGAGTGACTTGAGCGCCGAAATCAGGTTCACCACGACCGGTGTGGTCGGGTTACGGAAGTCGGTGTCGTTGGCGTCCAGATAGAGCGAGTGGCCCTCGAAATCGACATCCAGCCCGTCCAGACCCCAGCGGTCGATGATTGCGCTCACCGAGTTGACGAACGTGTCCCGGGCACCTGCGCTGGTCAGCTGGACCTGTCCGTTCTGTCCGCCGATCGAGAGCAGCACCTTCTTCCCTGCGGCCTGTTTGGCCTTGATCGCGGCCAGGAAGTCCGCATCGCTCTCGACACTCGGGCACTCGCTCGCCGGGCAGCGGTTGAACCGGATGTCTCCGGACGTCACCGAGGTCGGCTCCCCGAACGACAGGTTGATGATGTTCCACTCACTCGGCACGTCGGCCATCCGCACGTACCCGGAGCCGTTGGCGAAACTCGCATGCAGGTAGCCGATCAGCGCATGTTTCGGCAGCCCGGTGTTGGTACATCCAGTGGTCGTCGCCGATGCACCGGCCGACTTCGCCGACTCCCCGACACTGTTGTACGCGGCAACGGTGTACGTGTGGCTGGTACATGCACCGAGCCCGCTGACGGTGGCCGACGTACCGGTGACTGTCTGCACCACGGTCGAGCCCTCGTAGACCCGGTAGCCCGTGACGGTGCCGGTCGCTGCACCCCAACTCAGTCCGATCGCACTGTTCGTCGTACTGGTGACTGACGGCGTCCCGGGGACACCTGGCCCACCAGGCTGCGGGTTGCCGCCCGGTCCGTCCAGGTTGATGTCATCGGCCTGGTACGCCGGTTGGCCGTACCAGCCGTGCACGTAGATCTGAGCGGACGTCTGACTCGCGCCGGTGGTGAACGAGAGACTCAGTTGCGTGTAGCTCGCGGCCGACGGCGTCCAGGTCGAGGAGCCCCCGGTGACTCCCAGATAGACGTAGGACCCGCGCACCCACCCCGACAGCGAGTACGTCGTACTGGGGAGGACCGTGACTGTCTGGCTGCACTGGGCATAGTCGGAACTGGACACCGCACCGTTGAGCGCGAAGCCCCCGCTGCGCACCGGACTGCTGATGACCGACCCACCCGAACAAGTCCAGCCGCTCAGTGAGCCGCTCTCGAAACCCGGGTTGGTCAAGATGTTCGCCGCCTGCGCGGTCTGGGCGCTGCCGACGAGTACTAGGAGCAATCCGACGACGACAGCGAGGAGCCGTGAACGCCACGAACGCATGGTGGACCTCCCGGGGGCGGTTGGGGTGCATTTAGTAGAGAGGCTTAATAACTCCGGGGTCAATGCCCGACGCTGTCGGATTGCCGTCCCTGTCCGATCTCCGCCAGGGCCGGGTCGGTGGACTACGGCCCGCAGCTGAGGCACGGCCACACCCGACCGCAGCGCGCACACAGTCCGTCGAGGCCAGGCGCCGGCAACCACACCGCGACCGGCGGCTGGTCACCTCGGCGCGCCGGGCTTCGGGGCTCAGGCTCCTCCTTCGGAGGCTCCGCGCCGGATGACCAGTGCAGCAGAGTCCGACCGTCGGCGGCGTGCACGGCGAGGAGCGCTTCCATCCGGTCCCAGCTGGAGGTGCTCGCCCAGGGACCATGCCACCGCAGCGCGACGGAGCCGTCGGACCACTCGACACCCTCGGCCAGCGTGCCCGTCCCCCGGATCCCGGACGCGTCGGCGTGCCGCACCAGCCGAAAGAGCCGAGCCTGCCGCCGCATCGTGTCCATGCCCAAAGAATTGCCCACCTGCGACCTGCCCCACCAGGTGTGAGCAGTGGGCTCCCCGAACAGCCCACACCCCAACAAAACAAGCAGAAGCGGCCTGCCACCGCTTTTGTCGGAGGGGCCTTGTAAGTTGCACGACACGCACCGCAACCACCAGGCGTACCAGTGAGCGGGCCGGAGGGCCCGCACCACGAACGGGGGCGATCCTGTGACCGAGACCCGAACCGAAACCGAAGCCCGAGTACTAGTTGCGTTCGGCCCGCAGTTGCGGCAGTGCAGGCAGGCGGCCGGCTTGAGCCTGCGCCAACTCGCCGGCCGCGTCGGGTTCGACCACAGCTACCTGTCCCAGGTGGAGCGCGGCCAACGCCCGGGATCGGCCGATCTGGCGCGCCGCTGCGACAGCGAGCTCGGCACCGACGGCCGGCTGGCCGAAACCTATCGCCGGACACCCACCAAGGCCCGCGCCTCCACGCTCCAGCTGAATCCTCTGGAGGCAGCCTGGCAGCAACTGACATCCACCTTGACGACTGCACTTCCGGCTGGATTGCCGGAAGGGCCCAGCGACCTCCAAGGCCTCCCCGCGACGCGGCGGCTGCCGATCCTGGTGAGTGAGCTGAGCGCACCACCGACCGGCGACCGCGCTGCTCACGACGCCCGGCAAGTGGAGCTCAGCCTGTTGATCGCGGAGACCCTCACCGCTTGCGGGCGAGCCAGGGAGGCCAGGCGCTGGTGGTGGGCCGCCCGCCAACTGGCAGACGCACACGGCAAGCCCAGGCTGCGCAGTTTCGCCCGCAGCCGTGAAGCCACCAGCGGGCTTGGGGAGGGACGCGCACCCGCACAGCTTCTCGAGCTGGCCGACGAAGCCCTGGCGCTTGCCCTGCGAGCACCACTCCACCCCGGGCAGGTGTTCAGGGCCCGGGCGGCACGCGCACGCATCCTCGCCGAGCTCGGTCGGGTCGTCGAGGCACACGAGCTGCTGCCGGAGGTGCTCGGTCGCACCGATGAGTTGCCCTGGGCAAGCACCGGTGGCGGCCCGACGCCGTACGAGGTGCAGGTCGTGGAGGGGAATGTCAGCGCGAGCCTCGGCTACTGGACGGCGGGCTGTCTGATGTTCGCGCGGGCGCTGGAGCTCTGCCCTGACGAGAGCTTGGAGGAGCGCGCTCTGCTCGAGCTGGCCCTGGCCGAGTGCTTCGCCGGAGGCGGCCAAGGCGCAGCGGCACTGGCGACCGCATTGCGCGTGCTGATCGAGCTGCCGGACGAGTGGCACACCACCTATCTGTATGTCGCCGCGGACCGAGTTCTGACCAGCGTTCGCCGGTGTGCACCGACACTGACCGGACTGCGCGACCTCGAGCTGCTGGTGGCTCGGCGTACCGAGGTCAGCCGCACTGTGGGCAGCGAGTCGTCGTGGGGCCGCGGTCGGGAGTAGCGTGCCGGGGGTGACTGCACAAACGACGGCGAGTGACGTGTGGGACTTCGCAGTGGAGCTGCGGAGTGATCCGGCGAGTGCTGAAGCGCGGGAGGCCATCTTGGCCTCCCCGACCTTCGGCCTGACGTTCACCGACCACATGGTGACGGCGAACTGGACGGTCGACGGCGGTTGGCACGACCAGAAGGTGACGGCGTACGCGCCACTGCGCGTGAGCCCGGCCGCCGCCGTACTGCACTATTCACAGGAGATCTTCGAAGGCCTGAAGGCGTACCGGCATGCCGACGGATCGGTGTGGGCGTTCCGGCCGGAGCGCAACGCCGCCCGGTTCACTGCGAGCGCTCAGCGACTGGCGCTGCCGCAGGTGCCCGAGGACGCGTTCGTTGCAGCACTCCGCGCGCTGGTCACTGTGGACGAGGTTTGGGTGCCGTCGGCCAGCGATGGTGAAACCAGCCTGTACCTGCGGCCGTACATGATCGCCACCGAGGCAGCGCTGAGCGTGCGACCTGCCCACGAGGTGCTGTTCGGTGTCATCGCGTCCCCGGCCGGTCCGTACTTCGACACCGGCCCCCGGCCCGTCTCGATCTGGCTGACCACCTCCACTGTCCGTGCGACGCCTGGCGGGACGGGCGCGGCCAAGTGCGGCAGCAACTACGCCGCCAGCCTCGTCGGCCTGGCCGAGGCCAACGCCAACGGGTGCGAGCAGGTCGCCTTCGTCGAGGCCATCGAGCGCAAGTGGCTCGAGGAGATCGGCAGCATGAACATGTTCTTCGTGTACGGCGACGGCCGGATCGTCACCCCGGAGTTGTCCGGCTCGATCCTGGCCGGCGTCACCCGCGCGTCCGTGCTCGAGCTGGCTGCTGACCTCGGGTACCAGGTCGAGGAGCGCCGCATCTCCGCCGACGAGTGGAAGGACGGCGTCCGGTCCGGCGAGATCACCGAGGTGTTCGCCTCCGGCACGGCGGCCGTCATCACTCCGATCGGCCGCTTGGCCTGGCCGGATGGCGATCTGACCATCAGCGCGGAGACCGGTCCGGTCACCGCTGCGATCCGCGCTGCGCTACTGGACGTGCAGTACGGGCGGGTGCCCGACACGCGCGGTTGGTTGACGCGACTGGCGTAGTACCTGCCGATTGTCCGTGGGTGCGGTTAGGTTGATCGCATGGCCAAGGAGAAGTCTCCGGCGATCGAGCTGGAGGTCGGCGAGCGGACGGTCCGGGTCTCGAACCCGGACCGGGTGTACTTCCCGGCGCGCGGCGAGACGAAGCTCGACCTGGTCAAGTACTACCTGTCCGTGGGCGACGGCATCGTCCGGGCGCTGCGGGAGCGGCCGTGCATGCTGCACCGGTTCCCGTCTGGGGTCTCCGGCGAGAAGGTGCATCAGAAGCGGCTGCCGCATGGTGCGCCGCCGTGGATGGAGACCGTGCAGGTCAAGTTCCCGCGGTACAACCGGACCGCCGACGAGCTGTGCGTCACCGAGATCGCGCACGTCGCGTGGGCCGTGCAGATGTCGACCGTCGAGTTCCACCCGTGGAACTCACGCCGTGCCGACACCGAGAAGCCCGACGAGTGGCGGATCGACCTCGACCCGATGCCGGACTGCCCGTTCGACCGCGTCCGCAGTGTCGCCCACGTGGTCCACGAAGTGCTGGACGAGCTCGACATGGAGGGCTACCCGAAGACGTCCGGCGGTTCCGGGATCCACATCTACGTTCGAGTCGAGCCGGCGTACGGGTTCTCCGACGTACGGCGGGCTGCGCTTGCCTTTGCGCGCGAGGTTGAGCGGCGGGTCCCCGACGACGTGACCACCACCTGGTGGCGTAAGGACCGCGACCCGAAGAAGCTGTTCGTCGACTACAACCAGAACGCCCGCGACCACACCATCGCCAGCGCTTACTCGGTCCGCGGCAATCCCGAAGGCACCGTGTCCACTCCCATCCACTGGGACGAGATCGACACCGTGGAACCCAAGGCCTTCACTATCGCTACCGTGCCCGATCGCTTCGCCGAGCTGGGTGACCTCCACGCCACCATCGACGACAAGTCGCACTCCCTCGCCCCGCTCCTGGAGTGGGCCGAGCGCGACGAACGCGAAGGCGCAGAGGAGCCACCTCCGCCGGAAGAGTGACAGGTCGGCCGCCTCCGCCGGTGGAGTGACGGCCGGGCGCCTCAGCGCGGGTGTCACAGAGCGGGCGCCCCGGCGCGGGTGCCTCTGGGCGGACCGCCCCCACTCACCAACCTCCGCAACCACCCACCCCGCCACCACGAGCAGGCGGGAACTCCTCGCCGTACCAGGAGTTGGTGAGTGTCAGCGGTCCGCTGCCCCCGCCAACCCGTGGTGCAGGAGGTCGGTGAGCAGGTCGATGGCCGCTTCGGGGTCGATGGTTTGGCCGTTGGCGGGGTTGACGACCAGCCAGGTGTAGGCGAAGCCCTCCATCAGGGCGTTCATGGCGGTGATCACGGCGGCGGGGTCGGCCGGCGGATTGGGGAGCCGGTCCAGGTGGCCGACCATGTGGGCGTCGTCGTCGGCCATGATCGCCTGCAGGCGGCGGCCTAGCTCCGGGTCGAGCATGGCGGCCTGTTTGACCGCGATCATCTCCGGCAGGTGGTCCTGGTAGAACTGCCAGTACATCGCGACATGCCAGCGGATCGCCGACCGCTTGCTGAAGTCGTCGTCGTGCCCGGAGATGTCCAGCACCCGCTGATCCGCGGCCGCGAGCATGTCCTTCAGGAGCGCCTCGAGCAGCTCTTCCTTGCCGGTGAAGTGGTTGTAGAACGACCCCGTCGCGCGCCCGGCGGCCGCGGTGATGTCGGTGATCTTCGTGTTCAGGTATCCGCGCGCGGCGAACACCTCCCGGGCCGCCTGCTTCAGCGCAGCCTCGGTCCCCGCCGCCCGTTCCCGGCGGCTCGCGGTCTCCGTCACGAGCACCTCCCTTGACACCGCACCTTAGCCAGGTTCATAGTGAATCCAGATTCAGTGAATCACAATTCACCCAAGGAGACCATCATGACCGTCCTCATCGCCGGCGCCGGACCGACCGGCCTGACCCTCGCGATCGACCTCGCCCGCCGCGGCCTCGCCGTACGCATCGTCGACAAGGCGACCGAGTTCTTCAACGGATCCCGCGGCGACGGCCTGCAGCCGCGCACGCTCGAGGTGTTCGACGACCTCGGTGTCGTCGACGAAGTCATCCGCCAGGGAATCGACATGCCGACGCTCCACATCCACCTCGACGGCATCGAGGTCGATCAGCGCCGCATGCGCGAGCCCGTCGACCCCACGCCGGATATCCCCTACCCGAACGGGCGCATGCTCGCGCAGTCCCGCACCGAGGAGATCCTGCGCGCCAAACTCGCCTCGTACGGCGTGCAGGTCGAACTCGACACGGCGATCGTCGGGTTCACGCAGGACGCGAGCGGGGTCGTCGCCGAACTCTCCACCGGCGAGACGGTCGAGGCGACGTACCTGGTCGGCGCGGATGGCGGTGGCAGCTTCGTCCGCAAGCAGCTTGGGATCGCGTTCGAGGGGACGACGGACGATTCGATCAAGGTACTGATCGGCGATGTGGCGGCCGACGGGCTCGACCACGACAAGGGGTACTGGTTTGCCGGCCGGGAGAACCCGATGCAGGGCATCGTGCTGACGCCGTTGTCGGGCGGCGACCAGTTCCAGCTCGCGTCACCGATCGTCGACGAGGACCGCGAACCGACCCTCGAGGTCCTCCAAGACCTGATGGACACTTACGCCGGCCCCGGTTTCGCCAAGCTGCGCGACCTGACCTGGGTCACCGTCTGGCGCCCGAACGTCCGGCTCGCCGAACACTTCCGCGTCGGCCGCGTCTTCATCGCCGGCGATGCCGCCCACGTGCACCCGCCAACCGGCGGCCAAGGCCTGAACACCGGCGTCCAGGACGCCTACAACCTCGGCTGGAAACTCGCCGACGGCCGTGAGGAGGTCCTCGCGACGTACGAGACCGAACGTCGGACGAACGCGGCCCGCGTCCTCGGCATCAGCGAGGACCTGATGCAGAAGCACCTCGACGGCGACGAGTCCGCCCTGGAACGCGGCGAGAACACCCGCCAACTAGACATCTCGTACCGCAACCCCGCCGACCCCCGCCCCCTCACCTCCGGCGACCGCGCCCCCGACGCTCACCTAGTCGATGCCAACGGCAACAACCTCCGCCTCTTCGACCTCTTCCGCGGCCCCCACGAAACCCTCCTCCGCTTCACCCCCACCACCCCATCCACCCACCCCCACACCGTCGACCTCACCCACCCCGCCACCGCCAGCGGGGCGAGCTACGTCTCCCCCACCGCCTTCGCCGCCTACCACGCGTCCGACGGCGACGAAATCCTCATCCGCCCCGACGGCTACCTCGCCTAGCAACTGCGGATCAACAGGAGGTAGTTATGTGCGCATACGGCATGGCAGGCGGGGGGGCGCCGCCCGGGGGTCATCGCACACGTATACGTCCTGTCCGTGTGCAGATCGGCCGCGGCCGCAGCATCCCGTGCCAGGCGGTGGGCCTAGCCCGTGTGGGCGATTTGGTCCTGGATGGTGAATTGGAGGCCGTCGGCTGCGGCTAGGTAGACGTCCTGGTCGAGCAGGTTGCCGTCCAGGCGCATCAGCCCGCGTGGGCTGTCATAGAAGTGGCCGCTGGGCAGCGCGGCGACCGAGCTGATGTCGATCGACCCCGCGACCTCCCCGAGGCGGGCCAGGAACCGGATCGCCTCGTAGCAGGACTCGCCCACTGCATTCAGCGCCGGCGCGAACGGACCGAACCGGGCGTAGTAGGTCCGCGCGAACTCACCACTCTCGACAGTGTGTGTCCCGTCGAAGTACGCCGCCGCTGCGAACAAACCGTCATTGGCTCCAGCACCGGCGCCGAGGAGCGTGTTCTCCTCGATCGCCGGGCTGAGCCGCAACATCCGATCACTCAACCCAGCCCGCGCGAACTGCCGGTTGAAGTGCACCGCATCCTGCCCCATCAGCAGCATGATCACCCCGTCGGCCGGCGTCCTCCGCAGCTCATCCAGTACGCCGCGGAAGTCCGACGTACCGAGTGGGACGTACGCCGAATGGATGATCTCGGAACCCTTGTCCCGCAAGGTTTCCTGAGCCACCGCGCCGGTCACGCGCGGATAGACATAGTCGTTGCCCACGACAACCCACCGCCGCGCACCGTGGTGCTCGCGCAACCAGGCCGCGGCCGGCAGCAACTGGTTCACCGGGCGCTCCCCGAGCAGGAAGACCCCGGGCGTATCGTCACCGCCTTCGTGCATCGCCGCGAACGCGTACACGACCCGGCCACCGATCCGCCGCGCCAGCGCGACCCGGACCGCCGAGATATGCCAGCCCGCGACCGCGTCGACCCGACCGCTGTCCACGAGCTGGCCGACCTCGTCCGCGACCACCTCGGCGGGGCGACCGGCATCGACGTACACGAGCTCGATCTGTCGCCCGGCGATGCCGTTGCGGGCGTTGAGTTGCTCGACGGCGAGCTGGCCGCAGGCCAGGCAGGAGGGTCCGTACAGACCGGTCGGGCCTTGCTGCGGCACGACGAAAGCGATCGAGACCACGTCGGTACGTCGCACCTGCCCAGTGTGACCGAATCGGAGGCGGATGTTCGAGCGAACGGCTATATTTCCCACCACGTAGACCGAGGGGGTGCCGTGCCGACCAGTCTGTTACTGCTGCTCAAGCGTGCCGAGCGCCGGATCGAGCTCGGTCTGCAGGAGCTCCTCGACGAGTTCGAACTGACGATCGAGCAGTGGCGGATCATGGCCGCGCTGCACGAGGAAGCGGGCCAGCCGATGTCCGTGCTGGCGGAGGCCGCCGTACTGCCTGCGGCCAGTCTGACGCGGCACGTGGACAAGCTCGTCGAGCGCGGTCTGATCGTGCGCCGGGTCCACGCGGCCGACAAGCGCCGGATCGTCGCCGCGCTGTCGCCGGTCGGATCCACGGTCGCGATCCGGGTGAGCGCCGTACAGCGGGAGCTCGAAGCCGAGCTGGCGGATTACTTCCAGATGGAAATACACGAACGTAGCGGATCGGCAACACAGCGGTAACACGCGCTTCCTAGGTTCCTTCCATTCGGGTGCATCGCCCGCCGGCAGCGTCGCCGGCCCGCCGGAGCACCACTCGCCCGAAGGTGCCGCCAGGAGTTCCGCCATGTCTGTTGAACCCTCGCTCGACCATCGCACCACCGCCGAGCCGACCCAGTCCGCCGCGACCCGCGAGACGCTCGAGGACTACACCCTGCGGTTCGCGCCGCGCAGTTACCGCCGCTGGTCGACCGGCGTCGTCGCCGTCTCGGCGCTCGGCGGTATCGCCTACCTGGCCGACTTCGCGATCGGCGCGAACATCGGCATCGCGTACGGGACCACCAACGCGCTGTGGGGGATCGGCATCTTCGCGGTGGTGATCTTCGCGACCGGGCTGCCGCTCGCGTACTACGCCGCCCGGTACAACATCGATCTCGACCTGATCACCCGCGGCAGCGGCTTCGGGTACTACGGCTCGGTCGTCACGAACGTGATCTTCGCGTCGTTCACGTTCATCTTCTTCGCGCTCGAAGGCTCGATCATGGCGCAGGGGCTGGAACTCGGGCTCGGTGTGCCGTTGTGGCTCGGGTACGCCGTGTCCACCCTGGTGATCTTCCCGTTGGTGATCTACGGGATGAAGGTGCTGTCCACGCTGCAGGTCTGGACCACGCCGCTCTGGCTGATCCTGATGGTGCTGCCCTTCGTGTACCTCGTCGTCTCGCATCCGGAGTCGGTCTCGACCTTCCTCGACTACGGCCCCGATGCGAACTTCGGCTCGATGCTGCTCGCGGCCGGTGTCTGTCTGTCGCTGATCGCCCAGATCGCCGAGCAGATCGACTACCTGCGCTTCATGCCGCCGAAGACCCCGGAGAACTCGCGCCGCTGGTGGACCGCCATGCTGCTCGCCGGTCCGGGCTGGGTGATCTTCGGTGCGCTGAAGCAGGCGATCGGTCTGTTCCTCGCGGTCTACGTCATCGCGCAGGTCGACAACGGCGCGGCGATCGCGAACCAGCCCGTGCACCAGTTCCTGGAGATCTACCGCGGGTTCCTGCCGGCCTGGCTCGCGATGACACTGGCCGTCGTACTGGTCGTGATCAGTCAAGTAAAGATCAACGTGACGAATGCGTACTCAGGTTCACTCGCATGGACGAACTCGTACACAAGGTTGACTCGTCATTACCCAGGTCGACTCGTCTTCTTGGCAATCAACCTGTTGATCGCGCTCGTGCTGATGGAAGCGAACATGTTCGACTTCCTCAACACGATCCTCGGGTTCTACGCGAACTGCGGCATGGCGTGGATCGTGGTCGTTGCCTCCGACATCGTCTTCAACAAGTACCTGCTGAAGCTGTCGCCGCTGCACCCCGAATTCCGCCGCGGCATGCTGTACGCCGTCAACCCGGTCGGCTTCGTGTCGATGGGTGTCGCTGCCGGAGTCTCGATCCTGGTCTTCTTCGGCGGACTCGGCGACGGCATCAAGCCGTACTCCCCGCTGGTCGCAATCGGGCTCGCGCTGGTCCTGCCGCCGGTGTTGGCCGTGATCACGCGTGGCAAGTACTACCTGCGCCGTACCGACGACGGCCTCGACCTGCCCATGTACGACGACCACGGCAACCCGTCAGGCGACGTACTGACGTGTCACGTCTGTCGGCAGGATTACGAGCGCCCCGACATGGCCGCCTGCCTGACCCACGACGCCGCAGTCTGCTCGCTGTGTCTCAGCACCGACAAGGTCGCCGACCACGTCCTACCATCGCACTCATGAACTTCACCCCGTCCGACGTGGAGAAGCTGCTCCTCTCCGTGGCCGGCATGGTCGCCCGCGACCGGCTGGCCCGGGGAGTCCTCCTCAACCACCCCGAAGCCGTCGCACTGCTGAGTACCTGGGTCATCGAACGAGCCCGCGAAGGCGCCACCGTCGCCGACCTCATGCACACCGGCCGCGAAGTCCTCACCCGCGACCAGGTCATGCCCGGCGTCGCCGACCTCCTCCACGACGTCCAGATCGAAGCCACCTTCCCGGACGGCCGCAAACTCGTGACTATCCACAACCCCATCATTTAAGGCGGCCGCGATGACAGAGCCGAGTAGACTTAGTCAGGAAGAGCAGGGGACGCACACAGCCGCAGTCGCCCCGGCCGATGCCCCCGGAGCGATCCGCGTCCGCCCGGGCACCATCGTTCTCAACGCCGATCGCACTCCCGACGAACGCTTGCGACTGGTGATCGTGAACACCGGCGACCGCCCCATCCAGATCGGCTCCCACCTACACCTCCCCGACGCCAACACCGCCCTCGCCTTCGACCGCGAAGCCGCCACCGGCTACCGCCTGGACATCCCCTCCGGCACCTCCCAACGCTTCGAACCCGGCGCCTCCCGCGAGCTCAACCTGGTAGCCCTCAAAGGCGCCCGCCTCGTCCCCGGAATCCAGGTGAAGCCTCGTGGTTGAGATTTCTCGGGCTGCTTATGCCGCCTTGTACGGGCCGACTGTGGGGGATCAGGTTCGGTTGGCTGATACCGATCTTTGGATCGAGGTGGAGGAGGACCGGACTGCTGGGGGTGAGGAGGTTGTGTTCGGGGGCGGGAAGTCGATTCGGGAGTCGATGGCTCAGGGGACGGCTACTCGCGCGGAGGGGGCGCCGGACACCGTCATCACGAACGTGGTGGTGCTGGACTGGTGGGGGATTGTTCGGGCTGACGTGGGGATTCGGGATGGGCGGATCGTCGCGTTGGGGCGGGCGGGGAATCCGGATATTGCGGATGGGGTGCATCCGCAGTTGCGGATCGGGCCGTCCACCGACGTGATTGCGGGTGAGGGGCGGATCCTGACCGCGGGTGCTATCGACTCGCACGTGCACCTGTTGTCGCCGTCGCAGCTGCACGAAGCGCTGGCGACTGGGATCACCACGGTGGCTGGTGGTGGGACGGGACCGAGTGAGGGGTCGAAGGCAACGACCGTCACACCCGGTGCATGGCATCTCGAGCAGATGCATCGGAGTCTGGATGCGTTCCCGCTGAACATTCTCTTGCTGGGCAAGGGAAACACGGTGAGCGCGGAGGCTCTCGCCGAGCAGGCGCTGGCGGGCGCGGCTGGGTACAAGGTGCACGAGGACTGGGGTTCGACGCCGGCTGCGATCGACACCGCCTTGCGCGCGGCCGACGACTGGGGTTTGCAGGTCGCGCTGCACGCGGACAGTTTGAACGAGGCCGGGTTCGTGGAATCGACGCTCGGCGCGATCGCGGGCCGCTCGATCCACGCGTTCCACGTCGAGGGCGCGGGTGGCGGACATGCGCCGGACATTCTGTCGATCGCGGCGCACCCGCATGTCATCCCGGGCTCGACCAACCCCACCCTGCCGCACACGGTGAACACGGTCGCCGAACACCTCGACATGCTGATGGTCTGCCATCACCTGAGTCCCGACGTACCGGAGGATCTGGCGTTCGCGGAGTCGCGGATTCGCGCGACCACGATCGCGGCCGAGGACATCCTGCACGACCTGGGTGCGTTGTCGGTCACGTCGTCGGATGCGCAGGCGATGGGCCGGATCGGCGAGGTGATCACGCGGACCTGGCAGGTCGCGCACGTGATGAAACAGCGGCGCGGTCAGCTCGACGGCGGGTTGCCGGCCGACAACGAGCGCGCCCGGCGGTACGTCGCCAAGTACACGATCAACCCGGCGGTTGCCCACGGCATCGATCACGAGGTCGGTTCGGTGGAGGTCGGGAAGCTGGCGGATCTGGTGCTGTGGGATCCCCAGTACTTCGGGGTTCGGCCGCGCGTCGTGATCAAGGGCGGCGCGATCGCGTGGGCCGCGCTCGGCGATCCGAACGCGTCGATCCCGACACCGCAGCCGGTGCTGATGCGGCCGTCGTTCGGGGACGCGATCGGGGCGGATCTGTCGGTCACGTTCGTGTCGCCGGCTGCCCTGGACGACGGGCTGGCCGGGCGACTCGGGTTGCGTCGGCGACTCCTCGGCGTACGGCCGACGCGGTCGATCGGGAAGGCGGACATGAAGAACAACTCCGCGCTCCCGTCGATCGACATCGACCCGGAAACGTTCGCCATCGCGGTCAACGGCGAGCCGGTCGAACCCTCCCCCGCGACGGTCCTCCCGCTCGCCCAGCTCTACGCGATGTTCTGATGAGCCCACTCGCGTTAGCCGGTAATTTTTGGGCGCCATATGACCAAAATCTTCCGACTAACGAGTTGCCAACCGCGGCCGCCTGGGTTTGCCCGGATGGGCTGGCGCGGCTAGTCGACGGACGCAGGCTGCGCCGCCCCCAGTACGGCGGGCGCGGTCGACGGACTCGCATGTCGTGTCGAGGCGCAGTCGGCGATTGCCGCGATCGGTCGACGCACATGCGTCGGCGCGAGATGCGTCGGCCCGCGGTGGGTGGTTCCTGGCGGGCTGGTGGGGAGTCGCGTTGGCCGGCGGTGGGTGGTTGCAGGTTGGGTGCGGTTGGGCTTGGGCTGGCGGACCGCGACCGGGCCGTTCGTGGGGTGGTGGGGTGAGTTCGCCCGAGGTGGTTGCGTTGATGCTGGCGGATGGGCGGTTGCCGACTGGCGGGCACACGCAGTCGGCGGGACTCGAGCCGGCGGTTCGTGCGGGATTGGGTGCTGACGGCAAGCAGTTGGCCGATGTCGGCGAGTACGCTCGCGATCGCCTGCGGACCGTGACGCGGATCGAGGCCGCCGTCGCCGTACTCGCTCGGCACCATGTCCCGAGGACCCTCGAAGCAGGTCCGGACCTGGAGGCCATCACAAATGGCCCGACGGAGGTGGCTCAGGCGGTGGCGGGCGAGGAAGCCGCAGTTGTGATGGCTCGCAGGTTCGCACAGCTTGAGTCGGCGTGGGCTGCGCGGACGCCGAGCCGGGCTTTGCGGACGGCGTCGCGGCGGCAGGGGCGTGCGTACCTGCGGCTGGCTGAGCGGGTTTGGCCCGAGACGCTGCGGTACCTGCCGAGGGACGGCGAGATCGCGCGGCCGATCGTCATTGGCGTAATCGGAGCGGTGACCGGGTTGTCGGCCGAGCAGGTCGCGCGGTTGGTGGCGTACGACGACGCGCAGACCGTGGTCGCCGCCTCGCTGAAGTTGCTGCCGGTCGATCCGGCCGGGGCGGTCACCTGGTTGGCCGCGTTGCACGACGACATCGAACGGCTCGTCAACGACGTCGCGCCGCTGACCGACATCGAGAAGATTCCCGCCGGCGGCGCACCCCTGATCGATCAGTTCGCCGAGCAGCACGCCATCGAGAGAATGAGGTTGTTCCATGCCTGACACGACACGGCCTGCCACCACGACTCGTTCGTTCCGGCTCGGTGTCGCCGGACCGGTCGGGACCGGGAAGAGTTCGCTGATCGCGACGGTCTGCCGCGAACTCGCCGACGAACTCCGCCTCGGCGTGATCACCAACGACATCTACACCGACGAGGACGCGCGACTGCTCCGCTCCGCCGGCGTGCTCGACCCGGAGCGGATTCGCGCGGTCGAGACCGGTGCCTGCCCGCATACCGCGATCCGTGACGACGTCACGCCGAACCTGATCGCCGTCGAGGATCTCGAACGCGACTTCGCCCCGTTGGACGTCGTACTGGTCGAGTCCGGCGGTGACAACCTGACCGCGACCTTCTCCCCCGCGCTCGTCGACGCGCAGATCTTCGTGCTCGACGTGGCCGGCGGTGGTGATGTCGCGCGCAAGGGCGGGCCGGGTATCGCGCGGGCGGACCTGCTCGTGGTCAACAAGACCGACCTCGCCCAGTACGTCGGAGTCGACGTACCGCAGATGGTCAAGGACGCCGAGGCTGCCCGCGACGGTAAGCCGGTGCTGGCGCTCTCCCGGCACGATCCGGCGTCGGTTGCGGGTCTGAAGGAGTGGGTGCTGGCGATGACCAAGGTCGTTCGGGACGGCGGTCACACGCCGGTCGACCCCGGCCCGATGGCACCGCATTCGCACGTCGACGAGAACGGCGTACTGATCTCACACACCCATGCCCACTCGCATTGAGGTTGTCGCTGATCCGGTTCGCGACCGTTGTGTGTTGATCACGGATCACCTGTCACCGCGGCGGCTCCCCGCGGCGCCCGGTGTCGTACGGGTCGCTCTCGTGGCGGCCGGCGCGCTGCTGCTCGCCGGTGACCACGTGCGGATCGAGGTCGTGGTGTCCGGGCCGATCCGCCTTGAGATCGTCGAGACGGCCGGGACGGTCGCGTACGCGATGCGTGGCGCGTCGGCGCGGTGGGACGTGGCGATCGAACTGACCGATGGCGCGAGCCTGCAGTGGTACGGCGAACCGTTCGTGGTCGCGGCGGATGCCGACGTCACGCGGTCCACGAGTGCGCAACTGGACGGCGGGTGCACGGCCGAGATCCGCGAGTCGCTGGTGCTCGGCCGGTACGGCGAGGTCGGCGGCACGTTGCGTACGCAGACCCGAGCGTGGATCGGGGCGGACCTGTTGCTGGCGGAGGACCTCGATCTCAGTCCCGAGAACCGCACGGGCTGGGCAATCCTCGGCCGAGCCCGCTGCCTCGACACCGTGACCGCCCTCGGCCACCGCCTACCCGAGGCACCGCACACCCTCCAACTGGAAGGCACCGGCTCAATCGCCCGCCGCCTCGTCCACCAGCAACACGAAAGCGACCTCGGCGGGACGTCGGGCGCGGTCGGCAGCGAGCCAGGGGCGGTCGGTCGCGCATCGGGTGCGGTCGGCGGTGTGTCGGGGGCGGTGGGGCGGACCGCCGGCACTCACTAAGTCTCCGGAACGCCGAGTTGTGGGCCCGCGCTGAGCGTGGGGGCCGGCGGAGGGCGGAGGTTGGTGAGTGGGGGCGGTCCGCCTTCGTGCGCAAAGCGGGCAGCGGCTGAGCCCGTCGAACTAGGATCTGCGGGTGCGCACACTTGATTCGGAGGCCGCGTTCGACCTTGCGGTGGAGCTGGCGACCAGTGGTGAACGGCGGATCCTCGGGATTTGTGGGGCACCGGCGGCCGGGAAGTCGACGTTCGCGGAGCAGCTTGCGGAGCGGTTGACGAAGGCGGGGCACGGGGTCGCGCTGGTACCGATGGATGGGTACCACCTGGCGCAGTCCGTGCTCGAGGATCTCGGGCTGGCGGATGTGAAAGGTGCGCCGCACACCTTCGACGGCTACGGGTTCGTTGCCTTGCTCAAGAGGTTGAAGGAGGCACCCACCGAGCAGATCTGGGCGCCGCGATTCGACCGTGGGCTGGAGGATTCGATTGCCGCCAGCATCGGAGTTGCTCCGGAGGTCAGCCTGGTCGTGACCGAGGGCAACTATCTGCTGCTCGATGAGATGCCGTGGGCAACTGTCCGCACGGTGCTCGATCAGTGCTGGTACGTCGAGGTTCCCGAAGAACTGCGTCATCAGCGACTCGAGGCCCGGCACATGCAGTTCGGACGCACTCAGGCGGAGGCGCACGAGCGCACATACGGCAGCGACGAACGCAACGCACAGCTGATCGCCGCGACGGCCGCCGCAGCGGACGCGATCGTCGAGCTCAGCTGACTCGTTCGATGAAGGCGGCGACGCCGTCCAGGTAGAGCTGCAGACCGAAGTCGAAGTCCTGGTCGCTCTCCTGCTCGAAGTCGCCCACCTCGTCGAAGACCCCCGCGTCCAGCACCCGCGCCAGCGCAGGCATCTGCCGCGGATCGATCACCCGGGACAGCGTCGCGCCGTACTGGCGGAACGCGTCCGGATTGTCGGCGAACCCCGCGGCCAGGTCCGTCGCCATCCGGATCTCGCCCTGGACGTACGTGATCAGGCCCATCGCGATGCCGACCTTGGCCTCCTCCGGCAGCCCGGTACCGGACAGCGCCCCGAGCGCGGAGTCGAGCCAGGCCAGGTTGTTCGGCCCAGCCGGTGGGCCGGAGATCGGCAGCCTCGCATACCAGGCGTGTTTGCGGACCGCGGTCATCACGCCGTCGGCCCAGAACGTCAGTCCGGTTCGCCAGTCGACATCGGCCGGCAGCGGTTCGGGTCGCTCTAGCGCTGCGTCCGACATCAGCACGAGCAACTCGTCCTTGCTCTTCACATGCCGGTAGAGCGCCATCGTCGAGTTGCCGAGCCGCTCGGCGACGCGCGCCATCGACACCGCGGCGAGATCGTTCTCCTCGTCGGCGATCTCGATCGCGGTCCGGACGATGTCGTCGAGGCTCAGCGTCGGCTTCGGCCCGCGCCGCGGGGTTTCCCGCAGTCGCCACATCAGGGCCACGTCGGCCGGCAGCTCGTCCACCGCCTCAGTCTAGGGCTTGCGAACCATCACTGCGTACCTGCTACGCTAATTAGCGTATTGGATACGCAGTGAGGAGGGGACCATGATCGTCGAGGCCACCGGGATCCGGAAGTCGTACGGCGGGACCGAGGTGCTGAGCGGGATCGACCTAGGTGTGCCGGAGGGATCCGTGCTCGCCCTGCTCGGCCCGAATGGCGCCGGCAAGACCACCGTCGTACGGATCCTGAGCACACTGATCCGCCCGGACGGCGGCCGCGCGACCATCGCCGGGTACGACGTTGTCCGGCAAGCGGCCGCGGTTCGCAGCGTGATCAGCCTGACCGGCCAGTACGCCGCGGTCGACGAGAACCAGACCGGCCGGGAGAACCTGGTGATGGTCGGCCGGCTGATGCATCTCGGCCGGGGCGGCGCACACCGTCGTACCGGTGAGCTGCTCGAGCAGTTCGGGCTGACCGATGCGATGGACCGCCGAGTGAAGACCTACTCCGGCGGGATGCGCCGGCGACTCGATCTCGCGATGAGTCTGGTCGGGCGGCCGCGGGTGATCTTCCTCGACGAGCCAACCACGGGGCTCGACCCGGGCAGCCGCTCGACGATGTGGGAGGCGATCGGCGAGCTGGTCCGGGACGGGACAACGATCCTGCTCACCACGCAGTACCTCGAAGAGGCGGACCGGCTGGCCGACCGGATCGTGCTGCTCGACCACGGCCGGGTCGCAGCGGCCGGTACCGCCGATGCGCTCAAGGCAAAGGTCGGCGGTGAGCGGGTCGAACTGCGGTTCGGTACCGAACCAGAGCTGCTGAAGGCGGCCGCCGTACTGGGAGCCCTTCACGCCGGTGACGTGCTGAGCGTCCCGTCCGACGGTACTGCGAAGCACCTGCATCACCTGCTGGACCTGCTGCGCGACAACGGTCTCCATCCGGAGCGTGTGTCCGCGCACCGCCCGACTCTCGACGACGTCTTCCTCGCGCTGACCGCCTAGGAGCTACCCATGTCACACCAGAGTGTCGCCGCCGCACTGTCGGACACGGTGACGATGATCGACCGCAGTGTGCGGCTCGCACGCCGCAACGTGGACACGCTGTTCGCAGCGATCCTGCTCCCGCTGATGATGATGGCGCTGTTCGTGTACGTCTTCGGCGGTGCAATCAGCACCGGCACGCAGTACGTGAACTACGTCGTCCCGGGCATGCTCCTGCTCACCACCGGGTACGGCGCCGCGTCCACCGCGATGGTGGTTGCAGACGACATGAACACCGGCATGATCGACCGCCTGCGCTCATTGCCGATCCACAGCTTCGCAGTACTCACCGGCCACGTCGCAGCGAGTGTTGCGCGCAACGCGCTGGCGACTGCGATCGTCGTACTGGCTGCACTCGCCATGGGCTTCCGGCCGAACGCCGGGGTCGGTGAGTGGCTCGCAGCGATCGGACTGCTGCTCCTGTACGTCGTTGCGCTGTCATGGCTGGCCGCTGGTCTCGGAGTGATCGCGCGGTCGGTGGAGTCGGCCAGCACGCTGAGTTTCTTCATGCTGTTCCTGCCCTACCTCAGTAGCGCGTTCGTACCGCCGGACACGATGCCTGCGTGGTTGCGGCCGATCGGTATGCACCAGCCGATCACACCGGTGATTGAAACGGTACGAGGGTTTCTGACCGGCACACCGGTTGGAAACAACGGCATCCGCGCACTCATCTGGTGCTCTGGTCTACTCCTGTTCTCGGTCGTGCTCGCGACTTCGTTGTATCGGAAGCGGACTCGCCGTTGAGCGCATGAAACGCACCGCTCAGCGGACAGCTTTTCGAGAGAACGCGAAATGGTTCGGACATGACCCCGCGACGTTGTTACTGTCCAAGTCCCCCCCAACGTGTGGAGGTCCCACTCCCCCCGGGACCCACACGGACAAGCGCCCCGGTCATCGACCGGGGCGCTTCGTTTTATCCAAGCTTTACAGGGAGTCCCGTGAGCCCGCGGGTGCGGATGGTGTCCCGCCAGCGCAGCTCCGACGGCGGTACGGCGAGAGTGAGACCCGGTGCGTGATCGAGCAGTGCGTCGATCGCGATCGCCACTTCCAACCGAGCGAGTGGTGCACCGAGGCAGTAGTGGATGCCGTGGCCCAGTGCGAGCTGTCCACCGGCCGCCCGGTCGAGATCGAACCGGTCCGCGTCGGGGAAGCGTTCGGCGTCCCGGTTGGCCGAGGCGAGCCCCAGCAGCACGGTCTCCCCGGCTGGGATCACCACACCGCCGATCTCGAGATCCTCGAGTGGGAAGCGGCGGATGGCGAGCGGCGCAGGACCGTCGTACCGCATCGCCTCTTCGATGGCAGCCGGGAGCAATGAGCGGTCCGCACGCACGCGCTCCCAGCGACTGCGGTCGTCCAGCAGTGCCAGAGTGGTGTTGCCGATCAGATGCACCACGTTCTCGTAGCCGGCGAACAGGATGAGGAAGATCAGCGACGTCAGTTCGTCGTCGCTCAGCCGGTCCTCCTGGTCGCGTGCTGCGATCAGGTCGCTGACCAGGTCGTCTCCCGGCACAGACCGCTTCGCTTCGATCAGTCCGGCGAAGAACCGCAGCATCGCGCCGATCGCAGCGCGCGCCTCGTCCGGTCCGGGCGGTGCCAGCATGGTGTCGGTCCAGGAGCGGAAGTCGGGCCGCGCCTCGACCGGTACGCCGAGCAGGTCGCAGATGACCGTGATCGGCAGCGGTGCGGCGTACTCGGTCACCAGATCGGCCGCACCGCGCATCGGCTCCAGCAGGGCGTTCGCCGTACGACGGATGGGGTCGCGCAGTGCGTCGATCCGGCCAGCTGTGAACGCCTTGGTGACCAGAGTGCGGATTCGGGTGTGGTCAGGCGGGTCCATGTTGAGCAGGTTGGCGTCCAGTGCCGGCGGGAGGCTCAGACCGCGGTAGTTGCCGGGCAGCGCGTTCCGCTTGTCCACGGACAGGCGCGGATCCGCGAGCGCGCGGCGGACGTCGTCGTACCGGGTGACGAGCCAGGACGGGCTCCCGTCCGGCCCGGCGATGCGGTGCACCGGTCCGGCGGTGCGGAGCGCGGCGTAGGCGGCGTACGGGTCGGCGGTGTCGATCACCGTTTCAAATTATCTGAGTAGTGGTGTCAATTCCCGGGGTGCTGGTTCGACGTACCAGTAAGAGCAACCAGAGGAGAGGGTCAGGATGAACGCCACCAACACCATGATCATCACCATGCTGGCCGAGGGAAACCCGGTCTGGTACGTCGCAGCGATGGTGAACATGCGCAGTCACGACGTGTACGAGATCGGCCACGCCGCTGGCTACCCGGACAAGACCAAGCTGCGGTGCGCACTGCTGGCCGCCCGCCGCGCCGCCTAGGCTGACCGTGTGGAGCCTGTGAGCGTTGTCGACTATCACACCGCTGGAGAGCCGTTCCGTATCGTCACTGCTGGCGGATCGGCGGTTCCGGGCTCCACAGTCGCCGAGCGGCGACTGACAGCACAGTCGAACGCGGCGATCGACGCCGTACGGCTGCTGCTCGTGAATGAACCGCGTGGGCACGCGGATATGTACGGGTGCTTCGTTGTACCGCCGGATGATGCAGGTGCTCATTTCGGCGTGCTGTTCTGGCACAAGGACGGCTACTCGACCGCATGTGGTCACGGGACGATCGCCCTGGGCGTGTGGGCCATTGAGAGCGGCCTCGTCCCCGCTACACCCGACGGCGACACCGACGTGGTGATCGACGTACCGTCCGGGCGCGTAGTGGCGCGAGTGACGTGCTCCGGCGGCAGAGTCGTCGGTGTGGCGTTTCAGAACGTCGCGTCGTTCGTACTGGCTCGTTCTGTGCCGGTAGCCGGCGTCAAAGCAGACATCAGCTTCGGGGGCGCCTTCTATGCGTCGGTACCGGCGTCATCCGTCGGTCTGACCGTCACACCGGACTGCTACGCCGACCTGGTCAAGATCGGCCGCGAGATCAAGTGGGCCCTGAACGACCTGGCAGTCCACCCGACCGACCCGCGCCTGAACGGGATGTACGGCACCATCCTGTACGACGACCTGGGTCCGCTGCACCAGCGCAACGTCGCGATCTTCGCCGACGGCCAGGCCGACCGCTCCCCCTGCGGCTCCGGCACGTCCGCCCGCCTAGCCCTCCTCCACGCCGACGGCCTCCTGCCACCCGGCACCACCCTGCTGCACGAATCAATCGTCGGTACGACGTTCCACGGCCGCGTGCTGTCAGAAACGTCCGAAGGCCTCCTCACCGAGGTTTCCGGCACCGCCCACCGCACCGGCACAGCCACCTTCACCCTCGACCCGCACGACCCCCTCGGTACCGGATTCACCCTGCGCTAACGTCACTCCCATGATCTTCATCACCGCGAAGTTCCGCGTGAAGCCCGAGCACGCCGAGAACTGGCCGACCATCACCGCAGCCTTCACCGCCGCCACCCGCGCCGAACCCGGCTGCCTCTGGTACGACTGGTCCCGCTCCCTGGACGACCCGAACGAGTACGTCCTGGTAGAAGCCTTCGCCGACGACGAAGCCGCCACCGCCCACGTCACCTCAGCCCACTTCAAAGCCGCCCAGCACGACCTCCCACCGCACCTGGTAGAAACCCCGCGCATCGTCAACTTCAAGCTCCCCCAGGACAACTGGTCCGAACTAGGCGAACTAGCGGTCAAGTAGCTGATGATTGTTGCTTCGCTCAATACGCGTGGGATACCGCTGCGTGGTTCGCGGCTGGGTGAGCGGTACGCCGCGATCGGTGCGGTGTTCGAGGCGTCTGACGTTGACGTTGTGAACTTTCAGGAAGTGCTGACGTACTACCACCTGCGGCAGTTGGTGCGCGCGATGCCGTCGTACCGGTTTGCCGGCTACCGCAGGTCGGTGGCTGGGCCGGCGGGTGGGTTGCTGACGCTGTCTCGTACGGCGATCGCCCGGACTGGCTACCGGAGTATGCCGCTGCCTCCCAAGGCGGATGCGGTTGGCCTGCCCAGGCTGTCGCGGCTGAAGGCATCGCTCAAGGGGGTGCTGCTGACGAGCCTCAGCGGGGTCACGGTCGCCAACACGCACCTGTTGGCCAACTTCGACGGCGACTGGTCCGACAGCAACCGCTACTACCGCCTGCACCAAGGACAACTCGCAGTACTCGGCCGAGCCGTCGCAGCGATCGACGGGCCGACCATCCTGTCCGGTGACTTCAACATCGCCCGCGACAGCACCCTGTACGACGACTTCATCCGCGACACCGGCCTGGTCGACGCGTTCGGTGCGGACTGCCCGCCGACGTTCCACGCGTCGTACCTGCACTCCAACCAGACCGCACACTGCATCGACTTCCTACTGCTGTCCGATCCGTCGATCAGCGTCGAGGCCGCCCAGCTCACGTTCACCGAGCAACTGCCGATGCCCGGCGGCCCCGACTACCTGACCGACCACCTCGGTCTGCAGGTCACCCTGGCGCTCTAGCGACTCCGGTCGTCGCCCCGGTCGCGGTTGAGCTTCGCCATGGTCTGGTGCGCGGCCGGGAGGATGTGGTGCTTGATCGCCTGCGCAGCCTTCTTTGGCATCGCTTCGAGCGCACCCTCCCAGGCCTGCTTCGTCGCGATGAAGACCGGGTACTGACGCTTGCGAGCCACCATGTACTGGCTGAACACCTCACAGTCGCGCTCACTGAAGCGGCTCTCGGCCCGGCCGTCCTTGATCGCCTCGGCCAGCGCGACCATCTTCGGCACGTCCTTCTTCCGGATCACACCACCCACGGTCCCGAACGTGTGCAGCATGGTGCGCGGATCGAGCGTCGTGAGCTCCTGCCCGAGCAGCCTCGCCTGGCGCGGCTCGAACAGCTCACTCCGCACTGGGAACTGCAACTGCCGATGCGTCAGGTAGGACCGCTCCGACTCCGGCCGGTAGTCGATGTAGGCGTTGATGGTCTCGATGGTGACCGGAAACGGCTGGTTCTTCAGAGACTCCGCAAACGCACCGACCTTCGCCGCCTGGTCACGCGGGATGAGCAGGTCGACGTCCGGCATCCGCTGGGCCAGGTCGTAGGCACCTGGCCGGTTGAAGTCGATCGACGCACCTTGATCGGTGTACGCCGACACCGCCAGACTCCCGACCACCGCGAACGGCACCCGCTCGTTCTTCAGCCAGGTCTGGATCCGGTCCAGCTCGATCAGGAACTTCTCGCGGGTCTCATCGACCGTCACCGGTCAGCCTCACCGAGCACATCCCACCAGTGCTGCTGCGACGAGCTCCACCAGCCGTCCGGCGGCGGAGTCACCGGCAGCACCTGCGGCCGGACATGCTGCTCCGGAGTGCAGGCAGCGAACGGGCCGTTGGCACCGAACAACACATTCAGGTTCGGATCAAGGTGCTCACGAATCCACCCCGCCATTCCGCGCACCGGATCGAGCGCCGCCACCTCCCAGGTCCGCCACAGCGCCTCCAGCCGCAGCATGGCCTCAGCGTGGTCCCACCACGCAGCACACCACCGCTGATCAGCCGTCCGCGCGAACGTCAGCACGAAGAAGCCGTTCACCCAGGACTCCAGATCGGCGAACTGCGGCCGGAACTCCGCCGCCTGCGCCGGCGGCTGCCACCCGGACCCCTGCAGCCCCTGCATGGCCATCCGAAGCGCCTTCACATCCTCGGCATCGAGGTCGCCGTCCACTGTCACTCTCCCCCTGTCGACATGCGCACAGCCTAAGCGGCCACCAGTCCAGCACCCCACTGCCAAGTACTGTCTCGGGATGGACGTTGACTGGTGTGACGAGGTGGTCGATCAGCTTGAGTCGCATTGGCAGGGGCAGCTCCGGCCGCGCCTGGAAGGGCTGACCGACGACGAGTACTTCTGGGAGCCGGTCCCGAACTGCTGGACTCTGAGTCGCCGTGGCAAAAGCACCGCACCGATCTCCTTCGGCGCAGGCGAGTTCACCCTGGACTACGCACAGCCCCAGCCCGATCCGGAGCCGGTGACGACGATCGCGTGGCGGATGGCACACCTGAGTGTCGTGTTCGCATCGACAGGCGGTCTCGGGCGTGCACCTGTCGACGAGTGGACCTACACGTACGCCGGTACCGCGCGCGAGGCGCTGAGCCAACTCGACCACGAGTACGCGCGGTGGATTGCCGACGTACGCGGTCTGGGCACGGAGGGGCTCTCTCAGCCGCAGGGTGCGCCGCCGGCGTTCGCGCGTGCGCCGATGGCGAAGAAGATGCTGTTCACGAACGTGGAGGTCATCCACCACGGCGCCGAGATCTGTCTGCTCCGCGACCTCTACCTGCAGAAGATGTAACTGCACGTAACAAGACGAAGGCCCGGACCGATTGGTCCGGGCCTTCGGAAAGTAGCGGGGGCAGGATTTGAACCTGCGACCTCTGGGTTATGAGCCCAGCGAGCTACCGAGCTGCTCCACCCCGCGCCGCTTTCTTACGTTCGTAAGTCTAGGCGATGGCCGGTGAGCAACCAAATCGGGCCCTCACTGGGACAGGTGCCGCTGGGTGACCCACTGGGCGACGTGGACCCGGGACGGCATCGCGAGCTTGCGCATCACGTGCCGAACGTGGTTCGTCGCCGTCCACTCGGCGATGCTCAGCCGGTTCGCGATCTGCCGGTTCGTCAGCCCGTTCGCGACCAGTACGACGACCTCCCGTTCACGCGCGGTGAGCGACGTACCGTGGAACACGTCGCCGTTCTCCGTCCGGGCGGTGTCGTGGGTCCAGGTGGGTTGCGCGACCAGTCCGGCGTCCTCGTCGAGCAGGGCGGGCAGCGGGAGCGTCTTCCCCGCGATGCATGCGTTCTCGAAGGCCACTGTCCCCAGTCGTTGCCGCAGGTGCTGTAGCGCGCGGTCGACGTACGTCAGGATCTCCGCGCACGCGTAGCTCTGCGTCTCGGCCCGGATCGAGCCTGCGGCCGCGAACAAGCGGACAGCCGACTGATCTGTCGGTGGCCGGCGACGACCGGCCAGCACCAGGCCCAGCGCCTCCAGAGCGAACGGCGTGCCTGGATGGGCGTCCATCTCGACC
This sequence comes from Kribbella yunnanensis, assembly GCF_039529655.1. Classification (NCBI taxonomy): domain Bacteria; kingdom Bacillati; phylum Actinomycetota; class Actinomycetes; order Propionibacteriales; family Kribbellaceae; genus Kribbella; species Kribbella yunnanensis. Next base: position 99,387 of record NZ_BAAANF010000001.1, on the reverse strand, counting down.
GCCTCGGCGGCCACGGACCGGCAGATCCGTTCGGCCTTCTGCTGGTCGCCGCGTCGGAAGGCCATCAGTCCGGCCAGCGCACGGACGCAGCGGGCGTTCCAGTCGTCACCGTCGTCGTCCATCAGCGGTAGCGCGAAGCTGATGGCCTCATCGATCTCCGACATGTCGCCACGGCGCATCGAGATCATGGCGAGGTCGATGAGCACCAGAGCTGCCGCCCGCGGCGCCTCGACTGCCTGCCACAGTGACAGGCTCTGCTCGCACAGCCTCCGGGCCTCGGCCAGGTCGCCGCGGACCCTGGCGAGATTCCCCTGGCAGTTCAGGGCTGCTGCCTCACCGGCGACCTCACCGAGCTCGTGGAAGGCCGCAATCGCACGCCGCTGGTAGACCTCGGCGGAGGCGTACTTCCCGAGCGCCATCGCCAGTACGCCGGCAGCGTGGAATGCCTCAGCATTGAGCCTGCCGACCGCCCCGTCCCTCAGCGTCTCCTCCAGCATCTGCAGGCCTTCACTCCAATGGCCCTGGCTGAACATGAACCGCCACATCCCAGTCGCGAGCGTGAGCGCGGCATCGGCATCACCGCGGGCGCACAGGTGCCGGTACGCTGCCCGCGCGTCACCCAGGTCCGACCTGAGCCGGCGAACGTACGCAGTGAGCCGTCCGCTGCGCAGATCGCGCCCCGCGTCAGCGACCAGTCGCAGGACGTACTCGGCGTGCCGGTCGCGCACCTCTCGTTCGTCAGCGGCGGTCCGCAGCCGTTCGACGCAGAACGCCCGCATCGTGTGCAACTGACAGAACCGCGGCTCACCGTCCGCACCGACCGATGAACTCAGCATCCCCTTGTCCAGCAGGGATTCCAGCAACTCCTCGCCGCGAGCCTGAGCAGCCGGTACGACGGCCACCATGGCCGCCGTACTGAATTCGCCCGCGAAGACGCCGAGCCGGATGAGCAGGTCGCGCTCCTCCTGGGTCAGCAACTGGTAGCCCCAGTGGATCGCCGCCCGCATGGACTGCTGGCGGAGTGGTACGTCGGTCAGTTCGAGACGCAGGATGTCGATTCCGTCGCGCAGCCTGGCCAGCAGAGCTGGTGGACCGAACAGCCGGAGTTTCGTCGCGGCGAGTTCGATGGCCAGCGGTAGTCCGTCGACGAGCCGGCAGATCTCGGCCACGTCGCCCACGTTGTCGTCGGTCAGCGCGAAGTCCGGTGCGACGGCTCGGGCGCGCTGCACGAAGAGTGCGATCGCTGGGCTCGCCGCAAGCTCGGCCAGCGGTGCGCGCAAGGAGGGTGCCAGGGGCAGTGGCCGGACCGGGTACAGCCGCTCACCGTAGATCTGCAGCGGCTGACGACTCGTGGTCAGTACCCGCAGGCCGCGGCAGTACGACAGCAGACTGGTCAGCAGGTCGGCAACGCCGTCCGCCACGTGCTCGCAGTTGTCGAGCACCAGCAGCAGCTCGCGATCCCGCAACCCGTCATGCAGGTTGTCCGGCGTCCGGAAGCTGTTGTCGAACACGGCCCGGCACGCCACCGTGACGGTGGCGGCGAGCTGACTCGGCTCGGACAGCGCTGCGAGCTCGACCGGCCAGGCGCCGTCCCGGAAACCGGCCCGTACGTCGCCGACCACCGCCTGAGCCAGCCGGGTCTTACCGGTACCGCTGGGGCCGGTCAGGGTGACCAGCCGGGCCGCTCCTTGGAGGATCTGCCGCAATGCGGCCCGATCCTCGTGCCGGCCGACCAGCTGGTTGGGCGGGTGCACGCCGACCGCCCACGCGGCGGCCGCCGGACCGATGCGTTCCGAGGAACCACGCCCGCCGGCCTGTGGATCGCCTGGCAGGCCCAGACCTGCCATGTCACGTTGCCTGGCCACGAGTGCCTCCAAATCCAGGCCTGTGCCTGGAAACTCGAACGACCGTTTCATCACACTCGGTGAGGCTATCCCCACGCTGGGTGTGTTGACGAAGTGGACAACCCCCTCTCCACCAGGCAGTTTTCGCTCATCGCGCTGCATATCCGCCGTCGACCAGCAGGTCTGTACCGGTGATGAACGAGGCGTCGTCGGACAGGAGGAACAGCACTGCGGCAGCGATCTCACGTGGCACCGCCATCCGGCGCATCGGCGTCGCAGCGACGAAGTCGGCCACGAACTGCGCCGGCAGGTCCACCGTCATCGGTGTCTCGACCAGTCCGGGTGAGACCGCGTTCACCCGGATCCCCGCGCCCGCCAGCTCGACAGCCGCGGCCCGCGTCATCGCGGCCACCGCGCCTTTGGCCCCGTGGTACGCGAACGCAGCACTGGATCCGACCAGACCGAAGACCGAGGACACGTTCACGATCGCGCCGCCGCCGGCCAGGTGCATGGACGGTACGACGTTCTGCATCCCCAGCCAGGTACCGCGCTGGCTGACCTCGACCACGCGGTCCCACTCATCAGCTGTGACGCCGGTGAGGCCATGACTCCCGAGGACACCGGCGTTGTTCACCAGCAACGTCGGATAGCCGAAACACCGCCGGGCAGTCCGGGTCAGCATCGACCACGCGTCGGGGTCGGTGACGTCGGCCTTGACCGCCACGACCCGGCCGGCCGCCTCGATCTCTGCAGCTGCCGCCTCGCACCGACCGCCGTCGACATCAGCAAGCACGACCCCGGCACCAGCCGCAGCCAACCCTTCCGCGACCGCACGGCCGATGCCACTGCCCGCACCCGTGACCACGGCGCTGCGGCCGGCCAGGCCAGCACCTGCTCGCGGATCCGCAGTCACGCGGCAGCCTCGTCGTACCGGTCCGGCAGCCAGGCCAGTGCTACGGCGTACCCAGCGGCATGGCTGAGCGACACCCGTGGCACCAGGAGATTCGCCTGGCTGCGCCACCGCTCGATCGCACCGGCCAGCGACACCACCGGCGCAGAACGCGGCGTACTGACGATCTCGATCTCCTCCCACGGAATGCGCCCGGGCCACTGCAGTGCCTCGACGACTGCGTGCTTCGCCGCCACCCGCGCGGCCAGATGCTCGCCGACGCGGACGAACCCGGCGCAGTAGGCCAGCTCTGCGGGGCTCAGCAGTTGGTGCCACGCACAACCGACGGTCGGCACTTGGAAGACATAGACGGCAGTCATCATGGGGCCGGCGCCAGTACGACGGACGCGTACGTACCGCCCCAGTTGGCGGCCGTGACCAGTGCGGCACGTCCGGCGGGATCAGAGTCAGAGCCGACGTACGGCTCCAGCCCTGGCAACGGGTCTCGCAGTCCCACGATCGGTGGGACCCAGCTGGTGCTGACACTCTCGGCTGCGGCGAGCACAGACATCAACGCGGTGGTGGCGTGGATGTGACCGACTTGACCGGACAGATTGGCCAGTCGGGTCGCCCCGGCCGGGAACACCTCAGCCACGGCCCGCGCCTCCGCCCGGTCGATCGCAGCGGTTCCCCGAGCGTCGCCGTACACGACTCCGACATCGGACGGCGTCAGCCCGGCCGCGTCCAGCGCATTGCGGTGACACTGCGCCCAGGCCTCCCCGGAAGCGTCATTGCCCGCCACTCGATAGGCGTCGCCGGTACTGGCATGCCCGCGGACCTCGGCGAGGATCGTCGCCCCGCGCTGTTGTGCGTGCTCCAACGACTCGAGCACTAGGGCCACTGAGCCCGCACCGATTGCACAGCCGCTGGCTTCGCGGTCGTAAGGCCGGACGGCGTCCGACGCCAGGATGCCGAGGTGGTCGTAGCCGAGGTGGAGCAGGCCGGTGAGCTCGTCCGCGCTCACTGCGGCCATCACCTCGGCCTCACCTCGCCGGATCAGATCCGACGCATAGCCGAGTCCAGCGACACCAGAGGCGCAGCCGATGGCCAGTGTGGACAGTGGTCCCTTGATTTGCAGCGAAAGGCAGGCGTGGCCGGGAGCCGCGTTCATCACCGAGTTGGGGAACAGCCGTGGGTTGACTCGGTGCGGTCCCTCGGTACCGATCGTTTCCGTCAGCTGGGCCACCGTCTCCAGCGGCCCAGTGCAGGTACCGAACACCATGCCAACCTCGGTCGCGTTCTGCCGAGTGATTTGGTACGCGGCGTCCGAGAAGGCGTCTCGAGTCGCAGCCAGCACCAGTGCTCCGAGCTGGTCCAGCCGACGGGCGTACGCCGGGTTGATCCAGCGCCGGTAGCCCTGGTCAGCGATTTCGGCCGCGAGCCCGGTGGCCGACTGGCTGGTGTCGATCCGGGTCGCCGGCGCGATACCGACCACACCGGTGCGCAGTCCGGTGATCAAACCCTCGCGTCCCAGGCCAACCGGCGAAACCACACCGGCACCGGTGATCACCACTCGACGGTCTGGCCGCGGTGGCGCTGGTTTGAGGGTGCGGCCGAGTACCAGCGAGCAGTTGTTACCGCCGAACGCGAACGAGTTCGAGACCACCAGGTCGATGTCAGCTGACCGCGAGGCGTTCGGAACGACGTCGTACGGCGGGCTGTCGGCCGAGGTGTCGACGTTCACTGTCGGCGGCAGGATCTGTTCGCGCATCGCCAGCGCGCAGACCGCAGCCTCGACTGCACCCGCCGCACCGAGCGTGTGACCGACCTGCGACTTGGTACTGCTCATCGGCGGCATCTCCACGCCACCGAACAGCGCTGTCACCGCTTTGGGCTCGGAGCTGTCGTTGGCCGGTGTCCCCGTGCCATGGCCGTTCACGTAGTCCACGTCCGCTGGGGTGTACCCAGCCTGCTCTAGCGCCCGTCGCATAGATCGCAACGCACCGCCGCCCACGGGATCCGGAGCGGTCGCATGATGCGCATCACTGGTCAGGGCGTAGCCCAGCACGTAACCCAGAACCCGCGCACCACGCGACTGAGCCAACTGCGCGGACTCAAGCACCAGGAACGCAGCACCCTCACCGATGTTGAGACCGGTACTGCGTGAGTACGGCGCGCACGGCTGGTCGTCCAGCGCCTTGAGACTGTCGAACCCAGCCAGCGAGAGCATGTCGAGCACATCCACGCCACCGGCCAGCATCACATCGGCCCGGCCCTCCCGGATCGCGTCCAGCGCCCAGCCGATCGAGTTCGCACCGGCCGCACAGGCATTGGAGATCACCACCTTCGGACCCTTCAGTCCGAAGGCCGCGCTGACCGCATCGGTCGACGTGTACAGCGGGTACACCAGCAGATGATGCTTCGAGGCGCCGGCAACACCGTCGCGCAGCAACTGCCAGTGGTACTGCTCACCAGCGTCGAGGCCGCCGACCGACGTACCCATGGCGATCCCGACCCGGTACGGGTCGAACGCGGCGATGTCCAGCTTGGCGTCCTCGATCGCCTCTGCCGCAGTACTCAGCGCGAGGCTGATCGCTCGATCGACCCGCCCCCGGCTCTTGACCGGCGGCACCGGGATCTGACTGACCTCACCGGAGTACTGGCAACTCAGCGTGGAGGTGTCCAGACGCCGGGTCCGGTCGATTCCGCTCGCTGCATCGCGCACTCCGGCCCAGACGGACTCGGCCCCGGTCCCCAGTGCGCAGGTCACTCCGATGCCGGTTATGGCTACACCTGTGGTGTTCATGTGCTCTCCTCACACCGGCCGGTTGGGTTCATTCGAGCGGTACGCCGAAACTGGTGGCGACCAGGAATGGCGCTCCAGTGGTTCGGACCGGCCTGGTGAGCTGCTCGAGCGTCAGCTTCAGACCGGCCGCCGCCACATCGGCGTCGACCCGCGCCGTACCGATCACTCGACCGAGCCGGGGTGAGAACACCGCGTGGGCGACGGCACCCACCGATTCGTCCTCCACGACCAGTCCGCTGCCGGAGTCCGGGATCGACTGCAGCCGGTCGGAGGCGACCCAGCAGACCGGGCGGCGCGGCGGACCGGCCTCCCAGTGCGCGACGAGCGCCTCCTTACCGATGAAGTCGTGACCGAAGTCGACCATCCACTGCAGACCGACCTCGAACGGCGTCACACCGGCCGCCTCCTGTTCCAGGTTCGCGAACCGCATCTCCATCCGGCAGACGTCCACGGCCGCCGTACCGACCTGGCGTGCACCGAGATCGACGAGGTGTTCACGCAACTCGTTGCCGGCAGCAACCGGGACATGCAGTTTGTAGCCGTACTCACCGGTGACACCGGTACGACTCACCAGGAGCTCCAAGCCTTCACGCCATGGCGTCGTGACGAAGCCGGCGTACGAGAGTGAGGTGATCGGGAACGGCAGGAACTTCTGCGCTATCGCGGGCGCATGCGGCCCTTCGATGCCGAAGACGCAGTACTCGTCGCTGACGTCCTGCACGGTCACGTCGTGCACCCCTGTGGTGCCGACGGCGACCAGGTACTCGGTCGCGGCGGCGGCCTGCGCCGGCCAGATCTCGACGAGGTAGTCGGCGCCGTTGCAATGGATCAGTACCTCGGACAGCACGGTGCCATCCGAGTTCAGTAGCAGCGCCGAGGAGATCTGTCCTTCGAGCAGGAAGTCGACGCTGCGGGTCGACACCTGACTGAGGAACGCTGCGGCCTCATTGCCGGCGATCCGGACCAGGCCGAGACCGGTGTAGTCGAGCAGCCCGGACGCGCTGCGCAGCAGCTCGTACTCGGCAACGCTGTCGGAGTAGACGCTTTGCATGATTCTCCCCTTCATTCGCTGTCATTTCGTTCGGTCACGACGAGCCGGGTCGTCATCACCACGTCACGGCCGACAGATGCCTGGCCGGTCACCGACATGAGGCTGCCCATCCGCGGACCGGTCTGGGCCCGGATGACCAGCTGGTCGCCGGGCACCACGGTGCGCAGGAACTTGGCCTGTTTGATCTCCGCGAGATAGCCGACCCGCTCTGCGACGTCAGCCACCAGCTCTCCGGTGGTCCGGGTCGCCGCCGCGCTGCCGTAGATCACTGCGGCGAGCTGCGCGACACATTCGACGAGCAGTACGCCGGGGTACAGCATCCGGCCGGGAAAGTGGCCGGCCAGCACGCCATCGGACGCGGTGACGTTCTTGATCGCCTCTGCCCGTACGCCGGGCTCTACCGAGGTAACGCGGTCCAGCAGGAAGAACGGGTACCGGTGCGGAAGCAGTCGCGCGATCTCGTCGGCCGACAGACCGCCGACCCGCATGGATGGTGCCGCGGTCACTGATTGCCTGCCACGTAGTCGACGAGCCGATTCAGCGACAGCAGGCTCTCGGTGTCGTCGTCGGTGATCATCACCCCGAACTTCTCCTCGACGGCCATCGCCAGCTCGAGGGTGTCGATCGAGTCGAGCTCGAGTCCGCGGCCGAACAGCGGCTGGTCGTCACCGATCAGCTCCGGATCCACCGACAGGCCGAGCCGGTCCACCAGCAGGTGCTTGACCTCACTGCACAGAACCTGCCGAGCCTTCGCGGCCGTCTTCGTCTCTTCCAGCGTTGCCACCATGTGGTCCACTCCTGTCGCGTTGTTGGGTGGGGCGTTCAGCAGGTCAAGCCGCCGTCGATGACGACAGAGGCTCCGGTCACGTACGCCGACTCGGCGCCGAGCAGGAACCGCACGACCGGCGCGACATCGCCCGGCGTACCGATCCGGCCCAGCGGTACTCGCTCCAGGAAGCCGGACAGCTGGTCCTGCGGCATCGAGCGCGTCATCGCGGTGTCGACGAAGCCCGGGACCACCGCGTTGACCCGGATGCCATAGCTGCCGAGCTCCTTGGCCAGCACCCGGACCATGGCGAGCACGCCGGCTTTGGACGCGGCGTAGTTCACCTGGCCGGCCGGTGCGGCCACACCGCTGGTGGAGGCCACCGCGACGATCGCACCGCTGCGCTGCACAGCCATCAGGCGAGCTGCGGCACGGCAGACCAAGAACGACCCGGTGAGGTTCGTGTCCACGACAGAGCGCCACTTCTGCTCGCCCATCATCAGCGCATAGCCGTCGTTCGCGATGCCGGCGTTGCTGACCAGGCCGTCCAGCCGGCCATGGTCAGCGCGGATCCGGCGGAACATCCGGTCCACGTCGTTGGGCTCGGCGATATCGGCTTGGATGAGTTCCGCATCTGGCTGCAGCTCACGGACCTGGTCGAGTGCCTGCTTGGCCTGTTCGATGTCGCGCCGATAGTTCAGCAGAACCCGGCTACCGGCCGCGGCCAGGTCCAGAGCGACGCCGAGACCGATCCCCTTGGTCGCACCGGTTACCAAGACCACGCTCATGATTGGCTCACCGCCAGCGGACTCAGCGCCTCGTAGCCGGCGAGATGTCTGGCCGTCCGGACCATGTTGCGCCCCAAACCGGTCAGCACCCGGCCGGGACCGACCTCGACGAAGGTGCGGGTGTCAGTCCGGGCGAGCGACGCGACAGTGTCGGTCCAGCGCACCGGCCTGGTGATCTGCCCCCCGAGCTGCTGCCGGTAGCTCTCGATGTCCTCGACCACACCACCGGTCAGGCTGGAGACGAACGGCACTTGAGGCGCCCGCAGGTCCACCTCCGCCAGGAGCGGCGCCAGCTCACGCTCAGCCGCAGCCATCAGCGGCGAGTGGTACGCACCACCGACCGGCAGCCGCTTCACCCGCAGCGCCCCGGCCGACCGAGCTGCGTCGACCACCTGGCAGACCTCATCAGTCGTGCCCGAGACGACCACCTGTCGAGGCGCGTTCAGGTTGGCCATCACGACGATGCCGTCATTGGCCGAGAACTGTCGGCACAGCTCGGTCACCTGGTCCTCCGACAGCCCCGCGATGGCGGCCATCGCGCCCGGCTGACATCGCGCAGCCTCGGCCATCACCCGCCCCCGCCTGGCCACAATCGCCAGTGCGGACTCCCAGCCGAGACAGCCGGCTGCCACGAGTGCGGCGTACTCGCCGAGGCTGTGCCCGGCCACTGCGACCGGCCGATAGCCCGCAGCGGTGAGCTCGGCCGCCAGCACGCTGGACCAGACGAAGATCGTGAGCTGCGCGGCTTCGGGATCGGCTAGCGTCGCCTCGTCCGCCCGAGTCATCAGCTCGCCGATCGCGACTCCGGTCAGCTGCTCCGCCCGGACGATCAGTGCGCGCGCCTCTTCGCCGCAGCGGGCCAGCTCGCGCCCCATACCGGGCCGCTGACTGCCCTGACCGGGGAACACGAACGCCGGGTCGGGGGCGATCATTGCGCAGCCTCAGTCGCGACTGCCCAGCACAGGTCGAGCTCGGGACCGAGTACATCACCGGCCGGCAGGACGCCTCCGGTCAGGACGACCCCGTGCTCGTCAGACCAGCGGGCCAACTCGCCCCGCAACTCGATGGGCCGGACGCCGTCGGCTCCGGCCCTGCCGACGATGATGTCGCGGTAGCGGGACCCGGCCGGCAGACCACCGACCACCTTCACCACAGACTCCTTGATCCCGAACAACCGGGCCAGGGAGACCGCGGACTCTGCAGCCACTTCGGTGTCGTCGAATATCCGTCGCCACCAGGCCGGACCGGTACGCCGTGCTGCCAGTGCGAACCGCTGGTGATCCAGCAGGTCGACACCGGCACCGCGGATCCGGCCTGCGGGAACCCGGCAGGCATCGATGGCAGAAATCATGGATTGCTCCCAACACGCGCTGAATCGAGGGGCGGGCGGCTCGGTGGGCTAATTCCGGGCATTTGTTCGCGCGGGACAGGACGGAAGGCTATGAATTGCGTCGACAACCTGTCAAGGAATCCCCGTATGGCTGATCCTTGTCAGTCGAAAAATGCAGCCTGGAGATAGCAGGGATCAGCCATGGCAGGGTTGATTGCTTGACACTGCATCAACCCGGACACCAGTCTTGGCGCAGCCGTTACGGCGGCCCCGAAATTGTTGAGAGTCACATCATACGTCAATTATGGAGATTCTTTCATTTACTGAACCGAGCGGAAGGAAACGGCCTATGCCGCGCTGGGTCGAGACGGCGCCCCGGATCATGCGCGGGGCATTCGTGGAGACGAGTGTCCGGGTGCGCTGGTCCGAGTGCGACCTGCAGCGTCATGCCTACTACGGCAACTACATGACCTGGTGCGACCTGGGCCGGGAGGCCTTCGCCCTGGCCGCCGGCGTCGACTACCGGGACTACCTGGTCACCACCACCGAATTTCATATCCGATTCCACACGCCCGCCCACTACCTCGACGACCTGCTGATCCGGACCTGGACCGCACCACTCACCATCCGGCTCGACTGCAATTACGAGATCTATCGCAAAACCGGCGGCCAGCTGATCGCCGAGGCGAAGTCACAACACGCACTGGTCGACCCCGAGAAAGGCCTTCGGCTGAGCGGCCCCGCATCGTGGCACGATAAATTCGAAACCTTTCTTGAAAATCGGAAGGCGACCAGATGAATCAGCTACCGACCGATCAACTCGCCGCCCAATTACGCGGTGAACTCCTCGTACCCGGTGATCCCGGCTACGAAGACGCGCGCCACGTCTACAACGGCATGATCGATCGTCGGCCCGCGGTGATCGCCCGCTGCCGAGGAGTCGCCGACGTGGTCCACTCGGTGCGATTCGCCGTCGAACACTCGCTTCCGGTCGCGATCCGCGGCGGCGGCCACAGCGTCGCCGGCCACGGGACCTGCGACGACGGCCTGCTGGTCGACCTGTCCGGCATGCGCGATGTCCGAGTCGACTCCGAGGCCCAGACCGTACGGGTCTCCGGCGGCGCCACCCTGGCCGACCTGGATGCGAACACTCAACTCTTCGGCCTGGCAACCCCCAGCGGCCAGGTCTCAATGACCGGCATCGGCGGACTGGCACTCACCGGTGGCATGGGCATGCTGCAGCGCCGCTACGGCCTCACCTGCGACAACCTCCTGTCCGCCGACGTGGTCACCGCCGACGGCACAGTCGTCACCGCCAGCGCCGACAGCCACCCCGAACTGTTCTGGGCCCTGCGTGGCGGCGGCGGCAACTTCGGCGTGGTCACCTCATTCGAGTTCCGCTGCCACCCGGTCGGCCCGACCATCCTGGCTGGCATGGTCGCCTGGCCAGTGGAACAGGCCCCCGAAGTACTGGCCTTCCTGCGGGACTTCATCGTCGACACTCCCGAGGAGCTGAGCGCGGATGCGGTCATCCAGTTCGCCCCGCCGCTCGACGTCATCCCCGAGGAACACCGCGGCCGCCGGCTGATCGGTATCTTCCTGCGGTACTTCGGTACCGACCTCGACCCCGAGATCGTGCGGCCGGTCCAGGAGTTCGGCTCCCCCGTGCTCGACTTCATCTACCCGATGCCGTACACCGCCGTACAGCAACTGCTCGACCCGCTGAACCCGAACGGCAACCTGCACTACTGGACCGGCGAGTACCTCCCCGAACTGGGCACCAAGCAAATCGAAACCCTGTCCTCGTACGGCGCTACCCTGCCCACCGACCACTCGATCATGCAGGTGATCCCGTTCGACAACGCCGTGACAAGGGTCGATCCGGACGCCACCGCCTTCAGCCACCGCCAGGACAGCTGGCTGATCCACGTCATGGCCCAATGGACAGACCCCGCGGACACCGACCGCTGCCGAGGCTGGGCCAAACAAGCAGGCGCCGACCTCCGCGCAGTCGGCTCCGGCGACAGCTACCTCAACCTCGTCACCGGCGACGAGGACGTAGACCGCGTCAGCGCCTTCTGGAATGAGGACCGGCTGGCACGACTCGCGAAGGTGAAGACCCAGTACGACCCGAACAACCTGTTCCGCTTCAACCACAACATCAAGCCGGCCTGATCCACTACGCACGACGAAGGCCTCTGACCAGCAGGGGCCTTCGCTGATAGCAGGACAAGTTGCTCAACTGCGGCGGTGCGGACGGCCGCGCTCCCACCAATCGACAGGTTCGCCGTCCTCAGCCATCCGCCGGATGATCTGAGCGGTGAACTCGACCCTGCTGCCGGCGCCCTGGCAGAACGTCCACAGCTGCCGCGCCGCACGCTGGTACTGGAAGATCACTTCGTCGGCTCCGAAGACGTCCAACTCACCGTCGCGGTGCCGATCGACCGCCTCCGCGACCCGCTGAACCAGCGCAGCCAGTTGCGCCTCGTGATAGGCAGCAACCTGCTGACCCGCAGCCCGCCGCTCAGCCTTCGTACCCACGGCCCAACGGTACCCGGCGCCTAGCCAGCGAAATATGGGCCGCGGCTCCGGACCGGCTTGCCAGGGAAAGACGAAGACCCGGACCAAGTGGTCCGGGTCTTCGGGTAGTAGCGGGGGCAGGATTTGAACCTGCGACCTCTGGGTTATGAGCCCAGCGAGCTACCGAGCTGCTCCACCCCGCGCCGCTGGGTTTAGATTAGTGGATCTGCGCCGGGCAACCAAATCAGTTATCGGTCTGCCCGAAAATCCGTGTCCTGCGGGGAGCTGCGCGGCGTACCGTCCGGGTATGTCTCGACTCGACATCCGGCCGTTCGAAGCAACGGATCTGCCCGCGGCGGCAGCGCTCTTGGCGGAGCGGCACCAGGAGCATCGCAAGCGGCATCCGCTGTTGTCTGCGGCCTATGAGGACCAACAGCGTGCGCTGGTTGAGGTGACGGCTGTGTGGGAGTCCGAAGGTGCCTCCGGCGCCGTGCTGCGCGAGGGCGACGAGGTGACCGGGTACTTGCTCGGGGCACCGAAGAAGTCGCCGGTGTGGGGACCCAACATCTGGGTGGAGGCTGCCGGGCACGCAGTGCGTGAGACAGAGCACATCAGAGACCTGTACGGCGCGGCTGCGGCCAAGTGGGTCGACGATGGACGGATCGCGCACTACACGCTGGTTCCGGATGACGCCGCGCTTCTTGACGCGTGGTTCCGGCTGGCGTTCGGTTCGCAGCAGGCGCACGCGATTCGGCCGGTTCCCTCCGTGCCGATTCCTGCACGGCCGGGGCTGACTGTGCGGCCGGCGGTTCGCGATGACATCTCTGTCCTTGCGCAGCTGGATCTCTCGCTCCCGCAGCACCAGGGGTTGTCGCCGGTCTTCTCGGCCGGCACGCTGCCGACACTGGAGGAGGCACAGGCGGAGTGGGAAGAGGACTTCGAGGATCCGGACTACGTGACTTTTGTGGCCGAGAGCAACGGCAAGGTGATCGGGTCGTCGGTCGGTTCATCTATCGAGAAGGGGAGCACCCATAGCGGGCTGTCGCAGCCGGACAACGGCGGCTTCCTGGGGTTCGCTGCCGTGCTCCCCGAGGCGCGTGGTCTGGGTGTCGGGCGGGCGTTGGGTGAAGCGGTGCTGAACTGGTCGGCCGAGATGGGCTACGACTCCGTCGTCACCGACTGGCGGGTGACGAACCTGTTGTCGTCCCGCGCCTGGCCGGCGCTCGGGTTTCAGCAGACCTTCCATCGCCTGCACCGCTTGATCGGACACTGAGCCGGCCGGTTGTCCACAGATTCGGAAATCGGCGGTCAGGAAGGATGACGATCGCTGCATCTTCTTGGGCAAGAGGCGCCACGCGAAGGAGTGCGGCGCCGAGGTAACCCTGGAGGCAGCCATGTTGCGATCGTCCCGTCGTTCCCGAATCGTGCCACGCCCGAGCCGTATCGTGAGGTGCAGCGCGGTAATCCTGGCCTCCCTGGGTGTCTGGACGGCTGCCGGCGCGGCAGCCGCCGGAGCCTCGGCGCCGTACTCCGCGTCCTCCCCGTCGATCGAGCAAAGGGCACGCACCGTGGACGGCTTCGTCATCGAGCATCTCCCCGGCGGCATCGGGACACCGAGCGACTTCGAGTACGAGTGGGAGGACGTCGTCTTCCACAGCCGGGTCTGGGAGACCGGCCCTGATCCGGAAGGCGCGTTCAAGGTCGACCTGACCGTCAAAACCCTGCGCGGCGCCAAGCTCACCGACCTCGAGGCACTCCACACCTTCCTCATCGAGTACGAGGAGAAGGATCCCGGCTCCTGGCAGCTGCGCCCGGTCAAGATCGGCCCGTACGACGGTCTGGCCGACGACGACGAGGTGTTCTACCTCGTGACCCCCGGGGTAGCCGCGGAGGTCTCGCTCGACCGAACCCGGTTCACCGAGGACGACCTCATCAACACCGCCACCGGCTTCCACCCGGAGAACTGACCCGACGCCCTGGCCCGCAAGCCGCAACCCGGTCTGCCGCCTCCCCGCCTGCCACCGGGCCCGCCCCTTCCCCGCCTGCCACCAGCCCGCTCCCTTCCCTCGGCTCGGCTGCCATACCCGCCCGCCATCTGATGGGTTTCCCCCAAGGCCGGTTAGCTAGGCGGTTCGGGATCGCGTCAAGCACGGTCCAGTACGGCGACCTCAGCGAGCCCACCCCACCGGAGCCGGCGAGCAGGCCCCCGCGTTCCCCTCGCCCTGGCCGGGGGGCGGGATCCTCCCCAAACCGGTTCGGGGCGGATCCCGGACGCATTCGGGCGGTGAATCCTCCCCAGACCATCCCCGCGACCGCGCCCATCCTCCCCAAACCGGTTCAGGGAATCGTGAGTACGCCAGGCCCACGTCGCCACCACCCACCTCGCCTCGAGCCGGTACGACGTCGTGCACGGCTCAACCACGTGCGCAGCCGAACAGTGGTTGAGGGGATGCTCAAGGTGAGCCGCTCGGTCGACCTTGAGCACCGTTCGACCGTCCCGGCCGGGCTCGGGCGGTTGAGGCGTGCTCAACGTGCGCTGGTCGAGGCGACCTTGAGCACCGCTCGACCGTCCCGACGGGCTCGCGTGGTTGACGGGTGCGCAAGGTGACCGCCGGCCCGCGATCCCGGGTCCCCGGGGCTGCCGGGTGCGTTGGCCGATGGGCTTTCGTCACCGAGTCCCCTAAGCCCTCGGGTAACGCAGAACTCGGGCGTCACGTACCTCAGCCACAGCCCGTCAGCCCCAGGCAACGTGAACCCGCGGTCGCCGGCCTCGCCATCCAGCCCAGCCACCCGCCCAGCTCGCCCCTCCGGCTTCAGTCGGCCGCCTTTGGCGGTCGAGTGGGTGCGGGCCGAAAGGTTCTCGGCCGGAGACGCGCGCTGTGGCTGATCACCGCTCCCGGCCGACCTGAAAGACAGCCTGGCGGGGCGCCGTGATGGCTGGGCTGGATGGCGGGGTCCGGTGACCGCGGTTTCACGCTGCCCTTGGGTGACCGGGCTTCGGCTGGCGTGCGGAAAAAGAAGACTCGGGTTGCCGGGGCTTGGTTGCCGTCCGGGAAGACTCGTGGTGCCGGGTCTTGGTTGCCGTGCTGGAAGGAATCGGGTTGGCAGTGGTCCCGCCTCCGGCCCCGATACATCTGCCCCAGGGCCGGTTAGTTAAGGCAGCTCGGGCGGCGCCGGCCGAGCCAGCCGCGACCCAACTCCCCGAACCGGTTCGGGGAGCGCCAGCGCACTGCCCGTGGCCATTCGGGGAGGATCCGGCCCCCGAATACGGCCGATATCCACCCCACACCAGTTCGACACCGGCCGGCATCCTCCCCAAACCGGTTTGGGGAGGACCCACCACCACCGTTCCACACGGCTGGGGAGCCCTACCCGCCGATTTGGTGGGGTAGCGCTCCCCAATGGCGCCGTACAGCACCGCTCTTGACACCACCCCGAACCGCCTAACTAACCGGCGTTGGAGTTCCCCCATCAAATGGGAGGTTCCCGTACCGGATTTCGGGGTGGGAACCTCCCACTGGGTGGGTTCACCCACCAAACGGGGATCTTGTGCTTGATGGGTGGGTTGGGTACGGCGGGCCGTGGCTGAGGTTCGCTGCCATGCGGCCGGGGGTGTGCGGCGGTGGTTGTTCGCCGCTGCGGCCGGCAGGGATGTTCCACAGACCTCGTGTAAAGGGGCGGCTTCGGGCGAGCTCACCTGTCGGACCGCGGTGGGAGGCGGAGCGGGGCGCATCTTGTGCCCGACAGGCCCAACATGCGCCCCGCACTGCAGATTTCGGGAACGAGCGGGTGCGGGTAGAGGTTCGCGGATGGGTGACTACCGCACGGGGCTGGCAGTCGGCAACCGTGCAACAGCAGAAACCACCACGATGGGTTGGCTGACAACCGCCTCGTCCCTCGGCAGCAACCCAAGCCCGTCAGCCCCAGGCAACGCGTACCTCTGACTGGTCAATGCGAGAGGCGGTGACCCGGTCGTTGCCGGTGTCACCGCCTCTCGTGAACTGTTACTGGTCGCCGGGGTCAGCCGGTGGGTGAGCTTGGCGGGGTGGAGGGCGCGGTCGACGGTGTCCCCGAGGGGTTCGCGCTCGGTGTCGGAGTCGGTGCGGCGCCTGCGGCGGCGGCTCGATCGACTGCGGCCTTCATCTTGTCGATCTCTCGCGCGTAGCCGGCCAGGTCACCAGCCTTCAAGGCAGTCTGCGCAGCGGTGTAGGCCGCCTGTGCCTCGGTGAGTGCTTCCTTGATCGTCTGGTTCGCGGGCGGCTGGTTCGTCGGCGGCTTCGGGTCCTCGCCGGTGTCGACGGTGGTGTCGAAGACCTTGGTCAGCGCCTCCTGCAACGTCGAACCGTAGGCGACCCGATCACCGAAGGAGACCAGGACGTAGCGCAGCACCGGATAGCTACCGGCTCCACCGGTCCGGACCGAGTAGACGGGCTGCACGTAGAGCAGACCACCACCCAGCGGAAGGGTCAGCAGGTTGCCGAACTGTGCTTTCGTCCCGCTGGACGGCTGGTTGATCGGCAGCAGCGCCGATCTGATCCCGTCGTCGGTCTGGAACTTGGTGTACACCTGCCCGGGCCCGGGGATCTGCACGTTGCCGGGCAATCGGAGGATCCGGAACTTGCCGTAGTCCTTCGAGGTCGCCTCGGCATCGACCGCCATGAACGCGGTGAGGTTCTCCCGCTCCGCGTTCGGTACGTAGACCGAGGTCAGCGAGAACTTGGGGTCCGTCTGACCGGGCATCCGCAACGAGAGATAGAACGGAGGCTGGTTGTTTTGCACCGACGAATCCGTGTTCGCCGTGACTGCCGCGGTCGGGTCGGCCGGCACGCGCCACAGGTCGCTGTTCTGGTACCAGGTGGTCGAGTCCGTCACGTGGTACTTGGCCAGCAGGTCGCGCTGGACCTTGAACATGTCCTCCGGGTAGCGCAGGTGCGACATCAGGTCCGGCGAGATGTCCGAGCGCGGCTTGACCGTGTTCGGGAAGGCCTTCATCCAGGTCTTCAGCACCGGGTCGCCCTCGTCCCACGCGTACAGCTCGACCGAGCCGTCGTAGGCGTTCACGACCGCCTTGACCGAGTTGCGGATGTAGTTGATCTCCTCGCTCGGCTGCTGCGCGATCGTGCCGCGCCCCGTGGTGGTGTCCCGGGTGCTGTCGTCCAGGGCGACCTTCTGCGCGTACGGGTAGTTTGCCGAGGTGGTGTAGCCGTCGACGATCCAGACGACCTGTCCGTCGACGATCGCCGGGTACGGGTCACCGTCCGGCGTCAGCCACGGCGCCGCCTTCTCGACCCGCTCGCGCGGGGTGCGGTCGTAGAGAATCTTCGAGTCCGAGTTCACCCGGCTGGACAGCAGCAGGTTGGCGTCGCGGAACTTGGTGGCATAGAGCAACCGGTTCCCGAAGCTGCCGATCCCGACCCCGCCCTTGCCGTCGTAGGTGTTGAGCGTCGGGTTACCGCCGGTCGTCCCCTCCGGGGTGTCCAGCTCCACCGCCTGGCCGCCCTTCGGGCCACCGACGATCGAGTAGTCCGGCGACTTCTCGCCGAAGTAGATGCGGGGTTCGTAGTCCCCGAGTTGTCCGGTCGGCGGCAGGTCCTTCTCCGTCCAGACCGGCGTACCGTCGGCGGCGCGCTGGTTGCCGTTCGCGGCGACCACGCCGTAGCCGTGGGTGTAGACGGTGTGGTCGTTGTTCCAGTTGCGCTGACCGGCCGGCAGCTTGTCGATCTGCACCTCGCGGACCGCGATCACGGTGTCGGCGGTCTTGTTGCCGATCTTGTAGCGGTCGACGTCCAGATCGGTCGGGAACGAGTAGAAGCCACGCACCTGCTGCAACTGCTCGAAGGTCGGGCCGACGACACTGGGGTCGATCAGCCGGATACCGGGCAGCACCTCGGCGTCCTGGGCCAGCTCCGAGGGCGTGGCCGTGGTCTTCGCCTTGTAGTCGATGACCTCGGTGCCCTGCAGCCCGTAGGCCTGCCGGGTCGCCGCGATGTTCTTGTCGATGTACGGCGCTTCCTTCACGGGCTCGCTCGGGCGGACGCGCAACTGCTGCAGCGCGGCCGGCCAGAGGGCGCCGAGGAGGATCGCCGACAGGATCAGCACGACCGTGCCCACTCCGGGCAGCAACCAGGTGCGCCGGACCACGTTCGCGAAGAACAGCACGGCACACAACACGGCTATGACAGCCAGGATCTCCTTGCTGGGCAGGACCGCGTTGTCGCCCGTATAGGAGATACCGGTGAACAACCGTGCCTTGCCGGTGGTGAGGCCGTAGCGGTCGAGCCAGTAGCTGAAGGCCTTCAGCAGGACGAGCAGACCCAGCAGCACCGAGAACTGCACCTGCGCCGCCCCCGAGGCCTTCTGCCCCTTGGCCGACGGGCGGAAACCGCCGTACAGGTAGTGGGTAATGATCGCGGCGACCAGCGACAGCAACACGATCGAGTAGCCGAAGCCGAGCAGCACGCGCAGCCACGGGTAGTCGAAGACGAAGAACGCGATGTCCTTGTTGAAGTGCTGGTCGGTGACACCGAACGGTGTCCGGTTCCGCCAGGCGAGGAAGACCTTCCACTCACCCGAAGCGGCCGAACCGCCGAAGATCAGCATCAGTACGGCGACCACGCCGATCGCGATCTTGCCGCGCTGCTGGAGCAGATCGCCGTACCGCTCGAAGCCCGGGCTCGGCGACGGGGCGAGTGCCACCCGCGGCCGGGTCCGGAAGGCCACCACGACGTTCGCCACGACCGCAGCGGCCATCACCAGACCGACCACCACGAACAGCAGCACCCGGGTGCCCAGGACGGTGCTGAACACCGAGCCGAGGTCGACCGAGCGGTACCAGAGACGTTGGGTCCAGACGTCGGTGAAGACGCTGAACAGGATCAGCAGCACGATCAGGGTCGCGATCGTCGGCAGCAACGCCCGTGGGCGTCGCCCGGGATTTCGATCCGCCCGACGCGGCTCGTCCGGCATGTCGTAGACGCCGTCACTCATGGTCGGTTCTCCTCGTCGTCACTGCTGCCGTCGACCCCAGGACCCGCGCCCGGCAGCACGCCGGTCGAGGGTTCGAATGTCAATGACAGTACTTCGCACAGCGTGGGGACCAAGTCGGTGCCGGTGAGTACGGCGCTGTCCTCGTCGTGGGAGCGCAGCCGGACGGCGCCGAAGCGGTCGCCCTCGCGCAGGACGGCCGCGACCATCCGGACCTCGTGGCGGCGTGGATCACTGCCGGCCATCCGGGCGAGCTCGGCGTCGGTCTCGGTGGCGGACAGGCCCGCCTCGGCCGCGGCGGGGAGAACGATTCGCTCGATGGCGAGAGCGCAACCGCTGACGCCGTCAGGCCACTCGATCCGGGCCAGCGCGTCGGCCAGGTGCTCGTCCTCGAGCACACCGGGCAGCTCGCCCTGGGCGACCGGGGTGAGCGGCTGGGACAGGTCGTCGGCCCCGAGCTCGGCGGCCAACTGGGGCTCGGCCCGCAGCAGATCGTCAGTGGGGACCAGCGCGAACAATTGCGCGGGCTGGTCCCAGCCCGCGCTGCTCACGTGCTTCTCGATCTCGATCACCGCTCGGCTGAGCGCGTCAGGAGGCAGGATGCCTACGGATTCCATACCGCCAGATCTCTCCTTCGGCCGGCAGATTCTTCTCGATGACTCAGGGCGTACATCCGGGAACGTCACCCTTCCCACTGCTGACCGCCTGCAGTCCGGCGATCGCGTCGTCCAGGGTGCTGATCTTCACCAGCTGAATGCCCTTCACGCCGGCATGCAGCGCGGCCGCACAGTTCTGGGCCGGTACCAGGAACACCGTGGCGCCGTCCTCCTTGGCGCCGGCGATCTTCTGCTGGATACCGCCGATGGCGCCGACCTGACCGAGCGCGTCGATCGTGCCGGTGCCGGCGACGTGCTTACCGGCCAGCAGCGGACCGGGGGTCAGCTTGTCGTAGATGGCCAGGGCGAAGGCCGTCCCGGCGCTCGGGCCGCCGATGTCCTGGCCGAGGTTGACCGTCACCTTGACCTGGGAGTCGACCCCGATCGTGATGCCGACCATCGGGCGGGTCTCCTCGCCGGGGGTGCCCGCGGTCTTCAGCTCGACCGTCTGCTCCTTCTTGTCCCGGCGGATCAGGAACGTGACGGTGTCGCCGACCTTGTGCTTGCGGACAGCGTCGCCGACCTGCGGGATCTGGGTCATCGGCTGACCATCGACCTTCAGGACGACATCACCGGGCTTCAGCTTGCCGTCGGCAGGAGATCCCTTCGACACCGTCGCGACCTTCGTGTGGAAGGGGACCTTCGCGGCCTGCAGCGCGGCCGCGACCGCGCTGTCCTGCGAGCCGGTCATCTCCGCGGTGTTCTGTTCCTCGACCTCGTCGGCGCTCTGGTCCGGCGGGTAGATGATGTCGCGCGGGAACAGGTCGTGGTGCGGGTCGAGCCAGTTCCGCATCGCCTGCGGCAGGGTCAGCTCGCGGTCCGGCGAGGTGACCGAGACCGTGGTCAGGTCGAGCTGGCCGGTGGTCGGGAAGGTGTCGTAGCCGGTGATCTCGATGACCGGCTTGTTCTTCGACGTCCCGAGGGTGTCCTTGACCGGCCCCGGGCTGAACGAGACGAACGGCACCGGGAACGCGGTGAGCAGTCCGAGCGAGAGGACGAGCACGACGATCGAAGTGACCAATGTGGCGGTACGACGTGTCACGAACCCTGCCCTGCGGTCTTGGTGGAATCCAACGTCTCGGCCGAACCGAGCTTCTTGCCGGCTTGCCCCGCTACCGAACCCAACGACCGGGCCCCGGTGACCGTCCCCGCCGTGTCCGAAGCGTTGCGTGACGCACGCCGGCTGGTCAGCCGGGACTTGAGCGGGCGGCGGCGAGGAGTCGCCTCGGGACCGGGAGCAGCCAGGGCGTCGCTGAAGCGGCGGAAGTCCTCGACCGAGGCGAAGGCACCGGCGGACCGGCGCGGACCACGGTTTCGGCCACGCCACGCGGCCCAGCACATGGCCAGGACTGTGGCGGCCAGCGGGAACACCAGCCACGCCAAAACCTTCATCCGGCCACCTTCATGCGCCCAGCGTACGGGTCAGTGTGCGCCGACCCACTCGCTGGCACCGTCGGCGAAGTGCTGGTGTTTCCAAATCGGGACCTCGGACTTGAGATCGTCGATCAACTGCCGGCAAGCAGCGAACGCGGCGTCTCGATGCGAGGCGGCGACGGCAACGATGACCGCGGCGTCCCCGATCTTCAGGTCACCGATCCGATGAACGGCCGCCAGAGCTGTCACCGCCGGGTCTGCGCAGATCCGCTCGGCCACCAAACGCAGGTGCTTCAGCGCATCCGGATGGGCCTCGTAGCTCAGCCGATCGACCGGTTTGGCCTGGTCGTGGTTGCGCACGGTCCCGACGAAAAGAGCCGTCCCGCCCGCTGTGGGGTCGGACACAGCGGCCAGCACCTCGTCGCTGGACAGCGCATCCGCACGGATGTCCAGCAGCCTGATCGCGTCGCTCATGTCCCTATTCTCCCTTGGTACTCCAGCGCCGAACAGCACACCCCCGTTCGCCGGGGGCGGAACCGACCGGATGAACCAGTACGTTGGAGTTGTACGCCGTACCCGCACAGGAAGGCCACTCCGATGAGCGACGAACCGGACAACCCGTTCAAGGGAACTCCGTTCGAGGCCATGTTCCAGCAGTTCTCCGGTGCGGCCGGCGCGGGTGGCACGCCGGACCTGAACGCGATCTTCGCGCAGGTCCAGCAGCTGCTGAGCGGTTCGACCGACGGCAGGCCGGTGAACTGGGACCTGGCCAAGGACATCGCCCGCAAGACGGTGTCAGCAGCCGGTGACCGGTCGATCACCCCGACCGACTCCGACCGGGTCGCCGACGCCGTCCGGCTGGCCGAGCACTGGCTGGACGAGGCCACCACGCTCCCCGAGGTCTCCACGACGTCCGCGGCCTGGAGCCGCGCCGAGTGGGTAGAGAACACGCTGCCGGTGTGGCAGACGGTGGTCGACCCGGTCGCCGAGCACGTCGCCGGCGCGATGGGTGGCGCGCTGCCCGCCGAGGCCCAGCAGCTCGCGGGGCCGATGGCGGGGATGCTGCGGCAGCTCGGTGGTTCGATCTTCGGTGCTCAGGTCGGTCAGGCGCTCGGTGAGCTCGCCGGTGAAGTGGTGAGCTCGTCGGACATCGGTCTGCCGCTCGGACCGACGGGTCAGGCTGTTCTGCTGCCGGACAACATCGTGAAGTTCGCCGAGGGGCTGGAGCTGGCGGACGAGGACGTCCGGCTCTATCTCGCACTGCGTGAGGTCGCGCACCAGCGGTTGTTCGCCGGAGTGCCGTGGCTGCGGCAGCACCTGTTCGCTGCCGTCGCTGACTACGCGGCGGGTATCGAGGTCGACCGCGGCAAGATCGAGCGCGCGATGGCCGATATCGACCCGCAGAACCCGGAAGCCATGCAGGAGGCACTCGCCGGTGGGCTGTTCGAGCCCGAGGACTCCGAGCAGCAGAAGGCGGCACTCGCCCGGCTGGAGACCGCGCTCGCACTCGTCGAGGGCTGGGTGGACGACGTCGTACGGCAAGCAACCAAGGACCGGATGCCGGCCGCCATTCAACTCGCCGAGACAGTACGCCGCCGTCGCGCGGCCGGTGGTCCCGCCGAGCAGACGTTCGCCACCCTGGTTGGTCTGCAACTGCGTCCCCGACGTCTCCGCGACGCCGCCAACCTCTGGGCCGCCGTCCGCGATGCCCGAGGCATCGACGGCCGCGACAACCTCTGGTCCCACCCCGACCTCCTCCCCAGCACCTCCGACCTCGACGACCCCATCGGTTTCGCCCAGCACGCCGGCGAACTCTCCGACATCGACATCACCGACTTCCTGGACAACCCTCCAACCGACGAGGGCACCGACCCCAAGTAACCGCCACACGCGGGTGGGGGCGCGGACCCGGCTCCCTCAACCGCGGTTGAGGCGGACACCGTCCCCACCCGACCAAACCACGCTCGGCGGAGTGGGAGGGGTGGCGGCCCATCCCCCGCTCTCCGGGGTGAGGCGGCGGCCCATCCGACCCCACCACGCTTTCCGCGGCGGGGTGGCGGCCCGTCCGACCCCTCCACGCTCTCCGGGGTGGGTGGTTGGGATGCTGGGTTGGTGCTTCTTGCGGATGCGGTTGGGGTTTTGACGGGGTGGGTTGCGCCGGATGGGGAGCAGGAGGGGTTGCGGGGGCATTACTTGCGGCATCTCGATGCGCATGTGGATGGGATGTGGCGGGAGTGCCGGCCTGAGCATGTGACGGCTAGTGCGTTGGTGGTTGATGGGGCGGGCGAGCGGGTGTTGCTGACGTTGCATCGGACGATCGGGCTTTGGTTGCAGCTGGGTGGGCATTGCGAGCGGGGGGACTCGACGCTGGTGGGGGCTGCTTTGCGCGAGGCCGGCGAGGAGTCGGGGTTAGGTGGGCTGTCGATCGATAGCCGTCCGCTGCTGTTGTCGCGGCACGAGATTCTGGCGGGCGGGTGTGCGGGCGCGTTCCACTTGGATGTGCAGTTCCTGGTGACGGCGGATGGTGGGACGGAGTACGTCGTCAGCGAGGAGTCGCACGATCTGGCGTGGTTCGCGATGGACGCGCTGCCGGATGGAGTGGACCAGACCGTCAGGAACCTGGTCCGCACCGCCCAGCAGCGCGTCGCTTGACCATTACGCCGGGACGTCGACCTCAGCGGTGATCAGACCCAGGCGCATCGCGGTCATGATGGCGGCGGCTCGGTTGGTCGCGCCGAGCTTGTCGTAAACGCGCGAGACGTAGGTCTTCGCCGTCGAGACGCTGACGAACATGCCTGCGGCGATCGCGGGCACCGAACGGCCAGTGGCGAGCTGGGCGAGGACTTCGAACTCACGCGGGCTGAGCGCGAGGCCTGCCACCGCCGGCATACCGACGTGGCCGGCCTGGGTGCGGCGCGCCAGGGCGTGTGCCAGGCCGGTGGCGGTGAAGGACGCGGCGGCTACGGCCGCGTGGCGGATCGCTCCGAGGACCTCGGCGGTCGGGGCGGTCTTGTGGACGAAGGCGGAGACGCCGGTCTCCAGCGCCCGGAACAGGACATCGTCCTCGGCCTGGGCCGTGAGGACGACGATGCCGAGCTCGGCGTGCCGGTCCCGGAGTTCACGGGCGAGCCGGAAGCCGTCCGCGTCGGGAAGTGCGACATCGAGTACGACGACGTCCGGGCGAGCGGATGCGACCAGCGCGGGCGCCTCAGCCGCCAGAGCGCATCCGCCCACGATCGTGATGTCGTCGTCCGCGTCGGCGAGCCCGATCAGCCCGTACCTCGTTAGCGTGTGGCCGTCGATGACGACGACCGTGATTGGGTTGTGCATAGCCGGTCCCCCCGGATTCTCTCCCCCGTGGCCCCCAGTCGGAGAACAACGTGTTGTCACGTTCTGTAAGGGTGATCGGGGACTCGCCGAGTTCCGTTACGCAATTTTCGTCGGTGCTTTTCACCCAGTTGGTTGAACGCTTGGTAATCAAATTCCCCGAAAGCACTTATTGATATCACGCTACGTAATAATCAGACGGTCGGGGCGGCGGCACTCAGCAGTACGGCGACCAGGGCGCCGGCGAGCATGAACGGGCCGAAACTCACGGAGTGTCGCAGGGTGATCCGGCGGGCGGCGAGCAGTGCGAGGCAGACAACGGCCATCAGGACGAACCCGAGCGCCGCCCCGGCGAAGACGGCCGGCCATCCCAGCCAGCCGAGGGCGATGCCGATACCGCCGGCGAGCTTCACATCGCCACCGCCGAGCTGGCCGCGGCCGACCAGCGCGAGGATCAGATACGCCGTACCGAGGACCAGTCCGCCGAAGATTGCCCGAAGCAACAAATCGGCGCGGCCGCTGAGCAGCGCGGCCGCGCCGAACAGCACGATCAGGCCCGGGTAGAGCGGGACGGTCAACCGGTTGGGCAAGCGCTGGACAGAGATGTCGACAGCCGCCAGCGCCACCCCGATCACGCCGATGAAGACGAAGGCGGGTGCGGCCGGCGAGCCGGCGAAGCGCCAGGCCAACAGACCGGCCACCGCTGCGGTCACGAACTCGAGCACGAGCGGAACGCCGTACGACACATGACAGCGCGGGCAGCGAAAGATGGCGCTGACGCCTGTCGCACAACGCAGGCACGTGGTGCGGGGCGGCTCGCCGGACGGCACGGACAACCGGAACACAGTCGTCCGAAGCACCGCGGCCGACAAGAAGCCGACCACGGCGCCGGCAAGCACCCACCCAGCGAGGCCACTCCCCGCGGGGCCGGTCGAGATCAGCGTGTTCATGCTGGCCAAGGTAGGTCGGCTGATAGCGCCGCGAAATGGGGCTCGGGGAGGTCTGCCCGACTGGCGGGCGGGTGTCGGTCGAGTGGACGACAGCGTCGTCCGGGTGGAGGACATCGACGTCGGTCGGGTGGGGAGCGGGTGTCGGCAGTCGGGTCGTTCAGGTGGAGGACGGCGGTGTCGGGTGTCGGTCGGTTGGGCGGCTGATCGTGACCGGTTGACCGATCCCGCGACACCGCGGCGATCGGGCACGGTTCCGGTACCGGATGGCATCGAGCCGGCCGGACCAGATCGGTGGGACTCGGAGCCCGCCACTCAAGGAGGAGTTCCCATGCGAAAGAACCTGACCGCCTTCGTGCGGACCTACGCCAGCCGGCTGCGTCGCGACGAGCGCGGTGCGTCGATGGTCGAGTACGGCCTGCTGGTCGCCCTGATCGCCGTCATCGTGGCCGCTGCGGCGGGCCCGCTGGGTACGGCAATCGCCGGCCTGTTCACGACCGTCGCCGGCAGCCTCTGACGGGTCGTTCCACTCAGATCAGGTGGGTGACGCGGCCCGGCCCACCGGCCGGGCCGCCACTGTTTCGAGGAGCACCGATGCGCACTCTCACCAGGTTCGTCAAAGAAATGCTCCGGTACGACGAGCGCGGGGCCTCGATGGTCGAGTACGGCCTGCTGCTGATGCTGATCGCGGTGGTCGTCGCTCCGGCGCTGGTCGTCTTCGGACCCCAGGTCGCCGCGTTGTACACAGCCGTCATCGGCGCGTTCTGAAGTCCCAGGACTCATTCACCAGGAGAACCAATGTTTGCCAGAGTCCGCGAGGACCGGGGCGCGACCGCGGTCGAGTTCGCGTTGCTGCTGCCGATGCTGCTGCTGATCGTGATGGGCATCGTCGACTTCGGCCGGATGCTCAACGCACAGCAGACCCTGACTCAGGCCGCCCGGGAGGGCGCCCGGCTGGTGGCACTCGGGCAGCCGAACGTCTCGAGCCGGACGCAGGCCGCCGCGACCGGGCTCAGTCCGGTCGGTGTGGCGATCTCGTCGAGTTGCCCGACGGGAGCCGGACCAGCCAGCAACGGTTCGGTTCAGACCAGCTACAGCTTCCAGTTCACACCAGGGCTCGGTTATCTCGTCAGCTTCTTCGGTGGCAGCGGCATGAGCGGCCAGGTCACCTTGACGGCCCAGGGGGTCATGCCATGCGAAACATGAACATGATGCGACAGCTCGGCCGCCCGATGCTGCGGCTGCTCGGTTCCGACGACCGGGGCGCGTTCGGTGTCCTGGTCGCCTCGCTGCTGGGCACCGGCGTACTGCTGGGGATGGGTGCCCTCGTCATCGACGTCGGCACGCTGTACCAGGAGCGCGCCGAGCTGCAGAACGGCGCCGACGCCGGCTCGCTCGCAGTCGCCAAGAGCTGCGTCGTCGGTCCTTCGTGTACGCCGGGAACCGCGGGCACCTACGCGAATCTGAACGCCAAGGACGGCGTTTCCGCCGTGACCCTGGTGTGCGGCCGCGATCTCAAAGGCGGCCTGCCGGGTTGCCCGGGATCGTCGGGGACGATCCTCGACTGCCCGACCGCTCCGGCGTCGGGTACGAACTACGTCGACGTACACACTGCGACCCGGACAACCGGCGGGTCGTCGTTGCTGCCACCGGTGTTCTCGCGGGCGATCGCCGGCAACTCAAGTTATCAAGGCAGCACCGTCCTCGCCTGCGCCCGCGCCATGTGGGGACCGGCGCTGCAGTCCACGAAGTCGCTCGCGATGACGTTGTCGCTCTGCGCGTGGACGCAGGCGACCGGTGGTACTCCCCCGACGTTCGGCACCGATGTCCGGATCTTCGTGCGGGACGCTCCCAACGCGCCGACCTGCGCCGGTCTGAGCAGGCCTGGCGAGTTCGGCTGGTTGGCCGAGAGCGGCCCGTGTACGGCCGATATCGACCTGACCGCCGGCGGTTACGTGGGCGGCAACGATCCCGGCAAGAACATCTCCCAGGCCTGTCAGGACACGTTGACGTCGTACCGCGCGAGCGGGGCGCCGATCTTCATCCCGATCTTCGACACGACGACCGGGAGTGGCAGCGGGGCGACGTACCACCTGATCGGGCTGGCCGCCTTCGTGCTGACCGGCTACTCGAACATGAACCCGCTCAAGGACGTCTTCCCGGCGGGGTTCTCCAAGGCCGACTGCCCGAACGGCAAGACCACGCCGTCCTGCATCTTCGGCCATTTCACCCAGGCCCTCGTTCCGGTCACCACCACCATCGGCGGCGGCACCTACTTCGGTGCGACCGCGATCAAGCTTGCCGGCTAGTGCTGCCAGCAGAGGAGAGAATCCCATGAAACGTCGAGTTGTGACCATCGTGCTGGCGGTCGCGCTGGCCGTGTCCGGAACGCTGGCCGTGCTGGTCTACGTCAACCGGGCGGACGCCCGCGCCGTCGCCGGCCAGCAGGCCGTCACCGTGCTTGTCGCCGACAAGGCGATCCCATCCGGTACGACGGTCAAGGACGCGAAACCGTTGTTGCGCAAGGAAACGCTGCCCGCGGCGTCGGTGTCGACCGACGCGGTCACCGAGCTGACCGCGGACCAGGACGCCCTGGTCATGTCGTCCGACGTCGGCCCAGGTCAGTTGATGCTGAGGTCGATGCTCGTGTCGGCCGAGCGGGCGACGAACGGGCTCGTGATCCCGGAAGGGCAGGTTGCCGTCACGATCACGCTGTGCAGCCCGGAAGCGGTGGCCGGCAACGTGAAGGTCGGCTCGCAGGTCGCGGTGTTCGGCACGGTCGTCACCGGCGACAACGCCGATGTCGCCGCGCAGCCGAACTGCACCGGCCAGCACAAACAGCAAGTGGGCAAGGGGATCAGCAACACCCGGGTCGTGATTCCGAAGGTGCGGGTGATCGCGATCGGCGCGGCGAAGCAGCCCGAGGACGACGCCAAGACCACCAACGTCTCGCAGAACACCTCAGGACCACAGAACGACCTGATCCTGGTGACCGTCGCGGTCAACCAGGACGACGCCGAACGGCTGATCCTGCTCACCCAGACCGGTCTGCCGTACCTGGCTCTGCACGGCCCGAACGCCCTGGTGAAGCCCGACGACCACGTTGTACCGCAGTTCCCACCACCGGCCAAGAAGGGACGCTGAGATGACCATTCTCTGCCAGCCGGCCGCCTGGCCGGAGGACCTGTCCGCAAGCATCGACGGCGAGGTGCGGACGGTCGACGACCTCACCTCTGCCCTCCGTGCCCTGTACGACGATCCTGCCGAAGATCTCGTGGTCGTGGGCCCAGGTGCCGACACCACCGAGGCACTCGGGTTCACCGAGCAGCTCCGGGTCGAGCGTCCGACCACGGGCGTCATCCTCGTCCGTGACCGGGTCGACGTCACACTGCTCACCGAGGCCCTGCGAGCCGGCGTACGGGAGGTCGTTGCCGTCGGCGACCAGACCGCTCTGACCGCCGCGTGCGAGCGGTCCCGGGAGCTGTCGTGGCGGGTCCGGTCCGAGATGCACGTCGACGAAGAGCCAGAGCCTACCCAGCACGGCAAGGTGGTGACGGTGTTCTCCGCCAAGGGCGGTTGCGGGAAGACCACGATCGCGATCAACCTGGCCGCGGCACTGGCCGACGGCGTCCAGCGGGTGTGCGTCGTGGATCTCGACCTGTCGTTCGGCGATGTGGCGATCAGCGTCCTGCTGGAGCCGGTGCGGACGATCAGCGACGCGCTGCCGATGGCCGGCCATCTCGACACAACCGGCGCCGCGTCGCTGCTGACGCCGTACCGGCCGGGTCTGGACATGCTGCTGGCGCCGGTCACCCCCGGCGACGCCGAGAAGATCCCGGCCGCGCTGGTCGGCGAGCTGCTCGCGGTCCTGCGGGGGATGTACGACTTCGTCGTGGTCGACACTCCGGCCCAGTTCAGCGAGCACGTGCTGACCGCGATGGACCTGTCCGATCACCATGTCCTGCTGACCACGCCGGACACACCGGCGATGAAGAACATGCGGATCACGCTCGACATGCTCGACCTGTTGTCGTACTCGCGCGACATCCGCTCAGTGGTGGTCAACCGGTCCGACTCGAAGGTGGGGCTGACCCCGAGCGATGTCGAACGAGTGGTGCGCACTGCGATCAACGCTCAGGTGCCGTCGAGCCGCAACGTGCCGATCTCGACCAACAAGGGCACTCCGATCGTGTTCGCGACACCGGCGCATCCGGTCAGTCAGGCGATCGCACGGTTCGCCCGCGAACGCCTGATCGGTCAGACCGTCCGGCCGCGGACCAAGAGCTTCGCCCGGCGTGGCTCGGGGAGGCGATGATGGACCTGTCCGAACGCCTTGCCCAGCGGCAGGGCCAAGCACCGCAGGCGCGTCCGGAGACGCCGCGGCCGGCGGCCGACGTGCCGCGTCGCGCCGCGCGCAACGCGGATCCGTTCGCCGGTGTGAAGCGCAGCGTGCACCAGGGACTGCTCGAGACCTTGGGTCCGAAGTTGTACGACGCCCATCTCGACCAGCGCGAACTCGAGCAGCAGGTCACCCAGACCCTGCAGGCCGTCCTGCAACGCGACGACACCCCGATGACCGCCGCCGACCGGGCGCGGGTGGCCCAGGAGGTCGCCGACGAGATCCTCGGCCACGGTCCGCTCGAGCCCTATCTGCGTGACACCGGCGTCTCCGAGATCATGGTCAACGGCCACGATCAGATCTACGTCGAACGCAACGGACGCCTGCAGCCGGTCGACGCGGCGTTCACCGACGAGAGCCACCTGCGGCGCACGATCGACAAGATCGTGTCCCGGGTCGGCCGGCGGGTCGACGACGCGAGTCCGATGGTCGACGCCCGGCTGCCCGACGGCAGTCGCGTGAACGCCGTCGTACCGCCGATCGCGCTGGACGGGTCGTTGCTGACGATCCGGAAGTTCGCCGCCGACCCGTTCACCGTCGCCGACCTGGTCTCGTTCGGCACCCTGACGCCGGCGGTCGCGGAACTCCTGCACGCGTGTGTGCACGGCCGGCTGAACATCCTGATCGGCGGCGGCACCGGTTCAGGCAAGACGACGACGCTGAACGTGCTGTCGTCGTTCCTGCCCGACGACGAGCGCATCGTCACGATCGAGGACGCCGCCGAGCTGCAGCTCCGCCAGGAGCACGTACTGCGGCTAGAGTCCCGACCGTCGAACGTGGAGAAGCGCGGTGAGATCGCGATCCGCGATCTGGTCCGCAACGCGCTGCGGATGCGGCCCGACCGGATCATCATCGGTGAGGTCCGCGACGGCGCCGCGCTGGACATGCTGCAGGCCATGAACACCGGGCACGACGGCTCGATCACCACCGTGCACTCCAACGCACCGCGCGACTCGCTGTCCCGGCTGGAGACCATGGTGCTGATGGCCGGTGTCGACCTGCCGCAGCGGGCGATCCGGGAGCAGATGTCGTCCGCGATCGACCTGATCGTGCACCAGGCCCGGCTCAAGGACGGGACCCGGCGGATCACTCACATCACCGAGGTCACCGGGATGGAGGGTGAGGTCATCACCCTGCAGGACCTGTTCCTGTTCGACTTCCACGCCGGGGTCGACGAGCGGGGCTGGTTCCGTGGCGGGCTGCGGCCGACAGGTCTGCGCCCCGGGTTCCTGGACCGGCTGGCCGACCAGGGTGTCTACCTGCCGCCGCGGATGTTCGGTCTGGAAGAGGTGGCCCGATGAGACGACTGCTCGCCGCCCTTGTGCTGCTGGCGATCGCTCCCGGTACGGCGTTCGCTGCGGGCGACCCGTCGGTGCGCATCGAGTCGGTGAAGGTCACACCGGGACACGCCAGTCTCGTACTCACCACGGCCAACGTCGACGGGCCTGTCCAGGTCACCGCCGGCAAAACCACGCTGGCGTCGCGCGCGACTCCGATCAGCAGTGCCAAGGCCGTTACCGCGCCAACGCGTGCGGTGATTCTCGTCCTCGACACCAGCGGTTCGATGGCCGGTACTGGTATCGCCGCTGCACGTCAAGCAGCACTGAGCTACGTGAACAGCCTGCCCGGGGACGTGCTCGCCGGACTGCTCACCTTCTCCGACCGTCCTCGGCTAGTCGTCAAGCCGACCACAAGCCGCAACTCGGTCCGCAACGCACTCGCTCGAGTGCAGGCCTCCGGAGACACCGCCCTGTACGACGCGGTGCGGGCGGCGGCCGATGCCCTCGCCAGCACGCAGCTCGGGGCCGGTGCTCAGCGCAGGCTCGTCGTACTGTCCGATGGCGTCGACACTTCGAGCAAAGCAACACTCGGCTCTGTCACCGGACGACTGGCAGCCGGTCACATCCCAGCCGACGTGGTTGCCTTCCGCTACGGCAACGGTGACCGGTCCGCAGCGCAGCAGATCGCGTCGGCCGCAGGTGGTCGCACCCTCACCGCCCAGAGCGCCCCTGAGCTGACAGCGGCCTTTGCAGAGGTTGCTCGCAACTTCACCACCCGCTCGACTATTGACGTCCTCGTCCCTGATGCACTGGCCGGTCAACGCGTCTCGCTGCGGGTCACGGTCGGTGCGGTCCACGCCGAGACCACGGTCACCTTCGCAGCGCTCACTCCGACAAGTACGCCGACGCCGGAGAACGCCGCCGTACCGGCTCCTCCGCCGCATCGGACCGTTTGGACGTGGCAGTTGCTCGCGTTGCTGTCTGGCGTCTTCCTGTTCGTACTGCTCGGAGTTGTATTGGTCCGGTGGCAGGGGGTCCGCGAGGACACGACCCGGCAACTGCTGCACCAGGTCGGTCAGTACGGGCCTCGGCGTGACGAACACGCTGCCACAGAGGCCGAGGGCGCCGCTGCGCGGACTGCGGTCGGTTTTGTCGGTCAGGCGTTGCGTTCCGCCGGCGCCGAGCAAGGACTCGCGCGGCGGCTCGATCTCGCTGACATCAAGCGGAAGCCGGCCGAGTGGGCGTTACTGACCCTGTGCGCGGCCGCAGTGCTCGTGGTCCTGGCAATGATGCTCGGTCTGCCGCCGCTGCTGAGTGTGCCGGCCGGGCTGGCCGGTGGCTGGTTCCTGCAATTCGCATTCCTCAGCATCCGGATCAGTCGGCGGCGGGCCGCGTTCAGCGAACAGTTGCCCGACGTACTGCAGCTGATCGTCGGGTCGCTGCGGTCCGGGTTCTCCGTTGCCCAGGCCGTCGACGCGGTGGTCCGGGACGGCACTCAGCCCGCGGCGGGCGAGTTCTCCCGGGCGCTCGCCGAGACGCGGATCGGGGTCGAGCTCGAGCAGGGCCTGAACCACGTCGCCGAGCGGATGGAGTCCGACGACATGCGGTGGGTCGTGATGGCGATCCGCATCCAGCGTGGGGTCGGCGGCAACCTCGCCGAGGTGCTGAAGAACACCGTCGACACCATGCGGGAACGGGCCCAGACCCGGCGCCATGTGCACGCACTGAGCGCAGAGGGGCGACTGTCCGGCTACATCATCGTCGCGTTGCCGATCCTGCTCGCGCTGTTCATGACGTACACCAAACCCGAGTACATGCGGCCGCTGTACACCACTCCGGCCGGTCTGATGATGGTCGCCGGCGGCGCTCTGCTGATCATCATCGGCGCGTTCTGGATCCGGGCATTGATCAAGGTGGAGGCGTGAGATGACTTTTCTCCTGATCGGCGGCGTCGCCGCGCTCGGAGTGGCGATCGTGCTGGCCGTGGCCGGAGTCCTCGCGCGGCCCGCCGAGGGTGGCGTGGCGCGGGCGCTCGCCACGATCGACAACCACTACACACGGCACTCGTCGGTCGAGCCCGAGAGCCCGACCGATCGGTTCGCCGCCACGCCCGGCTGGCTCCGCGCGCTCGCGTTGCGGCTGTCGCCGTCCGGTATCGGGACGACGTTGCAACGCCGGCTCGACCTCGCGGGCAACCCGTCGGGCTGGACGCCGGACCGGATCCTGGCCGCCAAAGGCCTCGGCTTGTTCGTCCTCGGCGGGCTCGGCGCCCTGTACGGCGTCCGCGCAATCGGGCTCCTGGTCGTCGGGGTCGGGGTCGGCGCGGCGGCAGGCTTCTTCCTGCCGGACATCCTGCTGTACAACGCCGGAACCAAACGGCAGCAGAAGATTCAGCGGGCCCTGCCGGACGCGCTCGACATGCTGACCGTGTGCGTCGAGGCCGGGCTCGGATTCGACGCGGCGCTCGCTCAGGTCGCGCGCAACACCAAGGGTCCCTTGGCGGCCGAGTTCTCCCGGGTGCTGCAGGAGATGCAGATCGGCAAGTCGCGGTCGCAGGCGCTGCGGGCGTCGACCGAGCGGACGACCGTTCCCGAGTTGCGGTCGTTCGTGTCGGCGCTGATCCAGGCCGGTGAGCTGGGGATCACGATCGCCGACGTCCTGCGCGAGCAGGCCAAGGAGATGCGGTTGCGGCGCCGGCAACGCGCCGAGGAGAAAGCCCAGAAGGTACCCGTCAAGATCCTGTTCCCGCTGGTGTTCTGCCTGTTCCCGTCGATGTTCGTCGTCATCATCGGTCCGGGCGCGCTCAGCATCGTCCAGCTCTTCTTCGGAAAGTAGCCGATCATGGTCGTCCTCACCTCCACCCCGTCACGCCGCCGGCTCGACCTCGGCCGGCTGTTCATGGTGCCGCTGGCAACGTTGATGCTGATCGCCGGCGCCATGGTCCTGAGCCGGCCGTCCGACGCCGGCGCGTTGCGCTGGATCGGTACCGCACTGGTCGCGGTGTTCTACGTGGTGATCATCTGGGCCTACCTGCGACGCGGCCCGGCCAAGGCCACCGGTACATCGGTCGTCGCGCACGTCGCCGCGATCGTGGCGACGCTGACCCCGTTCGCGTTTCCCGTGCTCACACAGGGATCTGGCGGTGTAGCACGACTGCTGGTCGCGGACGTCCTACTGGTCGCCGGTACGGCGTGGTCCGTCTGGTCGCTGTGGACGCTCGGGCGGAATCTGTCGATCATCGCCCAGGCCCGCGACGTCGTCGAACACGGACCGTACCGGTGGGTGCGACACCCCTTGTACACCGGCGAGATCGTGTCATCACTTGGTCTGGCCATTGCCGCGGACAACCTGGTGGCCGGTGGCGTCTGGCTGATTCTCGTGGCGCTGCAGGTCTACCGCGCCCGGCGCGAGGAGCAGGTGCTCATCGGCGCGCTGCCCGCCTATTCGTCGTACCGCACCCGGACCGCCGCGCTGCTACCTGGCGTCTTCTGAGTGACGGAGCTGGGATGTGGGGCGGTCAGGTGCGTCCCACATCCCAGCTCTGATCATTCGTCCCCGTTGGTGGTGCTCCCCCGAGCTGTGTCCCACCCCTCGTCCCCCGCTTCCCCGTTCCCCCCGTGCGTTCCCCCGCATCCCCGTGTCCCTCGCTACCCCCGTGTCCCCCCGCTTCCCCCCGTCGTGCATCCCACGCAATCCCCTCGTGTTGCGTCCCCCCGTGAGATCCCCGTGCGACACCTCTTCGTCGATCACCGCCCCTGAACGGCATCGGCAGTCGGTGCTCAACTCCCCCGCTGCATGGAGAACGAGCGACTGTTACGAAGGTGACGGGTCAGTTGTGACGAAGTAGAGATCTTGTCGCATCCCAGCCCTCGAGGCCTGGATCCAGTTGCGCAATGTCAGCAGCTGATCGCAGACGGTGCCAACCGGGGCCGACGGCAAGGGCATGCCGGCGCGGCTTGCGTGCTTCGAGGTCGGCGAGGGTGCTGTCAAAAGTCGGGGCAGCGGCCTGCACCCAGGATGCGATCGGGAGATTCACACCGATCGCGGCCAGCGAGCCGTCTGTTGCGGGCGTGACGGCGATGTCGGCCGAGCCCAGCGCGCGGAACAGCTTGCCGATCAGCAGCCCCGGCAGATCCGGTACGTCGTGGCTCACCGCGACGACTGCGGCGGCCGGGCCGGCGAGTTCGATCGCCTCGAGCACCGGGTTGACCGCCGAGACCGCGAACACCGGCGTACCCGGCCAGGTCAGGTCGCGGATCGCGGTCAGCGAGTCACCGGCGACCACTGCGACTGCCACGTCCACCTGAGCCAGGTCGGCCAGAAGCTCGTACGTGTCCTCGGTGAGGGCGTGGTGCCACGCGGTAGGAGTGCGGCCGGGCGGAGCCCAGGTGGGGGTGCCGGGGACCACGAGGACGACCACGCGGCGGTCGTTGGAAGCGGCCATGGTGCCAGAGCCTAGCCTCAGGACAGTGCGTCGTACCGGTCGCGGGCGGCCTCGACCTCGGGCATGTTCGCCTCAGCCCACTCCCGGATGGCCCCGACCAGTGGGAGCAGGCTCCGGCCGAGCGGTGTGAGTTCGTAGTCGACCCGCACCGGCACGGCGGGCGTGACTGACACCTGCGATCCGTCGCGACAGATCGGAGTACCGCTGCGGGCCCTCTGCCAGTCCGAACAGGATGAGTGACACCCACTTGGAGCCGATCCGGTCCAGCAGGTTCCGCGCCGGACACCCCGCCATGAAGACGTCGTACTCGCGGGCTGCGTCCTCGCGCCGTTGAGCGGCAGTCCGCGTCGCCATGGCTCTCCTCGTCGTTCGGTACGCACTTCAAGGTGCCTACTTCCCGATGGAGAGTAGCTCTCCGACAGTGAGAGGGACAACCACTCACCCGAGGAGGACCTGAATATGCGCGCACTGGTGGCCCGGCGGCTCGAGGGACCGGATTCACTGGAGCTGATCGAGACCCCGCTGCCTGAACCCGGCCGGGGACAGGTCCGGATCAAGGTGGCCGCGGCGGCCATCAATCCGGTCGACGTACTCGTCGCTACCGGCGACCTGGTTCGCTACGGCATCGCTGTGCCGCGGGAGCAGTTCGGCATCGGCTGGGACGTCGCAGGGGTCATCGACGCGACCGGGCCGGGCGTGGAGCTCGCAGTGGGTACGCCGGTGGTCGGTCTGGCCGATCTGCTCGCCCGATCACTGAAGACTCATGCGGAGTACGTCGTTCTGAACGCGGACGCGATCGCCGTCGTGCCGGAGGGCCTGGACCTTGTCAAGGCATCCACCCTCCCGCTGAATGCGCTGACCGCGATGAAAGCCATCAGGCGCTTGCAGCTCGCTCCTGGCGGGACGGTGCTGGTCACCGGTGCGGCTGGCGGCGTCGGTGGCTTCGCGGTCGAACTCGCCAAGCACTTCGGCCAGACAGTGATCGCCACTGCCGGCGAACAGGATGAGGACTATGTACGGCGGATCGGCGCCGACCATTTCGTGTCGCGGACCGACGACCTGATTGCGGCCGTGCACGCGATCGTTCCAGCCGGTGTGGATGCACTGGTGGACGCAGCCGTGCTGGAGCTGGCTGCACAGGAGGCGGTTCGTAGCGGTGGCCAGCACGCACACCTCCTGGTCGCGGCAAAGCCGCCGGCTCTCCGTGGGATCACGGTGCACCAGATTGCCGTCCACGCCGACGGCGTCGAGCTGGCCGAGCTGGTTCGGTTGACCGCGGCCGGTGTGCTGTCGACCCCGGTGGCCGGGACCTACACGCTGGCGGACGCGGCGACGGCGTACAAGCGGCTTGCGAAGGGCGGAGTGCGCGGACGGCTGGTGCTCATCCCCTGATTGCTTGGTGGAGCCGGAGTGCGACCTGGAGGTTCAGGCTGCGCTCCGGCGACTGCCACTCGGCGCCGAGCAGCGCACCGACCCGATCCAGTCGCTGCTGGACGGTGTTGGGGTGGATGTGCAGTTCGGCGGCAGCCCTGGTCGGACTCTGACCGGCCGCGAAATAGGCGTGCAGTGTTCCGACCAGGTCGGTCCCCCGCTGGGCGTCGTACTCGATCACTGCACCAAGCACGTGCTGAACATGAGCCTGTACGTCGACCTCCGGCGCACCGACCAGTCCTGCCACACCCAAGTCGTCCGGCGTGGCGGATTCGTTGCGCCGGCCGAGTCGCACCATGGTCGTCGCCAAGCGAGTCGCCTGGCGGTGAGCGTCCACCAGCGCATCCCACGGCGCCGGACCCACTACCGCGATCGTGACGCCAGCACGCTTCGCAACCTCGGTCAGGTCCCGTGCCGCGGCCACCGCATCGGTCCGAGTCAGCAGGAGCACCAGGTCCCCGCCGTACGGACCGGACAGCACCAGCTTGTCCTCAACCGGTGCTGACAACCGAGCCCGTACGGCGCTGTGGTCGCCGCGGCAGACCGCCACCACGAATCGATCGTGCACGCGCCCAAGCGCCAGCAACCGAAGCCGTTCGGTCAGAGCCCGCATGTCACCGACTCCGCTGAGCACATCGGTCAGCAGATCAGCCTGTGCACGCTGGGACTGCTCTGCGGCCTGGCGGCGGAACAGCAGGACGAGCGCGGTGACTACAGCCGCACGCTCGACGATCCGCTGGTCTGCATCGGACACGTCGTCGACACCGCCGATGACCAACGCACCGAGCCGCTCACCCTTGGCCGTCGCCGAAACGACCCAGCACCCGTCGGCTCGGGTCAGTCGGCCGGACGACGACTCCCGCCACGGCACCGCCGTACCGGGGACACTGCCGGCGACAGCGAGCTCGTTGCCGACGGCATCGACCAGCACGACCCACACCCCGAGCAGCTCGGCCAGTGCGGCGGCTACCGCGTCAACATCACCACCGGACAGCACGATGTCGGCAAACCGGTCGTGCGCAGCCGCTGCGTGCTCGACACCGGCATGAGCCTCCGACAACTGGTCGAGTGCCACTGCGGTCTCAGCGGCCGCGCGGACCTGCACGATCGTGACGGCCGCCAGCGCCGCCAGTGAACCGAGCAGCAGCACCTCGGCCCGACTGAACGGGCGCGCGGTGCGGTTCGACACGAACAGCACCCCAACAAAGGCCTCGTCCACGATCAGCGGCGTACCGCAGATGGCGACGAGGCCCTCCTCGCCGACGGCCTCGTCGATCGTGCGGGTGTGCCGGAAGCGCTGGTCGGAGGGATAGTCGGTCGTCCAGTACGGCCTGCGGGTCGACGCGACCAGTCCACCCAGTCCGGCACCGAGTGGCAGCCTGAGCTGCTGGAACGCCACCGACAACGATCCGTCGGTGGCCCGCATGTACGTGTCCCCACGAGCCTCGTCGTACAGAGTCAGGTAGGAGACGTCCGCACCGACCAACGTGCGCGCCCGGTGCACGATGGTGTCCAGTACGCCGCCAGGGTCGCTGGCCGAGGCCAGTTCGCCGGCGACCTCGACCAGGGCGGTCAGTTCGGCCTCACGCTTCTTGCTGGCGTCGATACCGGCCCGAATGCGCAGGACGAGGTCCCGGGCGACCGCATCGTCACCTGCCACCCGGGCCAGCTCGCTACCGGACGCGTCCTCGGCCAGTAGCCGCAGAAGCTCCCTCATCCTCGCGATGATGCCACCTACAGCGTGGTCAGGTCCCGCTCACGGGTTTCGGAGTACAGGGTCACGGCCAGGATCGAGATCGCTGCGCATACCGCGACGTACACCGAGATCGCGTAGCCGGAGTCGTAGGCCTTCAGGAGTGCGACTGCGATGAACGGCGCGAGGCCACCGGCGATGATCGACGCCAACTGGTAGCCGACAGACACACCGGAGTAGCGCACTCGAGTCCCGAAGAGCTCTGTGAAGAAGGACGCCTGCGGCCCGTACATGGCGCCGTGCAGGATCAGTCCGACAGTCACAGCCAGCGTGGCCAGCCCGAAGTTCTTCGTATCGACCAGAGCAATGAAGACGAAGGCCCAGATGCCCACGCCGACCGCACCGATCAGGTAGACCGGCTTGCGGCCGATCCGGTCTGACAGTGCACCCCAGAGCGGGATAGCGCAGAAGTGAATGGCTGCCGCGATCAGAACAGCGTTGAGTGCAAAGGACTTGCCCAGACCAAGGTGTTCCTTTGCGTAGGTCGCAATGACGATCGTGAAGATGTAGTAGCTGACGTTCTCCGCCATTCGCGCACCCATCGCGGTCAGCACCTCACGCGGGTAGCGCGTGAGCACCTCGATCAACGGCATCCGGTCCGTCGGCTCCTGCTTGTCCCGAGCCTCCTTGAACACCGGCGACTCCTCGATCTTCAACCGCACCCACAGTCCGACCAGCACGAGCACGGCCGACAACAGGAACGGAATCCGCCAGCCCCACGAGTCGAACGCAGCCTCGGACTGAAAAG
The DNA here is from genome assembly GCF_039529655.1 of Kribbella yunnanensis. NCBI lineage: Bacteria > Bacillati > Actinomycetota > Actinomycetes > Propionibacteriales > Kribbellaceae > Kribbella > Kribbella yunnanensis. Next base: position 60,050 of record NZ_BAAANF010000001.1, on the reverse strand, counting down.
CCGCCAGCCCGGCCAGTACGCCGTTCGCGATCAGCTGTCCCGCCGGAGCGCCCGCCTGCGGCCAGGAGGCCCAGAAACCACGCCGTGCCGGATCACCATGCTCCGACACGATCAGTACGGCGCCTCCCCACTCACCGCCGAGCGCGAAGCCCTGGATGAGCCGCAGCACGGTCAGCAGGATCGGAGCGAGCGCCCCGACCTGCGCATAGGTCGGCAGCAACCCGATGGCGAAGGTGGCGACCCCCATCATCAGCAGGGACAGCACCAGCAGGTTCTTGCGGCCCAGACGGTCACCGAAGTGCCCGAAGACCACTCCGCCGATCGGACGGGCGAAGAACCCGACCGCGAAGGTGGCGAAACTCAGCAGCGTCCCGGTCAGCTGCTCGCCCTTCGGGAAGAACAAGTCGCCGAACACGACGGATGCTGCCACGCCGTACAGGAAGAAGTCGTACCACTCCACCGTCGTACCGACGAGACTCGCTCCGACGACCCGGACGATGGATGGCTTGGTACGAGCGGGGTCTGTTGCTGTCATGGAGAGACCTCCTAGTGGGCGGTCCAGCCGCCATCGAGTACGAATGAGCTCCCCGTGATGGAGGCGGAGGCCGGACCGCACAGCAGTGCGACCAGCTCCGCGACTTCCGCCGGCTCGATCAGTCGTTTCACTGCGACTGGTTCGAGCATGACGTTGTTGAGCACCTCTGGCTCGGTCAGCCCGTGTGCCTTGGCCTGGTCCGCGAGCTGAGCCGTGACGAGCGGCGTACGGACGTAGGCGGGGTTGATGCAGTTGCTCGTCACACCGCGGGCTGCGCCCTCCAGTGCGACGACCTTGCTGAGTCCTTCGAGACCGTGCTTCGCAGCGACGTACGCCGACTTGTACGGGCTGGCCCGGAGTCCGTGCACCGAGCTGATGTTGATCACGCGCCCCCACCCGGCGCCGTACATGTGGGGAAGGGTCTGCCGGATCAGGCGGAACGGCGTCTCCAGCATCAGCCGCAGCAGGTAGCTGAAGCGCTCCGGTGGGAACTCCTCGACCGGTGCGACGTGCTGTACCCCGGCGTTGTTCACCAGGATGTCCACGTCGGTAGGCAACCCGGCCAGGCTGTCCAGGTCGGACAGGTCCGCCACGACCGGCTGCACCTGCGCCGACGCGCCCACGGCGACACGGTCGACGGCCACGACCTGTACGCCGTCCGCCGCGAGACGTTCGACACAAGCGGCACCGATGCCGGATGCGGCTCCGGTGACGAGGGCGCGACGGGTCTCCATGGCGGATGACTGTAGGAATCCCCGGCGTTCCGCACTATGGGATGCGAGCACACAGCCACGCCGCGAAGCATGGGTTCCGGCCCCACTTACGTGCGAGTTTGGCTATCAAAGCGGTCTGAGCTGATAGCTGCACCTATCGTGGAGACATGGTCGATATCGAACAGCCGAAGAAGAAGGCCGCGGGTGTTCCCGCGGTGCTGTCGTCCTTCAAGTTCGGCTTCCGTGAGATGGGCCCGGCCCGGACCGGCAAGGTGTTCCTGAAGATGAACCAGGACGGCGGTTTCGACTGCCCGTCCTGCGCCTGGCCCGATCCCGTCCACAAACGCAAACACGCGGCCGAGTTCTGCGAGAACGGCGCCAAGGCGGTGGCCTGGGAGGCGACCCGCAAACGGGTGCCGCGGGCCTTCTTCGCGGAGAACTCGGTCGAGCAGATCCACGCGATCTCGGAGTTCGATCTCGGCAAGCTCGGCCGGATCACCGAGCCGATGCTGCTCCGGGCCGGCGCCACGCATTACGAACCGGTCGGCTGGGAGGAGGCGTTCCAGGTCGTCGCCCGGCACCTCAAGGCGCTGCCCGACCCCAACGACGCTGTCTTCTACACCTCCGGCCGGACCAGCAACGAGGCCGCGTTCCTCTACCAGTTGTTCGTCCGCGCCTACGGCACCAACAACCTGCCCGACTGCTCGAACATGTGCCACGAATCATCCGGTACGGCGCTGTCCCGGGTGATCGGCAGCGGTAAGGGCGCGGTCACCCTGGAGATGCTCGAGGAGTCCGAGCTGATCGTGGTCGTCGGCCAGAATCCGGGCACCAACGCGCCCCGGATGCTCAGCCACCTCGAGATCGCCAAGCGCAACGGCGGCGAGATCGTCTCGGTCAACCCACTGCCCGAGCCTGGCCTGATGAACTTCAAGAACCCGCAGAAGGCGCGCGGCTGGGTCGGCAAGGGCACCGAGCTCGCCGACCAGCACCTGCAGATCCGGATCGGTGGCGACCAGGCGCTGTTCCTTGCCATCGGCCACCTTTTGCTCGAGGCCGAGGCGGACAACCCGGGCACTGTGCTCGACAAGTCGTTCGTCGAGACCTACACGAGTGGCTTCGAGCTCTACGCCAAGCACAACGCGGAGCTGGACTGGGACGCGGTCGAGCTGGCCACCGGTCTGCGTCGCGCCGAGATCGAGGAGCTGACCCAGCGGTTCCTCAAGTCGAAGGCGACCGTCATCTGCTGGGCGATGGGCCTGACCCAGCACCGCGAGGCGGTCGCGACGATCAGCGAGATCGTCAACGTGCTGCTCCTGCAGGGAAATATCGGCAAGCCGGGCGCCGGGCCGTGCCCGGTCCGCGGGCACTCCAACGTCCAGGGCGACCGCAGCATGGGCATCTGGGAGAAGATGCCGGACAAGTTCCTGGACAAGCTGGATGCCGAGTTCGCGTTCACGTCGCCGCGTGAGCACGGGATCGACGCGGCCGACACGGTCAAGCGGCTGCGGGACGGATCCGTGCGGGTCTTCTTCGCGATGGGCGGCAACTTCGCCTCCGCGACCCCCGACACCGAGGTGGTGCATCGCGGGCTGCGCGAGTGCGACCTGACCGTGCACGTCTCCACCAAGCTGAACCGTTCGCACACGGTCACCGGCCGCGAGGCGCTCATCCTGCCGACGCTCGGGCGAACCGACCACGACCGCACTGCGAACGGTCCGCAGTCCGTGACGGTCGAGGATTCGCAGGGCGCAGTCCACCTCTCCACCGGGAACCTGACACCGCCTGCGCCGGAGCTCAAGTCCGAGATCGGCATCGTCGCCGGCATCGCGCAGGCCGTCGTACCGGATGTCGGGGAGATTCCGTGGGCGGACTTCGCCGATGACTACAGCCTGATCCGGCAGCGAATCGGTCGCGTGGCCGACGGGTACGAGGACTTCGAGGACCGGCTCCGGGCGAACGAGGGCGGCTTCCTGCTGGCGCATGCGGCGCGGGACAAGCGCGAGTTCAAGACCTCGGATGCCAAGGCTCAGTTCACTGCGAACGATCTGAGTTGGTTGCCGACGGCACCGGGCAAGCTGCTGCTGCAGACGCTGCGCAGTCACGACCAGTTCAACACCACGATCTACGGTCTCGAGGACCGGTACCGCGGGATCCACGGCGGTCGCGAGGTGGTCTTCGTGAATCCGGACGACCTGGCCGAGCTCGGGCTGACCGACGGCGCGTTCGTCGACATCGTCAGCGAGTTCCAAGGGGTCGAACGGCGCGCGTCCGGCTTCCGCCTGGTCTCGTACCCGACCGCGCGCGGCTGCGTCGCGGCGTACTACCCCGAGACGAATGTGCTGATGTCGGCCGACGATCTGGCCAAGGGCAGCAACACCCCGGTCGCGAAGGGGCTGACGGTCAGGCTCGAGCCAGTCGCGTCCTGAGCAGCGGTTGCGCGGCGGCCAGCGCGATGGCCGCCGCTGCGTTGATGAGCCACAGCCCTTCAGGGCCTACGGTTTCCAGCAGACGCGTCACGATCAGCGGCGCGATGGTGGTGGCCACGCCCCAGCAGAGGCCGAAGACGGCGAGGTACTGCGCCCGTCCATCATCGGGCGCCAGGCCAGCGGCCTGCGTCAGGTAGCGGGTCAGCAGGAACGTCTCTCCGACACTCCAGAACGCAGTGGCGAGCAGGAAGATCGGCAGGCTGGTCGCGAACGCACAGACGATCAGACCGGCAGCCAGCAACACGTAGCCGACGCGCATCGCTTGGAAGTCGTCGAGCTGCACCCGCAGCAGCCGTTGCGCGAGGATCATCGTGACCGCGGAGACCGCGAGGATGATGCCAGTTCCGGATGCCGGCAGGCCGTGCTCGAGGAGTGTGAGCGGTACGCCGACGATCAGCTGCATGTAGATCGTGGCGAACACCGTGCCGCTGGCGAGCAACCACAGCAGCCGATGATCGCGCCACACGGCGACTCCCCCGGTTGGCACCCGCTCCCGCCGTACGTCGGTCGGCAGCGCGAGAGCGACCAGTACGGCGCAGGCCAGGCAGGTGATCGCGTCTGCGACGAACAGCCAGCGCAGATCCCAATGACTAACGGCTGCGGCCAGCAGACCGGCCAAGACGCCGGCCACCGCCATCGCCGAGCCGAGCAGCCCGTACGCCGCTGGGCGGTCGACGGGCTCGGTGACATCGGCGATGGTCGCCTGACTGGGTGGCTCGTAGATCTCGAAGGCCAGGCCGAGAACGATGGCGGCGAACATCACGGACCAGAGCGTCGTACTCGCCGCGATCCACAACTGCGCGACCGCGCAACCGGTCAGACCGAGGACGATCGTGCGTCGTCGGCCGATTCGGTCGGCCAGGAAACCGCCGAGCAACCGGGACGGGATCGTCGCCAGGCCGAAGAGAGCCACGACGAAGCCGGTCCGGCTCAGCGAAGCGCCGAACTCCACGGTCAGCACGATCGCCAGGAACGACAGCGAGAACGCGCCGATCCGGTTCACGGCACGGGCTGCGACGAGTACCCAGACCGTCCTGGTCAGGCCGCGCCATGGCGCTATCAGGGTCGCTGTTGCGCTCATTGGCCCACCTCATGACTGTCTAAATGGATATGATCGGTCACGCAGGTTCGAGACTACGAAGGAGAGTCGTGACTGGTCAAGTGTCTTTTGATAGTCACGCCCGGAGTGTGCTGGCCGCGTCGGTCGAGTACGTGAACCGACTGACCCCCGGCTTCTCCGGCGGTTCGCCGTACGCCGGTCCTGTCGACCAGGCGCAGGCGGTGGCGGAGTCGCTGGTGGCGATCGGTTATCCGCAGCCGCACGTCCGGCCGGAGGATGCGCGCCGGCTGACGGAGCTGGCTGCGCGGATGCGGATCGTGTTCGAGGCGGCGCACACGGGCGACCTCGATCGGGCCGCGGACGAGATCAACGCGCTGCTCGTCGACACGAACGCACGACCGAAGCTCGACCGGCGGGACAAGGGCTGGAGCCTGCACTTTCACGGGCCTGACGACACTCTCGTCAACGGCTGGGCAGCCGGTTGCGCGGCCGGTCTCGCACTCGCGGTCGGCAGCGACCTGGCCGGTCGGCTCGGCGTCTGCGCCGCACCGCAATGCGACCGCGTCTTCGTCGACACTTCGAAAAATGGGCAGCGCCGCTTCTGCTCCCCCCAATGCCAGAGCCGCGTCAAAGCCGCCGCCCACCGAGCCCGCCAAGCCACCTAGGGTTGGGGCCATGGGAACCACGCTGCGCACCTACGTTCCAGCAGACGCCGTCCCGACCTGGCAGGTCTACTACGCCGCGATCCGGCGAACGGCGATTCGCGACTACACCGAAGAACAGGTGCAGGCCTGGGCCCCAGACGAGGCGAACGTGGACGCCCAAGCCTGGGCGGACCGCCGAGCAGCCGCACACACCTTCGTGGCCTGTGTGGATGACGTCGTCGTCGGCTTCAGCGACTTCACCGACGACGGCCTGCTCGACATGCTCTTCGTCCACCCCGACCACTCAGGCCGCGGAGTCGCCCGCCTGCTAGTCGAGAAGGTCCAGGAAGAAGCCGGCAAACGCGGCCTAACCCGCCTGGTCACCCACGCCAGTCGCACAGCCCGTCCAGCCTTCGAGTCCTTCGGTTTCGTCGTCGACCGCGAGAACCCCACGAACCAGACCCGCAGCGGCGTGATCATCCCCAACTACGACATGCACTACAACCTTCCCTGACGAACCACCGGCTCGCAAAGTCCGTGTTGTCCACCACGACATCCGCCAACGACGCGGGATCCACCTGGTCGACGTACAAACGCTCGCCGGGGATGTACCGCGTCCGATACCGCTCTTCCGCAGCGGCCGCAGAATCCATCCACGCCTGATCCCGCGCAGTCCCCCGCCGCAGTATGACGTCGAAGTCAACATGCACATAGATGCGCAAATCCCAGTCCCGAATGAGCTCCGGCCGCTGCAAGAACACGCCGTCCGCCACGAGCACGGCGTCCGGCGCGGCCTCCTCCTCAACGACAGCGAGAGCGGACTGAGCGTTGACCGAGCGAACCGCGGTCGCATAGCGCCGGTTGCCGTCCGGGCCTAGCGGAAGCAACAACTGCGAGCGCATCGCGTCGAGATCCCACGAGTCGAGGTAGTAGCTCTCTGGTGACTCGATCGGATACGCCGTCCGCACCGCGGGATCCTTCTTGAAGTAGTCGAGCCCGACCCGGATCACCTCCCGATCGGTTCGCTCCCGCAGTACGTCGGCCAGGCCGTCCGCCAGCGTGGTTTTGCCGGCCGCGGACGGACCGTCGATCGCGACTCGCACCGGGTGCGGCCGATCGACGGTGAGTACGAGACCGGCCAGTTCGGAGAAAAGCTCGATGGGCGTCACACGTTGAGTGTGACGCCCATCGGTTGGTCAGCCGACCGGGGTGAGTTCGCGGTCGGGCTCGGGGGCCGGGGGTGCGGAGTGCTTGGCTTGCTTGGGGCGGAGCCACTTGGGGGCCCACCAGTTGGCGTCGCCGAGCAGGATCATGATGCTCGGGAGGACGACGGCGCGGATGATCGTCGCGTCGATCAGGATCGCCACCGCGAGGCCGACACCGAGTTGCTTCATGTCCAGCGTGCTGAGGGTTGCGAAGACCGCGAAGACTCCGATCATCACGGCCGCAGCGCTGGTGACTACCCCGGCCGAGCCCGTGATGCCCTCGGCGACGGCCTGCTTGGTGGGCACGCCGCGCAGCACGGCTTCGCGGATTCGGCTGACCACGAAGACGTGGTAGTCCATCGACAGGCCGAACAGCACCACGAAGAGGAACAGTGGCAGCCAGGAGACGACTGCGCCGTTCGACCGGAAGTCGAGAATCCCTTCGGCCCAGGTGTTCTGGAAGACCGCTGTGACCACCCCGTACGCCGCGCCTGCGCTCAGCAGGTTGAGCAGGATCGCGGTCACCGCGACCACCACCGAGCGGAACGTCACCATCATCACGATCATCGTCAGCAGCAGCACGAACCCGATCACCAGTGGCAGCTTCGCTCTGGTGTGCGCGGCATAGTCGATATCCGCGGCCACGAAGCCACCGACGGCGTACTCAGCGCCTGGGACCTTGCCGACAGTCTGCGGCATGAGCTCCTTGCGTAGCTTGATCAGCGAGTCACGGGCCTGGTCGCTGCCACCCTCGAACGGCGTGGCGACCTCGAGAACCGTCACCGTGCCGTCCTTGGAGATTCGCGGCTTCTCCAGGCCGTCCTGCGCGTACAGCTTGTCGCTCTTCGTCTGCTCCACCAGCTCGGTCAGTGCGGCCTGCACGGCAGCCGACTCGTTGGCCGGAGCCTTGATCGCCACCTCGTGACTGGTCCCAGTGCTCGGGAAAGCCGCGGTCAGCCGGTCGTACGCCTGCATGACCGGAGTCGTCCGCGGCAGGTCCTCGGTACCGGGGAACTTCAGGGTCATCCCCAACGCCGGCGCCGCGGCGGCGAGCAGCGCGATCACCGCGACCAGCAGGGTGGCCATCGGGTACTTCAGAGCCGGCTTGAGCACCATCGGCCAGAAGCGCGGCTGCGCCTTGCTCGCGGTCAGCCGCCAGACGAGCGGGATCCGCGGCTTGTCCACCCACCGGCCGAGTTTCGCCAGTACGGCGGGGAGCACGGTCAGCGAGCCGACGACGGCCATCGCCACCACGAGGATCGAGCCGACGGCGAACGACGAGAACACCGCATCCCGCGCCAGGAACAGCCCGGCCATCGAGATGATCACCGCCGTACCGGAAACGACAACCGCGTGGCCCGAGGTCGCTGCTGCGATCTCGACCGCGTCGACGTGACTGCGGCCCTTCGCGCGCTCCTCGCGTTCGCGGCGGAGGTAGAACAACGAGTAGTCGACGCCGACCGCCATACCGATCAGCAGGATCACGCTGTTGGCCGCGTCGACCGCGGGCACCAGCTGTGAGGCGGCCGCGGAGAGCCCGATCGCGGCGGCGACCGCCGACAGCGCCAGCAACAGCGGCACCGAGGCAGCGATCAGCGCGCCGAACGCGACTAAGAGGATCGCCAGTGTCACCGGCAGGCTGAAGAGCTCGGCGCGTTTGAAGTCCTCACCGAGGGTCTTCTCCAGGGCCTGCCCGATGGACAGCCCGCCGACCTCCTCGATCCGGAGCTGCGGGTACTGCTGCTGGATCTGTGCCGTGGTGTCGAGCAGCGGCTGGACCCGCGCGTCCTCGTCACCGTCCTTCAGCGTCACCCGGACGATCAAGGCGTCCTTGTTCGGCGACGGCATCGGCTGCGAGACGTCCGCGACCCCACCGAGGGCGCGCATCCGCTGGATCACGACGCCGGCCACCTTGGTGGCCTCCGCCTGGTCGAGTGTTCCCGAGGGCGCGGTGATCAGCACGCTCTCCACGTCCGGGTCGGCGAAGTTGCCGTCCTTGACGATGTTGTCCGCCCGCGTCGTCTCACCGATGTCGCCGTCCCCGTCGGCCTTGTTCGTGCCGGTCACCTGACCGACTGCGAAACAGGCGATCACCACGGCCACCCACATCGCGATCGCCCGCCACGGATGGGTGGCACTCCAGCGTGCCGCCCGCACCGTGATCTGTCCCCTGGCCATACCGTCCCTCGCCCTCTGCGCCCCCTCAGGCGCCCCACCCAGCGCACCTGGCACGGCGCTGGCTACGGGCTCAAGCCTCGCTGCCGGACAGCGGTCGGCGATATGCAGGAAGCCACCGAACCGACCCTGGGGGTAACCCCACCCCGACCCCTGGGGGTAACCCTAAGAGGCGGAAAATACTACGGAGCGTAGTCAGCTGACTACAGCAGACCGGACGCCGATCAGGGCGTTCAGAAGTCCTCGAGGTCCAGCGAAGAGGCCGCCGAGACCCCTTCGAGGTAGCCCTCGGCCCGCTCGGCCTTGGGGTAGCGGTGGACCAGCGCCCAGAAGGCCGCGTTGTGCGCCGGCTCGATCAGATGGGCCAGCTCGTGGACCAGGACATAGTCCAGAACCCAGGCCGGCATCGACTGCAAACGGGTCGACAACCGGATCGACCGGTCCGCCGGAGTACAGGATCCCCACCGTCTGTTTTGGTTCGAAACCCACCTCACAGATGCAGGTTCGGGCACTTCGGGGAGGTGGCGACACGCGAGTTCGTGTGCTCTGGCCAACAATTTTTCGTCCGACACGCGGGACCGGCTGCGCTGCTTGTCGAGCCGCGCGAGCATGGTCTCCACCCAGCGCGCCTCCTCGGCGGCCGAGAGCCGGTCCGGCATCAGCACGACCACCCGCTCGCCGTCGCGGTAGGCGCTGACGGTCCGCTTGCGCCGCTTGCTGCGGCGGATGTCCACGTACGGCGGGATCGGGCGCGGCGGGGAATCGGCCATGAGGGAAAAACTACCCGCAGAATCCGACAACTTTCTTCGGTCCACATCCTGTGCACGGACGTTTTCGCAGGTCAGACACCAGTTCTGGGGCCTGACGATTCCGGTTGTTCACACCTTGTTCCCCCACCCGTCCACAGTGCCGACCGGCGCGTCCCACAGCTTGCTCACAGAGTTATCCACAGGGGTGGACAACGTGGGCTTGTGGTTGTGGCGGGCACCTCCTAGCGTCGTCCTCAACAGGCTCCCGGACCTCCTCCGGAGCCGCCCGGAGGGGAAGCCGAGCGGTTTCGGAGGAGGACTCCCGGGGGCCTGTTCCGTGCGGCCGGATTCTGCGGAAAGGGCTTTCCCAGGCGGCCCTGAGCGGCACTCCGGCGGCGGAGTGGGCTTGAGCAGGCGTCAGAAGGCCGTAGGGTGAATCCCGATTGGGCCGAACGGCCTACGGCAGGAAGGTCTGCCGTTAGCATCCACGACTGGCTCGGTGACAACCCCGGGCTGATTTCAGAGCAAGGAGAGGGCCCTCATGGCAGAGACCTGGAGCGGCGAGTTCTACTGCGTCAAGTGCAAGGCCAAGCGCACCGCCGACGGCGAGGTCAAGGTCAACGACAAGGGCACGCGCATGGCGAAGGCCAAGTGCCCCGAGTGCGGTACGAACCTGAACCGGATCCTCGGCAAGGCCTGACGCACCACGCTGCGGGGCGGTGACTGGCCGAACACGGTCCGTCACCGCCCCGACGCCGTTCGATGACGACCTGCAACCCTCCGAACGGCACCCGGGCGCTCCCCGGCTTGGGCGACCCGACAGAATGGGTACGTGTCGGACCTCCCCCGCAAAGCGCTGAGCCGGACCGCGAAACTCGCCAGCCTGCCGCTGGGTGCCGCGGGCCGGGCCACGGTCGGTCTGGGCAAGCGGATCGGCGGTGCGCCGGCCGAGGCCGTGCTCGCCGAGTTCCAGCGCCGGACCGCCGAGCAACTGTTCTCCGTCCTGGGTGAGCTCAAGGGCGGCGCGATGAAGTTCGGGCAGATGCTGAGCCTGATGGAAGCGGCCATGCCCGAGGAGCTCGCGGCGCCGTACCGGGCCACGCTGACCAAGCTGCAGGACTCCGCACCACCGATGCCGGCCGCGACCGTGGACGAGATCCTGTCCCGCGAGCTGGGCAAGCGCTGGCGTGACCGGTTCTCCGAGTTCAACGAGCATCCCGCGGCGGCCGCGTCGATCGGGCAGGTGCACCGCGGCACTCTGAAGGACGGCCGCGAGGTCGCGGTCAAGATGCAGTACCCGGGCGCCGCCGAGGCGTTGCGCGCGGACCTGCGTCAGCTCGGCCGGTTCGCCCGCACCTTCGGCACGCTGGTGCCCGGTATGGACATGAAGCCGCTGGTGGCCGAGATGCAGGCGCGGATCGGCGAGGAACTCGACTACGACCGCGAGTCCCAGGCCCAGCAGCAGTACGCCGATGCCTTCAAGGATCACGACGAGTTCGTCGTACCGCGGGTCATCAAACACTCCCCGACCGTGATCGTCTCGGAGTGGATCGAAGGCAAGCCGCTCTCGTCGTTCATCGCCGACGGCACCAAGAAGCAGCGCGACGAGGTCGGCCTGAAGTACGCCCGGTTCCTCTTCAGCGGACCCACGTACGCCGGTCTGCTGCACTCGGACCCACATCCCGGCAACTACCGGGTGCTGCCCGACGGACGGCTCGGCGTGGTCGATTTCGGCCTGTGTGCCCGGCTTCCAGACGGCCTGCCCCCGGCGATCGGGCGGCTGCTGCGGATCTCGCTCACCGGCGACGGCCAGGCGATCCACGACGGACTGCTTGCCGAAGGGTTCATCAAGCCGCGGATGGAGATCGACCCCGAGCAACTGATGGACTACCTGGCGCCGTTCGCCGAGCCGGCCCGGGACAAGACCTTCCAGTTCAACCGGGCCTGGATGCGCGCCCAGGCGAACCGGACCAGCGACTTCCGCTCCCCCAACGCCACACTGGCCTTCAAGCTCAACCTGCCGCCGTCGTACCTGCTGATCCATCGGGTCTGGATCGGCGGCATGGCGGTGCTGTCCCAACTGGAGGCGGAGGCGCCGTTCCGGTCGGTGCTCGAGGAACTACTGCCCGGCTTCACCGACTGAGAGTCACCAGTAGATGGGGTCGAGCTTCCCCTCGATGCCGCGGACGTTCTCGCGCGCGCAGACGTCGCAATAGTTGAGTTTGCGGCCGTTCTCGACCGAGGTGGCCCAGGTCAGCGGGACGTCCTCGGACTCCGCCTGCCTGCCACACAACGCACAGATAGCACTTGCCATGGCAGTAGTGTGCACCTCGTGCGCTGGCGGATCCACGAAGAACAAGAAGTCTGGGGAAATCCTTGGCTGAGCGTCCGGCGGCTCGACGTGGAGCAGCCCGACGGCCACCGAGTCGACTACCACGCGGTCCGGCTCGCAGACGTCGCAGCAACTGTGGTCACCGACGCTGAGAGCCGAGTGCTGCTGATGTGGCGGCATCGCTTCCTCACCGACACCTGGGCCTGGGAACTGCCGATGGGCATCGTCGAGGCCGGCGAGGCACCGATCGATGCGGCGGCCCGCGAGGTCGAGGAGGAGACCGGCTGGCGGCCCGGTCCGTTGACCGACCTGATCCAGTCCCAGCCGGGCGCCGGGATCATGGACGCCGTCCACCACGTCTTCCGCGCGAGCTCGGCCACGCGGATCGGCGAGCCGACCGAGCGCAACGAGTCCGACCGGATCGAGTGGATCCCACTGACCGACGTACCGGCGATGATCGCGAACGGCGAGATCGTCAGCGGCATCACCCTGGTGGGTCTCCAGCAGGCCCTGCTGCTGCGCTGAACATGCCGAAGGGCGACCCCCCTGAGGTGCCGCCCTTCGATCATTCAGCTGGTCAGGCTGTCGTGCTGCCTGCCCGGCCGGTCCTCCTTACGGACCGGCCGGGCAGGGCTTCAGTTGTGTGTTTCAGACGAGGCGAGCGAGTGCGAGGCGCGCGCGTGCGCTGGCCCTCTCCGCTCGCCTGCTGGCCCGCTCGGCCTGCTTCTGTGCCCGCTCGATTCGGTGAGCGAGGCGGAAGCGCCGGTTCTGCTCCGCGTCGTGCAGTGCCGAGCGTTGATGAGCACGGGCGAGATCTTCGTGAAGTAAATGCATTTCAAGGCTCCTGTGTGAAATCTGGTGCTTCATGGTCTGGTGTCTCGATTCGGATCTGGGTCGTCAGGCGGCGGTCGTGGTGTCGCTCTTGCGGGGGCGTCCACGGGGACGCTTGCGGGCAACCACCACGCCCTGGACGAACAACTGTCCGCCCCACACACCCCACGGCTCCGAGCGCTCGAGCGCGCCGGCCAGGCACTCGGCCTGGAGGGGGCAGGTGGAACACAGAGACTTTGCGTACTCGACGTCCGCCGGCGATTCGGCGAAGAAGAGTTCCGGTGCGTAGGACCGACAGGGCAGGTCCTGCGACGATGCGACCTCGTTGAAGATGTCGAGGAAGCTCACGCTCATTCCGGTCACCTCCCAGTGACTTTCGGTGCTGCTGATCTTTTGTCGTCGGAGACGGTCCGCGGTTGCTGACCGCCAAACTTGGTTTCTCAATGACGCTCCTGGACAAACAAAAGGGCCGCGGGACCCTTTGGTGGGTTCCGCGGCCTGGAGGTGCCGGGTCTGACTCGTCTGTCAGACCGGTGGACTCCATGCTCGAGAACCCGAACCGCCGTACTTCACATCGCCGACAGCTCCGCCCTTGATCTGGGCCGGGCTGACAGCCATCAGCACAACGGAGGTGCCGTGCAGGCGCGGGGCACCCGGGATCAGGGCGCACGGCAGCGCGGCAGCGTTGCTGAACGGCTTCTTGGTGATGTTCGACATTTCCCAGGCACCTCCTCTCGTTGTGGCGAAGCAAGCGGTGGCTCGATCGCTGTGTTGGTTTGAAGTTTTCGGCCAGGCTTCGACCGCAGAAAGAACAGTACGCTGTCGTCCGCAGGGCCCGCAAACTATTTAATGGCATGTTCGGGAAGTTGGCCGGAAGTTGCCGCCACGGTGACCGGATCCGGCTCCCGCGACAGGGTTCCTCCACGCTCCGGGACGCTGAAAGCACGCTCCGAGATCGTTGCCTCTGTCACCTATATGCCTCGTCTGCCAGCAGCAGAACGGGACGCACGAACTCAACCATGCGCCCCGGCCGCCGAGCGTGGCAACACTATTTCCGCAGATTGCACGAACAGGCAGCCGCTTCCTTGCACGATCCTCCACGCTGGGATGGAATCGAGCGGTGGAAGAACTGCGGTCCCTGTTGCGCCGGCACGTCCGGCCGGACCAGACCACGGCCATCGACGGTCTGCACATCGCGAAGATCGAGCGCTCGGGCCCACCATCCCCGTCGATGTCGGGTGTGGTCCTGGCGGTCCTGGTCGAAGGCGCCAAGCGGCTCACGGTCGGCGAGCGCGTCCACCTGTACCGGCCGGGCGACTATCTGGTCGCCTCGGTCGATCTCCCGGTGAGCGGCCATTTCGTCGACGCGACCGTCGCGGAACCGGCGCTCGGTATGGCGCTCGTTCTCGATCCAGCCCTGATCGCCGACCTGCTGCAGCACGCCGGGCCAGGCGATCTCCCCCGCCCGGCCGGTCCGGTACCGGGGATCGCCGTCGGCAAGCTCACCGACGACCTGCTGGACGGCCTGACCCGGCTCGTCCGCCTCCTCGAGCGTCCGCGGGACCAGGCCGTCCTGGCACCGATGCTCAAGCGGGAGATCCACTGGCACCTCATCACCGGGGAGCAGGGCGCGGCCGTCCGGCAGCTGGGGCTGGCCGACAGCAGCATGAACCACATCACCCGGGCCGCCCGGTGGATCCGCGACAACTACGCCGAGCAGTTCCGGGTCGAGGACCTGGCCAAGCGCAGCGGGATGAGCCCGTCAGGCTTCTACCGACATTTCCAGACCGTCACCGCGCTGAGCCCGATCCAGTTCCAGAAGCAGGTGCGCCTACAGGAGGCCCGACTGCTGCTCGCCGCACATCCACGCGACATCGCGACCGTCGCGCACCGCGTCGGCTACGACAGCGCCTCCCAGTTCAGCCGCGAGTACCGGCGACAGTACGGCGTACCTCCCAGTCAGGACGTCGTGGCCTAGCAGGTGCAGATGACCAGGATCTGTTCGCCGTACTTGGTCAGTTTGGTGTGGCCGATGCCCGGGATCTTGCGCAGCTCCAGCTCGTCGGAGGGCCGCGTCTCGGCGATCGCGGTCAGCGTCGCGTCGGTCAGGATGACGAACGCCGGCATCTTCTCGGCGTCGGCCTGCTCGGTCCGCCAGGCGAGCAGCGCGTCGTACAGCTTCTGGTCGATGTTCGACGGGCAGTCCTCGCAGCGGCCGAGCTTGCGGGCGCCCGGGTCGAGCAGCCCGCGGCCACAGACCCGGCACTTCGGGATCGGGCGGCCGGACCGCGCCGCCCGCTCCGCCCGGTCGGTCGTCGGCTCCCACACCGGCTGCTGCCGGGTCGTCCGGACGCCGATCGGATCCAGGAAGCGCGTCGGCCCACGAGTACCGCGGCCGCCGGGCGACCGCGAGGTCGACCAGCTGACGAACAGCTGCTGCTTGGCGCGCGTCACCCCGACGTAGAACAGGCGGCGCTCCTCCTCCACCTGCCCCGGCGTCTGGGCGTAGCTGATCGGCAGCGTCCCCTCATGGGCGCCGACGATGAGGACGCACTCCCACTCCAGGCCCTTGGCCGCGTGCAGTGTCGCCAGAGTGACGCCCTCGGCGACAGGAGCGTGCTGGATCGACGCCCGCCGGTCCAGCTCGACCATCAGGTCAGTCAGCCCGGCCTCCGGATTCGCCGCAGCGAAGTCGGACGTCATGGTGACCAGTGCGCTCAACGACTCCCAGCGGTCCCGGACCGCGCCGACTCCGCTCGGCGCTTCCGGCGTCCAGCCAGCACCACCCAGTACGCCGGTCACCGTCTCGACCAGGTCGTCGGACAGGTCGCCAGCCTTGGCCTGGCCGCGGAGCAGCACCGCGGCCTTGCGGATCTCGGGGCGCTCGAAGAACCGCTCGGCACCTTTCAGCACGGTCGGGATCTTCCGCTCGGCCAGCGCCTGCTCGAAGTTCTCCGACTGAGCGTTGGTCCGGAACAGTACGGCGATGTCCCGCAGCTGCACGCCCTCGTCCTTCAGCCGTGCCACCGCACGCGCGACCGCATCCGCCTCGGCGACCTCGTCGGAGTACTCGCGGTAGACCGGCGCCGGACCGGGGTCGCGCTGCGACCGCAGCGTCACCCGCCCGGGCAGCCCGGCCGGACCGGCCGCATCGAGGATCTTGTTCGCCACGTCGACGATCTGCGGGGTGGACCGGTAGTCCCGGACGAGTTTGATCGTGGTCGCGTTCGGATGCCGGGAGGCGAAGCGGACCAGGTTCTCCGGCTCGGCACCGGCCCAGGAGTAGATGGTCTGGGCCGGGTCGCCGACCACGCAGACGTCTTCCCGGCCGCCGAGCCACAGGTCGAGCAGGCTCTGCTGCAGCGGGCTGACGTCCTGGTACTCGTCGACTACGAAGGTCCGGTACTGCCGGCGGATCTCGGCCGCGACCCGCTCGTCCTCGGCGAGCAGCGCGACCGCGCAGAGCAGCACGTCCTCCAGGTCGATCCGCCCGCGCTCAAGCTTCACGTCCTCGTACGACGCGAAGATCTTCCCGATCGTGGCCGGGTCGAAGGCGGCCAGCGCCCGGCCGGACTTCGGCGCCAGCCGCGCGTAGTCGTCGGGCCGCACGTTGCTGACCTTGGCCCACTCGACCTCACCGGCCAGGTCTCGCAGGGCCGGAGTGTCGACCCGGATCCGGCAGCGCGAGGCGGCCTCGGTCAGCAGCGGGAACTTCCGGTCCGCGATCGGCGGCAACTCACCGCCGTACACCTTCGGCCAGAACCAGCGGGCCTGCCGCAGCGCCGCGGAGTGGAACGTGCGGGCCTGCACACCCTCGACCCCGAGCTGTGCGAGCCGGCCCCGCATCTCTCCGGCCGCCCGCTGGGTGAAGGTCACCGCGAGCACCCGGACCGGGTCGAATGTCCCGGTGCGCACCCCGTACGCGATCCGGTGGGTGATGGCGCGCGTCTTCCCCGTCCCGGCCCCGGCCATCACCACGACCGACCCGTGCAGGGCGGTCGCGACCGCCCGCTGCTCCGGATCAAGCGCCGCCAACAGATCGTCTGGCGAGCCGGATCGTGTGAAGTCACTCACGGACTGGGTCATACGGGAACAGCACCGCCTACGGCATGGTTCGAATACGTCGAGAGCCACCCTAGACGGCTCGCCGGACAGATTCAGAAGGAGACGCCCGATGGCGGCAGTGACGATGTACTCGACCCCGTGGTGTGGCTACTGCCACCGCCTGAAGGGCCAGCTGAAGCGGGCCGGGATCGAGTTCACCGAGGTCGACATCGAGCAGGTCCCCGAGGCCGCGAAGCTGGTCGAGAAGATCAACCGCGGCAACCAGACGGTCCCGACCGTGGTCTTCGCCGACGGCAGCGCGCTGACCAACCCGTCGGTCGCCCAGGTCGCGGAGAAGCTCATCGCCTGACCTGACCTAGCCCGTCATCGCGGCGCCTGCCCTTTGGGGTAGGCGCCGCGTCGCGTTTTCGGCCCCTGCGGACCAGAAGGTTCCTGAGCCATGGACTTACGGTCATGGCCGTTTTACCTTCGAAGGAACTACGCCGCAGGGAGATCCGCCATGATTCCGCGTCGTCTCTTCCGACCTGTCCTGTTCTTAGCGGTCCTGGCCGTATTCAGTGGTTTGTTCACCACGGCCACCGGCGCCGCTCCACCCACCGGGCGACCTGACCCGTGGCCGTCCGAGGTCGGGCCGGAACGCCCCGATGCCATCGGGCGCACGCTCGCCCCCGATCCGATCACCAACCTCGGTGCGCCGATCAGCTCGCTCACCGTGATGGAGGGGACCGTCGGTCGTACTCCGGACGGCCGCGACGTCGTGTACGCCGTACCGGCCGGTGAGAACGCCAATCTGAACGTGGTCGACGTCCACAGCCGTCAGCTCCTGCACACCGTGCCGCTGCCGGGTGCAGCCGGTGCCTGGGGGATCGTCGTCGCCAGCGACGGCAGGCTGTACGTCGGTACCTATCCGAATGCCCACCTCTATCGCTTCGACCCGGTGACGGCAGTGGTCACCGACCTGGGCCGCCCGGTCATCGGTGAGTCGTTCATCTACGGCCTCACCGCCGATGGGAACGGCAACGTCTTCGGCGGCACGTATCCGAACGCGCACGCCTTCAAGTACGACGCCACCACCGCACAGGTCACCGACTACGGCTCACTCGACCCGGTGGAGCAGTACGCGCGGTCGACTGTCTACGACCCCGACCACAACGCACTGTTCGTCGGCATCTCCACACCGGTCGCCAAGCTGCTCCGCATCGACCTGGCCACCGGAACGGTCCAGAACGTGACTCCGGCGAGCCTCGTCGGTGGAGAGATCGTCGACCTCGACTATGCGAGCGGACGGGTGTTCGCGAACGTCAGCGGCAAGCTGACGGTCGTCGACGCGGTCACCTTCGAGCAGGTCAAGTTCACCGACGCCGCGACGGGCGGTCTGGTCCTGACCTATCCACTGGCAGCACGTGGTGTTTCTGGCGGCGGTCCGGGTGGCGTGTACTTCACCACCGCGACCACGCTCAATCTGATGCGCTACGACCTCGACACCAACACCGTCGGCACGGTGACGAACCCACCGATCCGGATGACGCGTGGAGCGGCCATCGGCTACGGCTGGGTGACCGAGAACGGCCAGCAGATCCTGTACGGCCTCACGGGCAACTACTCCGGCGGAACGTTCCGCTACGACCCCGTGGCCCGCACACTCGCGCAATGGAGCTCACCGTTCCAGTACGTACCCGTGGCGCTCCAGCACACGATCGCTGACCCAACCACGGGCCGGGTGTACGTCAATGCCTACCTGAACGGCTCCACGTCGTACTACGACCCTGCTACCGGCAAGGCCACTGTCACTGCACGCCAGGGACAGGTCGAGGGCTGGAACTGGGGCCCCGGCAGCAAGATGTGGGTCGGCATCTACCCGTACGGCCGACTGCAACTCTGGGACACCGCACTACCGGAGAGCACGACCAATCCGAAGGTCCTGTTCAGCCTGGTCGACAGTGACCACCAAAACCGCCCGTTCGCCGTCGTACCGTCCGGCAACAGCGTGTACGTCGGCACGACTCCCGGGTACGGCGAATACGGCGGCGCGATCACCGTGTACGACGTACCCAGCAACACGTTCAAGGTCTACCGGAACCTGGTGACCGACCAGTCGATCGCCAGCCTGCTCCCGGTCGGCACCGACGTGTGGGCCGGATCCGCCATCGAAGGTGGTCAAGGCACTGAGCCCCGGGCCACTGAGGCGCACCTGGTCAAGGTGGACCCGACAACTGGCGCGGTGACGGCAGACGTCGTACCGGTGCCAGGTGCAGCCAGCATCAACGAGCTGACCATCGGACCGGACGGCAACATCTGGGGTCTCGCGGACGGCAACGTGTTCGTCGCCAACAAGACCACCGGCGCGATCCTGCGCACGTACACGGTCTTCTCCGGACGCCTCACCGGTCACGACGGTGCGCTGTCCTGGCGCGACGGCTACCTGTACGGCGTCTCCGGCGGCCGGCTGTTCGTCCTGGACGGCCTGAGCGGGACGTCGACCATCCTCCGCGACCACGGCCTCAACCGGCTCACGGAAGGACCGGACGGCACGTACTACTCGCTGCTACGCCTGGACGGCTGGACCATTCCGACCAACCTGGCGTCGTACAAGCCACCGGTCGACCCGTGTCCCAAGTCGGACCTCCGGACCAACGTCTGGACCGGCAACATCAACAGCCACGTGCTGAACCGCCATCTGGAGTACGGCTGCACGCTCACCGACGTGCTGCCGGACGCCGAGGCGCAGTGGCCCAGCCACGGCGCCTACGTGGTCGCAGTGGACCGGAAGCTCCGCCAGCTCGAAGCCGCGGGCCAGGTGGAGTACTGGGAAGGAATCCTGATCCGGTTCGCCGCAGCCATCTCGGACGTGGGACGGCGTTAGGGGCGGGGCTCACCAGCTTCCGGTGAGCTCCTCGCCGTACCATCCCTCGATCAGACGGCGGCTGATCGAGATGTTGCCCGGGAGGGCCATCGTGCCGGCTTCGACCAGCGCACGGAGGTCCTCCCGGGTGAACCACCGGGCGTCGGAGATCTCGTCACCGTCCACCTCGATGTCGGTACCGGTCGCCTTCGCGTAGAACCCGAGCATCAGACTCGACGGCAGCGGCCACGGCTGACTCCCGGCGTAGTCGACCTCCGGCCCGACGATCACCCCGGACTCCTCGAGCACCTCACGCCGTACGGCGTTCTCCAGCGACTCCCCTGGCTCGACGAACCCGGCCAGTGTCGAGTACCGCCCCTCCGGCCAGGCCGCATTGCGCCCGAGCAGGGCCCGGTCCTGGTCGTCGGTGACCAGCACGATGATCGCCGGGTCGCTCCGCGGGAAGTGGCGCGTGCCGCAGTTGGGGCAGTCCCGGACGTGCCCGGCCTCCGTCACCACGGTGTGCTCACCACAGTTCGCGCAGTGAGTGTTCACGGCGTGCCAGTTGACCAGTCCGACCACGTGGACGGCGATACCGGCCTCCCGGTCGCCCAGCACCGCACCCATCTCCCGCAGACCGGCATACGACTCGTCTGCCTCACCTGGGACCAGTACGGCGAACACTGCGCGCCCGTCGGCGGTCTGACCGGCACCTGACTCGCGGTCGATGCCCAGGAAGAGCCGGACTCCCTCGGGAGCCTCGGACGGCGCAATCAGCTGCAGTGCGGACCGGTCCGCGGTCACCTGGAGCTTGTCACCGGCCACCAGCACCACCTGCGTGTCCGGGGCGGCCCACGCCTTCTCCAGCCAGTCGTCGTCGCGCCGCCGGTCGGCAGCGCGGTCCAGAACGGACCGGGACAGGGTCAGCGAACCAGGAGCAATCGAGTAGGCCACGTAACTCAACATATCCCGGTCGCATGAGAGCATCCCGGCATGAGTATTCACATCGCCGCCGAACCCGGGCAGATCGCACCACGGGTCCTGTTCCCCGGTGATCCGCTACGGGCCAAGTGGATCGCGGAGACCTACCTGTCCGACGTGATCTGCTACACCGAGGTCCGGAACATGTTCGGATTCACCGGCACTTACAAGGGTGAGCAGATCTCCGTGCAGGGCTCCGGAATGGGCCAGGCGTCCGCCTCCATCTACGCGAACGAGCTCTTCGCGGAGTACGACGTACAGACCCTGATCCGGGTCGGCACCTGCGGTGCGCTGACCGAGGACGTGCGGGTCCGGGACGTGATCGTGGCGATGTCCGCGAGCACCGACTCGCAGATGAACCGGCTGCGCTTCCACGGCATCGACTACGCGCCGACCGCCGACTACCAGCTGCTGCGCGCCGCGGTTGACGCCGCCGAGGCGGCCGGGCTGAACGTGCACGTCGGCCAGGTGTTCTCCGGTGACCTGTTCTACAACGACCGTCCGGACCTGGTCTCGCGGACCGCGGAGTACGGCGTACTGGGGATCGAGATGGAGGCCGCGGCGCTCTACACGCTGGCCGCCAAGTTCGGCCGCCGTGCGCTCGGCATCATGACCGTGTCGGACCACCTGATCACCAAGGAGGTGACGTCGGCCGAGGAGCGGCAGACGACGTTCTCCGAGATGATCACGATCGCCCTCGATGCTGCGATCGAGGTGCCGGTCTGAGCCGGACCAGGAGCGCGGCCACCGCCATCGCCGCCCTCCTGCTCCTCACCGCCTGCTCCTCGAACGAGCCCGCCGCGAACCCCGGGACTCCGTCGTCCGCACCCTCGTCGTCCACGCCGACGCAGGCCCCTGAGGCACTGACGCCGGTCAAAGCGACCGCAGTGGTCGCCGGACTGACCAGCGCCGGCTTCAAGTGCGGCACCGACGAGGCGTACGCACTCTGTACGTCGGGCGCCGCATCGGTCTCGATCCTGAACGGCGACCACCCGCGGCCACCAGTGGTGTCCGTGAACGCCAGTGGGCCGGCCGACACGGCAGCTGCCGAGATCGCCAAGGTCCTGCCGAAGGTGCTCGAGGTAGCTCACATCAGCCAGCCGCAGGACATCACCTCCTGGTTCGGCGCGCAGAAGGGCAAGTCGACCGCGGAGATGACCGCAGGCGACTGGCTGGTGAACTACGCGGCCGAAGCGGACACCGAGGAGCCCGGTGTGCACCTGACGGTGACCGACAAGCTGTGCAAGACCGCCTGTCAGGCGGAGTGACTCATCCGCTCCCCCAGCAGCTGCTGGAAGGGCTCGACCAGCCCGGCCCGCCTGCGTAGGTAGCGTCTGATGGAACCGTCGTCGAGCATCAACTCGACGGCGGTTCCGCGCACCTCCCGAATCACTCGCGCCTGCTGCACCCGGGCCGCCGGAACGAACTCCGGCCACGGGACGATCTCCATCAGGTCGTCGGTGATCCCCTTGGCCTCTCTGCGCAGCCGCCGCCGGGCCAGCGCCCGCGTCGTCATCGAGGCGACGCCGAGCAGGTCACCCATCCGCTGCCACCAGGATCACCGCAGCGATCAGCCCTAACGCTGCCACGACCAGGAACGCCGTACGCAGCCCGCTGAGACCGGCCTTGCCGACGAGCCATGCCAGCACGAGCGCACCGGCCATCACGACCACGCACCACAGCGAGGGGTCCATCCGGCGGCCGAAAATCGGCGTAGCCGTCCACCCCTCCGCAGTGAACTCCAGATCGACCAGACCGCCCGGCTCCGACCGCACCCGCTTCACAATCACGGCACGCAGCCTAGAGCGTCCTCAGGTCGTGATGAGCTTCGGCAGAATCTGGCTGACGCGGTGGACCAAGCGCTCCGGCGCACCGGCCGGGTCATCCGCGTAGCCGACAACTGCCTGCTCGAAGAGACCGTCCATCAGCGCGTACGCCGTTGCTGCGTCGACCGACGGTTCGCCTCCGACCAGTTCGGCGTACCGGCTCAGGATCCGCCAGATCATCTCTTCCAGCAACTGGTCGATCGCGACCACATCTGCGCGCAGCTGATCCTCGAACATGCTCTGGGCGCGCAGGTCGTACCAGAGGCGGTGCATGGGTGTCTCTTCGACCAGAGTCTGCGTCAGCTTGGCCAGGAACCCCGCACCGAGCTCGTCGGCGGTGGTGGCAGTCTCCACGACCTCGTCGTACCGCCGCGCGCACTTGGTCTTGTAGTAGCGCACGCAGTAGCTGATCAGGTCGATCTTGTCGCGGAAGTAGTAGTGCACGACGCCGTGCGTGAACTCGGAGTTGTTGGCGATCTCGCGCAGGCTGGTGCGGGCGTAGCCGAGCTCGCCCAGGGTCTTCAGCGCGGACTCGGCCAGTGCGATCCGGCGGCGCTCGATCTTGTCGATCCCGGGTATCCGGACAGGCCGGCCCGTTGGGGTGACGTCTGCTGCTGAGCTCATCGCCCCTCCTGTCGTCGCGGATGGTTGCGTCAGCCTACCCGGATCGGTTTCTTGACAAGTGTCAAGCAAAGTCTTGACGACTGTCAAAGGACGGTCCAGAGTTGGGCACCAATCACCCTCCGCAGCCACTCGAGCAAAGGAGTCACCGATGGGCGGACTCGATCTCTCCGGCCGGAAGGCCCTCGTCACCGGCGGGGCCCAGGGACTGGGCGAAGGTATGGCCAAGGCACTGGCTGCGGCCGGCGCCAAGGTCGTCGTCGCCGACCTGCAGAAGGACGCGGGCGCGGCGGTCGCCGACGCCCTCGACAGCGAGTACGGCGCCGGCAACGGGTTCGTCGCGCACGACGTGACCGATGAGGGCAGCTGGGAGAACGCGGTCGTCGCGGCCAACGACGTACTCGGCGGTCTGGACATCCTGGTGAACAACGCCGGGATCGAGATCACCAGCCTGCTCACCGAGGTCACCGCGGACCAGATCCGCCGGATGCTCGACGTGAACATCCTCGGGACCACACTGGGGATCAAGTACGGCCTGCGCACGATGCGTCCGGACGGCCTGGCCGGACAGGGCGGTGCGATCATCAACATCGCCTCGGTCGCCGCCACCATCGCCTTCCCCGGCATCGCGGTCTACTCGGCCACCAAGTCCGCAGTCGACCGCCTCACCCGGGTCGCCGCGATGGAGTCCGGCAAGCTCGGGTACGGCGTCCGCGTGAACTGCATCTACCCCGGACTCGTCCCGACCGCGATGGGTGCCGGTCTGGCGAACGACGTCGCCGAACTCGGACTGTTCGGCTCCCCGGAGGAGGCGGTCGGTGCGGTCATCGGACTGACCCCGGCCGGCCGGCTCGGTGAGGTGTCCGACATGGCTGACGCAGTCGTCTTCCTGGCATCGAACGAGGCCCGGTTCATCACCGGCATCGGTCTGCCGGTCGACGGCGGAATGGGGATGTGACCCATGCGACCTGTCGTTGTGTACGGCGCTTCCGGCTACACCGGCCGCCTGGTGTGCGAGTACCTCCGCCAGTACCACGTCCCGTTCGTGGCCGCCGGCCGCAGCGAGGAGAAGCTCACATCGTCGATGGCGTCGAATGTGGCCGGCATCGAGACAGCCGACTACGAGATCGCCACGGTCGACCATGAGGTGTCAGCGCTCACCGATCTGTTCAAGGGCGCGTCAGTAGTGCTCAACACGGTCGGACCGTTCAGTGAGCTCGGCCCTGCGGCCGTCGAGGCAGCACTCGCGGCAGGTGCGCACTACACCGACACGACAGGTGAGCAGGACTGGCTGATCACCTGCGACGAGGTGTACGGCGCTCGCTTCGCCGAGGCGGGTCTATTGCTGGCCCCTGGTATCGCTCAGATGTACACGACCGGTGAAATCGCCGCACAGCTCTGCCTTGAGCAGCCGGGGCTCGACACCCTGGACATCGCGGTGTTCTGGGGCGGCAGCCCGACCATCGCCTCCACGCGCACGATTCTGGTGAACGCTGCGACGTCGAAGGCACACTTCCTCGAGCAGAACGCGTACGTCGAATTCCCCGAGCAGGGGCTGGTTCCACTCGTCGTACCGGGTCAGCATGAGTTGGCGCTGTCACTGCCGTGGGGTGGCACGTCACACCCGGTCTGGTTCAAGCGGGACCCCCGGGTCGCCAACTGCAAGGCGCAGGGTGGTGTCTTCAACGCTGCGCTGATGAACGGCGTACCGCAGATCGTGGCGGCCGCACTGGAAGCCACGAAGGACATGACTCCCGAAGACCGCGATGTCGCACTGACCGCGACCGCGCGCCAGGTGATGGATCAGATGCCGCCACGGGAGAACCCGCGCATCAACAAGTCCCTCGACTCGGTGCACGCCTCCGGTCCGCTCGGGCGGGCGCACTGTGTGATCCACGGCAACAGCAACTACCAGCAGACCGGCTTGCTGCAGGCCTATGCGGCGTACTCACTGCTGCAGACGCCGCCGAAACGCGTCGGCTTCGCCAGTGGCTGTCAGGCCTTCGGTCACCGCGAACTGCTCGGCGTACTGCGCAGCTTCGGGCTGGTCGCGGAGCCGCAGCTGACCGTGGTGAGTTAAGAGACCGCCATGCGACTGGTCGACTACCTGGACAAGGGCGCCTCACTCGGAGCGGACAGGCCCTGCCTGACCACCGACGGCGAGACGCTCACGTATGCCGATGTCCAGGACCTGTCGTACCGGATCGCACGTGGACTGGCGGCACGCGGTGTCCGGCCCGGCGGCAAGGTGGCGATCCTGTCCGCCAACGACCCGATCGCGTTCAGTTGCGTGTTCGGGATCAGCCGGGCCGGCGCCGTCTGGTGCCCGATCAATCCACGCAACGAGGCCGCCGAGAACCGGGAGCTGCTCGACCGGTTCGACTGTGAAGTGCTGATCTACCAGTCGGCGTTCGCGCCACTGGTGGATCGGATCCGGGATGCGCTACCGAAGGTCCACACCTTCGTGTGCCTGGATGCCGATCCGAACTCCGGCTGGGACGCGTTCTGCGGGGGCGTGTCCCAGCCGGACCTGCACGAGCCAGAGCAGCTGGCACTGATCGTCGGCACTGGTGGCACCACTGGACAGCCCAAGGGCGTCATGCTCACAACCACCAATCTCGAGACCATGACAGCTCTGACACTGATGGGCTATCCCTTTGGCGGCCGGCCGGTCTATCTGGCGCTCGCACCGCTCACTCACGCCGCTGGCGTGCTCTGCTTCCCGGTGCTCGCATCTGGCGGCGAGATCGTCATCATGCGCACACCGGACGTCCATGCGTTTCTCAAGCTCATCCCCGAGCGCGGAGTGACGCACACCTTCCTCCCACCCACGTTGATTTACATGGTGCTCGCAGCGGAGGAGCTGGACAGCACAGACCTCTCGTCACTGCAGTGCTTCTGGTACGGCGCCGCACCGATGTCGGTGTCGCGGCTCCAAGAGGCGTTGCAGCGGATCGGTCCGGTGATGGCCCAGCTGTTCGGTCAGACCGAGGCGCCGATGATGATCTCGATCCTGCCACCGGCCGACCACTTCGATGCCTCAGGCAACATTGCACGCGACCGGCTGGCGTCGGCCGGGCGGCCGTCCGCGCTGGTCACCACCGCGATCATGGCGCCGGACGGACAGTTGCTGCCACCCGGTGAGCGCGGCGAGATCGTGGTCCGGGGCTCACTCGTGATGCGCGGGTACTACCGCGATGCCGAAGCGACGGCGACAGCATCGGCGTACGGGTGGCACCACACCGGGGACATCGGGTATCTCGACGCGGACAACTACTTGTACATAGTTGATCGAGCCAAGGACATGATCATCACTGGTGGATTCAATGTGTACTCGACTGAAGTTGAGCAAGTATTGATGACTCATGACGCGGTACAGGATTGTGCAGTCATCGGCCGGCCGGACGAGAAGTGGGGCGAACGCGTCGTGGCCGTCGTCCAGCTTCACGCGGGTGCCGCCGCCGACCCGGCCGAGCTGATCGCGTTCGCGAAAGCACGGATCGGCAGCGTCAAGGCTCCCAAGGAAGTGCTGGTCTGGGCGGACCTGCCGCGCTCGAAAGTCGGCAAAGTCCTCAAGCCCGAGATCAAGGCCCGGCTCGGCTAACTGCTCCCAGCGCTACCCGCGGTCGCCGACACCACGATGGCCGCGGTGATCGCAGCCTGCATCTCGGCGACAGCCTTCTTCACCGCAGCCGCAGCCCAGTCGGAGTCGGCGATCACCTTGGCACGAGCGCGAAGCTGCCGCTTGTCGACCGAATCCGTGATCACCTTCGGTACGACGTCCAGTGCGCTCAGCAGCGCGATCAGAGCGCCAGTCCGCTCGTCAGGCATCGTGCCCACCTTCAGCACGTTCCCCAGCGCGGCCCGCACCTCACCCTCGTGCTGCGCGTCCTTAGCCGGCCAGCGAGTGACCGGGAACAGTCCGAGCACCTTGCCCTCGTCCGCCTCCAGGATGCCGCGCTGCGCAAGCCGAGCCAGCAACTGGTCGCGCACCTTCTTCGAGAGGCCACTCAGGATGTCCTTCGGCTTCTTCCCAGCCTTGCTGACCGCGTAGGCGAGCCGGTCGTCCAGGATCGCGTCACCGGTCGACGAGGTGTCCAGCACCTTCAACCGTCCCGGGCGCTCCCCATCACCCTTGGCGGTGATGTCCATCTTCCCGAGCGTGGTCAGCTCGATCAGCAGCGCACCGCCGAGCGCGTATTCCAGTTTCGGCGACCCGACGATCGGCTTCCCGGTCTCGTCGTCGTACAGCAGAAGCAGCAGGTCCTCGGCAATCAGCATGCCCTTAACGTAAGTAACCGGTCGGTTGCCGCACATCCGCCGCGCGGGCTACCCGCCAGATCCGCCTCAAGGCCGGTTACTTAAGCAGTTCGGGGTGGTG
The DNA here is from genome assembly GCF_039529655.1 of Kribbella yunnanensis. Classification (NCBI taxonomy): domain Bacteria; kingdom Bacillati; phylum Actinomycetota; class Actinomycetes; order Propionibacteriales; family Kribbellaceae; genus Kribbella; species Kribbella yunnanensis. The sequence goes on along the minus strand of NZ_BAAANF010000001.1, from coordinate 32,601 downwards.
TCAAGAGCTGTGCTGTACGGCGCCACTGGGGAGCGCTACCCCACCGAATCGGCGGGTAGGGCTCCCCAGCCGTGTGGAACGGTGGTGGTGGGTCCTCCCCAAACCGGTTTGGGGAGGATGCCGGCCGGTGTCGAACTGGTGTGGGGTGGATATCGGCCGTATTCGGGGGCCGGATCCTCCCCGAATGGCCACGGGCAGTGCGCTGGCGCTCCCCGAACCGGTTCGGGGAGTTGGGTCGCGGCTGGCTCGGCCGGCGCCACCCGAGCTGCCTTAACTAACCGGCCCTGGGGCTGACCCATCTGGACCGGAGGCGGGTCAGTTGCCAACCCGAGTCTTCCTGGACGGCAACCAAGACCCGGCACCACGAGTCTTTCCGGACGGCAATCAAGCCCCGGCACCACGAGTCTTCTTTTTCCGCGCGCCAGCCGAAGCCCGGTCACCCAAGGGCAGCGTGAAACCGCGGTCACCGGACCCCGCCATCCACCCCAGCCATCACGGCGCCCCGCCACGCTGTCTTTCAGGTCGGCCGGGAGCGGTGACCGGCCACAGCGCGCGTCTCCGGCCGAGAACCTTTCGGCCCGCACCCACTCGACCGCCAAAGGCGGCCGACTGAAGCCGGAGGGCGAGCCGAGCGGGTGGCTGGGCTGGATGGCGAGGCCGGCGACCGCGGGTTCACGTTGCCTGGGGCTGACGGGCTGTGGCTGAGGTACGTGACGCCCGAGTTCTGCGTTACCCGAGGGCTTAGGGGACTCGGTGACGAAAGCCCATCGGCCAACGCACCCGGCAGCCCCGGGGACCCGGGATCGCGGGCCGGCGGTCACCTTGCGCACCCGTCAACCACGCGAGCCCGTCGGGACGGTCGAGCGGTGCTCAAGGTCGCCTCGACCAGCGCACGTTGAGCACGCCTCAACCGCCCGAGCCCGGCCGGGACGGTCGAACGGTGCTCAAGGTCGACCGAGCGGCTCACCTTGAGCACCCCTCAACCACTGTTCGGCCGCATACGTGGTTGAGCCGTGCACGACGTCGTACCGGCTCAAGGCGCGGTGGGTGGTGGCGACGTGGGCCTGGCGCACTCACGATTCCCCGAACCGGTTTGGGGAGGATGGGCGCGGTCGCGGGGATGGTCTGGGGAGGATTCACCGCCCGAATGCGTCCGGGATCCGCCCCGAACCGGTTTGGGGAGGATCCCGGCCCCCGGCCACGAGCGTACCGCCGGCGACGAGGCCCAGGGCGGGCGAGGGAACGCGGGGGCCTGCTCGCCGGCTCCGGTGGGGATAGGGCTGGCTGAGGTCGCCGTGCTGGACCGTGCTTGACGCGACCCCGAACCGCCTAACTAACCGGCCTTGAGATCCGCCTGTCAGGTGAGCAGCTGCGCGATGAGGGTCTCGCCCAGCCAGGCCTCGTAGTCCGCGATCGGCCAGTGGCGGTCGAGGACGAGCAGTTGGTAGATCTCGGTCGCCGTACAGGCCAGGAAGAGGTCCAGCGCGCGGTCGACGAGCTGGTCGCCGAAGGACTGGAGAAACAGCTCGAGCTCGTGCTCCCGGGACGCCCAGACGCGCTGCATCTCGGTGGCCATCCGGGCGTCGGCCCGCGCGGCCTCCTGGTAGATCCGGATCACGTCGATACCGGTCTCGAACTGCCTCGTCTGCCAATGCGCCGCGCTGCGCAACCGCTCCGCCGGGTCGTCGATCGCCAGCGACTCCGTCGCCAGCCGGCGGGTGTCCGCCTCGGCGATCCACATCTTCGCGATCTCACCCAGGATCGCCGGCTTGTTGCCGAACGCCGAGTAGATCGTCTGCGCCGGAATCCGGGCCGCCTCCGAGATCGCCGCGACCGTCGTCACGACGTACCCCTGCTCGGCGAACAGCTCCCGCGCGGCCCGCGCCACCTGCGCCTTCGTCTCCTGCGCCTGCCGGGCCCGATGCGATTCCTCCTTGACAGCCACGGAAGGAATCTAGCACTCTGTTGATCATAGTCCTACTATGACGAATAGAGGGGTCATCTGATGAACCACTTGGTACTCGCCGCCGACCCGGCCTGCCCCTGGAGCTGGCTCACCGTCCGCTGGCTCACCGCCGTCGCCCCCGAGCGCGGCCTCATGCTCCGCCTCCAGCCCTACAGCCTCTGGCTCCGCAACGGCGAAACCCAGTCCGCCGGCCTCCCCGACTTCATCGCCGCCATCGCGAACGAGACCAGCCAGCAGTCCCTCCGCGTGATGCGCGTCTTCATGGCCCTAGCCGCGGAGGACCGGTACGCCGACATCTCGCGCCTGTACATCGAATGGGCGTCCCGCGTCTTCACCCCGGGACCGCCGCAGGCCCCGACCCCCGCCGTACTGGCCGAGTCCCTAACAGCCGCCGGCCTGGACGCCTCCTGGCTCCCCCACGCCGACTCCCCCTCGTGGGACACCCCCATCACCCACCAGATGGACCAACTCGACGCCCTCCGCCCCACCACCCCGGGCGCCTCAGTCCCCGTCCTCCTGCAAGGCGACCAAATCCTCCTCCAAGGCGCCATCCTCGCCGCCCCCGTAACCCCCGAAGAGGGCCTAGCCCTCTGGGACGCCTTCGCCCTCCTCACCACCTCCCCCACCTACATCGCCAACTCCCCCACCCCACCCCCATTCCCCGCCTTCGCCTAACCACCAACCGGGGCATTCGAGGGAATCCCTCACCAACATCCCGCGGCCATCCGGGGCAGATCGCGGGGTTTCCAGGGGTTTCCAGGGGCAGATAGCCGAAACGGCACTGAGCACTCGTCGGGATCCAACATGCTGGTTCTGCGACCGAGAAGGAGGCACGATCCGTGGAACCCCTCAACCCCGAACCTGACAGGCTGGAGCCGCACCGCGCGGGGCCTTTCACCTTCGCCGACCTCGACGCCGCACCAGACGACGGCACCCGGCGCGAACTCATCGATGGTGTGCTGCTCGTGACCCCAGCGCCGTCACGAATCCACCAGCGAGCAGTTCTTCGGCTCGCAGTTGTACTCGACGTGGTCTGCCCCGCCGACCTGGAGGTTCTTGTCGCGCCGTACGACCATCGGCCGACCGGCGAGCGCTCCGTGCAACCTGACGTCCTGGTCTGCGCTCCCGACGACACGAACCCCGCGCACGCCGAGAAACCACTACTGCTGGCGGTCGAGGTCCTCTCCCCCGGTACACAGCTTGTCGACCGCCGTCTGAAGCGGAGTGTCTACGAGGAAGCCGGGGTGCAGTCGTACTGGATCCTGGACCCGAAGAAGGAGACCTTGACCGTCTTCGAACTGGTCGATGGCGCGTATGTCGAGCGGGATGTTGTCGTCGGCGAGAAGGTGTTCGAGGCGATGCTGCCCTTCCCGGCTCGGATCGTGCCGGCCGAGTTGAACCGACGGTAGCCCGTGCCAGGTACGCACACTCCGGCGACACTTCACCGGGAGGCGGGTGACCGGATCGAAGCATGCCTTGTCGCTGCCTGTCCGGAGGAAATGGAGGTCGTTCGGGCGCCGTTCAGGTACCGGCTGCGGACTCGTGGGGAGTTGGAACCGGACCTCATGGTCCGGCACCAGAGCGAAGGCAGCCCGATGCTCCTGGCCGTTGAGATCGCGCGGCCGTCGACCTTGGCGGCGGACTGGCTGCGGCGGACCCATGCGTATGCCGCGCTCGGCGTCGGAGCGTTCTGGACTCTCGAGCCGCGGCACGCGGTGCTGAGTGTGCAGGAACGGCTGGATGGGCAGCGGTTCTGGCGCACGATCGAGGGTGATGCGGTGTTCGAGGCGAGTGTTCCGTTTCCGGTGCGGGTGGTTCCCTCGGAGCTCAGCCGTTCAGTAGTTCGGTGAGTTGTTGTTTGTTGGGGAGGCTTTCCGGGCGGATGATGTCGGCGGTTCGGACGTAGTAGAAGGCTGCTCCTACGGAGGGCAGGGGGATGTTCATCAGTTCGGACCAGGCGACTCGGTAGATGGCTAGCTGGAGGGGGTCGGCGGATTCGGAGCGGCTGGTTTTCCAGTCGACTACGTCGTAGCCGCGGGAGCCGTCGGGGCGGACTACTTGGTAGACGGCGTCGATGCGGCCTCGGATGGTGCGGCCGCCGAGGGCCAGGGCGAAGGGGGCTTCGATTTCGTAGGGGGAGGTTTCGCCGTACGGGCCGGTGCGGAAGGCTTCCATCAGGTCGGTGAGGTCGGTGTCGTCGACGATGTCTTCATCGGCTGCGCCGGGGAGGTCGTCGGGGTCGATCAGGAGTTGCTGGCCGAAGTAGGACTCGACCCAGGCGTGGAAGCGGGTACCGAAACGGGCGGCGCGGTTGGGTTTGCGGGGCATCGGGCGGGCGAGCTCGGAGGCGAGGCCGTCGGGGTCCTTGGCCAGGCGCATCACCTGGGTGGCGGACAGGGCGGTCGGGAGCGTCACGTCGTACGCCTTGCGGCTTCGGCTTTCCCTTGCCTCTGACAACAATCTCTCGATCTCGGAGTCCCAGCGGGCGACCAGCGCTTGCTCGTCGAGCAGCAGCGACTCCTCGGCGTCCGTCGAAGGACCCTCGGCGCGCGACTGCTGCACGAGACCGGCCGCCTCCAACCGCAGCCGGTAGGCATCGGCGTCGTACGGCGCCGGCCAGGGGGCCGTGGTCGCCTCGGCAAGCTCGGGGTTCTCCTCATCCAGGTCGGGCTGCGAAGCCCAGGCGATCACTCGCTCGCCAGCGTGCTTCTTCAACGTTTCCAGGTACGACGACGGGCCGCGCGGGCGCTTCTGCGTGGGGCCCCACCAGTGGCCGGTGGCGACCAGGATCTCCTTCGCGCGGGTGAAGGCGACGTACCCGAGGCGGCGCTCCTCGAGGGAGTTGACCTCCTTGCACTCGTCGGCGAACGCCTTCAGACCCGCGTTCGACAGGTCGTGGAAGTCGGGCAGGGTGGCGGCGTCACCGCGGAGCGGCCACGGAAGCACCTTCGCGTTGGTCGTCCACTTGTCGCGGCCACGATCGGAGGGGAACACCTTCTGCACCAGGGTCGGTACGAAGACGATCGGCCACTCGAGGCCTTTGGACCGGTGCGTGGTGAGCAGCTTCACCGAATCGGCCTCACTCGGTACGGCGAGGTCCAGGCCGGCGGCGTATTCCTCCTCGGCCGCGAGGTAGGCGAGCAGGCCGTCGAGTGAACCGTCCGACTCGGTGGAGACAAAGTTGCCGACGGCATCGAGGAACGCGGCCAGGTGGTCGCGGCGGCCGGAGTCGAGGTGGTCCGGGGTGGCAGTCAGCTCGACATCCAGGCCGATGGTGGCGATCACTCGTCGTACCAGGTCGAGGAGCGGCTCACCCGCGTGGGCCCGCAACTCGCGGAGCTCCGTGGACAGTTCCTTGAACCGGATCAGCGCCTCGGCCGAGTAGCCCCAGGCTTCTGACCCCGGATCGTCGACCGCCTCGGCCAGCGAGATGACCTCGGTCGAGTCCATCCCGGCGACCGCCGCGTCGAGGGCGGCGACCAGGTCGTCGGCGGCCGGGCGGGCGCCGGTGTCGGCGAGTGAGCGGGAGCGATTCGCCAGCAGGGCAAGGTCGCGGTGGCCGATCCGGTACCGCGGTCCGGTGAGGATGCGGAGCATGGCGGCGTTCGCGGTGAGGTCGTTGACGGCCTGCAGGGTGGCGACCACGTCGACGACCTCGGGCAGCGCGAGCAGCCCGCCGAGACCGACCACCTCGACCGGGACCTTGCGCGCGATCAGGGCCTCGTGGACCGCGCTCAGGTCGACGTTCGTCCGCATCAGGATGCCGATGTCCTTCCAGCGCCGGTTCGGCGTCCGGTGCGCGGCGACGATCGCGTCGGCGACCCACTCGATCTCCTGCGAACGCGTCTCGAACAGGCCGACGGTGATCGCACCCTCCGGCGCATCGGCGGGCGCTTCGAGCGGGATCACGCCGGGGTGCTGCTCGTACAGTTCGGCGGCGTGCTGGTTGGCGGCGGCGAGGATGCGGCTGCCGCAACGGCGGTTGACGCTGAGCACATAGCGGTGGGCCGGGGTGCCGTCGCCGTTCGGGAAGTGTTCGGGGAACTCGTCGAGGTTGGCCACCGAGGCGCCACGCCAGCCGTAGATCGCCTGACAGGGGTCACCGACTGCGGTGACGGGATGGCCGCGACCGTCGGGGCCGGCGAAGAGCGCGGTCAGCATCCGGCGCTGCGACACCGACGTGTCCTGGTACTCGTCGAGCAGCACGACCTTGTACCGCGCGCGTTCGGCGACCGCAACCTCCGGGCACTCCTCGGCCAGCCGCGCACCCAACGCCATCTGGTCGGCGAAGTCGACGACGCCGCGCTCGCCCTTGTAGGCCTGGTACTCCTCGACCAACTGCAGGATCTCGCCACGCTTCAACGCGGTCTCGGCCAGCTTCTTGACCTCAACCGTCTGCTTCCGCGCCGCGGCAACCTCCTGCCGAACCGCCTCGTCATGATCGCGTACGGCGTCTGCCCGCAGCAGGTGGTCCGCGAGCTCACCGTCGAGCGAGAGCAGGCTGTTGACCAGCGTGGGCACGTGATGCGACGCAAACCTGATTGGTCCGGAGGAACGCCGTACCACCCGACCTGCCAGCTGGAACCTGGTCGCATCAGCCAGCACCCGGGCATCCGGTTCCAACCCGAGCCGCAACCCGTGCTCGGCGATCAACGTGCCCGCAAACGCGTGGTACGTCGACACAACCGGCTCGCCTGGTTCCTCGGGCTCCCAGTTAGGCACGTTGCTCCGCAGGTGCGCGGCCAGAATCGGATGCTGATCTGGTGGGAGGGTCGACCCCAGTACGCCGGCCTTCGTCAGGTCCTCGCGGATCCGCACATCCAGCTCGTTCGCAGCCTTCTTGGTAAACGTCAGCCCCAGCACTTCTTCCGGCTTCACCTGCCCCGTGCAGATCAACCAGACCACCCGAGCCGCCATTGCCGTCGTCTTCCCCGACCCGGCCCCCGCCACAATCACCCCCGGTGCGAGTGGAGCGGTGATCGCCGCCAACTGCTGATCACTGAACGGAATCCCGAGTAGATCGCACAACTCAGCAGTCGTCTGCAGTTTCACGGCGGTCATCAACAACAACTCCCGTCGTCGGCTGAGGTGGTGAGTGGGAAGGCGGTGCGAGAAATCGTGAGGCGGTGAGCGGAGAGTGTGGTTCGAGAGGGGGCGCCCCACGAGCATCCACAACCGGTGGCGCGCGACAGCGCGGAGGAGACAAACACGTGTTGGTCGGCGGAGCGCGTGTGGTGGTGGCCGAGGTGGGCGTGGGTGCCGCCGGGGCGCGTGAGGTGGTTGGCGGAGTGCACGTGGCGGGGTGCACGGTGAGTGTGGTGGTTGGCAGATCGGGCGTGGCGGTTGGCGAGACGCATGTGGTGGGTGGGGTGGTTGGCGAAGCGGGTGGGGTGGATTGCCGAGGGCATGTGGTGGTTGGCGGGGCGGCTGTTGGGTGGGGGCATTAGACGATTTCTCTTCCCTCTGGCTGGATGGGGCAGAGGGGTTTGGCTTCGCAGCGGTTGCAGCCGTCGTTGCGTTGGGCGGTGAAGTGTTCGGTGCGGACCATTTGTTCGGCGTCTTCGACGGCTTCGTCCAGCCAGGTTTTGCCGTCTTCATCGGGTTCCAGCGGAGCTTGGTGTTGGACTTTGGGGAAGCCGCTGTCGTCGTGGCGGAGTTGGACCAGTTCGGCTCCGCCGGCTACGGCTTCGGGGCCGGCGGCGGCTACTTGGCGGGAGGCGATGGCTCGTTGGTAGATGGCTAGTTGGACGTGACGGGCCAGGGCGGGTTTGGTGGGGAGGTTGCGGCCGGTCTTGAGGTCGACGACGCGGATGGTGCCTTCGCCGTCGGTTTCGACGCGGTCCATCCGGCCTTTGACCCGTACGGCGGGTTGGTCGGCATCAGGAAGTAGTACGTCGAACTCGACCTCGGTGCCGACGAGGGTTCGCTCGGGGCGGCCTTGATGCCAGGCGACGAAGCGGCGGAGGGCTTGTTCGGCTTCTACGCGTTCGCGGTCGGAGATCCAGGCGGATTCGAAGTCGAGTTGGGTCCACACCTTGTCGAGCCAGCCGTTCAGCTCGTCGGCCGATGGGGGCAGCGTGCCGGTGGCTACGGCGTCGGCGAGGGTGTGCAACACCTGGCCGAAGCCGATTGCCGACGTACTCGGGGTTTCACCGCCCGCGCGGCGGGTCAGGAACCAGCGCAGCGGGCAGTCGACGATCGTCGTCAGCGCACTCCCCGACAGCGGCACCGGCAGGTCCGGGTCCGCGATCGGGCGCTCCGACTTGGTCCGCTCGCGCACACCCCACCAGCGCCCCGGATCGGCGGTCGGCACCAGCGCCTGCTCGCGGTCGTCGACCGCATCGGCCAGTTGTGCAAGCCGGTCGGCGGCAACCCGCTTGAGGGCAGGTGAGGACGCGGGATCCGCCAGCACACACCGCAGGTCCGCAACGAGCCCAGGCAGCGACAACGGTCGCCGCGGCCGCCCGGCGACCAGCTTCAAAGGAATGTCCAACTCACCCAAGAACCGCGACGGCTGATCCCCATCCGCCTCCGGTGCTTGCACCGCGGTCACGATCAACCGCTCCCGCGCCCGGGTGATCGCGACGTAGAACAACCGCCGCTCCTCAGCCAGCAACGCACCAGCTGACAGTGGATCCACCAACCCGTCCCGCCCGAGCCGATCCGGCTCCAGCAGCGACCCACGCCGCCGCAGATCCGGCCACTGCCCCTCCTGCACGCCGGCCACCACAACAAGCCGCCATTGGAGACCCTTCGACCGGTGCGCAGTCATCAGCTGCACACCGGCCTCGCGATACGTCCCGTCGAACCGGTTGTCCCCCGCAATATCCAACGACTCGAGCTCACTCAGAAACGCCGAGACACCCTTGAACCCGATCTGCTCCTCGGCCCGCCCGGCCGCGTCGAACAACGCGCACAGCGAATCGAGATCCCGGTTCGCCGCCCGCGCCGTCTCGCCGCCGGAATGCGCCTGACCGCGCAGCCGCCGCAACCACGGCGACTCCGACCACAGCGACCACATCACCTCGTCCGGCGCCGCGCCGGCGTTCACGATATTCCTTGCCTTGAGCAACCTCTCCCCCAGCGCCGCGAACCGCGCCTCGGCCGGGGAGGCCTGCTCATCCAGCAGCAACGGGTTCAGCAACGCGTCCCGCAACAGTTCATCCGACGACTTGGGTAGCCGCTGCCCATCGGCCGCCTCCCGATCACGCTTCCGCAGCACCCGCGCCAACCGCCGCAACTGCCCCGCATCCATCGCCCCCAACGGCGACAACGCCAGCGCCCGCACGACATCAACCGTCAGCGTGACCGGATCCGCCACCGCCCGCAGCGCCAACAACATCGGCCGTACGGCGGGCTCGCGCGACAGCGGAAGCTCATCACCAGCGACATCAACCGGGATCCCGGCAGCAGCAAGCGCCCTTCGCAGCGGCGGGATCGACCGGCTCCCGGATCGAACCAGCACAGCCATCTCGTGCCACCCGACACCGTCCTGCACATGCGCTCGCCGCAGCAGATCGGCGATGTGCTCCAGCTCCGCACCACTGGTCGAGTACAGATTCGCCTCGACCTTCCCGGCACCATAGACACACGACGAAGCATCCGGGTTCCGGAAGCGGTCGAACGTGTCGCGATCCAGCGTCCCCGGCACCCCGAGCCGGTTCACGACATTGCGCGAGACCCGCTGCAACGTCGTACCGAATCGGCGGGTGGTCGCCAGAGCAATCTGCGCCGCCGGCGCACCCGACACCGTCGGAAACTCCTCGGTGAACCGCAGCAGCCCGCGCACGTCAGCACCACGGAACGTATAGATCGACTGATCCGGATCACCGACCACGACCAGGTCGCGCCCATCCCCCGCGATCGCCTGCAGCAACATCGTCTGACCAGGATCGGTGTCCTGATACTCATCCACGAAGACGGCCTTGAACTCCGCCCGCAGCTTGTCCTGCACCGCCGGCTGCTGCGCCAGAATCACCGCGCGGTGGATCAGCTCGGAGTAGTCCAGCACCTGCTCGTGGTCGAGGATCTGCAGGTACTCCTCGAAGAAGTCACCGACCGCGACCCACTCGGCCCGCTCGGCCGACCGCCCGATCGCGGTCAGGTCCTCCGGGTCGAGCCCGAGCTGCCGCGCCTTGCCGATCACGGCCTGCACCTCGTCGGTGAAACCGCGAGTCTTCAACGCCGGATGCAGACTGCGCGGCCAATGCACCGCACCGACCTCACGACTCCCCGACAGCGCCTCACTCAACCGAAGCGACTGCTCCGGACCCGACGGCAACCGCAGCGGTACGTCGAAGGCGTCGGCCGGTGTGAACCGTCGCAGCAACGCATAACAGAAGGAGTGGAACGTCATCGACGGCATCACGCGGGTCGTCTTCCCGAGCCGTCCGGTGATCCGGTCCCGGAGCTCGGTGGCCGCCTTCCGCCCGAAGGTCAGCACGAGCACCTCGTCCGGACTCAGGCCGCGGTTCCGCACCCGGTCGACGACAGCCTCCACCAAGGTGGTCGTCTTCCCGGTCCCCGGCCCGGCGAGCACCAGCAGCGGCCCACCCGGATGATCGACGACGGCCTGCTGGTCCGCATCCAGAACCGGCGTCTGCGCAGGTCGTCCCTCGGCCCGAACGAGCCGATACCGGGAACCCTGTCTGCTGACCATCGCCCCATCCCACCAGACCCCACCGACAATCCCGTTCGGGCACCCCGGCAATCCCGTTGGTGCCCCGAAAAACGGACACCCCAACTTTTCGGGTTACGGTCGCATCATCCTTGTCGACAGGGTGAATCGCCGTCGGACGGCGACCACGTGCGCGGCCGGGCCGGTTACCCCAACGACTGGCTCGGCCGCCCGGCACCGGCGGCGCAAGGCTCGGGGCGGAGCCGACCGTCGCCGGTGTTCCTTGACCTAGTCCGTCGGGTCCCAGCGCACCTCGCGCAGATTCACTCGCCCGTTGGTCACCCGCACGCCATCGGACCGCAGGTTGTGCAACTGCTCGTCGCCGACCTCATCAGCCGGTACGCCGGACGCCCGAATCACCCGCCACCACGGCACACCGCCGCCGTACTCGCGCATGATCGCGCCGACCTGCCGCGGCCCGCCCTGACCGACGTACTCGGCGATGTCTCCGTACGTCGCGACGCTGCCCGGCGGAATCGACTCCACCGCCCGCAGCACCGCCTCGACGTATTCGTCCCTGTCCACAGATCCAACTTAAGCCAGTGGGGCCAGCGCCTTGGCCAGCGGCTCGAGCACCGACGGCGGCGCGTCGAGCGGCAGGTTCATCACCGCGAGGTCGACGCCAGCTTCGCCGTACGCCGATGCTGCGGCGACCGCGACGTCGAGTGGCTGGTCCGGATCGATCCGGATGTTCACCGAGCACGTGATCTCGGAAACATCCCGCCCGACGTCCGAACAGTGCTGCACGAGGATGTCCTTGAGCGGCTTCCACTCCTCCGGACTCGCCACGATGACGTTCCAGTGCTGCGCCCACTTGGCCACCGCGCGCAGAGTCCGCTTCGGGCCCTTGCCGCCGATCGCGATCGGCGGGTGCGGGGTCTGCACGGCCTTCGGCTCGCAGTACGCGTCGGTGAGCTTGATGTGCTTGCCGTCGAAGTTCGCGGACTTCTCGGTGAGCAGCGCGATGATCGCCTGCACCCCCTCGTCGAACCGGTCGAAGCGCTCCTTCAACGGGTAGAGCGGGATGCCGTAGGCGGCGGTCTCCATCTCGTTCCAGCCGGCGCCCAGGCCGAGCTCGAGCCGGCCACCCGAGATGATGTCGGTCGTCGCCGCCATGTTCGCGGTGACTGCCGGGTGCCGGTAGATCATTCCGTTGACCTGGCAGCCGACCCGGATCCGCGACGTCGCCTGCGCGAGTGCGGCCAGCGTCGTCCAGGCCTCCAGGTTCGGCCCGGCCATGTCGCCGCTGAGCGGATAGAAGTGGTCCCAGTGCCACGCGGACTCGAAGATCTCCAACTGGTCCGCGGCGACCCACACATCACGCATCTGCTGCCACGTGGTGTGTTCCGGCCTGGTCTTGACAGCGAATCGCATTCCGGCCTCCAGTCAAACAAGCAAACGCTTCCCCGGCGACAGTACAACGGCGCGCCGATGAGCGTCGCAGGCAGCTGACAGGCCCCGCGACACTGGGAGCAGGAACAACGAAAAGAGGCCGGGGTGCTGGGGGAACTGCCGCGGGAACTGGCGGAGGACAGGTTCTGGGAGAAGCTGCCACCGCCGCTGCTCAGCATGATCGTGTTGGGGCTGGCCTTCTTGTTCACGGGCCTGCTCGGAGCTGCCGGGTCGGACGGGACCGCGGACAGCAAAGCGTTTGTGCGGGGCGTTCCCTGGAACGTCTGGCTGGCGGTGACCGGCGCGGCGATGGCCTTGTTCGTCGTGCTCACCGTCCAGGCGGTGCGGGTCCTCCAGCACCCCTACCGATGGGGTTTCTATCCGCCGCGGCGGCGCATCCTCGGCTACCTGGTGTGCGCGATCGCCGGTTGTCTCATCGCGTGTGTCTACCGACTCCAGTTGTCCGGCGCGCTCCCCGACCTGCCGGTGCGCGAGCTGGACTTCCGGACGTTGGTGCCCTTCATCGCGAGCCTCATCGCCACAGCGCCGTGGCTGACGATCGTCTGGCTGGCGCACTCCGAGTGCCGCGAGCTACCGATCCGTGAGGACCGCCCGCCCGGCGGTCAGCACGTCAACGACTATGCGGACGCGCTCGAGGACCGCAGCGACAACCCGGCACTCTTCCCACCGGCGATCCGTCGGCTGGAGCGACTGTGGCAGCTCCTGCTGGTCTGCGTCGGCGCCTTCACCATCGGCGTGGTCGCAGCCGTCGCATCAGCCGGCGCACTACGCGGTGCGTTCGTCGCCGCGCATCCCGACCGCGCCGACGAGTTCCCGCCCGCGAACGTCCTCCTGTACGGCGCCACGTTCGCCGTCGGCCTCGCAGTCATCGGCGTACCGCTGGCTGTGGCCTGGCGCAATCGCGCTCAGCAACTCGCCGAACGGATCTGCCCGATGCCACCCGACGCACGGCCGACCGCGGAATGGCTCGAGGAACGCAAGCGGATCGAGCACCTGCTGCATCTGGACATCGGCGTACTGCGCAACCCGCTGACGATCTTCAGCGTCCTCGCACCGCTGGCGGTCAGCGCGATCGCGGCCTTCCTGCCGCAGCTGGCCAACTAGTCCAGACCGAGGCGTGCCCGAACCTCGGGCCGGCGCAACGGCGGCACGGTCTGCGGTGGGACGCGGCGGTCCGGCATCTCGGCCAGGAGTTGCTCGGTGATGCGCGCGACCTCGGCCGCGGCGCGCTCGATCGGCTCCCGCGTGGTCGCGCTGAGCGATCCGACGCCGGTCACCTTGCGTACATATTGCAGCGCAGCCGCGTAGATCTCCTCGGAGGTCGCGGCGGGCTCCAGTCCCCGGAGCACAGTGATGTTTCGGCACATGCTCCGACAGTACGTGTCCGCAGGGACAGAACCTGTGCCCTACAGGGCATTGACTTCCCTAATGGTATTAGAGAATCCTCAGGGTATGAGCAGCGCTGGACTGGACCGCAGGACCCGGCGTCGTCAGGAAACGATCGAGGAGATCCTGACGGCGGCCATCGAGCTGATGGAGGCCGAAGGGGTCGCCTCCCTCAGCCTGTCCGCGGTGGCCCGGCAGCTGGGCATGCAACCACCATCGCTCTACCAGTACTTCCCGTCCAAGATGGCGATCTACGACGCACTCTTCCAGCGCGGGGCCGAGTTCTTCCGCGAGGCCCGGCTGGAGGCGAACGCAGCGGCGAACACGGACGACATCCGCGAGCTCGACATCATCGCGGTGACGGCGTTCAGCCGCTGGTGCATGGAGAACCCCGTCTACTCGCAGTTGCTGTTCTGGCGGACCGTTCCGGGCTTCGAGCCGAGCCCGGAGGCGTTCGCACCGGCACAAGAAACGCTGGAGGACCTGCGGCAGCATCTGCAGGCCGGCGTCGATCAGGGACATCTACGGCCGGAAGCCGCGACCGAGGAGGGCCTCGCCCTCTACACCTCGATCACGTCCGGTCTGGTCTCGCAGCAGTTGGCGAACGAGCCGCATGCGTCCTTCGAGGACGGCCGCTTCGTCCGGCTGCTGCCGACCGCGCTCGACATGTTCTACCAGTACTACGCACCAACCAGGGGGAAGAAGACATGACCGCTGTACTCGCAACAGAGATCAGCCGCGCCGACCGGCCGCAGTGTGCGGAACACCGGGCCGCAGAACTCGAGGCGTGGCACGACCTGCTGGCGTCCATCAACGGGAGCGAGTGGCAACGCCGTACCGTCTGCGACGAGTGGGACGTCGCCGATATCGCCGGCCACCTGATCGGCCAGGCCGAGGACGTGAACATCCCGTGGTCGTTCCCGCGCCGAATGCGTAAGGCCAAGCGGGTGTACCCGACCACGCCGAAGTTCGACCGGCACATGATGGTGCAGGCCGACGAACACCGCGGAACACCGCCGGACGAACTGCGCAGGACGTTCGACCAGGTCTGGACCAAGGCGACCCGGAAGATCCTCAAGAACCCGGGACTGGTGCGCCGGATGAGCTTCTCGCTGGACGACTACCCGGGCTTCTCACTGGATCTCGGCTATGTGCAGGACATCCTGCTCTCCCGGGACCTGTGGATGCACCGCGACGACGTCTGCCAGGCGCTCGGGCGCCCGTTCGACGCCGGCCGGTACGGCGAGGAAATGATCGCGCAGGTGATGCGCGACGTGATCGACGGACCGTTCTGGGGCGATCGTCCCGCGGTCGACGTGGAGCTCACCGGCCAGGGAGGTGGGACCTACCGACTGGGGAGGGGCGAGCCGGTCGGCCACGCCGCCGTCGACGCCGTCGGCTACATGCGCACGCTGTCCGGCCGCGACGACAATCCGGTCGTCACGGGTGATCCGGCTGCGGCCGCAGCAGTCGCCACCTGCCGCATGCCGTTCTGAGCGATGGGGCCGGAGTTGCTCCGGCCCCACTCACGATCAGTACGCCGGCTGGCTCGGGTCGATCTGGTCGACCCAGGCGACGACGCCGCCACCGACGTGGACCGCGTCGGCGAAGCCCGCGCCCTTGACGATGGCCAGCACCTCGGCCGAGCGGACACCGGACTTGCAGTGGAAGACCAGCTGCTTGTCCTGCGGCAGCTTCTCGAGGGCGACACCGGTCTGGAAGTCGGCCTTCGGGATCAGCACCGAGCCCGGGATCCGGTTGATCTCGTACTCGTTCGGCTCGCGGACGTCGATCAGCTGGAAGTCCTTCTCGCCGTTGTCCTTGAGCTTGATCCACTCGCTCAGCTGCTTGACCGAGATCGTCGAGCCGACGGCCGCGTCGGCCGCCTCCTCGGTGATCGCGCCGCAGAAGTTCTCGTAGTCGATCAGCTCGGTGACGGTCGGGTTCTCGCCGCAGATCGCGCAGTTCGGGTCCTTGCGGACCTTCAGGGCGCGCCAGTTCAGGTCGAGGGCCTCGTAGATGTTCAGCCGGCCCAGCGACGGGTCGCCGATCCCCGTCAGCAGCTTGATCGCCTCGGTGACCTGGGCCGCGCCGACGGACGCGCACAGCACGCCCAGCACACCGCCCTCGGCGCACGACGGGACCATGCCAGGAGGCGGCGGCTCCGGGTAGAGGCAGCGGTAGCAGGGGCCGTGCTCGGCCCAGAACACGCTGACCTGGCCGTCGAAGCGGAAGATCGAGCCCCAGACGTACGGCTTGCCGAGTAGCACGGCGGCGTCGTTCACCAGGTAGCGGGTGGCGAAGTTGTCGGTGCCGTCGACGATCAGGTCGTACTGCTCGAAGATCTCGAACACGTTGTCGTTGTCCAGGCGCACCTCGTGCAGGACGACGTTCGTGTTCGGATTCGTCTCCAGGATCGAGTCACGGGCCGACTGGGCCTTGGACTTCCCGACGTCGGACTGGCCGTGGATGATCTGGCGCTGCAGGTTCGACTCGTCGACGGTGTCGAACTCGACGATGCCGAGGGTGCCGACGCCGGCCGCGGCCAGGTAGAGCAGCGCCGGGCTGCCCAGACCGCCGGCCCCGATGACCAGGACCTTGGCGTTCTTCAGCCGCTTCTGGCCGGCCATCCCGACCTCGGGAATGATCAGGTGCCGCGAATACCGGCGGACCTCGTCGATGGTCAGCTCGGCGGCCGGTTCGACCAGCGGTGGCAGTGACACGTGTCGGCTCCTCGATTGGGTGCGAGTCAGGCTGTCAGGGTTTCAACCATCGGCCTGTCCTCCATGTTCCCGCACAATTCCCGGCACTCCAGCCCTGGTCCGCATCCCGGGACCGACGTCTCGCTCGCCGGACAGCACCGGGCCGGGCGCCCCCAGGACGCCCGGCACGGTCGTTGGTTGCTGTCAGTCGTTGTCGGTGATGGTCGCGGTCAGGGTCTGCGGAACCTTGATGTCGGCTCCGTCGGCCTGGTCCACGACGGCCGTGAACGTCTCGGCCGGCTCCTTCACCTTGTCGTCGACGATCTTCACCAGCATCAGGCCCTTGGTCTGGCCGGACTCGACGTAGCCGTCGATGGTCCGCGAGCCCGGATCGCCCTCGTCGTAGTAGCCGAGGTAGTCCTGCTTGAGCACCGCGGTGCCGTCCTTCAGCTGCCCGTTGACGCCGACGTACTTGTCACTCGGCGCCGACAGCGTCATCGGGAATCCGACCTCGCCGGTCTTCTCGACCGTGGTCAGGTTGCCCAGGGTGAGCTTCGGGGTCGGGTCGTCGTCGATGACCTCGCCGTGCCCGAACGACTTGTCGAGCAGCGCCTCGTGCGGCACCGACAGCACCAGACTGAACTGGATGTCGTAGCTGTCGCGGGTGTTCGACTTCACCGGCAGGCTGATCTTCTGCTTGACCTGTCCCGGCTTGAAGACCACCGTGCGCACCACGTCACCCACAGTCGACCCAAGATCACCGTTGGTCTCGGCGTACACCTTGACCGGCCGGGTGCTCGCGCGGTGCAGCCGCACGTAGAAGTCGACGGTCTGCGTGCCCTTGTCGCCTTCCTTGACCTTGACGTCCGACGCCGACACCCGCGGCAGCTTCACCGCCGGAGCCGAGACACCGACGCCGGCCGACGAGAAGGCCAGGTCACTGAGGTACACCGTGCCCTTGGCGACCTTGTCGGTCCGCAGCTCGATCGCACGCACGTCCTTCAGGTCGATGCCCTTCAGCGAGGACACCGGGATCCGGACGCTCCGCAGCAGGTTCTTCGGCAGACCGAACGTCTTCGGGCCAGGCAGTCGCGTGAGTGCGTCACTGACCTTCGACACCGGCACCGACACCGCACGGCCCTTGCCGTCGACCACGCGGACCGACAGATCGGTCTTCGCAGCACCAGCCGGGTCCGGAGCCGTCCGGAACGACAGTGCAGCGAACTTCCGTACGTCGCGCTGTGCAGCCGGCAGGTTCACCCGCAGTACGCCGGTCTTGTCGCGCCATGACAGCCGGGTCGCCGCCATGGTCGGCGTACGGGCTGCGAACCACGCGGAATCCCAGTGGGGTGAGTCACCCGAGCCATCCGTTGTCAGACAGGTCGGAGTGGCAGCGCGCGCGTCCTTGAGCGTGGCACCGGAACACACCACTGCAGAGGCCTTGCCGGTGAGCGCACCCTTCGGCAGCGCCGAGTCGAAACGGTTCACGTCCCGACGGGTCGCCAGCGGGGCCTGCGAGACCACCCGCACCACCGCACGACCAGCAGACGCCGCACGGGCGTCAGAGCCGTCGAACAGCGGCAGGAACTGCTTCTCGTTGCCCAGGTGCAGCCGGAAGAAGCCCGACAGGTACGCCGTCCCGACGGCCTGCTGCTCCTTCGCCTTCAGTCGCCCGGCGTACTTGGCGTCACACGGAGCCGCCTTGCCCTCGCCACCCCAGTCGTCGTTGGACGGCGCCTCGGACTGGCCCGGAGTCCACTCGGTGTTGAAGAAGTTGTGGTTGGCACCGAGCACCGTCACCGTCGAACGCGTCGCCGCGTCACCGGTGACCGAGTAGCGGGTGTCGTCGTAGAACTTCTGGCCCTGCAAGTCGGAGACGTCGCCGTCGCAGTACGGCAGGATGACGCTCATCGCGACCCCCGGCACCGTCGAGCGGGCGAAGTCCACCGGAGCCAGCGGCAGCACCGCGCGGATCCCGAACTCGCCGCCACGGTCGGCGTTCACGACGGCTGCGCGGGCCACGCCCTCACCGCCACGTGAGTGGCCCATCAGACCGATGTTCTGCAGGTCGATCTTGCCGACGTACTTGTTGCCGAACGGACCCCCGCCGGCGGTCGACCACTGCTTCCACAGCTTGAGGTGGTCGAGGATCAGCTCGGCCCGCGCCTGCGCACCGGCGTCGTACACACCGCCGTCGTACGCGTTGACCGCGTTGGAGCTGATCGACACCACCTGGTAGCCGCTACTGGCCAGTGCCTTCGCAGCGCCGTCGTACCCGCGGTAGCTCGGCACCGGCTTGGCGCCGTCCGTGCAGGGCCACGGCTTCTCCGGCTGCTCGTTCGTGCCCCCGTAGCAGTACGAGTGCCGGCCGTGCAGGAACAGCACGAACGGCCGCTTGCCGGTCGCACCGACCGGTGTGTAGACCTTGCCGACGACCTCGGACTTCTGGCCCAGCCCGGGCAGGAAGACCGCCTCGTCACCGAGGTTGTACTCCGACGTCTCGACCTTGAACTTGCCCGGCTTGGCCGGGTCGTCCTTGAGCAGCGCCCCCAGCTTGGGCTTCAGCCAGTACGCGTCGTTCGGGCCGCCAACAGCCGCACCGCGGCTCTCGGCCTTCCGGTCGTCCTTGCCGAGGTCCCCCGACCACACCAGCTTGACGTCCTTGGCCTTCAGTACGGCCGGATCGGTGCTGACCAGTGTCAGCGTCCGCTGGTCGGTGGACTGCTTGGCCACCCCGATCGGCTCGCCGTCCACGGCCAGCAGCGGGAGCGACGCGCGCATCGGCGCCGGCGCTCCCAGCCGCAGCGTGATCTGGTAGCCGGCCGCGACCGGCTTCACGTCCCAATTGTTGCCTTGAGCAATGGTTGGCGCCGGCGGCGGCGCGGCGGCCGCGAACGGCGCCGTGGTCAACCCCACCCCTAATAGTGCGACCATCCCCAGCGACAGGTGCCTCAATCTGCCGATCTCTCGCACAGTTGTCCTCTCGAATCGACGAAACAGACCACAAAGAACGACTTCGTGGGCGAGAGGAAAGTTGACCTGATCAGCCGCTCGATCTCGTCTCAGTCCTGCGACAGATTCGACTCAGTCGTTGTCGAGGATCGTCCCGGTCGCGGCGATCGGCAGCTGGAGGCCGTCGATCCCGTCGACGGTGTCGAGGAACGCCGTGAACGTCTCGGTCGGTTCCTTGACCTTGTCGTCGGTCACCGTGACGGTCAGCTCACCCTCGAGCTTCGCGACCTCGATGCCACCGGTGAGGGTGTGCTCCGGCGGGTCGTACTGCCCGCGGTAGTCCCTGCCGAGGACGGCCGCACCGTCCTTCCACAGACCACCGAAACCGATGTGCTTGTCGCTGGGCGCCGACAGCTTCACCGGGAACGTGACCTCGCCCTTGCCCTCGGTGGTGACCAGCTTGCCGACGGTGAATTTCGGCGACGGGTCGTCGTCGAGAACCACACCGTGCCCGAAAGACTTGGCCAGCAACGCCTCACGTGGCGCAGCCAACGCCAGGTCGAACTTCACGTCGTAACTGTCGCGAGTGTTCGCCTTGATCGGCACTCGCACTGTCTGCCGGACCTGGCCGGGTTTGAAGACCACTGCCTTCGCCACATCACCCACCGGCATCACCTCCGCGAACGGAAGGCTGGTCTCGGCGTACACGACGACCGGGCGGGTGGTCGGCCTCGACAGCCGCACCACGAAGTCCGCGTACGTCGTCCCCTTGTCGCCCTCCTTCGTGGTGACGTCCGACACCGTCACCTTCGGCGCCTTCACCGTCGGAGCCGAGACTCCGATACCGGGCGACGAGAACGACAGATCACTCAGGTACGCCGAACCTTTCGCGACCCGATCGGTCCGCAGCTCGATCGCGCGGACGTCCCGCAGGTCGACTCCCTTGAGCGACGACAGGGGGATCCGCACGGTGCGCAGCAGGTTCTTCGGCAACCCCGCCGTCTGGTTGCCCGGCATCCGCACCAGCGCGTCGCTGACCGTGGACACCGGTACGGACGCGGCCCGACCACGACCGTCGACGACACGGACGGTCAGGTCGGCCTTCGGCGTACTCGTGGGGTCCGGAGCGGCCCGGAAAGACAGTGCGGCGTACTTGCGCACGTCCCGCTGCACAGTCGGCAGAGTGAGTCGCAGGACTCCGGTCTTGTCGGTCCAGGACAGCTTGGTGACCGCAAGGGTCGGTGCGTGCGAGGCAAACGCAGCTGGGTCCCAGTGCGGCGCGTCCCCTGCACCAGTGGTGGTCAGACACGCGCTCTTGCCCGTCTCACCAGCACAGACCACCGCTGTGACCTTGCCGCTCAACGCACCCTTCGGCAGTGCCTTGTCGAAGGCGGTCACGTCACGCCGCGATGCCAGCGGCGCCTGCGCGACCACCCGCACCACAGCCTTGCCTGCGGACGCAGTGCGAGCGTCAGACCCGTCGAACAGCGGCAGGAACTGCTTCTCGTGCCCGAGCTGCAACCGGAAGAACCCAGCCACGTACGCCGTACCGACCGCCTGCTGTTCCTTCGCCTTCAACCGCCCGGCGTACTTGGCGTCGCAGGGCGCCTTGCTGCCCTCGCCACCCCAGTCGTCGAAGGACGGTGCTACTGACTGACCGGGTGTCCACTCGGTGTTGAAGAAGTTGTGGTTGGCGCCCAGCACGGTGACTGTGGAGCGAGCTGCCCCATCACCGGTAATGGAGTTCCTGGTGTCGTCGTAGAACTTCTGTCCCTGCAGGTCGGACACGTCACCGTCGCAGTACGGCAGCAGGACGCTCATGGCGACACCTGGCACGGTAGATCGCGCGAAGTCGACCGGTGCGAGCGGCAGTACGGCGCGGATGCCGAACTGGCCACCGCGGTCGGCGTTCACCACCGCGGCTCGCGCGACACCCTCGCCACCGCGTGAGTGACCCATCAGACCGACGTTCTGCAGGTCGATCTTGCCGATGTACTTGGAGCCGAACGGACCGCCGCCGATAGTCGACCACTGCCGCCACCGCGTGAGGTGGTCGAGTACCAACTCCGCCCGGGCCTGCGCACCGCCGTCGTACGCGTCGAAGTCGAAGGCGTTGACTGCGTTCGCACTGATCGAGACGACCTGGTAGCCACTGCTCGCGAGTGCCTTCGCGGGGCCGTCGTAGCCGCGATAGCTGGGGACCGACTTGGTGCCCTTCGGGCAGGGCCAGGGCTTGTCGCTGGGGGCCGACTCGTCGCCGTAGCAGGACTCGTGCCGACCGTGCAGGAAGACCACCAGCGGACGCTTGCCCGCAGCTCCGACCGGTGCGTAGACCTTGCCGACCACCTCGGACTTCTGGCCGAGTCCGGGCAGCAGAACCGCCTCGTCACCCAGGTTGTACTCGGATGTCTCGACCTGGTACTTGCCGGGCTTGCCCGGGTCGTCCTTGAGCAGTGGCCCTTTCCGCGCGTTCAGCCAGTAGGCGTCCGTCGGTCCACCAGCAAGGGCACGGACGCTCATGCGCTGGTCGCCGGGCCAGGTGAGCTGTACGTCGTGCGCGTGCGCGGCCACCTTGTCCGTCGTGACCAGCGTCAGCGTCCGGCCGTCAGCGGATTGGCGGGCCACTCCGACCGGCTTCCCGTTCACGGCCAGCAGCGGCCGGGCCGCACGCATCTGCACCGGTGCGTCCAGCCGCAGCGTGACCCGGTAACCCGCCGGCACCTGCTGCACGTCCCAGCTGTTGCCCTCCACAACGGGCGACGGCGGTGGCGTCGCGGACGCCGTAACTGGCCCGATCGCCAGTACTGCGGCCATGCCCAGCGTGATTGTGCCCAGAACGCGCACGGTCTTCCTCTCGTCGACGGACAGCTCTCCATGAGATAGCCCGTGCGAGCGAAAGGTTGGGTTATTTACCGCACGCGTTCAGATTCCAAAATCCGCTCAGTTACGCGATGAGGTCCCGGAAGGCGGCCGCAACCTGCTCCGGGTGCTCCATCTGAGCGACATGACCGGACTTGGGCAAGTACAGCAGCCGCGCGTCCGGAAAGGTCCGTTGCGCCTTGGTCCGGATGCGCGCGTCGACCAGCCGGTCGCGGCCGCCGTACACGAGTAGGACCGGGCACTTGACGCTGGCTGCGTCCGCCCAGAGCGACCGGCGTGGCGGTGCCAGTGACGAGCGCAGGATGCTCTTGGCGGCGTCGGTGGTCGCCTGCATGTTCCACGGGTCGGTGTCCCGCCGGTGCAGCTCGGCCTCGTAGTTGGCCCGCACCTCGGGCGGTAGCGCGCGCGGGTCGCCGAAGACCATCGCCAGCGACGCCTGGAACCGTCGATCGAACGGCAACCGCTGTGCGCGCTCCAGAACCACCGGTCCGAGCCTTGGCGTCGCGAGTGCCGCGAACCACAGCGCACTGGCCGACACCCGCGGATGCGGTAGCGCCGGCGACACCAACGTGAGTGACGCCACCAGATCCGGGCGCTGTGCCGCCAGAGCGACCGCGGAGGCCCCACCCATCGAGTTGCCGAAGACATGCGCCGGCTGGTCGTACTCGCTCTCCAACAGCTTCACCAGTACGTCGGCCTGCTCGGAGATCCCGGTCGGACCGGACAACGGCGTACGTCCGAAGCCGGGCAGGTCAGGTGCGATCCCCCGCACGGTGTCGTTGAGCAGTAGTCCGAGCGCGGTCCAGTTCAACGACGAGCCGCCCAGGCCGTGCACGTAGAGCGCGGGCGCTAGCTCCGCCGCCGCATCCGGCACGTCTCTGACCAGCAGGTCCACGCCTGCGACCGGCACCTGGCGGGCCGGCCATTCCTGTGTCGCCAACGGCGCATCAGCGCCGGTTACTGCCCCGTAGCTCTCCACGAATCCCATGGTAGGACCCCGTCGACCGGAACACTTGCGACCCATGAAGCGCAGAGTCCCCAAACCGCTACTGATCGTGCTGCTCGTCGTACTCCTCGCCTATCCGGCGTTCCAGCTGTTCCTACTCGGCTACACCGGCGTCCGGATGCTCGTCGCGAGCCAGGAGAAGCACGAGGTCGTCTACAAGGTCAGCGGTACGGCGGAGCAGCCGGACGTCAGCTACGTCCGCGACGGCCAGCGGGAGTCCGTGGACGTGAAGTACGCCGCACTGCCGTGGGAGAGCCAGAAGCTCGAGACCAAGGGCAGCACTCAGATGCTGTCCGTCAGCGCCCTCCAGCAACTCGAGGACCGCGGCTCGGTCCGCTGCGAGATCTGGATGGACGGAAAGCTCGTCGAGAGCAAGGACTCCGCAATGAGCGGCCTCAGCGTGCACTGCATGTACCAGCCGTAGGTGGAGACTGGGACACATGGCAGCGTCGCAGCAGGTGACGACCGAGGTCGACGGGCAGACTCTGAAGCTCACGAACCTCGGCAAGGTCCTGTATCCGCAGACCGGCTTCACCAAGGCAGAGGTGATCGACTACTACCACCAGGTCGCCACCTTGCTACTGCCACACCTGTCCGACCGGCCACTCACCCGGAAGCGCTGGCCGGACGGCACCGACGCGTCGTACTTCTTCGAAAAGAACGCACCCCGCGGTACGCCGGCCTGGGTGCGGACCGAAACTCTGCCCACCCCCGGTAGCTCGACCGGCCGCGACGAAGCCGACTTTGTGGTCGCGGACGACGTACAGACCGTGGTGTGGCTGGCGAACCTCGCAGCGCTCGAACTGCATGTGCCGCAGTGGCGGATCGGTCTGTCGGAGCACGGGAGTGACCCGCAAGCCGACCTGATCGTCTTCGACCTCGACCCGGGGCCGGGCGCGACCATCGTCGAGTGCTGCGACGTCGCACTGGCCCTGCGTGAGCTCCTCGGGCACTACGGGCTGGAGGGCTGGCCGAAGACCTCCGGCAACAAGGGCATGCACCTGTATGTGCCGATCGAGCCAGCGTCGTCGAAACGGACCAGTGCGTTCGCCAAGCAGCTCGCTGAGCAGTTGGCGGAGGCCCTGCCCGAGGACGTCACCGCGAACATGACTAAGGCGCTCCGGCCGAACAAGGTCTTCATCGACTGGAGCCAGAACGCCAGTGCGAAGACGACGCTGGCGCCGTACTCGCTGCGTGGTTCCGACGAGCCCCGGGTGTCCACACCGATCGACTGGGACGAGGTGGCCGCGACCACCACTCCGGAGGAGCTCAAGTTCCTCCCGCACGAGGTGCTCGCCCGGATCGAGGAGTACGGCGACGTCCTGGCCGAGCTGTACGACGACCCGCGGCCGCTGCCTTCCTGACGGGCCCATCCGGCGGGGAAGCTACTGACCGGGAGGACCGGTGGGTAGGATTCTGCCTACGACCCGGGGCGCGTCCTGCCGCCGGTGCCGCACCACCGAAGGAGCCGACGTGTCGACGACACCGGAGACCGCACCGAAACGCGGCAGCCGCCTGCCCCGGCTGGCCCGCCGCGCGCAACTGCTCGAGGCGGCTCAGGAGGTCTTCGTCGCGAACGGGTACCACGCCGCCGCGATGGACGACATCGCCGACCGCGCGGGGGTGTCCAAGCCGGTCCTGTACCAGCACTTCCCCGGCAAGCTGGAGCTCTACCTGGCACTGCTGGACACCTCCTGCGAAGCCATCGTCGCCTCGGTGCACGAAGCGCTGAAGTCGACCGACGACAACAAGCAGCGGGTCGCGGCCACCGTGCACGCGTTCTACGACTACGTCGCGAACGCGCAGGGCGCCTTCCGGCTGGTCTTCGAGTCCGACCTGACCAACGAGCCGGCGGTCCGGGAGCGCGTCGACCGCGTCACCATCGCGTGTGCGGAGGCGGTCTCCGAGGTGATCAGCGCGGACGCCGGCCTGAACCGGGAGCAGTCGATGGTGCTGGCAGTCAGCCTGGTCGGCCAGGCCCAGGTGAGCGCGCGCTACTGGCTGGCCGCGTCCGACCAGAGCTCGCTGCCGCAGGAGCACGCTGCCGACTTGGTCGCGTCACTCGCCTGGCGCGGTATCCGCGGCTTCCCGCGAACTGACGGCTGACGCGCGACCCCACGCCGTACCGCTGCGGGTTCTGCTTTGGGCGGACGGGTGAGAGACCGGGGCCGGCAGCGGATAGGCTCGAACCGTCACCGGCGAGAGCCGCCGGTCGGAACGTGCCCGGAGGGTTTCGTGGAGGTCAAGATCGGCGTGCAACACGTCAATCGCGAGTTGGTGCTCGAGAGCGAGCAGAGCCCGGACGAGGTACAGGCGCAGGTTTCGGATGCGCTCAGCGGGAAGAGCAATCTGCTGCAGCTGACCGACGACAAGGGCCGCCGGGTGCTGGTACCGGCCGACCGGCTCGCGTACGTCGAGATCGGTGAGGTCTCGATCCGGAAGGTCGGGTTCGGCGCGATCTGATCGCGTTCCGGACACGGTCCTGCGTGTCCGGGTTCCGGAATCCGGTTCGGTGGGCACCATGTGCGGTGAGACCTGCGTCGTAGTGGTCTGGTAGCTACGGGGCGCCGCCCAGACGCAGGTCCGTCACCCCCTCTGAAGGAGGAACCGTGGGTTACTGGATCTGGATGATCATCGTGAGCCTGCTGGCCGGCGTCATCTTCGGGCCACTCGCGCGGCTCGTACTCCCCGGCAAACAGAACATCAGCCTCGGCTGGACCATCCTCGGCGGCGGTATCGGCGCCTTCATCGGTGGTCTGATCGCCTACTTCCTCGACATCAAGGACACCGACGGGCCGGACTGGATCCAGTACCTGATCCAGATCGTCTGTGCCGCGGTGGTCATCGCGATCATCGCCGCCCGCAAGCCCCGGGCAACCTGACCTGAGCAAGCGTCACCCGACGGCCGCCACCCCGCCTGGGGCAGGCGGCCGTTGTGATGCCAGCCCTTCGTACAGGGCCAGCAGCTTCTCGGCGTGCTCACGCGGCGCCGGCCGGTACCGCGGCGCCCACAGGCGCTGGGTTTCCGGCGTACGGAGGGCCTGACCGACCACGGCCGCCAGCTGCGCCGGTTCGGCCGGAGCGAACGTCCGCGTCCGCTCGTGACCGCGGTACAGCCACGGGTCGACAACCACCAGCGGGCAGCCGGCCGCCTCGGCCTCGTGCGCAACCAGCGACTGGGTCTCCGAGATCGAGGCGATCACCACAGCGTCCGCAGCGAGGTAGTAACCCGCTAGCTCGGCCCGCGGCAGTACGCCGGGCATCCGCACCTGAGCGCTGATCCCGAGCCGGTCGATCAAGTCGGTGACGCGCCGCCGGTCGCCGTACCCGCCGACCATGACCAGGCAGGCGTCCGGCCGGATGCGCAGCAGCTCGGCGAACGAGCACAGCAGCAACTCGTCGTTCTTCTCGCCGCTCAACCGGCCGACCGACAGCACGATCGGGTCCTGTGCCCCGAGAGCGAGCTGATGCCGGATCTCCGCGGCCGACACCGACGGAGCGGGCATCGGGAGCGTCGGGCTCGGCAGGACCACAGTCGGCGCCTCACAGCCCAGGTCGTCCAGCTGCTGCTGCACCTTGGCCGTCGGCGCGACGACCAGGTCGACCGCCCGCAACAGGTTCTGCACCTCCGTGCACTCGCGCTGGTAGCCACGCGGCGCTCCGAGGCCGACCCGCCAGGCCTTGCCTGCCAGCCACATCGCCAGCCGGATCTCCGCGTAGTGCTGGCGGTAGATCTCGAGATCCGTGTGCCAGGTCAGGACAACCGGGAGCTGCTTGCGCCACGCGGCGTACAGGCCGGACACCCCGATCGGACCAAGCGTGTGGACGTGCACTACGTCGTACTCCGGCTTGTTCCTGGTCGGGCGGAGTGTGCCGAGGCGGTAGTCGCGGCCCCAGGTCTCGGTGCCCGGCACCGACCGGATCGGCAGCCTGCTCTCGTGGCTGTTGGCGCGGTACGGCGCGACCACCTCGAGCTGGACACCGAGCTCACACAGCGCTCGCCCGGCAGCCTCCAGCGAGACGGCCACACCATCGGCCCGTGGCACCAGGGTGTCGGAGTAGATGCCCAGGCGGACCGGGCGGTAAGGCAGTGTCATGCAGGCAGGCTCTCCGGCGTCGACCCCCGTCAACAACGAACGGAGTCATGCAACCAGGAACGCAGGCAAATCGCAGTCACGCTTGCCGTAGGTACTGGTGAACATCCGGCCAACTGACGACCTCAGGCCTGCAGACCCAGCGCTGTCATCCGTGCGGTGTGGGCCTCGGTCAGCCGGGTGAACATCCGGCCGATGGCGGCCAGATCCAGCCCGGGGCGGTCGACGCTGCCGGCCAGCAGCGCAGTCAGCGAGTCCCGGTCGGCGGCGATCCGCTGCGCCTGGCTGAGCGCCTCACCGACCAGCCGGCGTCCCCACAGCGCCAGGCGGCCGCCGAGCTTCGGGTCGTCCTCGATCGCGGCCCGGACCCGGTCCACGATGAACTCGGCCTGCCCGGAGTCGGCGAACACCTCGAGCACCAGGGCCCGGGTCCCCGCGTCCACGAACGACGCGATCTCGCGGTAGAAGTCGTTGGCCAGGCCGTCCCCGACGTACGCCTTCACCAGACCTTCCAGCCAGTCCGACGGCGCGGTGTGGTCGTGGAAGGCGTCCAGCGGGGTGACGAACGGCTGCATCGCCTCCATCGGGTCCACCCCGAGCGTGACGAGCCGGTCGCGGAGTTGCTGGAAGTGCCCGAACTCGGTGGTCGCCAGGGCAGCGAGCTCCGCCTTGTCGTTCAGGGTCGGGGCCAGCTTGGCGTCCTCGGCCATCCGCTCGAAGGCGGTCAGCTCGCCGTACGCGAGAACTCCCAGCAGGTCCACCGCCGCGGCCCGGTAGGCGGGATCGTCGAAGGCCGTCTGTTCCATGCCCGGCACCTTATCCGGCTTCGAGGGCTGCCAGAACTAGTCCATGGTTGCCGATGCGTGTCGTGGCACGAACCACACGGAACGTCGATGACGCAAGTTGCGGTTACACTGGTGAGCGATTCGCCGGTGACGCGCCCACATGGGCACGCTGGTGCGAGGTGCTTGCACAGTGTCCCCGCGCCTCTTCTGACGAGGCTTCACCCGCCTCTGGCGCCCGGCCACTGTCCGTTCAAGCATGTGAGAGGCGATCAGCCTGACCACCTTCCGAGAGCTCGGCGTGCTGCCCGAGATCTGCGACGCGCTCGACCGCGTCAACATCGTGGAGCCCTTCCCGATCCAGGAAATGACGCTCCCCGTCGCCCTGCTGGGCACCGACCTGATCGGCCAGGCCCGGACCGGGACCGGCAAGACGCTCGGCTTCGGTATTCCGTTGCTGCAGCGCACGATCTCCCCCGGCGAGGCCGACTACACCGAACTCGCCGCCCCGGGCAAGCCGCAGGCCCTGGTCGTCACCCCGACCCGCGAGCTGACGATCCAGGTCGCCAAGGACCTCGTCACCGCGTCCACCGTCCGCACCGTGCGGATCCTGACCATCTACGGCGGGGTCGCGTACGAGCCGCAGCTGGAGGCGCTGAAGACCGGCGTCGACGTCGTCGTCGGCACCCCCGGCCGGCTGCTGGACCTGGCCAACCGCGGCGTCCTCGACCTCAGCCACATCAAGGTTCTGGTGCTGGACGAGGCCGACGAGATGCTCGACCTCGGCTTCCTGCCGGACGTGGAACGCATTCTGCGCAAGACACCTGAGCTGCGGCAGACAATGTTGTTCTCGGCAACGATGCCGTCGGCCGTGATCGGCCTGGCCCGCACCCACATGCGGCACCCGCTGAACATCCGGGCCGAGTCCCACGAGGACTCCCAGATGGTCCCGACGACGGCCCAGTTCGTCTACCGGGCACACGATCTGGACAAGCCCGAGGTGGTCGCCCGGATCCTGCAGGCCGAAGACCGCGGCCGGGTGATGATCTTCTGCCGGACCAAGCGCGAGGCGTCCCGGCTGACCGACGACCTGATCGACCGCGGCTTCAAGGCCGCCGCGATCCACGGCGACCTGAACCAGCAGGCCCGCGAGCGGGCGCTGACCCGGTTCCGCGGCGACAAGATCGACGTGCTGATCTGCACCGACGTCGCCGCCCGGGGGATCGATGTCGAGGGCGTCACGCACGTCATCAACAACACCTGCCCCGAGGACGAGAAGGCCTACGTGCACCGGATCGGCCGGACCGGCCGGGCCGGTGCGAGCGGGATCGCGGTCACGTTCGTCGACTGGGCGGACCTGGTCCGCTGGAAGACGATCAACCAGGCCCTCGATCTGCCGTACCCGGATCCGCAGGAGATCTACTCCACGTCACCCGAGCTGTACCACGATCTCGGTATCCCGACCGAGGCGAAGGGCCGGATCAAGCCCGCCGCCGACCGCGAGGAGCGCTCGGAGCGTACTGAGCGCTCGGATCGTCCGGGTCGCGACAAGCACCGCCGTACCGACGACCGGGCCGAGTCCGGCCACGGGCATGGACACGGCCGGGACCGCAAGCGGAACCGCACTCGCAAGCGCACCCGCCAGGGCCAGCCGGTCGAGGAGAACGCCGACGTCACCACCAAGACCCTCGTCCCGCCTGCGGTCGAGGCCGAGACCGCTGCAGTCGAGACCACCTCGGTCGAGGCGCCGCGTGAACGCAAGCGGAAGCGCAACCGCAACCGCAAGCGCCGCGGGGATCGTCCGGTCGAGGGCGCAGTAACCACCGAAGCTGGTACGACGCCTGCTCCGGCTGCTGCTCCGGTCGAGACGAGCGCCCCGGCGGTCGTCGCTTCGGACCGACCTGCGGTGGACGGTTCGGCCGAGCCGCCTGCGGTGGATGGTGCGAGTGAGCGGCCGTCGCGGCGTCAGCGTTCGCGCCGGTCGTCCGGTGGGGCCCAGGCTGCACCGGTCACCGAGGCCCCAGCTAAGAAGGTCCCCCTCTTCGAGGCCCCGACCCAGCAGACCCCCGCCGAGAAGGCACCGGCTGACAAGGCACCTGCACAGCAGGCACCGACTCAGCAGGCACCGGTTCAGAAGGCGCCCGCTCAGAAGGCGCCCGCTCAGAAGGCGCCCGCTCAGAAGGCTCCGGTCGAGACGGCACCTGCACAGCAGGCACCGGCTCAGAAGACTTTGGCTCGGAAGGCTCCGGCGAAGGCGGCTGCGGCCGAGGCTCCTGCCAGGAAGGCTGCTGCCGCTCCGGCACCGGTCAAGAAGGCGGCAGCCAAGAAGACTGCAACTGCACCGGCACCCGCCAAGAAGGCCGCGCCCGTTAAGAAGGCCACGCCGACCAAGGCGGTCGCCAAGAAGGCTGCCCCGGTCAAGAAGGCTGCGCCCGCGAAGGCGGTTGCGACCAAGACCGCGGCACCGGCGAAGAAGGCTCCCGCCAAGGCCGTTGCCAAGAAGGCCGCACCCGCCAAGGCAGTCGCCAAGAAGGCGGCTCCGGTGAAGAAGGCGACTCCGGCCAAGGCAGTCGCGAAGAAGGCGACTCCGGCTAAGGCGGTCGCGAAGAAGGCGGCACCTGCGAAGGCCGTTGCCAAGAAGGCCGCACCCGTCAAGAAGGCCACGCCGACCAAGGCGGTCGCCAAGAAGGCCGCTCCGGTCAAGAAGGCCACGCCGACCAAGGCGGTTGCTAAGAAGGCAGCGCCGGCGAAGAAGGCCGTTGCCAAGAAGGCGGTGCCCGTGAAGGCCGCGCCCGCCAAGAAGGCTGCTCCTGCGAAGGCTGTTGCCAAGAAGGCGGTGCCGGTCAAGAAGGTGGCTGCTAGCAAGACCGCAGCACCGGCCAAGAAGGCCGCCGCCAAGAAGGTCGCGCCTGCGAAGAAGGCGGTCACGGCCAAGAAGGCGGCACCGGCCAAGGCCGTTGCGAAGAAGGCAGCGCCGACCAAGAAGGCTGCTGCTAGCAAGACCGCAGTACCGACGAAGAAGGCTGCTGCCAAGAAGGTCGCGCCCGCGAAGAAGGCTGTCGCGAAGAAGGCGCCCGCCAAGGTAGTCGCCAAGAAGGCGCCGGCTAAGGCCGTTGCCAAGAAGGCACCCGCCAAGGCCGTCGCGAAGAAGGCGGCGCCGGTGAAGAAGGCGGCTCCGGCCAAGAAGGTTGCGGCAAAGAAGACGGTGGCCAAGAAGGCGCCGGCCAAGGCTGTGGCTAAGAAGGCGCCGGCCAAGGCT
Source organism: Kribbella yunnanensis (assembly GCF_039529655.1). Taxonomy (NCBI): domain Bacteria; kingdom Bacillati; phylum Actinomycetota; class Actinomycetes; order Propionibacteriales; family Kribbellaceae; genus Kribbella; species Kribbella yunnanensis. Next base: position 1,484 of record NZ_BAAANF010000001.1, on the reverse strand, counting down.
GTGGCCAAGAAGACCGCTCGTCGGTGAAGTGACCAAGCTGTAATTTCTCGCTGCAACACCCAGCCCCTCGTGGAGCGTCCCCAGGACATATCCACACGAGAGGGGCTGGGTGATGAGGCGCAAGGGTGGGACAGCTGTGCTGGCCGCGGTTGGTCTGATACTGCTGGCAGGTTGTGGCGCGTCGGGCGGTGAGAGCACATCCGGGGCCGCCAGCGACAGCAGGGGTAATTCCGCGCAGCAACCCGAGAGCGCGGCGAGCGACGGCGGCGGTAAGGCGATCGGCGGCCAGGCCCAGCCGAAGGCTCCGGTCGCGGAGCAACCGCCCGTCACACGGGCGATCATCCGAACCGGTTCGCTCACGGTCGAAGCCGACGACGTCAACAAGCGTCGGCAAGAGGCGATCACGGTCATCACCGGCCTCAAAGGCCAAGTCGCCTCCGAGAACACCGGCGACGACGACAAAGGCAACATCTCCCGGGCGAATCTCGTCCTGAAGGTCCCGAGTACGTCGTACGACGCCGCCATCGACGGCCTCTCGAAGCTCGGCAAGCGGTTGCAAATCCACCAGGAATCCACCGACGTCACCGAACAGGTCGTCGACGTGGACAGCAGGATCCGCACCCAACGCGCCAGCCTCGACCGCATGCGCGCCCTCCTCGCCAAGGCGAACACAATCGGCGAAATCGTCTCCGTCGAGTCCGAACTGACCCGCCGCGAGGCCGACCTGGAATCTCTGCTCGCCAAGCAGAAGAACCTAGCCCTCCAAACCGAGCTAGCCACCCTCAACCTCACGCTGACCACCAAAGACACCCCGCCGGTCACCACCGACCCCGACCGCGGCTTCGTCGGCGGCCTCAAGAGCGGCTGGCACGCATTCACCGCCACCTTCTCCGCCCTAGCAACCGCAGTAGGCGCAGTACTCCCCTTCGCCATCCTCCTGGCACTCCTCGCCATACCAGCCCTATGGCTCCGCCGCCGCCTACGCCGCCCCCCAACCCCCACCACCCCCGACCCAGCCGAAACCGGCCCCGCCTAACCACCCATCCGCCACCCCCTGACATCCGCCCCGCCCCCACACATTCGAACGGATATCCCTTCCAAACGCTCCTTCTCCGCTCGTACTCGAGGGGGAGAAGGGGCAACACGAGCGGATATCCGCTGAAATGACCTCGGGAACAACCGGACCACCCAGTGCCGCCGCGACTGAAGCCACCGTGCGAGTGGGACCGCCGCGACCGAAGCCATCGTGCGAGTGGGAGGAGTTGCCCGGCGAGTGTGAGGACCGGGGCGTCGGTAATCGGTTTCCGGCGACACACTCCGCACACTCGGCACGTAAGCCGCCGCAGGCGGGGGTGAGCGGGAGATCGGCGGGGCGCGCGGGTGCCCGCAAGGGCGCGGGGCGCGGGCGCGGGGCGCGGGGCGCGGGCGGACGGCGCGAGGCGGGGGCGAGGGCGCACGGCCGCCAGGCGGGGGCGATGGCGCGG